>CAMCFN010000001.1 GCA_945874145.1 Akkermansia muciniphila
GCGGAGCGAAGCCACGACCGACGCGCAGCGGTGAACCCGCCGCCAACCCAGAGCGTCTCGGCATGCAATCAAACCCAACTCACACGCATTCCCTTAAAAGCTCTTCCATCCCCACCTCGAACTTAGCCACGAAAATCCCCGAATACCCATTTCCGGAAAACCGCGCTCGACAGGGGCGCGTTGCCCGTGTGTCATAACCGCCAGCAAATGGCCGCCCTGACACCCAGCGAAGAAGCCCAGTTGCAGCAGACGATTGAGATGTTCCGTGTGATCACTCAGTCGCAGCCGCTGGACTACCAATCGTTGGAGATTCTCAAGGAAGCCTACATGAAGCTGGGCTTGCAGAAGGATGTGGTCGAGACCTCCAAGCGCATCGCCGAGGCTTACGTGCAACTGGGCCAGCTCAGCTCCGCCATCATGGAGTATGAGACCATCCTGCAACGGTTCCCGGATGACCCGGACGTGCAGAAGGCGCTCGCGGAGATCGAGAACAAGACCAATAGCTTCGCTGGCCGTGGTGGGGCTGAATCCGCCGCCGCCGCCCCTGCTCCGGGCAAACCCGGAGGCCTCGGGGCCAAACAAGCGCCCGAGACCGACGATGGCAAGGCCGCCATGCAACGCATCTTTGTGGATGCCAAGCTCGTCACCGCCCAAGATTTTGGTCGGCTCTGGTTCACCCCCAGTTCGGAACCGATCACGCAGGTGATGGATCCCTTCCTGCAAGTCATGGCGGACAAGGGCGTGATGAGCTTGGAAAAGTCCCTCAAGCTGGTCATCGACCGCGCCCGTATCGGCTATTTGCCACTGGATCGCTATGACATTGACGTCGAGCTGGGCAAGACCTTCCCGCGCGCGGTCTGCCTCAAGTGGTGCATCCTGCCCTTTGACCGCATGAGCAAGTCCGTGCTCGTCGCCACCGCCAACCCCTTCAACAAGCAGGCTGCCGCTGAACTGCAAGCCGCCACGCCACAACGCATCCTCTGGTATATGACTTCCCCGCCTGACTTGGTGAAGTCGATCAAAAGGGTTTTCCGCTAACCGCCCGTGAGCAGCCTGGCCCCCATCAAATCCTTCGGCGAACGCATCGCCGACGCGCTGGTCGAGGACAACCTCCTGACCGCCCAGCAGGTGGACGAGCTCGTCGCCCTCCAAAAAAAGGAAGGCACCCGCCTCCTCAAGCTGCTCATCGACAAGGCCTACGTCAGCGACGCCGACATGGTGGTCGCCATGGGCCGCGTGCTCAACACCCCGCCCGTCAACCTTGCCCGCGCCGGCATCCTGCCCGAGGTCGCTGCGCTGGTGCCGCGCGAAGTCGCCCTCAACTACAAGGTCATTCCCGTCTCCCGCCTGGATAACAAGCTGTTCCTGGCGATGGCGGACCCGCTCAACGTCCTGGCGCTCGACGACGTCAAGCGCATCACCAAGCTGGATGTGACGCCCATGATCGCCTCCGAGAAGGCGATCCTCGACAAGATCCACAACCTCGAAACCTCCAAGGGCGGAGGCATGGAGGAGATCATCAAGAAGTCGGCGGAGATGGACGCCGAAGCCGAGGGCGCCGAACTCGTCGCCGAGCAGACCGACACCGCCAATGTGGACGAGCTGGCCGCCGCCGGCGAGGACGCCCCGGTCATCAAGCTCGCCAACTTGATCCTCGTCCAGGCCATCAAGGACCGCGCCTCCGACATTCACATCGAGCCGTTCGAGAAGTCCGTCCGCCTCCGTTACCGCGTGGACGGCGCGCTGGTGGACATGCCGCCGCCGCCCAAGTCCCTGCAGATGGCGCTGACCTCGCGCATCAAGATCATGTCGAGCCTCGACATCGCCGAGCGCCGCCTGCCGCAGGACGGCCGCATGCGCATGCGCGTCTCCGGCAAGGACATCGATCTCCGCGTGTCCTTCCTCCCCGTCGTGCATGGTGAGAAGTGCGTGCTCCGCGTGCTCGACAAGTCGAACCTCACTGCGAGCATCGACAAGCTCGGCCTCGACCCGGACACCCTCCGACGCTTCAAGGCCGCCGTGGATGCTCCCCACGGCCTCATCCTCGTCACCGGACCCACCGGCTCCGGCAAGACCACCACGCTCTACTCCGCCCTCAACGAACTCAACAACCCCGACTACAACATCGTCACCGTCGAGGATCCCGTGGAATTCCAGATCCCCGGCATCAATCAGGTCCCGGTGAAGAAGGAAATCGGCCTCACTTTCGCCGCCGCCCTGCGCTCCATTCTCCGGCAGGACCCCGACATCATCATGCTCGGGGAAATTCGCGACGAGGAAACCGCCGAGATCGCCGTCGAAGCCGCACTCACCGGCCACCAGGTGCTCTCCACGATGCACTGCAACGACGCCCCCGGTGCCATCTCGCGCTTGGACGACATGGGCATCGCGCCGTTCCTCATCTCCAGCTCGGTCATTCTCGCCTGCGCCCAGCGCCTCATGCGCCGCATCTGCCCGTCCTGCAAGGAACCCGTGAATTACCCGTCGAAGATTTACGAGCAGCTCGACCTCGATCCCAACACCTTCGCCGGCGTGCAGCTCTACAAGGGCAACGGCTGCGATCGCTGTAAGAACTCCGGCTACGCGGGTCGTTGCGCCATCATCGAAGTGATGACCGTCACCGACGACATCCGCAAACTGATCATCCAGCGCTCCAGCGCCTCCGAGATCGGCAAGGTCGCCGTCAGCCAGGGCATGAAAACCCTCCGCATGGCGGCCCTGGACAAGGTCCGCGAAGGCATCTCCACCCTTGAGCAGGTGCTCGTGCTCACTTCGAGCCACTGAACCCGGCCAGGGCAGTTTCGCCGTCTTCAGCTCCCGGGACAGTCACGCTGATAAGGCATTAACTTTGCCAGAGCGCCCCAATCACCCCGTAAATATCTGCGCGCAGGAAACTAAATCCCTTGAGCGTTTCCCGCCGGCGCGGATACTTACCTCCAGCAGCGCCCAAGGCGGTGAGGGTGGGCGGCTCTTTCAAAAACAAGCTTTCAGCTTTAGCCCTGCCCTGTTCGTGCTACGCAGACAAAGTCCTTGAACCGTAAGTTAAAAAACATCGGGGCCCTAACTTCTTCGGCGGATGTCAGGCCTTCACTGGAAGGCAGAAACCGCTGATTCGGCCCCACCTGTTCCTAGGCAGTTCAAAGGAACTGTTTGCACACGGCAATGGCGGGGCTTCTCTTTTTTCGGAAGCGTTTTTGGGGATGAATTCACAGTTGACCTGTGCGACAGCGGACGAAAAGGTGCCACACGATCAAGCCTTGAACCGCCATGCGCCTCCCCTTGCCCCATCGCTTTGAAACGTGGACGTTTCCCTCCCGTGCCGGCGACTTGCAGTCGCCGTCGGTTACCGCCGGTCAGCGATCCCTGCCCACCTTCCTCATCCTGCTGCTTGTCTTGGGGTGGCTGGCGAGACCCAGTGGCGCAGCTCCGGCCCACTCGCCCGTCCCCAACCCTTACTTCCGCAGCAATGCCGAGCGCCCGTTCCTCACGCATTCGAGCAAGGGCGCGCAGTTCATCAACCGCAAGCTCGACGCGATTGTTCTGCCGGAAATCCACTTCGACGGCGTGCCGCTCAAGGATGTGGTGAAGCGCCTCGCCGACGAAGCCAAACAGTTCGACCCTGAGAAGAAGGGACTGAACTTCCTCATCAACGACGTCAACCGCACCGCCCTCAACGCCGCGCCAGCCCTCGACCCGAATGGCAATCCCGTTCCAGCCGCGCAGCCTGTGCCGTTGAGCGAAACCCTTGTCCACCTGAGCCTGCCGTTGAAGGGCCTCACCTTGCGCGAAGCCTTGGACGCCATCTGCAAGACTTCGGAGGGCGGAGCTGGATTTGCCGTGGAGGAATACGCCGTGGCCTTCATTCCGCGCGGACCGGGCGCGTCCGCCCTCTTCTCCCGCACTTTCCGCGTGAGCCCGGATGCCTTCATGCAGGGTCTGCAAGGGGTGGTGACCAGCCCGGTCCTCGGAGTGCAACCCGGTCAGCCAGCCGCTGCCAACGGGACTGCCGGACAACCTGCCGCGCCGGCCGGTGGCGTCGGTGCGGCCGGCCCCGTGCGGGCGGTCGTCCCGCCCGCTGTTCCGGCGATGCAGAACAACGCGAGTTCGGCCAACACGCTGGTCCGCCAGTTCTTCCAATCCGCCGGCGTCAGCGGCCTCAGCACGCCCAACTCCGGCACGCGGGTGCAGTTCAATCCGCAGACCGGCGCGCTGGTGGTGCAGGGCACGGCGGCGGACTTGCGCGTCGTGGAGCAGGCGCTCGGAAAGCTCGGTGCCAATCCGCCGCTGCCGCCCTGACGGTGGTGGTGCTCCGTGAGTGCCAGAAGTTTAGTCCGCCATCGCGATCGGCGAGACAGTTGGTTCACTCCGGCTTGTCCAAGTGCTCACCCGGCGGCAGTTCGTCGTAGCCCTTGAAGTGCTCCGGGCGCAACGGTTCGGAAAGCTTGTGCTCCTCGCTGAACCACTTACCCAAGTCCACGAGCCGGCAGCGCTTCGAGCAGAACGGTCCGAACGGTGTGGCGAACCAATCACCAGACTTCTTGCACACCGGGCATTTGATGTTCGTGGGGTGGCTCATAGCAGCGAAAGTTCCGGCGTGCGGAGCAACACGCCCGGTTGCGCGGCAGTCTGGCGGCAGGCGTCGAGGAGGCCGGCGGTGAGCAGACTGCGCGACGCGGGCCAAGGCTGCATGCCGGTGCGGAAGAAGTCCTCCAGCGTGGCAGCGAGCTGACTGTAATGCTCCTGCGCCGGGGCGGGCGCCCGGAAGAGTTGAGCGGAAAGGTTGCTTCCATCGGCGAGGCGCACGGCGAAGTTGAAATCCTCCACCACGCCATCCAGCACGAGCAACGCGGTGCGGACGCCGTCGGTGTGCTCCAGCAGCCAGCCGCGCGGGTTGCTCGCCAGCTTGGGCACGAGGCCGAGGCCGACCAAGTCCTGCGTGCGCCCGTCCAGAATCGCATCGCCCTGCGGCGAGTCGGAGCGAGACAGCGCGGCGGAGAGGAGCGGCCAGGACCACTCGCGCCGGTCGCCTGCACGCCAGAGCTCGCGACCCGCGAGAAACTTCACCTGCCGCACTCCGCGCTCGCCGCCGGCGCGGCGTTCGAGCACGGGCAGCAGGCCGTCGAGCGCGTGGAACTCGGCGAGAGGCGAGGGGCTTTGCACGACGATGAGCGCTTCGGCCACGACGGCGCGGTCCGGCAAGTCCACTTGTGGCAGCCGCCAAGTCGTCGGCAGCGTGGTGCCGGAGGCGAGCGCCACCTGACGGGCGGCAGCCAGTGTGGCGAGGGTGCGCGCAGCGGCGAGGTTGGTGGCGAGTGCGCCGAAGACGAAGCAGGCGGCCCCGCGCCTGGCGTGCATGAGCGCGGCGGTGAGTTGGGCCTCGGTGGGCGCGGCAGCGGCGGTGCGCGGCACGATGACGAGGGCGTCAGCGTCGCGCACGGCGGCGGGGAGGTCCGTGAGTTGCAGGCCGACGTCGGCCGCTCGCGCGCGGAGCAGGTCGGACGCGGCGGACGGCGACTGCAAGTCGCCGCCACGGGCGGCGGTGACGCGGATGCCGTCGAGTTTATGGAAGCCCCCGGCGCGCCGATAGCCGAGAAGGAAACGGTCGAGGAGTTGTTGCGCGGGCGACTGCAGCGCGAAGTCTTCGAGGACGAAGGCGATTTGGCGGAGCGGAGGCATGGGAAACCACTAATTAACACTAATGAACACGAATCCGAAAATGCAACGCAATGCCGGTTGATGAGCTTCGGCCACCGGGCGCGCGCTTGACGAGAGCACCTTAAACAACCAGTGCCCTTCAGCCACTTCCCATTCGTGTCTCTTCGTGTTCATTCGTGGTTGCCTCATCCCCTCCAGAAATGCGGCCCCAGCGTGGGCTGGTAGCGGATGCGCAGGTCGGGCGTGTCGAGCCTCGCGCCGTCGGCGTAGAGCGAGTCCACGGCGAAGAGCGTCATGCCGGTGGTGAGGTAGTTGCGCTCGATGGGCCAGGACGGTTGGCTGGTCAGGACCATGTGCTCGATGTGGTTCACCAGCGGGCTGAAGAAGCTCGCCAGCGTGGACATGGTCGGCGGCATCGGCAGGAACATCAGCGTGGAGAGCACGTCGCCGCGCTGTGTGAGGCCGGCGTAGGTGAAGTCGTTCAGCGCGGCGGTGTCGCGGCTGAACGCGGTGCCGGTGCCGTTAAAGTGGAAGATGGTCGTGCGGAAGCCGTCGAGGTGCTCGAACACGTAGGCGACCGCGAAGGGGCTCACGCGCTTGAGATGCTCGATGCTGGGTTCGGCGAAGGTGTAGCCTGGCGCGGCCTTGAGCGTTTGGCTGCGGTTCAGCGCGGCGAGGCAGAGCTTGCGCGTGGATTCGCGTTCGCCGAGCAAACGCCAGACGGCCTCGTTCTTGAAGGCTTGCACGGACCTTACGCCGACTTCGCCGCCCGCGCGCCGCTCGCTCATGCACTGCGCGGTCTCGATGGTGTGGATGTCGTAGTAGCCGTGGTGCCCGTAGCCGACGCCTACGCTCTCGACGAGCGGCGTGCCGAAGGGAACTTCAATGGCCGGAATGCGCCACGTGACCGGCAACGACGAGCCGGCCATGAGTGGGAAGCCGAGCCGTTGCGCGTCGCGGTAAGTCTCCTGTGCCTCGCGCCAGTCCATCGCGAAGTGCTTGTCCTGAAACACGGGCACGGACTGGTGCGTGCGCTCAAAGGTCTTCACCACGTCCTTGAAGAAGCGGAAGCGCGGGTAGAGCGGCTGACCCTTGGCGTCGCGCGGGTAATCGCCGTGCTCGCCGATGATGAGCACGCCGTCCACCGCGAGCCGCGACGTGCCGAGCGTGAGCGCCTCGGCAATGGTCGGGCAAAGCCGCACGCCGTGGCGACGGCTGCGCTCGCGGCTCGTGTCGGTCTCGGGGAACTGCTCGACGTAGAGCGAAACCAAGTCGAGCGGCGACGTGTGGTGTTCCCCGTGCCAGCCGTAGCCCTCGATCAAGCGGTCAACGAAGTGCTGCCCGTGCGAGAACTTGCGCACGATGGTGGTGATAAGCGCGACGCGCTTGCGCTTGGCGGGGCTTTTGGAAGCGGCGTTGGAAAATGACGGCGCGAACAACGGACCCGCAGCCGCGCCGCCCATCGCAGCAGCAAAGCGGCGGCGTGACCAGAAGGCGTCGGAGTGATTGGGCACGGTGGCTACTTACCGGAGCAATGAGCGATTGCCAATGGGAAAGCTGACGTAATTCGCCTCGCAGAGTTGTCTCCGGGTGGAAGATGGAGGGTTGAGGGAGCGGAAAGAAGCGTCCGACGCTGCCTTCACACGAAAACCAGCCTTTGCCATCTGAAGTGCTGCCAGCCCGAACCGGACCCAAACCTACTTGTCCAAAATCGAAAGCATGGCGGCGCGCTGATCCAAGAAGTAGCGCTTGCCCGCCGGCAAAGGGGGAAGGGGCTTGAGGAAGCCTTTTTGAACCAGCTCATCAACATCCTTCGCAGCCCGGCCCTGATTGGCTGACATATACTTGGTAACTGCCTCGTAGAGCACCTTTTGGTCGGGGAGATCTGCTGGCTGAATCCCCAAGGAGGCCGCGGCCTCCTTAACCGGAACCGAGGACATGGCGTCCCCCGCCGTTGTTTTCTTTCGGCACCCGGTCAGACTGGCGAGTGCCACTGACACAAGCAGGATCCATGTAGTCTTCACGTGAAGGTGCGGGCGCTGAGGCGAAAATCTACTGCCCTGTGGAATGGGTCATCAGCCAGACCATGTCCTGGCTGTTGGCCAAGGTTTGGAAGCCGGCGCCCGGTTCGACCTTGGGGACGGTCCGCCCATCCACCCACCGGTGGACTTCGGTATGCCCGTCGGCAAATGAGAAGGCCGTGGCCTGATTGTGGTAATTGGCCGGCCAGTCGGTGATGCCCACCTGAGTCATGTCGATCACGCCCGGAGCAGTCCAACCGTTCACGGCCACGGCAAACCAGCCGTCGTTGATGCTGCCAATCCGCTCGTCCACCGTGACCCATAAATCGCCGGCGTTGCGGATATCCGATTCACGGCGAAAGACGGCCTGCCAACCGTAGCTAGTGCTGATCGTGCCCACGCCACGCCCCGGGTTCATCCAGCCGTTCATCGAAATGGTGCGTGCACGGGCACCCCGGCCAGCAGCATCTACACTCTTGTCATTGGGGCATCGGTAGAGTTCGGCATTTTGGGCATAGCCCGCGCCGATGGACCCGTTGGGCCGCTGCGAAGTCCCGATCAGGTAATCCGTGTTGGTATTGTCGGTGGAGCCAGCCCCGCCGTTGACCAGCCAGCCCCGCACCCAACCTGGATTGCCAGGATCTCCGGCCGCTCCGCCGTCGCCGTTGCGCGCCAGCCTTCCGTCGTGATCACCCATGTAGAGCGTCCACGCCAGCGCAAGCTGCTTGCTGTTGTTCATGCACTTGGCACCCGAGGCCTTGCTCTTGGCCTGCGACAACGCCGGCAGCAGCATTCCCGCCAAAATCGCGATAATGGCGATGACGACGAGCAGCTCAATCAGGGTGAAGCCCAGCCGGTGACGGCGAGCTGGATCTGAGCTCAGGATGGTGAATGAAATCGGTTTCACAGGTGGTGGTTTAAACTTATCCTATCCATTATCAGGAATGTCAATCTGCAAGCCACCCCGGCTTGGCAGGTCAGTCATCGCCAGCCTAAATCTGCTGCACGACTTTTTGGTAGCACTCCGGGCAGATGCCGTGGGTGAACTTGGCCTGTGAATGGGTGGTGATGTAGGACTCCACCTCGTGCCAGTAGTTCCGGTCGTCCCTGATTTTCTTGCAGTAGCAGCAAATGGGCAGCAGTCCTTGCAACTGCTTCACATGATCCAGCGCGGCTTCCAGATCCTTCACCCGCGCCGCCAGCTCGGTCTGCAAATGCACCAGCCGCGCCCCGACCTGGATGCGGGCCTTCAGCTCTTCTTGGTCGAACGGCTTGGTGATGTAATCGTCCGCGCCGGATTCCAGGCCTTGCACGATATTCGCCTTCCCGCCCCGGATGGTGAGCAGGATCATGTAGAGGGGGGACAGCTTGAGCTGGTGCCGGGCGCGGCAGCACAGCTCCACGCCGTCCATGCCGGGCATCTGCCAGTCGATGACTGCGAGGCGCGGGGGGTTCTCCACCTGAAGCGCCTGAATGGCCTGCTCGCCGTTGGTGGTGCTGACCACCTCGTATTGCCAGCGGGTCAGCAGGTCCTCGAGGATCCGGCGGACCACTGGGTCATCTTCGACGATCAGAACTTTCATGTGCGTTGCTAGTGAAGCGGCGAGAGCCTTCCAAGAAGGCAGAGGCACGTCAAGCTGCGCGTGCAGGGAAAGGTTTTGTGGGAAGCTGCTTCCAGGCCAGGCCAACCTCGGGGCTCACGAGGTCTGGGATGGAAGCTTCGTTTGCGCTGGAGCGAGCGCCATCAAGTGTCGATGCCTGGGAATCCGTGATTAGTTGCCACGAGCTGTTCGTCGAGTTCTTCGCGCAAGATACCCAGACTGAAAAGCCGCCGGTCGCGAGCTGTGGGTAGCTGCTGAAGACCATGCCAATCCATCAACACGCTTCTGCCCATCGCCCGATGTTTGGCCTGCTGGCGGTGCTGTGCTTAGCAACCGTGCTGCCGGCGGCGGATATGACCCCGGAGCGGCGGGCGTTCTTCGAGAGCAAGATTCGCCCGGTGCTGGTCAAGCAGTGCTACGAGTGCCACTCGGCCAGCGCCAAAAAAGTCGGCGGCAAGCTGCTCCTCGACAGCCCGGGCGAGATGATTGGCGGCGGCGAGTCCGGCCCGGTGATGCAGCCCGGCAAACCCGATGAGAGCCTGCTCATCCAAGCCCTACGCTACGACGGCTTGGAAATGCCACCGAAGCACCGGTTGCCGGAAGCAGTGGTGAACGACTTCGTGGTATGGGTAAAAATGGGGGCCCCTGACCCGCGCGTGAACGCGCCGAAGTCCGTGCGGAAAGAGGTGCCCGCAGACAAGGCATCGCTGTGGGCCTTCCAGCCAGTAACGAATCCAAAAGCGCCCCCGGTTGGCGCTCGGAGCTGGCCGCGTGACCCGCTGGATGCTTTCATTCTCACGAAATTGGAGGCGGTCAAGCTCACGCCTGCGAAGGATGCCGCACCCGCCACGCTGATTCGTCGGCTGCACTTCGACCTCCTTGGCCTGCCGCCCACCGCCGAGCAAATCGCTGCCTTCGAGCGCGCGTGTTCGACCAGTAACCGGCAATCGGCCATGGCCAAGCTCGTTGACCAACTCCTTGTCTCACCGCATTTCGGCGAGCGCTGGGGCCGCCACTGGCTGGACGTGGCACGTTATGGTGAATCGAACGGCAACGACGGCCTGAGCCGCAATGCCAGCTTCCCGCACGCGTGGCGCTACCGCGACTACGTGATTCAGGCGTTCAACGAGGACGTGCCTTACGACCGCTTCGTCACCGAGCAGCTTGCGGGCGACTTGCTGCCCGCCGAGTCACCCGCGCAACGTGACCGCCTTTTGATCGCCACCGGCTTTCTCGCCCTCGGCTGCAAGCCCGCGAAGGCGATGAACGACAACTTCGACATGGACGTAGTGGCGGACCAAATCGCCGCCGTCGGCAGCGGCATCATGGCTTTGAGCGTCGGCTGCGCCCGCTGCCACGACCACAAGCACGACCCGATTCCGACGCGCGATTACTATGCGCTGGCCGGCATCTTCAAAAGCACCGAAACGCTATGGGGAGCGGGCGCTTATGAGAAGCTCACCGCGCCCGAGACACCGCTGCATGAGTTGCAGGCCGCGCCGAAAGTCGCGCCGGCAAAGGAAAAGCTGGCGCCCGTGAAGACCAGCAACAAGAAACCCGCCAAGCCCGCCTTCCCCTACGCTCCCGATGCGCCGCTGGCGATGGGCGTGCGCGAGGCCAAGGCCGTTGCTGATTGCAAACTGAACATTGATGGCGAGTCGAAGAAGCTCGGGGCCGCCATCCCGCGCGGCTTCCTCTCCGCCTGCGCGAACACAAACTCGCCCCTAGCAATCGAGCCGCAGCAGAGCGGACGGCTCCAACTCGCCCAGTGGCTTGTGGGCGGTGACCACCCGCAGACCGCCCGCGTGCTGGTGAACCGTGTCTGGCTGCATCTCTTCGGCCACGGGCTGGTGCGCACGCCGGATGACTTTGGCGTGTATGGCGACCGGCCGTCGCATCCCGAACTACTCGACCATCTCGCCACGCGCTTCGTGGCCGATGGCTGGTCAATCAAACGCTTCATCCGCGCCATCGTGTTGAGCCGCACCTACCAGCTCGCCAGCGAAGCCGACGCTCGCTCGCTCGCCGCCGACCCGGACAACACCCTGCTCGCCCGGCACACGCGCCGCCGACTGGATGCCGAGTCACTGCGCGACGCAATGCTCGTGGCCAGCGGCACGCTGGACGAACGCCCCGGCCAAGGCTCGCTCATCCAGCATCACGAGGTGCTCATCAACCAGATGGGCAACCTCCACCAAGCCAGCAATCACCGGAGCGTATACTTGTTGCACCTGCGCAACTCAATGCCGGACGAACTCACCGCTTTCAACCTGCCAGACGGTCTCAACGTCGCTGGCCAGCGGGACGTAACCACCCTGCCCACGCAGGCCTTGTATCTGTTGAACAGTGAGTTCCTCGTCGCGCAATCCAAGGCCTTCGCCGCCAGTCTGCTCAAGTCCGCCGACGCTGAACCGGCCCGCATCCGCCGCGCGTTCGTTCGCACGTTTGCCCGCGAACCGAGCCAGCCTGAAATCCAGCAATCCGTTGCGTTTCTACGCAGTGCCGAATCCGGCCTGATGCAGAACCAGCCCGATAGCGAGGCGCGGCAGCACACGGTTTGGGCTGCGTATTGCCAAGCGCTCCTCGCGAGCAATGAACTCCGCTACCTCGACTGATTTCCCCGCATGAACACTGCCGCCCTCTCCCGCCGTGAACTGCTTCGCCTCACCTCGTGCGGCTTCGGCTACCTCGCCCTCGCCGGTCTCGCCAAGGCCGCCGGAGCCGACCTGACGCCCCGGCCGCCGAAGCTTACCGCCCGCGCCAAGCGCGTCATCTTCCTCTGCATGAGCGGTGGCCCGGCGCAGCTCGACACCTTCGAATACAAGCCCCAGGTCGGAAACAAGCCGCACGCCGGTTCTGTCACTCCGTTCCAGCAGCGCGGCCAGAGCGGCGCATGGGTTTCCGAGCTGATGCCCCACACCGCGCGCCACGCGGACAAACTCTGCGTGCTCAACGCGATGTATGCCGACACCGGCAACCATGCCCAGTCCTTCCTCCAGCTCCACACCGGCGACCGTCTCCGCCCCTGCCCCAGCCTCGGCTCGTGGGTCACTTACGGCCTCGGCAGTGAAAACCAAAACCTGCCCGGCTTCATAAGCCTGAACACCGCCAAGCCCTCCGTGTATGCGAGCGCCTGCCTGCCGCCGATTTTCGAGGGCACGCCCATCGGCATCAACGGGGAGGACATGTCCAAAGCCACCATCAGCAACATCGCCGGTGAACACCTGCCCATGTCCGTGAAGCGCCAACAACTCGACTTCGTTCAGTCGCTCAATCGCGGCCACCTCGCCGCACGACGCGATGATGCGCGGCTGGAAGGCGTGATTCAGACCATGGAACTCGGCTATCGCATGCAGGCCGCCGCGCCTGGGTTGCTCGATCTCAGCAACGAATCGCAAGCCACGCTCGACCGCTACCAGGTCGGCAAGAGCTACGATGTGGGCACCTGCAAGCCTTCGGACTTTGGCCGGCAATGCCTGCTCGCGCGGCGCTTCGCCGAGGCAGGCGTGCGCTTTATTGAACTCAACCACGGCAGTTGGGACCAGCACACCGACCATCGCCGCGACCTCGCGGCCAACTGCCAGTCCACCGACGCGCCGGTTGCCGCGCTGCTGGATGACTTGAACCAACGCGGCCTGCTCGACGACACGCTCGTCGTCTGGGGCGGCGAGTTTGGTCGCCCCGGCCTCGTGCCCGGCGACGGCAAGGACCAGACCGGCCACAGCCACCGCGCGTTCACCTTCTGGCTCGCGGGCGGCGGCGTGAAGGCGGGCTTGACCCATGGTAAGACCAATGACACCGGAGCCGATTGCGTCGCCGGCAAAATCCACTTCCGCGACCTACACGCGACGATTCTCCACCTGCTCGGCCTCGACCACGCCAACCTCGCCTTCACCCAAGGCGGCCGCAGCATCCGCCTCACGGGCCTGCAAGGCGGCAAGGTGGTGTCGGAGATTCTCGCGTAGCGGTTTTCCCTTTGCCGACGGCTGCGGGTGGCCGAAAGTCGCGCGCATCACAACCAGCCGCACCGCCATGAAGCTCGCCACATTCGCCTTGCTGCTCGGCGCGCTGGGATTGGCCGTCATGTCCGCCACCGGCCAGCCGGTCGCAAAGTCGGCGGACAAGCGCGAACACTGGAGCTTCAAGCCACTGGCCGTGCCGGCCGGCAGCCAGTCCATCGACGCCTTCATTCTCGCGCAGCTCAAGGCGAACAATCTGACCCTGTCGCCGCCGGCGGACCGCGTGACTTGGTTGCGGCGCGTCAGCTTTGACCTCATCGGCCTGCCACCGACGCCGGAGCAGATGGCCGCATTTCTGGCGGACAAGCGGAACGATGCTTTCGAGCGGGTGGTGGACGAACTGCTGACTTCGCCGCGCTACGGCGAGCGCTGGGCGCAGCACTGGCTGGACGTGGTGCGCTACGCGGACACGCATGGCTTCGAGGTGAACACCGAGCGGCCCAACGCCTGGCCGTATCGCGACTACGTGATTCGTGCCTTCAATCAGGACACACCCTACGACCGGTTCATCCGCGAGCAGATTGTCGGCGATGCCTTGGGCGAGGACGCGGCGACGGGCTTTCTGCTCACGGCCTCGGTGCTGCTGCCCGGGCAGATTGGCGCAGATGACGCTTCCAAACGGCTGGCACGACAGGACTCGCTGGATGAAATCGTAGTGAACCTCGGCCAGACCTTCCTTGGCCTCAGCATCGGCTGCGCTCGCTGCCACGACCACAAGTTCGACCCCATCAGCGCGCGCGACTACTACGCGATGCAGGCGTTTGTCGCCGGGGTCGAGTATCAGGACCGCGAGCTGCGCACGCCCGAGGCCGAGGCGCGTCGGCAGGAGGCCGCTCAGATCAAGGCGCAGATCGCGAAGCTCGACCAGCAGCTCGCGCGCTTCGAGCCGTTGGTGAAGTCAGGGACGGAACGCCCGCCAGTGAACGCCCGCGAAAACACCGACCGCTTCGCCCCCGTTAAAGCAAAGCGCGTCCGCTTCACCATCAAGGAAACCAACAGCTTGGAGCCATGCGTGGACGAGTTGGAGGTCTTCGCCGCGAGCGGCCCGAACCTCGCGCTGGCCAGCGCCGGCACCACGGTCACGGCCTCCGGCAGCAACGTCTCCGCCGACCGCCACGAGCTGCGTTTCGTCAACGATGGCAATTACGGCAACTCGCGCAGTTGGATGTCCAACGAGAGGGGCAAGGGTTGGGTGACGGTGGAGTTTTCCGCCGAGCACACGCTTGAGCGCGTCGTCTGGGGCCGGGACCGCGAAGGCAAGTTCACTGACCGGCTCGCGACGAATTACCTCATCGAAGTCGCCGACGCGGCGGGCGAGTGGCGCAGCGTGGCCGACGCCTCGGACCGCGCGAAGTTTGTGCCCGGCCAAAACAAGCCGCTCGTGGTTTCGACCAACGGCCTCGGCGCGGCGGAGGCGCAAGCGGTGGGACGGTTGCTGGCGGAAAAGCAGTTGCTGGCCCCGAAACTCGCCGGCGCGGAGAATGGCCAGAAGGTTTTTGCCGGCACCTTCCGCAAGCCGGACGACATCCGGTTGCTGCACCGTGGCGACCCCGAGCAGCCGAAGGACGAGGTCGTTCCCGCCGTGCTCAGCGCACTGGGCTCGGTGACTCTGTCCAAGGAAACGCCCGAGCAGCAACGCCGCCGCGCGCTCGCCGACTGGATTGCCAGCCCGGAGAACCCGCTCACCGCCCGCGTGATGGTGAACCGCATCTGGCAGGGACATTTCGGCATCGGGTTGGTGGAGACCGCGAGCGACTTCGGGCGCAGCGGGATGAAGCCGTCACACCCCGAGCTGCTGGATTGGCTCGCCACCGAGTTCATCCGCAGCGGCTGGTCGGTGAAGCAGATGCACCGGTTGATGGTGCTGTCGGCGGCGTATCGGCAGAGCAGCGTTCAGTCTTCAGTGTCCGCTGAGCAGCCGCGCGGGCGTTCGGCTGGCTCACTGAATACTGAATACTCCAAAGCAAAAATGCTCGATGCCGATTCCCGTCTCCTCTGGCACTTCCCAGCGCGACGGCTCGAAGCCGAAACGATCCGCGATGCGATGCTCGCCGTAAGCGGCCAGCTCAACCTCAAGATGTTCGGGCGCGGCTACAATCTCTTCGCCCAGCGCGGCGGTTTGAGCGGCTTCACGCCCGTCGAGTCGTTCAAGGATGACGGCCTGCGCCGCATGATTTACGCGCACAAGGTCCGGCGCGAGCGTGAGGCCGTCTTTGGCGCGTTCGACTGTCCCGATGCCGGCCAGAGCACCGCCCGCCGCCGTGAGTCCACCACGCCCATTCAGGCGCTGAACTTGTTCAACAGCCGATTCACGCTCGACCAGGCCGAAGCCTTCGCTGCCCGCGTGAAGAAAGAGGCCGGCGAAGACGTTGCGCTGCAAATCCACCGGGCCTACCTGCTGGCCCTCACCCGTGCGCCCCGCCCTGAGGAAGTTCACGATGCAGAGCCCGTGGTCCGCACCCATGGGCTTCCAGCACTCTGCCGCGTGTTGTTCAACTCGAATGAGTTCCTGTTCCTGCCATGATTCCGCGCGCTGAGCTCATCTCCTCGGCCGGTCGTGCGTTGCTCGACCGTCGCCGTTTCCTTTCGCACAGCGCCACCGCGCTTGGCTCCATCGCGCTCACCAACCTGCTCAGTCGCGACGGCCTGCTGGCGGCATCGGGACCGGTCATCCATCCCGCAAGGCCTTACGCGCCGCGGGCATCGCATTTTCCCGCGCGGGCAAAGAACGTCGTCGTCATCTTTTGCGCCGGCGCGGTGAGCCAGTTGGAGACATGGGATTACAAGCCGGAGCTCATCAAGTGGGATGACAAGCCCCTGCCCGGCGGGCCGTCCGTCACCTTCCAAGGCCCCGCCGGAAATCTCGCGCGTCCGCAATACGAGTTCCGCCAGCGCGGCCGGACCGGCAAATGGGTGAGCGACATGATCCCGCACCTCGCGGAGCTGACGGACGAGATCGCGTTCGTCCATTCGCTCACCAGCACCACAAACACGCATGGGCCGGCGGAGAACTTTCTTTCCACCGGCTTCGCTCTTGATGGATTTCCCAGTTTGGGCTCGTGGGTGACCTATGCGTTGGGCAGCGAGAATCAGGACTTGCCCGCCTACGTCGCCATTCCCGACCCGCGCGGCGTGCCGCAGAACGGCTCGAACAACTGGGGTCCCGGTTTCCTGCCCGCTGCGTTTCAGGGCACGACCCTCAGTTCGAAGGAACCGGTGCGGCATCTCGTTGCAGCAGGAGTTTCCAGTGATGCGGACCAAGCCGCACGCTCCCTGCTCCAACGGATGAATGCCCGCCATCTGGAGCAAAACGCGGGCGATTCGAAGCTCGCCGCCCGCATCGCTAGTTACGAACTCGCCGCTCGCATGCAGCTTTCCGTGCCCGCCATCAGTGACCTCAGCACCGAGCCGGCGCATCTTCTAAAACTCTACGGTGTCGACGACACGCGCAATCCCGACAAGGCGGCCTTCGCCAAGAACTGCATTCTTGCCCGCCGTCTCATCGAGCGTGGTGTGCGGTTCGTGCAGTTGTTCAACGGTGCTTACGCCAGCGGCGGCAAGTTGAACTGGGACGGCCACAGTGCGCTGAAGGAGCAATACGACGTTCACGCTGCCATCCTCGACCAGCCCGCCGCCGCGCTCATCCGCGACTTGCGCCAGCGCGGGTTGCTGGAGGACACGCTGGTCGTGTGGTGCACGGAGTTCGGGCGGATGCCGTTCTTCCAAAAAGGCGCGAAGGGCCGCGACCACAACCCCGACGGGTTCACCTGCTGGCTCACCGGTGCCGGTGTGAAACCTGGCGTGAGCCACGGCGTGACGGACCCGCTCGGCCAGAAGGCCGTGCAGGACATGCATCCGCTCTATGATTTCAACGCCACCATCCTGCACCTGCTCGGCCTCGACCACGAGCAACTCACCTTCGAGCACAACGGCATCCAGCGCCGCCTGACCAACGTGGAAGGCCATGTCATTCGCGAGCTGCTGATGTGAGCCGCCAACCGATTTGAAACCATGAAAAACCTGCTCTTCTTTTTTGCCCTCGCAATGTCCCTTCGCGCGGCGGCGTTGCCCGAAATCAAACTCTGGCCCAATGGCATGCCCGAGCCGGTTGTCCCCGCCGACCCGCCCGAGCAAACCGTGAAAGGCCCGGATGGCATCACGCGCCGCTCCAATGTTTCGCAACCGCGCCTCTTTGTGCATGAGCCGCCGGCTGGTGTGTCCCGCACTGGCGCGGGCGTCATCGTAGTGCCGGGGGGCGGCTTTGGGCGGCTCGCGGATGAGCACGAGGGTTCCGATGCCGCCGCGTGGCTGGCGAAGCAAGGCATCGTCGCCTTCCAACTCGCCTACCGCACGCCCACCACCAAGCACGCTGAACCACACGCCGGCCCTGCCCAAGACGTGCAGCGCGCGGTCAGCGAAGTGCGTCGCCGGGCCGTTGAACTCAAGCTGGACCCCAAGAAAATCGGTGCGCTGGGCTTCTCTGCGGGCGGCCAAGTCTCGCTCATCGCCGCCACCAACGACCGCCTGTTTCCCGGTGAAGCCACCGCACCCTCGCACAAGCCCGACTTCCTCCTCGTCATCTATCCCTACAAAATCTACGACCCGGCGACCAAAGCCATCCGCGCGGACATCCGGCTGGAGGCCGGCCTGCCACCGACGTTCATCGCGCAGGCCGGCGACGACTCCGGCTCGCTCCCGCAAGGCAGCACGCTGCTTTACCTCGACCTCATCACGCGCAAGACCCCGGCGGAAATCCACATCTACGAAAAAGGCGGCCACGGCTTTGGCATGAGGCCACGTGCCAACGCCACCGGCCCAACCGACTGGCCGCTCCGCGCGGCTGATTGGTTGCGCCTGCGCGGGCTGGCGGCGCCGTGATGCGCACGGCGACGCGGCGTGAACGCCGCGCCCCTTCGCCTGCGCCGGACTGCTGCTTTCTTGCGGTTTCACGCGATTTCCGTCATTGTCTTCGCATGGGCAATACCTTTGGCCACTTGTTTCGCGTCACCACGTGGGGTGAATCGCATGGCGGCGGCGTGGGCGTGGTCGTGGATGGCTGCCCGCCGCGGCTCGCGCTGACCGAGGCGGACATCCAGCCGGAACTCGACCGCCGCCGACCCGGGCAGTCCAGCATCACCACCCCGCGCAAGGAGGCGGACGCGGTGCAAATCCTCTCCGGTACTTTTGAGGGCAAAACCCTGGGCACGCCCATTTCGCTGATGGTGAAGAACGAGGACCAGCGCTCCGAGGCTTACAGTGAGATGGCGACCAAGTTCCGTCCCTCGCACGCGGATTACACCTATCAGGCCAAGTATGGCATCCGCGCCTGGCCGGGGGGCGGGCGCACCAGCGCGCGGGAAACCATCGGTCGCGTCGCCGCCGGGGCCATCGCGAAGAAGTTGCTGCGCGAACGCTGGGGCGTGGAAGTGCTCGCGTGTGTCGAGTCCGTGCAACATCTCCACTGCCACGTGGACGTGGACAAACTGCAACTCGAACAAGTCGAGGCGAACATCATCCGCTGCCCGGACGCCGCCGCGGCGGAGAAGATGATTGCGCTGGTCGAGCAGGTGCGGGCGCAGGGTGACAGCGTAGGTGGCGTCATTGTCGGCATCGCGCGTGGCGTGCCCGTCGGCTGGGGCGAACCGGTCTTCGACCGCTTGGAAGCGGACCTCGGCAAGGCCATGTTGAGCCTGCCAGCGACGAAGGGTTTTGAAATTGGCTCCGGCTTTGGCGGCACGATGCTCACGGGCAAGCATCACAACGACGCCTTCCGCAACGTGGACGGCAAAGTCCGCACCACCACCAACCGCTCGGGGGGCGTGCAGGGCGGCATCTCCAATGGCGAGACCATTTACTTCCGCACCGCCTTCAAGCCCACGGCCACCGTCTTCCATGAGCAGGAGACCGTGGATGCGAACCTGCAAAACACCACTCTCAGGCCACGTGGTCGCCACGATCCCTGTGTGCTCCCCCGCGCCGTGCCGATGGTCGAGGCGATGACCGCGCTGGTGCTGGTGGACCACGCCTTGCGCCATCACGCGCAGTGCGGCTGAAGCCGTTTGCCCTCCGGATGCGCTTCGGGAACCAAGCTCAGCACGTGGCCTCGCTGCAAAGCGCGTCAGGCGGAGGTTCCAGACTGGGCGCGACCTTCAGGCGGCTTCAGCGTCCGAGCAGAAAATAGTGAAACAATTGGCCGGTGGGCTTGCGGTTCGTAAACGCCACGCCACGACCCCTTCGCGTTCGGAGGCAGTGCCCGGTTGCACCCGAGTTCTGAGCAGCGGGAAAAACTACAAAAAACCGCAAAAACCGCTTGTGAAAAAAATCACGACGTAGCAACCTCCGCCCCGTTTCGTCCGCTGCCTAGCGTGCCTTTCGTCGCTTGGTAGCCATTACGATTGCAATGAACGTCGTCAAAAATCTGCTTTTCGCCCTGCTGCTCGCGGTGTTGCCGGGGTCGCTGAACGCCGCTGACACCAAGGCGGTGGGCGATGTGGCCGGCCAAGCTGGCAAAGCGGTTGAGCACGCTGTCAAGGATGCCCACGGCCACGCCGAACATCACGGCCTGCCTCCGGCGGCCGCCCGGTTCCACATCGGCCCGCTCATGGTCACCAGTTCGATGATTGTCACCGTCATCGTTGCCTTGATTATCGTGTTGGTGGCGCAGATGGCCACGCGGAACATCGCGGCGGTGCCGCAAGGAGCGCAGAACTTCTGCGAGTGGATCGTGGAGGGTATGCACGGCTTCATTTGCACGCTGCTCGGTGAGGACATGGGCAGGCGGACCTTTTGGTTCTTCGGCACGCTTTTCTTTTTCATTCTCTTCACCAACTGGTTCGGGCTCATCCCCGGAGTGGGCACCATCACCTACGGCGGCGAACCTTTGCTGCGCGGTGGCAATGCGGATCTGAACACCACTTCAGCGATGGCCGTTTTGTTCACGGTGCTTTGGTTTTATTGGAGCATTTCCGCCCTCGGGGTGGGCGGTTTCCTGAAGCACATTTTCGCGGCAGGCGGCGGGGGTAAGGGTTTCATGGGCCTGTTCATGATCGCCGTCTTCTTTTTTGTGGGCGTCATTGAGGTGATTTCCATCGCCTTCCGCCCGGTGTCCTTGAGCTTCCGTTTGTTCGGCAATGTCTTCGCAGGTGAAAACATCCTCGAATCCATGATGATGCTGGTCCCTTGGCTGGGCTGGCTCATTCCGCTGCCCTTTTACTTTTTGGAACTGTTGGTTGGGATCGTGCAGGCGCTGGTGTTCACCCTCTTGACGGCGGTGTTCACCTCGCTGATGTGCAGTGCGCACGGCCACGGCGAGGGCCATGGCCACGAACACGGTCACCACCACTAAACGATTTCGGACGTCAGACGGTGGCAAGTCTGCCGGGGCGTTCGGAGAAAAACGAAAGGTAATAGTATGATGCCCATGTTGGCAGAAATATCCGGTAACCTGCACGTCGGTCTGGCCGCTATCGGCTCGGCGATTGGCGTAGGCATTATCGGTTTGAAGGCCGCCGAGGCCACCGGGCGCAATCCCGGTGCCGCGGACCAGATCCGTAACAACGCGATCATCTTCGCCGCTCTGGCGGAAGGCGTCGTGTTCTTCGCGATCTTCTTGGTCAAGTAATGATCGTCCGGACGTGGCTAACCCCGCGTCCGGCATCCCTTTTCAACGCGTAACGAACATGAATCTTCCTGTCATCTTGGCCGCTGGCGACAACCCGCTGAAGGCGGTGGGCGAGACCTTTGGCTGGCACCCGCAGTTGTTCTTCTCCCAGGTCGTCCTGTTTGTCCTGTTGGCGATCATCCTGAAGAAATTCGCTTACGCGCCGTTGCTGGCGATGCTCGACAAGCGCAAGCAGCAAATCTCCGAGAGCATTGAGAATGCGGAGAAGACCCGCAAGGAGCTGGCCAATGCCCAGGCCAAGTCCCAAGAAATTCTCACCCAGGCCGGTCAGCAGGCGCAAAAAGTGATCGAGGAAGCTCGCACCGCCGCCGCCCGCGTCTCCGAAATTGAACGCCAGAAGGCCATCGCCGATGCTGCGAACATTATTGAAAAGGCCAAGCAATCCAACGACGCGGAGCTGGCTCGCATGAAAGCTGAGTTGCGCCAGGAGTTCGGCCGCCTCGTGGTGGCCGCTGCGGGCCGCGCAACCGGTGAGATTCTCTCCCCGGACCAGAAGGGCCGCCTCGCCGACGATGCCGTCCGCCAATTGGCCGCTTAGTTGATACTCTCCGCGCCCGCCGATGAAAGTCAGCAAACAAGCCCGCCGCGACGGCAAGACACTGTTCAGAGCCTGCTGTGTTGACGGCATCCTGAATGAGGAGAAAATCCGCGCCGCCGTGACTTTGGTCATCGAACGCAAACCGCGCGGCTACGTGAGCACCCTCACGCATCTGCAACGGCTGGTGAAACTGGATCTCGACCGCCGCACGGCCCGCGTCGAGAACGCCGTGGAGTGCACGCCCGCCCAGATGGATGCCATCAGAACCTCCCTGAGCCAAAAATACGGCCCTGGTATGAATGTGACCTTCTGGGTCAACCCGGCGTTGCTCGGTGGCGTAAAGGTTCAGGCCGGCAGTGACATTTACGACGGCAGCGTGGCCGGACGCCTCGCGGCGTTGAACAACACCCTTTGATTTTTCGACTTAACGAATTGCTATGAGCTCCATCCTGCAAGACATCGAAGCCCAGATCGCGGGCCTCAAGACCTCCGTGACCCGGCAGAACGTCGGCGTCGTCCGTGAAATCTCCGACGGTGTGGCCAAGGTTGAGGGCCTCACCGACGCGATGCTCAACGAGATGCTCGACTTTGGCGGCGGCGTCATCGGCATCGCGCTGAACCTCGAAGAGACCGAGGTCGGTGTCGTCGTGCTCGGCGACTATCTCGACATCCGCGAGGGCTCCGAGGTGAAGACCACCGGCAAGCTCCTCTCCGTCCCCGTGGGCAAAGGCCTGCTGGGCCGCGTCGTTGATACCCTTGGCCGCCCCGTGGACGGCAAGGGGCCCATCACTGCGACCGCTCAATATCCAGTCGAGAAAATTGCGCCCGGCATCGTGAAGCGCAAATCCGTCAGCCAGCCGCTCCAGACCGGCATCATGGCAATTGACGCGATGATTCCCATCGGTCGTGGCCAGCGCGAACTCATCATCGGTGACCGCTCGACGGGCAAGACCACCATCGGCGTGGACGCGATGATTAACCAGTCGCGCATCAACAAGGTGGGCCGCGCTTCCGGTGACGCGAACTTCCGCCCGGTTTACAGCATCTACGTCGCGGTCGGCCAGAAGCAGTCCAACATAGCCCGCGTCATCGCGGAACTCGACAAGGCTGGCGCTCTCGAAGACACCATCATCGTCGCTGCCGGTGCCGACGCTCCCGCTGCCTCGCAGTATCTCGCGCCGTTCGCCGGCGCAGCAATGGGTGAGTGGTTCATGGACAACGGCATGGATGCGCTCATCATTTACGATGACCTCTCCAAGCAGGCCGTCGCTTACCGCCAAGTGTCCCTCGTCCTCAAACGCCCCTCGGGTCGCGAGGCGTATCCCGGCGACGTGTTCTATCTCCACAGCCGCCTGCTCGAACGCTCCGCGCGTGTCAACGAACGCAGCGGCGGCGGCTCGCTTACCGCGCTGCCCATCATCGAAACGCAGGCCGGTGACGTGTCCGCCTACATCCCGACCAACGTGATTTCCATCACGGACGGTCAGATTTATTTGGAAACCGACCTGTTCTATCAGGGCATCCGCCCGGCCATCTCGGTCGGTCTGTCCGTCTCGCGCGTCGGTTCCGCCGCGCAAATCAAGGCGATGAAGCAGGTCGCCGGCAAAATCAAGCTGGAGCTGGCGCAGTATCGCGAACTGGCCGCCTTTGCCCAGTTCGGATCCGACCTCGACGCCAAAACGCAGGCCACGCTCGAACGCGGCAAGCGCATCGTCGAACTCTTCAAGCAGAACCAATACAACCCGCTCCCCGTCGAGATTCAGTCCGCAGTTCTCTTCGCGATGCAGAACAACCTGCTCGACGACGTGGCCGTGGAGAAGGTGAAGGACTTCCAGAACAAGCTCACCGACTTCCTTGGCACGCGCAAAGAGGCGCTGCTCGTTCGGCTCCGCAAGGAACTGGCCATCAACGACGCGCTCGGGGCCGACTTGAAGGCGGCGGTGACGGAGTTCAAGCAGAGCTACCGCTAAGTTCGCGACCAACTGTCTTAGCCCACCATGCCCAGCACACGCGACATCCGCCGGCGCATCAAGTCGGTCAAGAACACCGCCCAAATCACCAAGGCGATGCAGATGGTCGCATCGGCCAAGATGCGCCGTGCGCAGCAGGCCGCGCTGGCCGGCCGGCCATATGCCACGTTGATGAACGAGGTGCTCGCGGCGGCCACGGCGGGCGCGGGCGAGTTCACGCATCCGTTGATGGAGAAGCGCGCGGTCGTCAAGAAGCGCGCGCTCATCCTCATCACCACGGACAAGGGCCTGTGCGGCGCGCTCAACACAAACCTCCTCCGCGAGGCTGCGAAGTGGGACAAGGACACAACCGTGTTCATCTGCGCCGGCAAGAAAGGCGCCCAATGGGCGGGTCGGCTCAAGCGCGAGCTGGCTGCGGAGTTCACCTACAAGGACACGCCGCAGTTCGCCGAGGCGCGCGCGATTTCCAAGTTTGCCCAGGACTTGTTCCTTAGCGGCCAAGTGGACGTGGTGGACGTGGTCTACACCAATTTCATCAACACTCTTGTGCAAAAGCCCGAGCAGCGGCAGTTGCTCCCGCTCGGCGAAATTAAGGCGCTCGAAGCCGGTCTCGAAGGCGAGAGCCAGGGCGAGAAACTCGGCGAGGCCACGCGCGAATATCTCTTCGAACCGGTCGCGGCCACGGTGCTCGGCAACTTGCTGCCGCACTATCTGAACTATCAGGTCTTCCAGTTCTTGCAGGAGGCGAAGGCCTCCGAGCAGTCCGCGCGCATGGTCGCCATGAAGAACGCGACCGACAACGCCAAGCAAATCATCAAGGACCTGACGCTCGAATACAACAAGCTGCGTCAGGCCAACATCACGAAAGAACTTTTGGAAATCACCACCGCCCAGATGGCGATGGGCAACTAATTTACCACGATGAACACCGGCAAAATCGTTCAAATCATCGGCCCCGTCCTGGACATTGAGTTCACGGGCCGGCTCCCCGCCATCTACAACGCCCTGACCGTGGAATACGACCTTCCCGGCCAGGGCAAGACCAAGCTGACGCTCGAGGTGCAGCAGCACCTCGGTGGCAACTGGGTCCGCGCCGTCGCCATGAGCACCACCGAGGGGCTTAAGCGCGGCATGCTCATCACCGACACCGGCGCGCCCATCTCCATGCCCGTCGGCAACGCCGTCATGGGCCGCGTCTTCAACGTCACCGGCGAAGCCGTGGACGAACAGGGCCCGGTGAAGGCGGACAAATACAACTCCATCCACCGCTCGGCCCCGCCGCTCGTGGATCAGACCACCAGCCCGCAGGTGCTCGCCACCGGCATCAAGGTCGTTGACCTCATCTGCCCGTTCCTCAAGGGCGGCAAGGTCGGCGCGTTCGGCGGCGCCGGCGTCGGCAAGACGGTCATCATCATGGAGCTGATCAACAACATCGCGAAGCTGCACGGCGGCGTCTCGATGTTCGCGGGCGTCGGCGAGCGCACCCGCGAGGGCAACGATCTCTACAACGAGATGATCGAGGCCAACGTCATCAAGACCAAGAAGGACGCCAAGGGCCATCCGCTCATCGGCGCGAACGGCCTGCCCGTCCTCGACGAAGGCTCGAAGATCGGCCTCGTGTTCGGCCAGATGAACGAGCCGCCCGGCGCGCGTCTCCGCGTGGCGCTCTCCGCGCTCGCCGTGACCGAATACTTCCGCGACGAGCACAATCAGGACGTGCTCCTCTTCGTGGACAACATTTTCCGCTTCTCGCAGGCCGGCTCCGAGGTGTCCGCGCTCCTCGGCCGCACGCCCAGCGCCGTCGGTTACCAGCCCACGCTGGCCGCGGAGATGGGCAACCTCCAGGAACGCATCACCTCGACGAAGAAAGGTTCCATCACGTCCTTCCAAGCTGTGTATGTGCCTGCCGACGACTTGACCGACCCCGCGCCCGCCACAACCTTCGCGCACTTGGACGCGACCATCGTGCTGGAGCGTTCCATCGCGGAACTCGGCATCTTCCCCGCCGTGGACCCGCTCGCCTCGAACTCCCGCGCGCTCACGCCCGACATCGTCGGCGAGGAGCACTACAACGTCGCCCGTGGCGTCCAGAAGGTGCTCCAGCGCTATAAGGACCTGCAGGACATCATCGCGATTCTCGGCATGGACGAGTTGAGCCCCGAGGACAAGACCACCGTCTTCCGCGCCCGCAAAATCCAGAAGTTCCTCAGCCAACCGTTCACCGTGGCGCAGGTCTTCACCGGCCGCGAAGGCAAGCAGGTGCCCGTGGCCGAGACTGTCCGTGCCTTTAAGGAAATCCTCGAAGGCAAGCACGACGCCGTCGGCGAAAACAACTTCTATCTGAAGGGTGGCATAGACGAGATCAAAGAAGCCTGATGCCTTTCTGAATCATGGCCGCGACACTCAAACTCGAAATCGTCACCCCGGAGGCGAAGATCTACTCCGAGGACGTGGACATGGTCACGCTCCCCGGCATCGAGGGCGAGATGGGCATTTATCCAATGCACATCTCGCTCATGACCCAGATCGCCCACGGCGAGATCGTTGCCAAAAAGGGCGGGGTGGACCACTACCTCGCCACGGGCGAGGGTTTCGTCGAGATCACTGGCGACCGTGTGGCGATCCTCACCGACATGGCCATCAAGGCCGACGACATTGACGAGCAAAAAGCCGAGGAAGCGCGCAAGAAGGCCGAGGCCCGTCTCGCCGAGAAGCTCACCGACGAGGAAACGGCCACCGTTCAGGCCGCGCTGCTCCATTCGCTCACGCAGCTCAACGTCAAGCGTCGCAACCGTCGCTAAATCGCTTAAGTTTTCAAAAGCCCCGGGACAAACTGTTGTCCCGGGGCTTTTCTTTGTTGGTAATGCCCCCCAGTGAACGCCAAAGGCGTTCGTGTGTCACATCACCCGGAACTTTCGCAAATCCACCTTAGGCTTGGGCCACTTGAGTTTCCATTCCTCCATCGTGTCCACGACAGTCTGGGCCACGACATAGTCGCGGAACCACTTCCGGTCGGCGGGCACGATGTGCCACGGCGCACACGGGGTCGAGGTCTTGTTCAGCACCACCTCGTAGGCCTCCATGAAATCGTCCCAGCGCTGGCGCATCGCCAGGTCGCCTGGCTCGAACTTCCAGTTCTTGGAGGGGTCGTCGAGCCGCGTTTGCAGGCGCTCCGCCTGCTCCTCGTGGCTGAGGTGCAGGAAGAACTTCAGCAGCGTGTAGCCGCTGTCCGTGAGCATCCGCTCGAAGTCATTGATGTGGTCATAGCGCTTCTTCCACACCTCCGGCGGCCGGAGGCTCATCACGCGCACCACCAGCACATCCTCGTAGTGCGAACGGTTGAAAACGCCGATGCGTCCGAAGCGCGGCACCGCCTGATGCACCCGCCAAAGATAGTCATGCGCCAGTTCGAGGGTGCTCGGGGCCTTGAACTCGACCGTCTCCACGCCGGCCGGCTCGACAAACTCAAACAAGCGGCGCGCCGTGCCGTCCTTGCCGCTCGTATCCATGCCCTGCAGCACGATGATGAGGCCGCGGTTGGCGTTCGCGAAAAAGAGATCCTGCAATTTGCCGAACCGCTCCAACAGCCGATCCGTCTCCATGATCGTCGGCTCCTTTTCCAAGCCGGCACAGTAACGCGGGTTGAAGTCACGCAGGCGGAGCTTGCCGGAGACGCGGATGGGTTGAGGCATAACAGGAAGTGAGGCTGACAGCTGGGAAAATATGGCGGGGAGTTACTTGTCCGGCGCAAGGAACTCGCGAATGGTTTGAAACGGGCGCAACGGCAGCAAGAGGAACTTGGGGATAAAGCGCGGCTCGCTCTGCGGGTTCGCGAGCGAACCGGTCACGCGATACTCGAAGACCTTCGTCACGGGCGACGTGAGCAAACTCAGCAGCGGGCCAACGAGGAAGGTGTCGCGGAACATCTCGGCCTCGACGTTGGCGCTCACCTGCCCCGCGAAGTCCACCGTGCCGTCGTAGTGCAGGCGAGCGGGCGGCGAGAGGATTTCCATGTCGCGAGTGTAGATGACACTGTTGGTCAGGAGGAAAGTGCCTTTCGCTTCCTTCGCGCGGCTGCTGCCGAGGTCCTTGTTAATGGCGTTCAACACGGGTGAGAACAGGCCGAAAATCGGGATGTCCCAGAGCAATCCGTCCGCGAGCCGCACCTCGCCAGAACCCTGCCAGCTCTGCCAGTTCATCGTGTTGGCATTGGTGACGAGGAGCACACCGCTGACCGTGCCTTCGAGCCTGTTGCTTTTCCCCGTCACATCGGTGATGAAGCCCGGCAGGCTGGCGTTGGTGAATTGCAGTTGGAAACCAAAGTCCGCGCTCCGCACGGGAGCGAAATCGAAGTTCAGCCCGCCCAACAACTGCCCGCCGTGGAACGCACCGGTCAGGTTTGTGATCAGGAGCCGGTTCGTAACCCAGTGCAAAGAAGCCGTGATCTGGGGCGACCTGAAGAACGACCAGCGGAACGGCCCGCCCTCAATCTCAAAATGCAGGTCGGTCGTCTCGGATTCGCGGAAGGGCACCGAGCCGTGGACGCGGATGGTTGGCACTTGCGCAAACTCATACGGGAGCAGGGCCTTCGCCGTCTGCGGGCCGATGATGCGCGTGAAGGCGTAGGGGTCGAAGGTGCTGTGCGCGTTGGTGACCCAAAGCCGCTGGCGCCGGGCATCAATCCGCACGTCCGGTGCGGTGATGACACCAGCACCGCGCCGGGCGCGCACCTCCGAGATGGCGAACAGCTCGTTCGTGAAGCCCACCGAGCCGCTGAACTCGTCCACTGGTTCGCCGCGCAGCACGAAGTTGGTGGCGGTCACCCGCGCGCGGAAACCCGTTTCCTCACGCGCCCGCCAGCGGCCCCAGACTTCGCCCTCGACGATGGGCGGAACGGTGAAGGTGAAATTGGTGAGAATGCGCTTGTCCTCCGGACGCTCCAGCAGCGGCTCGATGGCATGCGGGAAGACATTCGCGCGACCAGCCCAGTGATACTGGCGCGTGCGCGGGTTGACGGTGTAGGCCAGCCGGATCTCGCCTTCGGGCCGGCGCGCCCAGAGGTTGGGCAGACGCAGGACTCCGTTGGTGAGCGTGAGTTCGGTGTTGGCTTCGAGATAGGTCGCATTGCGATACGCGCCGCCCGGGCTGTCCACGTGTGCGGCGAGCGTCACGGAATCGCCGACCGCCTTCCAGTCGGGCACACGATTGGTCCACTCCGGTAGCACGACGGCCACGCTCGCCCGTGCCTTGGGCAGCGCGTTGAAAGTGAAGCGGGCCAGCTCGCGCTGCGTGTTCGTGTCGAGCAGGTGCTGGATGCGATACACGTCGAAGTCGAACTGTGCGGTCGCGGCGGCACGGCGGGTGGCCACGTCGAGGTGCGCGTGGGTGTCGAGCGCCCCGCTGTAAAGCTCGGCGTGGAGGTTGGTGACGCTGAAGTGCGGCGCCCGCCAGTGCGCGGCGAAGCTGAACTTGCCGAGTTCGAGCGGCTTAAAGTCTGACTTCACGCCGTCCAGCGCAACGGAGGTTTCCACCTGCCAGGGCGCGAGATTGGTCCAGAAGCCCCACTCGGGCGGAGTCCCGGAAGCCGGCGTTCCGACATGGGAGACCTTCGCCGACACGCGGGCCTGCTTTGCCTCACCCCACTTTGTCTTGGCCAAGGTAAGCTGCGTTTCCGCGTCGGCGGCAAGCAACTGCTTGCGCACGGGGGCGAAGGTGGCGTTGGCGGACAACCGGCCCTCGGCCAGCTGCCCCCACTCGGATTTCAGTCCCGTCGTGCGCAATGTGAGGCTCGCCCGCAGTTGATCCGGGGCCACCGGGCGCGGTGCGGTCTGGCCGGAAAGGCGAAAGGTCGTGGCCTCCGCCCACTTCGATTTGCCCCCGTGCAGCGTGACCTCCCACGCGGCATCCCAGTCGTTGGTGCGCGCGGACTGGCGGTTCAACCGGGCAGTGAGCAGCACGCGCTCGGCGCTGGCGTGGATGTTCGTGCTGCGCACACGGTCGGCTTCGAGGCGGAAGTCCGCGCTGGCCGCGCCGTTGGTGCCGGGCGGCTGGATAATCTTCGCACTGAAGCTGGCGTTGCGTCCACCGCCCCAGGGCGTGCGGACGTCCAGCGCCTTCACCTTCAAGTCGGCTTGCAGACCGCGCTCCAGCTTGGCATCGGCGCGGAGGGCAAGTTCGATTTCCGGCGGTGCGGTGAATTGCACGCGAGCCAGCTCCGTGAGCACGCGATGGAGGATTTCCTCTGCGTCCAGCTTGGGCGGTTTGGGAGCCGCCGTGGGCGGCTCGGCAGTTCTCACCGTGCGTTTGCGCAAGGCCGCAGCGTTGGTCACGACGGCACTGATTTTCATCTGAATGCCTTGCACGGTCGCGTTCAGTTGCGGCAGCGACCAAACATCGCCCGGCAGAAAATGCAGCGCCGTGGAGAGGTTGGTGACAGTCAGCGTGCGGGGCGGGAGGTTCCTGGGGGCGAGGGTCCAATCCAGCCCGCCTTGCCGGAGCGCGACGCCCGTGACGACGAACTGGAAGTCGCGGAGCGCATCATGATCGAGCTGCACCTGCGCCTCGGCGGCGGCGATGTGCGGACCAGCGCCGACCGGGGCGACCGAGATGCCCTCGGCGACCAGCCCGCGAAACCACTGCCAGCGCAGGCGGTGAAATTCCAACCGCAGCCCGCGTTCCTCCAGCCCGGCGAGGATGGGACGCTTGACGAAGTCCGGCACCCCGATCTGGTTGAACCACAGAAAGGCACACACAACGGCCAGCACGAGCAGCAGGCACAGGATGCGGAACCCGCGAAAGCCGAGGCGGCAAACGCGCCAGAAGCTCCAGCGCTTTTTCTGCGGTGACGCTTCAGGCAGGGCCACAAGTCTGCTTACGTTGTGCCTCGGTGGGCATGTTTAATCGCCGACGCACCGCTCACTTGGACTGGATCAAGTATTGCACCACGTAGTCCAAGTAGAGCGGTCGGGGAAACTCAAACACCAGCGGCTGGCCGGTGCGCGGGTCGGTAACCGCCGCAAAGGGATGCCGCCGGAAGGGCATGTTGCCGAAATGGACGGTGTTGGTCTTCGCCGGGGTTCCGGTCAGTTCGACGCTCACGTAGTGGCTCTGGTCGGTGACGCCATAGACCGGGAGCTGGTTCGTCCCGCGCCCGGTCCATCGCTCGGCCCGCAAGTGGCCGAGTCGGAACAACGTTTCCTCCAACGCCACGTTGCGAAGGTCGCCGACGGGCTCACCCGCATCGCTCCACTGGCCTTCCGCACTGCGGGTCAAGCGGCGGCTCCGCCCATCAAACTGGACGGTGACCGCGAGGACTTGGTTGGTGGCAAAGCTCCAGACCGTGCGGTCCTGGATTTGAAACAGCGACCAGGCAAGCTGCTCCACTTCACCACGCGGGACGACATAGACTGAGTTCTCGTCGTGCCGCCGGGCAAACAGACGGTCGGACTGATCACCGCCGAAATCCAGCCGCGCGACCAGCGTGTTGGTGAGGCCGCCAGCGGCGTTGGTGGCGGATTTCAGCAGGCTGATCTGCCGGGACGGTAGCGCCAGGCCGTAGGGGGTAAAATCGGTGACCACTTCCTTCGCCAGCTCCGCCGCTTCGAGCACTACGAGCTGGTTGAGAAAGCTCAACAGAAGCTGCGGGTCGATGCTGGATTTGAAAGCATCGTCCGCGAGCCACACCCGGTTCGTGCCCGTGCCGGGCTGCCGGACCAAGTTATAAGGTTCGCGCCCCCGCACCTCGATCCGATCCACAGCCTCGGCCGCTAGCGTGTCTACCAGCCTGTGCTCGCAGAAATCCCAGTAAGGCGCGCGCAGTTGGTCGAGCCAGTCACGGGCGACGAGCACCACGTTGGTGGTGGCGAGCCGGCGGGCATAGACCAAATCCGGCTGATTGGTCGGGCTTTTACCAAACTGCACGACGACGAGATCGTTGGTGCCGGAACCGATGGCCAGTTCCGTTTCCGGCGTTTGCAGGCCGAGCGCGTCCAGCTCGGCCTTGGGATCATCGGTGACAAAGCGCTGCACCGGCCAGCGCTGCAACTCGCGCAGCACATGCTCAATGCGCGGCGTGTTGGCGCGTTTGACCGGCGGGGGCTGGGCGATGCGCCAGAGCTGGTTGGTGGCCCCGCGCTCCAGCACCAGATCCCGTGGCCCGGTGCGGACCCGGAGGCGGTCGTATTTCAGCCCGGCGAGGGAAAGCAGTTGTCGGTCGCGCCAGTCATCGGCGGTCTTGGGCAGCAGTTCCAACAGGTTGGCATCGGCGACGGCGACGGTCGCGTTGCCCGCGACCTGCACGTAAAGTTGCTGGTTCACCGGTGCTCGGGCACCGATGCGCAGTTCCACCTTGGTTGCGCCTTGGTAGAAAATGACGGCGGCCTGCGGTGGGGCGAGGCCGAATTCTGCGAGGGTCTTAACCTGCTCCGCCGCGATCACCAACTGGGGGCGCAGGCGGGTGCAAACATCCACCAGCATGTCCAGCGCCAAGCTGTTCGCAGGGTAGTTGAGCGGGGCGGTGAGCCGCCATTGCCCACCGGTGCGTTCCGCGCGGAAAGTTTCATTGGACCGGACAAACTCGACCCGCGTCACCGCGCCAGGGCGCAGGCCAGCCACGATGGGCGCGCTGGTGGGTGACGGCGGCCCCCCGGAGGGCGAACGCAACTCCACCAGCATGATGAACGCGAGGAGCGCCACCGCGAGGCCCATCAGCCATTTTGTCTGCGAGAAATTCATGTCACCGGCTCACGAACGACGGCGGAACCAGACCAGCACCCCGATGGCCAGCACCGCCCCGGGCAGGCCCACCAGCAGAATCCCTTGCAGGGCCTGCATCTGCGAGTCGCTGGTTTGAAAGACATACTCGCGGACCGGCCGGGGGGCGATGCCGACCAGCTTGGGCCGGTCGAGCAGCCAGTTGATGGCGTTGCCAGCAAAATCGCGGTTGATGGAATTCTCCAGCATGGCGTTGTCGAGGAAGAGCGATTCGCCCACCACAACCATGCGGGTGGAGCCGCCCTCCACGCTGCGCAAGCCGCCGCGTTCCACGGCCACAGCCACGGAGATGACGCCGCGGCGATCCCGCCGGGGGTCGAATCGCAGGCCCGTCCGGTAGTCCGCCACAGCCGCGCCGTTCTCCGAAGTGCCCACCAAACTCCGCACCTGCGGGGCGTCCGAGCCTTGCCCGGTCGAGCGGGGTGTGACGGAGCGGGGCAGGCTGAGCACGAGCCCGTTTTGAGTGATGCCGAAGGAACGCAGGATTTCGTGGTCGCCGAAATTCTTGAGGATGACGTAGCTCTCGGAGCGATCCTGGCCAGCATCGGTCACGGCATCGTCGCCCAGTTCCACTCCCCATTGGCGCAGCAGTTCTTCCAAGCCCGTGGTGGCCCCGGCGCGCAGGAGGAAGAACGCCCGCCCGCCCTGATTCAAGTAGCGGTTCAGCCGCTCCACCTCAGTCTGCGTCAACGGTGAGCGAGGCCCGCCAACAATCAGCAGGTTGCAGTCGGCCGGCACTTCATTGGTGCCCGCCAAGGCCAGCAGTTGGGTGTCCATGTTGTTGGCCTGCATGAGCATGGTGAGCTTGCCGTAGCCGGTCTGCGTGGTGGCCGTGGTGGGGTCGTGCTCACTGTGGCCGGTGAGGTAGTAGGCACGCGGCCGGCGGCTCTCAATCAAACCCAGAATCGCCGCCGTGAAGAAGGATTCACCGGTGAAGGACTTGCGCTTCACGCTCTGGCTCTTGCCAGCGAGGAGCTGGCTCGTGTCGTATTCGGAAAGCTCCGTTTGCCGGACGGTGCGGTGATTCCCGGAGAGGGAGAAGATGATGAGATCCTTGGCGTTCGGACCGAGCTTGCACCGGGTTTTCACCTCCTCGGCGCGGGCGGGCTCGATCAGGTAATTAACCACGGTGACTTTGACGCGCGGACTGGCGTTCTCATATTGCCGCAGCAACTGGAGGATGTGGGTGTAAAGCACCTCGTCCGGATCAAAAAAGACGGTGACCTGCAAGTCGTTGGTCAGCGCGCCGAGCACCTGATGCGTCAGCGGAGCGAGCGCCGCCACCCGGTCCTCCGAGAGCACGAACCGGCGGGAATGACGGGCGGCCAGAAAGTTCACCATCACGATGATGGCCAGCAGCGCCACGACGCCGACAAGCACGCCGACGCCCGCGCCGAACTTGCGGGCGGCGGAGAAGCTGGGCTGGGGATTGTCGAGTTCGTCAGGCATCCAAGTTCATTTCCATCGGCGGCTTTCCACGACCTTGAGCGTAAGGAACAAAAACATCGCGGTCAGGCTGAGGTAGAAAACCACCTGCCGGGTGTCCACCAGTCCGCGCGTGAAGTCCCGCATGTGCTCGATCATCGAGATGTGCGAGAGCACGGCGGATTGCCAGCCGGCCTTGGGCGGCACGATGAACGTCAGGTAACTCAGCAAGAACAGGCCAAGCCCGAGCACAAACGCGTTCATCGCCGCGATGATCTGGTTCCGCGTCAGCGAGGAGGCGAAGCAGCCGAGCGAGATGTAAAGCCCGCCAAACAGGAAGATGCCGATGAACGTCCCGCCCACCGCGCCCGTGTCCACCTGTGAGAGGTCCACGGAGAAACGCTTCAGCAGGAAGGGATAAGCCAGCAGCGGCAGCCAGGCGGACATGAAGAACAGCAGCGCCCCGGTGAACTTGGCCAGCACCACCTGCAAGTCGCCCACCGGGGCTGTCATTAACGTCTCGTAGGTGCCGCTGGATTTTTCCAAGGCGTAAGTCCGCATGGTAATGATCGGCGGGGCCAGCAGCATCACCAGCCAGAAGAGTCCGTTGTTGAAAAAGGCCTCCGTCACCGGCACGTCAAACGGCTTGCCGTTGAGCGCCCGCAGCACAATCACGAAGCACAACCCCAGCAGGAACTGCACGGCGGCGACAATGGCGTAGCCGATGATGGACACGTAGCAACTGCCCAGTTCGCGGCGGACGAGCGTGAGAAAAGGTTGCATCAGGCGGGGCAAGTGACGGGTGACAAGTGACAAGGTGGTTGCGGGTGGCAGGACGCTTCCAGGCGGCGACGCGCGCCCTGGTCACCTGTCACAAGCCACGTGTCACAATGAATGCTCACGGTTCCTCCTGCTCCCGCCGGGTGACATGCACAAAGATGTCCTCCAGCGAGTGCCGCGTGCGCGTCAGCTCCCGGAGCGGCCAGCCGCGCGCCTTGGCCAGCTCGAAGATTTGCGGCCGCAAATCAACGCCCGCGCGCGGCGTCAGGGCGCAGCGATGGAAGTCGCCTTCCGCCGCCGAGATGTCGAAGTGCTCCACCTCGGCCAGATGTTCCCAGGCCTCGCGCAGGTCCGGCACGGGAGCGGCCAGCTCGGCGATGACCTGCTGGCCAGCGCTCATCTTGCGCTGAAGCTCGTCCAGTGTGCCGCTTTCGCGGATGGCACCCTCGTGGATGATGATGACGCGCGTGCAGGTCAGTTCCACCTCAGGCAGGAGATGCGACGAGATGAACACCGTGCGGTCCTTGCTCACGTCCTTGATGAGCTGGCGGACGGCCCGGGTCAGGTGCGCGTCCAGATTCTTGGTGGGCTCGTCGAGGATGATCAGTTCCGGCTCATGCACCAGCGCATCCGCCAAGCCCACGCGCTGCCGATAACCACCGGACAGCGTGCCGATGACCTTTCCGGCCACGTCGCCCAAACCGCACTGCTCAGTCACGATGTCCACCCGCTCGCGGCTCCGCGTGGCGCTCAGACCCTTGAGCCGGGCGCGGAACTTCAGGTATTCGCGCACCCGCATGTCGAGGTGCAGCGGATTGCCCTCGGGCATATAGCCGATGCGCCGGCGCACCTCGTCCGCCTGCGTGAAGACATCGAAGCCTGCCACGCGCGCGGTGCCGGCGGTCGCCGGCATGAAGCACGAGAGCATCCGCATCGTGGTGGTCTTGCCCGCGCCGTTTTGGCCGAGGAAGCCCACAATCTCACCGCGCTTCACCGTGAAGGACAAATCGCGCACCGCCGCCCGGCCCCCGTAGCGCTTGGTGAGGTTCTCGACCTCGATCATGGGGGAGGCGCTCATTTCAATTTCACCTCCACCATGCCCTCGCGGAAGCTGACAAAATTCCCACGCTTGAACGGCGCGACGACGGTCAGGCGGGCCAAGTCACCTTTGGCCTTGCCGTGCAGCAATCGGCCCAGCTCGACAAAGTCGCGCGGCAGCTGGCCATCCACGCGCCGGATGACAAAATACTTTTCCAGCTTGGCCTCGGCAGCAGGGGTGTCCTTGTCCACCGCCGAAATGAGGAAGCCGCCCATGAAGGGAAAACCCAGGCTCTCCGCGAGTTCGCGCGTCAGCTCCTGGGTGTGCGCGCCCAGCTTTTGCCGCACCAAATCGGCATTGAAGAAATCACGTTCCGGCACGAGCTGCACCGTCGCAGTCCGCTGGGCCGTGCCGCGCTGGAGCTGCAATTGCACTGGTTTCCGCGCCCCGGCGGAGTTCAGCTCGCGCATGAACTCAATGAAGTTGCGCGGCGTGGTGTCGTTGACCTGACACACAATGTCGCCCACGCGCAGCCCGCCTTTGTCAGCCGGACTGGCCGCCTCAACGGCGGTGATCTCCAACTGGCTGCCGCCCGCGCGGACGCGCGCCCCAAACCACAGCGCCTTGGTGCCCTCAGGGGTGAAGTAGCGGGACAAGGCTTCGTTCACCCGCTTGATGGGAATCGCGAAGCCGATGCCCTGACCTTCGCGATAAACTGCGACGTTGAGGCCGATGAGTTCGCCGCGCAGGTTGATGAGCGGGCCGCCGGAGTTGCCGGGGTTGATGGCCGCATCCGTTTGCAGCCAGTCCGCCACGTCCAGCGGACTGTCCTCACGCGCGGGGCGGCGGGACTTGGAGCTGAGGATGCCCTTGCTGACGGAGCCGCCGAGGCCAAAGGGGTTGCCCAGCGTGATGACCGTCTCGCCGAGCAGCAAATCGTCATCCGTGGCAAAACGCACCGGGTTAAACTTCTCGTTGCCCTGAGTCTTGATGCGCAGCAACGCCACGTCGGTTTTCGCAGTGCCCGTCACCCGTTCCGCCTCCAGTTCACGACCGTCCATGAGCTTCACCCAGATGCGGCTCGCGCCCTTGACGACGTGCTCGTTGGTGAGCACGTAGCCCCCCTCGTCAATGACCACCCCGGAACCGACGCTCGCAGGAACCTCCTCCAACTGCGGACGCACGCGGTAGCCGAAGAACTCCGCGCGCCAGCGGAAAAACGGATCGGTGCTGTCCACCACCGTCGTGGTGGCGATGTTGACGACGCTCGGCATGACCCGATCCACGGCGGCCACGGTGGTGTCACGCCGCACGTCGGTGGGTTGCGCCCAAACGCGAAAACAGGCCAGCGCCACGCCGACAAGCACCAGCAACGTCGTACAACGACGCGAGGAAAAAGCTGGGCGGTGTTGATTCATGCCGACACTGACAATGCAGCCCCCCACCCGTTCAAGCGACGTTGGCCCTTTGCCACCATGGAGGCACCTGTTCTGATTACGGATTGCGGGCGGAGCAGCGGAGAAGATTCTTGCCCACGCACCGGCATAAAGCAACCGCAAGGTCGGTGCGATGGCGAGCCGGGTTTAGACGCGCCCGTCGGAATCCGTGCGCTGGACGGAAAAAATTCGCGCACCGCGAAGCGCTCCGCTAGTCTCCGCCCGTGACCATCGAATACGTCTTCCGGCTCGACGACGGCCAACAGTTCAATTTTCAGGTGGACACCGAGCGTGCCTATCAAGCCCGGTTCGACAAGGTGGAGCATCCCTTCTGGACCAAGCTGGACTTTCAGAAATGCACGCTCTGCCCGCTTTCGAGCGAGCAGTTCCGCCACTGCCCCGCCGCGCTGGATGCGAAGAAGATCACGGAGACTTTCCGCGCCATGCTGTCCTACGTGGAAGTGACGCTGGAGGTGCGCACGCCCGAGCGGACCTACACCAAGCGTTGCGATGCGCAGACTGGGCTGCGCGCGCTCTTCGGGCTGGTGATGGCCACCAGCGGCTGCCCCATTCTCTCCCGACTCAAGGGCCTGGCCCGCACGCATCTGCCGTTTTCCACGATGGAGGAAACCATCTTCCGCACGGCGGGCGCGTATCTCATTCAGCAGTTTTTGGTGCATAAGAAAGGCGGCCAGCCGGACTGGGAACTGAGCGGGCTGAATCTCCTCTACGAGCAATTGCAGGAGGTGAACCGCTGCTTCAAGGGGCGCATTGATGCCGCCTCCGTGCAGGACGCGAACATGAACGCGCTGGGTTCGCTGGTGTATCTGGCGATGGGCGTGGCGTTCTCGCTGGAGGCGCAGTTGCAGGAGATTGAGCACCTCACCATCTCACCGCCAGTGGCAAGCCCGTAGCGCGCTCACGGCATGGCCGTGAAGAAGCGGTCCCAGCGCGGGGCGAACCATCGCTCCCGGTCGAACGAAAGCACCACCGCCGCGGCCCGCCCAACGATCTGCGTGCGCGGCACCGGGCCGAAATACCGCGAGTCGAGGCTGTTATCCCGGTTGTCGCCCAGCATGAAGTAATGATCGGCAGGCACGGTGGACGGACCAAAACTGCGGCGGGCCGGCAGCGCAGGGGTCGCCATCACGGGATGGGCTCGTTCCGGCAGTCGCTCGCTGGCGAAATCATGCCGGGGTTGCTGTTCGGCGGGAACGGCGTTGATGGTGGAGGCTTCAAGCGCGGCGTATGCCACCGCGCGGCCATTGATAAGCAGGCGGTTGTCGCGCAGCTCCACGGTGTCGCCGGGCAGCCCGATGATGCGTTTTACGAGCCGCTGGCCATCAGCGGGCGAGAAGAACACGACGACCTCGCCGCGCTGCGGATTGCCCCACTCGGCCAAATGCCAGGTGGTGAACGGCACCTTGAGATCGTAGGCGAGCTTGTTCACCCACACGCGATCACCTTCCATGATCGTGGGCTTCATGGAGCCGGTGGGCACGTCATTCCAGTCCGCCAACGCCGAGCGCAGCGTGGTGGTGACGAACAAGATGACGAGACCGGGCTTGAGCCACTCCAGCCAAAGGCGGCGGGCGGCGGGCTTCCAACGGGAGGTTTGCATGCGGCGAGTTGGAACACCGGACGGGCCAGACGTTCAACGTCCGAAAAACAGAGCCGCAGCAAGTCTGCCGGGCGGCCTCTGCGGGCGACCCGCTCAGTCGGCGGCCACAAACCACCGCAGGTGTTTGTTGATGACAGGCTGTTCCTTCGCAGCGGCCCGCGCGGCCTTTTCGCGGAACTCGGCGCGCACTTGAGTGAGTTCGCCCACGTCCAGCCAGTTGCCGCCGCAGCCGGGACAGACATCCACCTGCGTGCGGCGCAAAGGAGAACAGAACTGGCGCATCATCGGCACATCGCACTTCGGACACCGACGCTTGGCCTGATAATCCACCTCCACGGAAAGGTCCGTCGGGACTAGCAGCAACTCCTCGGCGGCTGACAATTCATGCGGCTCATCGAACTTCCCGAGTTCAAAATTATCGAACCACAAGCCGCCACAACCGCCATGGCAGACGTCAATTTCCACGTCCTCGATAAGCAGTTGGGTCAGCGGAAGGGTGCAGGCGGGGCATTTCATGGGTAAGCGGTGTCAGGCTAGGCCGGGGATCACGCGGCGTCAACTTGTGCGCTTGCGTGGGAATGCCGGGCTGAACATCGTCGCTCATGAACCTACTGCTGATCCTCTGCGCCATCTTTGCAGCGATACGGCTGGCGGCCGCCCCAGCCACCGGATCGCGCCCGCCCAATGTCATTTTCATCATCGCGGATGATCTCGGCTACGGCGACCTCGGCTGCTATGGCCAGAAGTTTATCCGCACCCCCAACCTCGATCGCATGGCGGCGGAGGGCATGCGCTTCACGCAGCATTACTCGGGCAATGCGGTGTGCGCCCCGTCCCGTTGCGTGTTGATGACCGGCAAGCATCCGGGCCACGCTTTTGTGCGGGACAACCGCCAGTTCAAGCCGGGTGAGGAGGGACAGCAACCCATCCCGGCCGACACGGTGACGCTGGCCCGACTTTTCCAGCAACGCGGTTATCCCACGGGGGGCTTCGGCAAGTGGGGGTTGGGCGGGCCGGGCTCGACGGGCGAACCGCTGAAGCAAGGTTTCACGCGCTGGTATGGCTACAACTGCCAAGCGGTCGCACACAATTTTTATCCGACCTACCTGTGGGACAACGACCGGCAGGTGCCGCTGAACAATCCAAAATTCTCTGCTCACGACACTTTCAAAACCGGCGAAGACCCGGCGGATCCGAAGTCCTACGCCCGGTTTCAGGGCAAAGATTACGCGCCCGACCTGATCGCCGAACAGGCACGGGCGTTTATCCAGACGAACAAGGAACAGCCATTCTTTTGCTTCGTGCCGACGACCGTGCCGCACCTCGCCTTGCAAGTGCCGGACGCCTCGCTCGCAGAGTATCTCGGCAAGTTTCCCGACCCGCCCTACGCCGGCGGCAAAGGCTATCTCCCGCACTTCAAGCCCCGCGCTGCCTATGCGGCGATGATCACGCGCATGGACAAGGAAATCGGGCGCATGATGGCCCTCGTGAAGGAGCTTGGCCTCGACGACAAAACCATCTGGGTGTTCACCTCGGACAACGGCCCGCTGCATGGCCGGCATGAGGGCCTGGCCGGCACGGACGCGACGTTCTTCAACTCCAGCGGCGGCCTGCGGGATGGCAAAGGGATGCTGTTTGAAGGTGGCTTCCGAGTTCCGGGTATCGTGCGCTGGCCGGGCAAGGTTGCACCCGGCCAGACCAGTGACCGGGTGACGGGCTTCGAGGACTGGATGCCGACGTTGCAGGAACTCACCGGGGGTAAGGCCGTCAAAGACAGCGATGGCATCAGCTTCGCCCCCACGTTGCTGGGGCAGAAGCAGCCGGAACGCTCTTTTCTTTACCGCGAATTCCCCGGCTACGGTGGGCAGCAATGCGTGCGCCTCGGCGATTGGAAGGGCCTTCGCCAAAACCTCAAGCCCGGGCCGGCGGCGAAGAAAGCTCCAGATTTCAGCATCCAGCTCTTCAATTTGCGCGACGACCCAGCGGAAACCTCGAACGTTGCCGCCCAGCACCCCGACGTCGTTGCCAGAATAGGCGACCTCATGCGAGCCCAGCATGTGGCCTCGGCGGAGTTCCCCTTCCCGGCGTTGGACCAGCGGTAAACAGTTGGGTGTTCCGCCTCGGCGCTTCGGTGGGACGCAAAATTTGATTTCCTTTCCCCGGCGCGAACCTACTGTGCCCGCTTGTTCGTCGCGCTCCGTCGCGCTTAACCCCAACCGGAACTGAACTATGCCACTGACACACACCAACGACCTGTTCGCCAAAGCCCTGAAGGGCAAATACGCCCTCGGCGCATTCAACGTGAACAACATGGAGTTCATCCAAGCCATCGTCGAGGCGGCCGAGGAGGAGAAGGCTCCGCTGATGCTCCAAATCTCCAAGGGCGCGCGCGATTACGCCAACCCCGTCTATCTCAAGAAACTCATTGAGGCAGCCGTCAGCCTCAGCACCATTCCCATCGCCGTCCACCTCGACCACGGCGACAGCTTTGAATTGTGCAAGCAGTGCATTGATGAAGGTTTCACCAGCGTGATGATCGACGCCTCGCACGATCCGTTCGAGAAAAACGTGGAGGTCTGCCGCAAGGTCGTGGACTACGCACACAAGTATAACTGCGTGGTGGAAGGCGAACTCGGCATGCTCGTCGGAGCCCAGCACGACGACGGCGAAGAGGGCGGGGCCTACAGCAAGGGTGGCTGCTACACCCACCCGCAGGAAGCGGTGGACTTCGTGAAGCAATCCGGCGTGGACTCGCTGGCCGTGGCCATCGGCAACAGCCACGGGGCCTACAAGTTCAAGGGCGAGCAGCATCTGGATCTCGAACGCCTCAAAGCCATCAAAAAGGCCCTCATGGAAGCCGGTTTGGGTGATTACCCCCTCGTGCTCCACGGGGCCAGCTCGGTCCCGAAGGACTTGGCGAAGAAGATCAACCAGTATGGCGGCGCGATGGGTGAGGATACCGCCGGCGTGCCCGAGGCCGACATTGAGATTGCCCGCCGCACTGGCTGCACGAAGGTCAACATTGATACCGACCTGCGCTTGGCAATGACGGCCGCCATCCGCGAGGTCTTTGCCACGAAGCCGAAGGAATTTGATCCGCGCAAGTATCTCGGACCCGCGCGCAAGGCGGTGAAGGAACTCGTGCGGCACAAGTTGCGCAACGTCCTTTGTTGCTCCGGTCAGGCCTTCAATTGAACGGTCAGTTCGTTCCCTGAGACTTGGGAAACAAAAAGCGCCGCTGGAGAAATCCAGCGGCGCTTTGCTTTGCGGTCATAGGCCGCAGACAACAAAAAACCGGGGCTAGTAACCTGAGGAAGGTCTTCTAGCCCCGGGGAGTTTTCAGAAACAGCACACAGTAGGCTTATGGGGAACTCGGAAGGAGCTGTGCTCACTCCAACCGAAATCTATGTCGCTTACAAAAGAACTTGCAGCGTTTTCTAAAACCGTTGCTGCCTACGAAAGATACATGACCATACCGCGCCCCACGTGTCAACCTTTGCCCAAAGTTATTACGGACACTGTTGTCTGGAATAAGTTACCAGCCTTCCGCTAATCACCAAACAATCGCTTCAATTCATCCCGCGCCGTGGACTCGCGCGGCTGGTTCAGGTTGGGGGCGGTGAACTTCCGCTTGGCGAACTCGAAATACTCGCAAAAGTTTCCTTGGTCTTTGTCGAGGACCGGGTCCGCCCGGCGGTCGCGGCACTGATAGGCGGCGGTCCGCTCGTAGCTGGTGCAGTTCAGGCACGCCCGCAGATCCGCCCGGCATTGTGCACAGGTCTCGCCCCGCCCGGGATTCACCGTCAGCGTCCATTCGCAGCCGCACTTCCAACAGTGTCGTGTCATCACGGAAAAGCTAGGGGTCCAATTCAAACTTCAAAGTCCAAAGTGCGCGGCTGCTAGCCCAAGCTCCGGACTCCCCAGACTTTGAACCTTGAACTTTGCGCGCCAACCTCGAACCCTTTGGGCATGTCCGCTTACGTGCAGTTGCTCGACGCTGTCATCAAGGACTTGGAGGATCGCAAGGCTGTCGGGGAGCGGTGCGTGGTGCTGGCACCCGAAACCTTGAACGTGCTGTCTGCGCCGCTCGCGCTCAGCCGCACTCACGCGGCGATTCAACCACGCCCAACAGCCATTCCTGCCCGCCCCGCCCCCGTCGCTGCGCCAGTCCGGACGGCAGCCGCACCTCTTGCCCCCGCGCCCCGTGCCGGCGACTTGCAGTCGCCGCCCGAGGCCAAGTCCGCAAACCCACCGGCACCCAGGCCACGGTCGGCGAATTTATCCCCCGCTGACAAAGCCAGTGCCTTGGCTGAACTTCGCAACCGTGCCCTTGCCTGCGAGCAATGTCCGCACCTTTTCACTTCGCGGAAATCCGTGGTCTTCGGCGTGGGCGACCTCAACGCCCAGCTCATGTTCGTCGGCGAAGCCCCGGGCGCGGATGAGGACAAACAGGGCGAGCCGTTCGTGGGCGCGGCAGGCCAGCTCCTCACGAAAATCATCACTGCGATGAGCCAAACCCGGCAGACCGTTTACATCGCCAATGTTTTGAAGTGTCGGCCCGACACCCAGCCGAGCGAGCGGGGCAACCGCAAGCCGCGCCCGGGCGAGATGGCCACCTGCCTGCCGTATCTGCTGGAGCAGATTCAGCTCATCCAGCCGCGCGTCATCGTCGCGCTCGGCGGCACGGCGGTGGAAGGCCTCTTCGGCATTGCCGAGGCCCGCATCACACGTCAGCGCGGAAACTGGATGGACTTTCGTGGCACTCCGGTGATGCCCACCTTCCATCCCAGCTACGTGTTGCGAAGAGAAGCGGAAGAGGCCGACAACGGCCGCGCCACCAAGCGCCAAGTCTGGGAAGATATGCTGCAAGTCATGGAACGGCTGCAAATGCCCATCAGCGAGAAGCAGCGCGGGTTTTTTCTGAAGGGGTGAACCACGAATGGCCAACAATGCACACTAATGAAGCGCCGAAAATGGCTGCCGTCCGGCTTGCCGGAACCAAGCCGCTTGCGGACCCGCCTGCGTGCGCCGTGTTGATTTGTGTTCATTCGTGTCCATTCGTGGTTTGAAAAAGCCCGTCAAAATCGGCCTGTGGCTCCTCGGCTTCGCCGTGCTGGGGCTGCTGGGCTTGTGGCTGGAGCACGAGCGGGCCAAGGCGCGACTGGCGGCGTTCAAGGCGCAACTCATCGCCAAGGGTGAGAAGCTCGCCATCGCGGACCACGTGCCGAAACTTCCGCCCGCACTCTCGAATGCCGCGCCGGACTTCATCGCCGCTGCCGGCCGACTCACGGAGCTGAAGCCCGAACTTCAGCCGCAGCGGATGCGGCTTGTCGCACCGGGGAAGGCGCGGATGACATGGCAGCAGGTTGAGCTGCCCACCGAGAAGGAGCCGGACCTGTGGCCTTTCATCACGGCGCATGTGGAGGACAACCGCCTCCTGCTCGCCGAGATGGCCGCCGCGCTGGAGCGGCCGGAGATGGTGTTCAGTCTGGATTACTCGAAAGGGTTCAATCTGCTGCTGCCGCATCTGGCCAAGTTGAAGCAATCGGCGGTGGTCTTTGCCAATGCGACGTTAGTGGATTTGCGTGCCGACCAGCGCGCCAGCGCCTTTAAGAACCTGCTGGCTGGCGCGCGACTGACCCGCTTGCAGGAGGAGCCGTTGCTCATTTCCCAACTGGTGAGGATCGCATGTGGGCACATCGCGGCCCAAGCCACTTGGGAGGCTCTCCAGTTTCCCGGCTGGCAGGATGGCCAGTTGCTTGCCCTGCAAACGGAGTGGCAGGCGTGGGACTTGAAACGCGGCTGGCTCGCCTCGGCCAACATGGAGCGGGCCTACGGCTCGGACAGCTTCGCGCAGTGCAGGGGAAATCCGGCCATGTTCTCAATGCTGGACTGGAGCGGTAGCGGGCCGGGGCCAAGCGGCAAGTCCTTCTTCGCCGAGCTGTGGGATGATCCCGAAGAAGCCGCCAGACGCGCGCTCCATTTCACCGTCATGATGGGGTGGACGCTCTGGTTCTCCCACGACGACGAGCGCTGGACACTGGAGCACCATCAAATCTGGCTCGACGGCGCGCGGCAGGGGCTCAAGGCGGATGCTTTCGCCCCCGCCCAAAACCGAACCGTCGCCGCCTCGAAGCCATTTGAAACGCCGCCAATGACCATGGTGTTATCCCGCATGGCGTTGCCCGAGTTGAATCGATCTCATCAAAAGTTTGCCAGCTTTGAAACCATCCGCCGCCTGACCATCACCGCCATCGCGCTGCACCGGCACCGGTTGAAGCACGGGAAGTTTCCGGAGTCGCTCGGCGCGCTGGTGCCGGAGTTCCTGGCCGAAGTGCCGCGTGATTTCATGGACGGCCAGCCGCTGCGCTACCAGCTCCAGCCGGACGGCCAGTTTCGCCTCTGGTCCGTGGGCGAGGATTTCAAGGACGACGGCGGCGACCCAACGCCCGTGGGCGTGGTTAGCTCCACGGAACCGTATCAGTGGCTCAAAACCCGCGACTGGGTCTGGCCCCTGCCCGCCACCGAGGCGGAGGTCGCCGCTTACCACGCCGAACTGGCCGCCAAACGCGCCTTCGCCCTGCCCAAGCCGGCACCGTGTTCCAGTGCGTGTAAAGCGTGCGCACGTCGCGGGCGTTCACGCGGTAGATCAGCCCCACCATCGTCCGCTTCTGCCCGCCGATGTCCACGGCCACCTCGATTTCAAAGGTCGCGCTGCGCACCGCGAAACGTTGCGCGAAGGCTTGCGCCGCCTGCGGGTTGATGCCGGAAACGCCGCCGAGTTCCCCCGGATTGCGGAAGGGCGTGTCGTCGTCCGTGCCCTCCTGCCCATCCAGCCCTGCGCGGCGGCTGACGATGGCCTGCGCCGTGGGGCCGTCCACGCCCAGCGCCACTTGCAGCACCAAGGCGGACGCGGTGTTGAGATTCACCGTGCGCGCAGAAGTGGTGGTGAACATGTCCCGCAACGCATTGGTGTAAATTGGGCCGGTGTATTTGTTCACGGCCAAGGCCCGGCCGGTCACGCTGCGCGGCACATCGATCTGGCTTAGGTCAGTGCCGTAAAACAAATCAGGGGGCACACCGCGAATGAGCATCAATTCGCTCAAGTCATCGAGCGGGCCGTTCTTCACCTGATACGGCGGGTCCAGACCGAGATAGTAATCGCCCTCCGCACCGCTGGGCCGGGTTTGGTTGTCGGGATCAATCCAATCGAGAATCGAGTCCGATACTTGTCCAGCCTCCACGGGGTCCACGCCACAGGTCTTGAGGGCTTGGGCGAGGAGCACGGGGTCGGCGAGGTTGATGTTCAGCTTCCGTTCACAATCCGTGATCTTCACGTTGAAGGTGCCGGAGCCCAGCCGCACGTCCGTGAGCGAGACGCCCGCCAGCGCTTCGTTCGTGCCCATCGGGCCGCCAGCCCACTTCTGGTTCAAGGCGTCGTAAGGCTCGTTTGGGATGTTCATGCTCTGGCCGACGACGAACCGCGCCAGCTCAACGCCTGAACGGCCCAGCCATTCAAACTCCGGGTCGTGCGCGGCATTGCGCGCGAGCGTGGTCTCGACTTTCACCGAGTAGGCAAAGCCACCCGCCAGCACCGCCAGCACCACGACGACGAGCATCACGATGATCAGCGCCACGCCTGATTGAGAGGAGGGGCGCTGCCAAATCGCGTTGCGCACCGGTGGCACTGCGCCACGCGCCTTCTCCCTTCGCGGAGCGAGGGGAGAGGGTGGCCGCAGGCCGGATGAGGGGTGCGGCCACCATCGCCGCTGGCGAAACCCCTCACCGCCGCCCAGCACACCAAGCAGCACGTCGAGCGGCGACTGCAAATCGCGGGCACGGGGCTGGAGGAGCAGTTGCATGACAACGTGATTACCGGAGCTTGATCGGGGTCGGGGTTGGGGCGCGCATGATCCCGGGCGGGTTGGCCCCTTGGTTCCCCTGCAATTCACGCGGCACGCCCTGGCCACCGGGGGAAATCACGCTGCTGACCAGGACGGCAGGCCTAGCTCCCGCTGCCGTCCCACTGCCGAAGCCCAGCGTGACGCGCATGAGCTTGGGCACTTGATTGGTCTGGAGCCATTCGACATCCCAGTCCGCCAAATTCGTGCTCCAGAATTCGACGCTGAAGATGCCGAGGTTCGGCGTGAGCGTGAGCGTGTAGGCTTCCTCGATGGGTGAGTTCGTGGGCGTGAGGATGGAGGACTGGCGCAGCAGCAAGGCCGGCGAGCCGCTGTTGGTCCCCGGCTGCACGGCGAAGGTGACGCGGCGCAACGGCTGGTTGGGGAACATCCCGCTGCCGGGAAAGTCCTCGGGCAGATGCGCGACGAAACTCAGGAGCGCAAACTTCTCGTCGGTCGTGTCCGCGATGAACGAATACAACCTCGGGTTGCCGGCGTAGAGCACGGCGGCGGCGAGTGATTGCTCCAGTGTTTGCCGCGCGATCCGCATCCGCTGGACTTCATCGGCGGCGGTGTTGCCGACCTTCGCGGCGCGCAGCACGGCGGTCCAACTGGAATAAATGGCCGTCACCACGCTGCCGAGGATGGCCACGGCGATGAGCACCTCGATGAGAGTGAAGGCGCGGCGCGCGGCCAGGCGCGGCGCGCGGCGTTCACGCCGCAGCAAGCTGGGCAGGAAAAGTGGGGTCGGGAGTCCATTGCCACCCGCACGTTTCTGCGTGTTCAAGGCTGCGCTCCAGGCCCTCAACGACCGAGCAACTTCAGAGTTCGCGATCAAAACCGCCTCCCCACCGTGGCGCCCATCGTGGACTCGGGGCGATACAGGAAAATGGAGAGCCGGCTCTCCGCCGGAAATCGCCCACCCGCCGAAGCGTCCTGCACGATGAAGTCCACTTGGAACAAACCGTTGGTGGCCACCATGGTGATGCTGCGATTCCATGAGACGCCGGGATACAGGTTGCCGAAGTCCCCCGCGTCGCCGCCTTCCTCCAGCTTGTTGGTCAGGGACAGCTCCGACGCGAGGCTGCCGATGTCCACCGCCGGCTTCTGGAGGCGCTGCACGTTCTTCAAGTTGTGCGAGACCAGCTCCAGCACCGAGAAGACGCACATGAAGAAGATGCCCACCGCGATCATGACTTCCAGCAGGGTGAAGGCAGCAGTGGGTGACAGGTGACGGGAGGCAGGTGAACAGCGGCGCAACGTGGCTGGCACGGCGTCACCTGCCACTTGCCACCTGTCACGTGTCACCATCGTCCTCATCGCATCACCTCGTAGTCCGCGCGGGCGGTGACCGGGTCGAGCGTGATCTTGCGCAGTTCGCCGTGCAGCGAGCGCAGCACCACGGTGAACTCGTCGCTGGTGCCGTTGGGACGGAAACGCACGCCGACCGCTTCGGCGTCCTTCAGCAATTGAAAGTTGATCGCCAATTCCTCAATGCCCACCTCGGTCGGCAGCTTGACGGAAAATACCGCGTGCCCGTCTCCCGCCTTGGGCTCCGGACGCGCGCCGCCGCTGCTGGGGCTGGGACTCGCTCCCGTGGGGGCCACATCGAAAGTGTAGTCCTGCGGGCGGATGCGAAGTTCCACCATGGAGCCGCGCAAAATGGCCTGCGCGCGCGCCGTCGCGCAGGCTTCCATCACGCCCTGCAACGCGGTGCGCATGGGCTGTTTGTTCTGGGCGGAAACGAAGGCGGGAATGGAAACGGACATCAAGATGGCGATCAACCCGACCACGATCATGATCTCGATGAGAGTGAAGGCATGGGCGGCGGCCAAGGAGCTTCGGCTCCGCGTCTCGGGGTCGCTTGCCACCCGCCAATTGTCACCGGCCAGCTTCATCGTCCCATGCTGGTTCCGATGTTCGAGGTGATCGAGAACATCGCCTGCAACACGCTCAACAGCAGGAAGCCCACGCCCAGCGCGATGCCGACGATCATCACCGGCTCGATGAGGTTGGTCATGACGCGGAGGCCGATGTTGAGTTCGCTCTCGTAGGTGTCGGCCACGTTGCGGAGCGCACCGGGCACATCGCCGGTGTCCTCGCCGATCTTGATGAGGTCGATCATGAGCTGCGGGAAGACTTTGCTGCGCGCCAGCGGCTGCGCGATGGTTTTGCCGTCCGTCACCGCCTCGCGAGTTTGGGCGATGGCCTGCTTGAGGACGACATTGGGCACCACCTGCTCGGTGATCTTCAGCGCGGTGAGCACGGAGACGCCGTTCTGCATGAGCGTGGAGAGCGTGCGGGCGAACTGGCCGAACAGGTGCAGCCGCACGACGCGACCGACGATGGGGGCGTTGAGCTTCCAGCGGTCGAGCGTGTGCCGGCCGAGGTCGCTCGCCCGGAAGCGCAGGAACACGATGCTGCCCGCCACCAGCACGACGCCCATCGTCAGCAGATACACGGGGTCGCTGAAGAAGTTGCTGATGCCGATGAGCAGCCGTGTGGAGGCGGGTAGATCCACCTTCATGTCCGCGAAGATGCTGAGAAACTTCGGCAGCATGTAGGTCATGAAAAAGAACACGATGACCAGCCCCGTCAGCATCACAAACGCCGGGTAGATCAAGGCCGAGCTGAATTTCTGCTGCACCTCCGCGAACCGCTCGTAGTGCTCCGCCAGCCGCTTGAGCACCTCCTGCAGCGAGCCGCTCTGCTCGCCGGCGCGCACCATGTTCACATACATGTCCGAGAAGACGACCGGCTGCTTGGCCATCGCGTCGGACAGGCTGCGCCCCTCGGTGACATCGTTGCGGAGCTGCTTGCTGACAGAGGACGGGATGCCCTTGGTTTCCAAGTGCGTCATGCTGTTGAGCGCGACGGTGAGGGGCATGCCGGACTTGAGCAGGTTGGAAAACTGCTGGGTGAAGGTGGCCAACTCCTGGAGCTTGGGCTTGCTCGGTCGCAAGGCCGCCTCGCGCAGCGTGGGAGGCAGCAAGGCGATCAGGGAGAAGCTTTTGCCGGCCGCGGCTCCAGGCGTGCTGGCGACCCCGCCCTTCGCCGCCTCGACCGCCACGGGGAACAATCCCATGCGGTCGATCTGCGCCAGCGCGGCGCTGCGGTCGTTGCCCTCGAGCACGCCGGTGACGGTCTCGCCGGAGCGTTTGCGGGCCTTGTAGGTGAATTGCGCCATGTGACTGGGCCGATACTTAACCAGCCAAGACCGAAAGTTGCGAGCGGGAAGGCGCGTTGTGGGGTTGCGCGGCGCGCACGGCGGCTGTTACATCTCGGTTCATCGTCCAAGCACGAGCGCGCATGCGGTCCCTTCTTGCCTTGAGTTTGTCTCTCGCCCTGACCGGGGTGCTGTTGCTGATGAACCTTGTCTTGCTTCGGTCGGCAGGCGGGCCGGGGCTGGCTTCAGTTGAGCGGCGGACGGTGGTCGCCACCCAGCGCGCGGCCCGGCCCATCCCGCCAGACGAGCCAGTCGCGCCGCCAGCAGGCGCGGCAGCCTTCCATTGGCGGGCGGTGGAATCGGCGGATTACCCCCGCTACGCCGCAAACCTCCGGGCCATCGGTGCCCCGCCGAATGTGGTGCGGGACATTCTGCTCGCCGATGTTGAGAAGCTCTACGCCGAACGTCTCGCGGCCTTGGAAGGAGACCGCGAGGACAACTTCTGGCAGACCGCTGATGAACGGGACGCGCGTGCCCGTGCGCTGGCCACGCAGCGCCATGCCTTGGAGTTGGAGAAGCGCGCGCTCATCCGCCAGTTGCTCGGGGCGGAGCTGAGTTTCAAGGCGCTTCAGGAATTGCGCGAACGCGGCTTCGCCTCCGCCATCGCCGAACTCTTGCTGGGCTTCACCGAGCTTCCCAAAACCGATCATCTCGTCACCGTCCACCATCTGCGGGAGGCGGATGTGGAGGCTCACCTTGTCCTGCGCGAAGGCATGCTGCTGGACGACGATCTCACGGTGCTCCGGGCGTTGCGTGAGTTTTTCGAGGCGGAGCTGGCCCAAAAGCTGGTGCCCTCGGAGCTGGAGGAATTGCGCTACCGGCTCGCCGCCGTGGAGAATCTCACCGCCCTCAAACAGACGAACGGCGTGCCGATCACCGGCGGGGAACTGCGCGAGGCGGCGCGCCTGCGGGCCGACACGCGGGATTATCTGGCCAAGGTGATTGATCTGGAGGACCACATTTACCCCGAAGAAACCCGGCAGCAGGGCGATGCGGCCTTCGAGGAGTTGTTGCGGCGGTTCCTCGGTCAGGCGCGCTACGCGGACGTGGAGCGAGCTCGAGACCAGACGTTTGTGGAATTGTTCCAGAGCACGGCGCAGTTGGGCGTGGCCAAGGCGGCACTGATTGAAGCCCACGCGGCACGGCGCACCGCAGCAGCGCAGGCGCGGGAAATCCGCGAGGATGGCGCGCTCTCCGTCGAGGAGCGGGCGGTGCTGCTGGCCACCTTGCGGGCCACCGCGACGGCCACGCTGGCGCGGAGCCTTGGCCCGGTTGGCTTCGCCGCCTACGTGAAGAGCCATGGCCAGAGCCTGACCAACGCGCTGTCGTTGCAGCCGCAGCGGCGCCGCCCCACCGCCCCATGAACCTGCGCGGCTCCATCCTCGGCTCGGTGGCCATCAACCTCGCGTTGGTGGGAGCGCTGCTGTTCCAAACCGCCCGCCAGCGTGCGGCGACCCTGCCCGAGGCGCGGTTGATGGTCATTACCAACGTCGTCACCGAAGCCGCCGTTGCGCCCGCGAAGGTGATGCCGGCAGTGGTGGTGGCCGGCAGCCCGCCGTTCCAGTGGAGCCAGCTTGAGGCCACGAACATTCTCGTCGTCGCCACCAACCTGCTGGCCATCGGTTGCCCGGCGGAAACCGCGCTGGATCTGCTCGAAGCCCGGCTGGCTGACGACCTCCGCGCCCGGCTGCGGGAATTGATGCGTCCTTCCAACGGCCGCTTCTGGGAGCTGGCGGCCACCCGTGGCCAGTTGGAGAGCATGATTGAAGGCACCGCCATTCAGGAAACCGTCGCGCAGTGGACGCGTGAGCATGACCAAGTGCTGAAGGCGCTGCGCCAGACACTGCCGGTCCCGGCGGCCACGCCGAGCGGGAAGACCAGCGCGGGCCATTACCGCCATCTGGCGGCGGAGAAGGAGACGCAGTTGGCCGAACTGGAGGCCCGGCACAATCAGGAAACGAGCAAACTTCACTCGGAGCTGGCCCAACTCCCCGGGCCCGAGCGGGCCACCAAGCTGAAGGAGACGCGCGACCGCCAGCAGACCGAGCGGGCCGCTTTGCTCAGCCCGGCGGAGCAGAGCGAGGTGGAGCTGCGCCGCAGCCCGCAAGCCGCAAAGGTGCGGGAATTGCGCGGCTTCATGGCCACCCCGGCGGAGCTGCGCGCCCTCGCGCTGACGCTCAAGGACTTTGATGCCACACACCCGCAACCGCCTCGACCTGACCCAACCCGGCTGGAGGACATGGCCAATTATGAGGCCAAAGTCGCCGCGCTTGAAACCGAGCGGAAGGCCGTGCTGCTGGCGCGTTTGGGCGCGCAACGCGTCGCCGAGTTCGAGCGGGGCAGCGACCCTCGGTTCCACACCTTGCTGAAGCTCGCGCGTCGGCTGGAGGTGCCCAGTGCCGCTGCCGGCCACTGGTTGGTGCTGCAAAACACCACTCAGAACCAAGCGGCCGACACGCGGCAGAACACCCAGCTAAGCCCGGAAGCTCGCACCGTGGCACTCGCTGCCATTCGCGCGGCGGCGGAACAGGAATTGCAGGCTGCGGTTGGGGCCCGGGGTTGGGGTGCCTATCAGCGTTACGCGGGTGATTGGTTGAAGCAAGTGGCCCGCTGAACGCGCGCCCGGCGACGTCCGCCACCTTCGGGGTTTGGCTTGATAATGCCTCCCCCGAGCTATATCACCCACCAAAGTATGCCGTCTTTCAGCTACGTCGCCCGTGAAGCCTTCTCCGGCAAGGAGGTCCGCAGCGTCCTTGACGCCAATACGGAGCAGGAGGCCATCGCCAGCCTGCTGGGCCGAAACATGCTGGTCGTTTCCATTCAGGAGGCCAGTGGTAAAAAGGGCAAGGCCACCACTGGAGCCGTCCCGCTACAGGACTTGGTGATGTTCACCCGGCAGCTCGCCACGCTGATTGACGCGGGCATCGCCATCGTGGGAGCGCTTCAGGCGCTGGCGGAGCAGACGGACAACAAGATCATGCGGGATGTCATCCGCGACATCTGTGCGCGGGTCGAGAGCGGCGACAACTTCTCGGCGGCGTTGATGAAGCATCCCAAGACCTTCGAACGCCTCTACTGCTGCATGGTGGACGCCGGTGAGAAGGGCGGATTGCTCGCAGAGATTCTGGCCCGCCTCGCGACTTACTTGGAGAATACCGTCCGGCTGCAAAAGAAGGTCAAGTCGGCGATGATGTATCCCACCATCGTCACCATCGTGGCCCTGACCATCACCTGCTTCCTGCTGATCAAAGTCGTGCCCACCTTCGGTGAAATCTTCTCCGGTTTCGGCGCGAAGCTGCCCGCGCCCACGCAGTTCCTGATCGACCTGTCGGAGTGGATGAAAAAGTGGTGGTGGCTGATCGGCCTCGGCGCGGGCGCGGTGGTGTATGGCTGGCTGGCCTTCATCAAGACCAAGGTCGGGCTGGAGTTCTGGGACAAGAACCGCATCCGCCTGCCCGTCTTCGGCCATATTGCGCACAAGATCTGCCTCGCGCGCTTTTCCCGCACCCTCGCTTCGCTCATCCGTTCCGGTGTGCCCATCCTTGAGGTGCTGAACATCACCGCCAATTGCGTCGGCAACGTGGTCATGGAGAATGCCATCCGATCCGCCGCCTCCGACATCGAGAGAGGCGACGGCATCTCCGCCGCGCTGGGCCGCCATCCGGTCTTCCCGGTGATGATCATCCGCATGCTCAACGCCGGCGAGCAGACCGGCAAGATTGACGCGATGCTCGAGCGCGTGGCGGACTTCCTTGATGATGAGATTGAGACCATCCTGGACGGCTTGACGTCCCTCATCGAGCCGCTGTTGATCGTGTTCCTCGGCGTGACCGTCGGCAGCATCGTCATTGCGATGTTCCTGCCCATCTTCAAGATGAGCGAGATCATCAACCCGCCGGGCCGCTGAGCAGGGCAAGAGGTAAACGGCAAAAGGACGGCGCTGCGCAACGCTGGCCCTTTTGCCTTTTTACTTTGACCATTTGTCTTCTTCATTAGCGCATGGTCGCCCGTGTCACCTTGGAAATCGCGCTCCGCCGGGAGTTCGATTACGCCATCCCGCCCGAGCTGACGGGGCAGGTGGAGGTGGGCACCCGCGTGAAGGTTCCCTTCGGCCACCGGCAGGTCATGGGCTGCGTCACCGCCCTCGTCGAGCAGTCCACGCACACCAATCTGCGACATCTCACCGGCGTTGTCGGCAAGCAGTCGCTGGTCACCGCCAAGGTGCTGCGGCTCGCCCGCTGGATTGGTGAGTATTATTGCTGCGCGCCGGAACTGGCCCTCAAGAGCGTGCTGCCCCAGGCCATCCGTCGCGAGCAGGAAGGCTGGCGCGAACGTCTGTGCGTCCGCCTGCTTCCGGTCACGGGCGAGATGCCCAAGCTCACCAAGCGCCAGCAGGCAATCCTCAACCTGCTCGAAGAGCGTCGGGAGCTGCCGCTGGCAGAGCTGTTGGAACTGGCAGAGACCACGGCGGAAACCATCCGCCGACTGGAGGACAAGCATCTGGTCGCCATCACCAGCCAAGTTTCCGAGCGCGACCCGTATGCGAACGAAGTCATCAGCCGGACGGATCCACTGCCATTGAACGCCGAGCAGGCGAAGGCGCTGGCGGTAATTTGCGCGCGCATGGATGCAGCGGGGAAGTGTGGGGCGGGGACGACCTTCACAACTTCGCCCACGCCTGCCACCTTCTTGCTCCACGGCGTCACCGGCTCCGGCAAGACGGAGGTGTATCTCCAGGCCATCGCCCACGCGCTTACGCAGGGCAAGGGCGCGGTGGTGCTCGTGCCGGAAATCGCACTTACGCCGCAAACCGTGGAACGCTTCAAGGCGCGCTTCAGCCACGGCCCGCTGCAAACGCAGGTCGCCGTGCTGCATTCGCACCTCAGCGCGGGCGAGCGCCACGATGAGTGGCACAAGATCCGGCAAGGCCGCGCCCGCATCGTCATTGGCGCGCGCTCGGCCATCTTCGCCCCCGTCGAACCGCTCGGTTTGATCATCGTGGATGAGGAGCACGAGCATTCCTATAAACAGGAGGAGACGCCGCGTTATCATGCCCGCGATGTGGCAGTGGTCCGCGGTCAGATGGAGGATGCCGCGGTCGTTCTCGGCTCCGCCACTCCGTCGATGGAGAGTTTTTACAACGTCCAGCGAGGCAAATATGCCTTGCTGGAACTCAAGATCCGCGCCGACGAGAAGAAAATGCCCGTGGTGCGCGTCGTGGACATGCGGCAGGAAGCCCGCAAGGAAAAGGGCGTCCCGATTTTTTCCGTCCAGCTCAAGGAAGCCATCACGCAGCGCCTCGAACGCCGCGAGCAGACGATGCTCTTCCTCAACCGGCGCGGCTATTCCAGCTCGCTCCAGTGTCCACAGTGCGGCTTCGTGGCCGAGTGCCCGAATTGCAGTGTCGCGCTCACTTACCACCGGCGCGCACAGAAGATTTGCTGCCACATCTGCGGCCACGAGGCTCCCGCCCCCACGGCCTGTCCCGAGCCCAAGTGCCGGAGCGCGGCGATCCGCTACGCCGGCCTTGGCACCGAGCGGGTGGAGGAGACGCTGACCAAACTGTTCCCGCACGCACGCGTGCAGCGAATGGACTCGGACCTGATGAAACGCAAGGAGGACTACCGCCGCGTGCTCGGCGATTTCAAGGCGGGCAAGACGGACATCCTCGTGGGCACGCAGATGATCGCGAAAGGTCTGCACTTCGAGAACGTGACGCTCGTCGGCGTCATTCACGCGGACCTGAGCCTGCACATTCCAGATTTCCGCGCGGGTGAGCGCACGTTTCAACTGCTCACACAGGTGGCTGGCCGCGCCGGCCGGGGCGATGTCGAGGGCGAGGTGTTCGTGCAAAGTTTCACGCCCTTTCACCCCGCCATCCAATTTGCCCGGCGGCATGATTTTGTCGGCTTTTACGAACAGGAAATCGAGTTTCGCGAGCAGCTAAAATACCCGCCCGTCTCCCGGCTGGCGCTGCTGACGCTCAAAGGCCGCAACGAGGAAAAGGTGAAGTTTGCCGCCGAGCATGTCGCCCGGACGATAGAAACGCTGGCCAGCGGTCAGGATGTGCCAACAGCTGAGCGCGCCAGTGCGCCGGAGATGGAGCTTCTGCCAGACACCGGCTCCGGTCGAGCTCTGCCCACTCCCCACTCCCCCACCGCCGCGCTCCGCGATCTCGTCATCGCCGGCCCGGCTCCCGCGCCACTTCTGCGCGCGGAGACTTTCTACCGTCACCAGATCATGCTGCGCACTGGCCAGATGCCCCGACTGAGCAAGTTGCTGGCTAGAATGCTGGAGAAGCTGGGCTTGCCCGAGGACGTGACTCTGGCCGTGGACATCGACCCTGTGAGCCTGATGTGAGCCTGGCGGACTGTGTGGCAGCCCGGTTCCCGAGCTGCTGTTCAGAGCTGGGTGCCCGTCAGCCGCTCGTAGGCTTCCAAATACTTGGCCTGCGTGCGCGACACGATTTCCGGAGGCAGCGCCGGCGCCGGCGGGGTCTTGTCCCAGACCAGCGTTTCGAGGTAATCGCGCACAAACTGCTTGTCAAAGCTCGGCTGGCTCCGACCGGCCGCATATTCCGCTGCTGGCCAGAACCGCGATGAATCCGGGGTGAGCACTTCATCAATCAACAGCAGTTCCCCGTTGAAAAGGCCGAACTCAAATTTAGTGTCCGCGATGATGATACCGCGCTGCCGCGCGTAGTCGCGCGCAAGCTGATAAATGCGCAGGCTCAGCTCGCGCACACGTTCCGCGATGTCCGTGCCGACCAGCTTCGCGGCGGTTTCAAACGAGATGTTCTCGTCATGGCCGGTCTCCGCCTTGGTCGCCGGCGTGAAGATGGGGGCGGGCAGTTCGGAGCATTCCACCAGCCCGGCGGGCAGCTTGATGCCGCAGACGGTCTGGCTGCGCTGGTATTCCTTCCACCCCGAGCCCGCCAGATATCCACGCACCACGCACTCAATGGTCAGCGGCGTGGCCTTCTTCACCACCATGCTGCGCCGCGCCATCTGGCTCGACTGAAGTCCAACGGGCAGTGCGTCACGGGTCCGGGTCAGGCGATGATTGGGCACGATCCGCTCGGTCTGATCGAACCAGAAGTGGGAGATTTGCGTGAGCACCTCACCCTTGCGCGGAATGCCGTTGGGCATGACACAGTCGAATGCGGAGATCCGATCCGTGGCAACGAAGAGCAGGGAATCGCCCAAGTCGAAGACTTCGCGGACCTTGCCGCTTTTGAGCTTTCGGACGCCGGGAATGTCAATTTGGAGCAACGGCTCGTGATTCATCTCGAGCCGATGATGCTGCGTGGCCCGCAGAGCGCAAGGCAGTTCCCCGAAACGTGGCCGAGGCTCCCTATGGTTTGAAAAGCGATCCGTGAAAAGCAAAAGGCCCGGCGTCAAACGCCGGGCCTTTGCTGCAAGAGCGAGTGGTCAGCTTAGAACACGCGGGTGCTCTCTTCTTCCACGATCGGGGAGGTCAGGCTGTCCTCGGTGAAGGTGAACTTCACACGGGTGTCGCCCACACTCACGCCACGGGCCGTCAGGCGGAACTCAACCGACTGCTTCGAGCCCAGCCGCGGCACCGTCTGGAACTTCACGTTCTGGCCGGTGATCGTGCCCTGCGCCGTCGCCACCGGGGCAATCTGCGCCGGGAAGGCCGCCGCCGTGTTGATGTTTACCAAGTCCGCCGAACCTTGGTTCGTGATGCGAATGGTGTAGGTAGTCGTGCTGCCCACCAGAATCGGGTCGGGGTCGTCCACCACTTCAACCAAGATAGCGCCGACGCCGCGCCAGAGGGTGCAGGCTTCAGCCCGCGCGCTCTGCCCTTCGGTGCTCACCACGCTGGCCAAGTTGCAGTGGCTGCCGGCGGTGGCGGAGGTCAGTGACATGGTGAATGACTTCTTCTCGCCCGCGCCCAGTTCGGCGATGCGCCAGGTGGCTTGGTTGCCCACCACCGTCGCGCCAGCGGCGTTCAGGATGCGGGTAGCCACCGGGGCCGTGTCCGTGACGGTCACATTGGTCAACTTGGTGTCGCCGGTGTTGCTCACGGTCAGGGTGTAATCAGCCGACTTGCCGAGGAATTGTTCCTTGGTGCCTTCCTTCACGAGGTTGATGCCCGGGACCAGAATGGTCGTGCAGGCCTCAGCCGAAACCTTGCTCACATTGCTTGCCACGGCCGTCGCGCCGTTGCAGTGCTTGCCGCGCTTGGTGCCCTTGAGGACGATCGGGAGCGTGCGAGACTGGCCGGGAGGCAGGTCACCCACGTTGAAGGTCACGGCGCTCTGGCCGCTGACGTGGCTCAAACCATCAGGCACGTTGTCCGTGACCACGACGGCCTTGGCCACCGCGCTGCCGGGGTTAGAGACGGTGATGGTGTAGGGGATGTCCTGACCTAGGACGGCGGTTTCGGGTCCGGTCTTCTTGATGGCCAGGCCGGGCTTGCCGACCACGCCGAAGGCGCAGGCGCGAGAGAGGGCGAACACCGTCGCGCACGAGCCGATGCGGCCTTCGCGGTCCGGGCGCAGCCAGACGCGGATATCTTTGGCTTGGCCGGCGTCCATTTCGCTGAACTTCCAAGTCAAATCCTTGCCGGAAACTTCGGCGGCAGGCTCGCTGCGCACGTATGTCGCGCCCTCGGGCACGACGTCGCGCACAACCACGTCGGAAACGTTCTCGTTGGCCTGAACGCGCAACTGATACATGAACTCCTGCCCAAGCGTGAGCTCGGCAGGCATCTGCTTGGTGAGCCGGACGTTACCGGAGCGACTGTCAGTGCTGCTCGAGGAAGTCTGCGCTCGGGGAGCGGGGGCCGGGGCGGGAGCACCGGCCGGGTTGCGCCGAACCAAATCAATGGACTGCCCAACGTTCACGCCGTCGTCATCAGCCTTGACGCAGAGGGTTAAACCCAAGGCGAGCATCGTCGCCAACCAAACAGTCTTTTTCATAATCATTTAATGTGTTGCAGAAACAAATCCGGTTCCTTCCAAACCTAGCCCCGAACGGCCGGGAGTGTTCCGGGGCAGGCACCGAGCGTCAAGCCATAATCGACGACGACGACCGCTCTTATCGGCAGCTTCCCTGCAAGGGGAAAATTCTGATGGGAGGTTCTGGTTAATCCAGCTAATCCGCCATCAAAAGACACGGGTGCTTTCTTCTTCAATGACCGGGGTGCTCAGGCTGTCTTCGGTGAAGCTAAATTTGATGCGGGCATCGCCCACGATGGCACCTTTGCCGGTGACGGTGAACGTGGCGTTCTGGCCCACCCCGATGCGGGGGATGGTTTGAAAGCGGACGGTGGAGCCGGTGATGGTTCCGTTCTGCGCGGCAACGGGCGTGACTTCACGGGGGAACTGTCCGACCGTATTCACGTTCACGAGATCGGCAGATCCTTGGTTGGTAATGCGGACCGTGTAGGTGGTGGTGCTGCCGATAAGAATGGGATCGGGGTCATCCACAACTTCCACGAGCATCGCACCGAGGCCGCGCCAAAGGGTGGCAGCCTGGGCGTTGGCGGTGAGGCCGGCGGCCGCAGCCACGACTGAGTTGGCATGCGTGCCAGCAGTCGCCGTGGTCAGCGTCAGGTTAAACGAGCGCCGCTCACCCGGTCCGAGCTCGGGGATTTGCCAGCTGGCCTGGGTGCCGGTCACTGTGGCGCCCGAGGCCGCCAAGATGCGGGTCGCCTGCGGCGCGCTGTCCGTCACGATCACATTGTCCAACCGGGTGTCGCCGATATTGATCACAGTGATGGTGTAGTCTGCGGTTTTGCCGATGAACTGCTCTTGGGGGCCGACTTTGGTCACTTGGAGACCGGGTTGAGTGATGGTGGTGCAGGCTTCGGCCGAGACGCGCTGCGCGTTGCTGGCGGTGGCCGTGGCGGTGTTGCAGTAACGTCCGCGTTTCACGCCTTTAACCACGATGGGGAAGGCACGGGACTGGTTGGGGCCGAGGTCGCCCACATTGAGGCTCAGGGCTGTCTGGCCGCTGGAATGGGCCAGTCCGTCGGGCAGATTGTCGGTCACCACCACGCCGCGCGCGGCGGTGGAACCGGAGTTGGACACCACAATATTGTAGGTGATATCCTCACCGAGAATGGCGGCGGCCGGGCCGGTTTTGGTGAGGGCGAGAGTGGCGCGGGCGACGACCGTGAAGGCGCAGACGCGGGACAGGGCATGCACGGTGGCGCAGGAACCGATGCGGCCTTCGCGCTCGGGCCGCAGCCAGATGCGGATTTCCCGGGTCTGCCCGGAATCCATTTCACCAAAGTTCCAAACCATCTGATTGCCAGAAAGTTGTGCGGCGGGCTCGCTTCTGACGTAAACGGCACCTTCTGGCACCAAGTCGCGCACCACGACCTCGGCCACGTTTTCACAGGCGATCACTTGGAGCTGATACATGAACTCCTGCCCGAAGGCGACTTCGGCCGGCATCTGTTTCAGGAGCCGGGCTTTGCAACAGTGGGAATCGTGCACCACCGGGGCCGGGCTCGGCACCGGCTCAGGTGGGGCCGGACGGGGCGCGGGGGCAAGCAGGGGAGCCGGGGCAGGGGTGAATTGGGGCGGGGCCTGAATGACTTTCCGGCGGTCCAGCTCGATTCCCCGGCCCAGAAACCGACCATCGGTGTCAGCCTTGGCCGGGGTGAGCCAGACGAGGGCGGCGAACAGCAGCGAGCACCAGTGGATGTGTTTCACAAAAGGGCTTTTTTGACGGGAAGAGTTTGAGTGACCGACGGCGGCAGCAATACGACGCCAAGGCGTATAAGGGCAATGCTCCGCATCGTCAAGCGAAGGAACGGCCAAGGGCAGGCCGAAAATCATTCAGACTTGCTCTCGGTGTCGCCCAAAACTAAGTTCGCCCAGCACTCAAACCAGCACAGCACCAATCCTGTCTTATGAACAAATCCCTCTCTTTCGCCGGTGGCTTGGCCGCCGCATACGTCCTCCTCACTTCTGGCTGCGCCCACAAGTGTTGCGATGACCACGATCACAAGCCCGGCGCGGCGGCGGCTGGCCCGCAGGTCAAGCAGCTCATCGCGGTCGTGCAACCCACCGCTGGGAACAAGTGCGCCGGAATGGTGCGTTTCACCGAGGTGGATGGCACCATGTATGTGTATGCCGAGATTTCGGGGCTCACGGCTGGCCAGCAGCACGCGATGCACATCCACGAGTTTGGGGATGGCACCTCCGTTGATGGCACGAAGGCCGGCGGCCATTACAACCCCGAGGAAAAAACCCACGGCCTCCCCGGCACGGACGCGCGTCATGCCGGTGACTTGGGCAACCTTCAGGCCAACGCCGAAGGCAAGGCAGTCTATCGCGGTGAGTTCAAGAACATCTCCCTGACCGGGCCCAAAAATCCTATCATTGGTCGCGGCGTGATCGTTCACGCCAAACCTGATGACGGCGGACAACCCGTGGGCAATGCCGGTCCGCGCATCGGCTTCGGGACCATTGGCGTGGCCAATCCCAAACAATGACCGGTTTCGTTTTTTGCAGGCGACGCGGCGGCATCTCGGTGCCGCCGCGTTTTGCTTTCGCCTGAATGCCATTCGCCGTCTCTCCATCGAAATTCCCACGCATGAACTCACCCGTTGTTTCCCGTCGTCGGTTCGTCCAGTCCACCGGTGCCCTTGGTGCCGTCCTCGCCTTAGGCAGGCCACCTGCCGTGCTGCCGGCCGAAAGCCCCGGCAACCGCATCGTCGTCGGCGTCATGGGCTTGTCCCGTGGCATGGCGCATGTGGCGGGACATCTGGGGGCTTCCAACGTCGAGGTCGGCTATGTGTGTGACGTGGACACCGCCCGGCTTGCCCGGGGCGGCAAAACCGCAGAGGAGAAACAACCGACCCGCAAAGTGCAGGCGGTCGGCGATTTTCGCCGGATGCTGGACGACAAGAACGTAGACGCGATCTCGATCGCCGCGCCGAACTTCTGGCACACGCCCGCCGCGATCATGGCGATGCAGGCGGGCAAGCATGTGTATGTCGAGAAGCCCGGCAGCCACAATCCTTGGGAGGCGGAGGCCATCGTCGCAGCCGCCGCGAAATACAAGCGCAAGTGCCAGATGGGGAATCAGCGCCGCAGTTATTCCAACGTCATCGAGGCCATCCAAAAGCTGCGCGAGGGCGTGATTGGCAAGGTGCTGTTCTCCCGCTGCTACTACAACGGCGCGCGGCCCAGCATCAAGAAAGGCCAACCCGCGGCGGTGCCCGAGACTTTTAACTGGCAACTCTGGCAAGGCCCCACGCCGGAGCGCCCCTACAAGGACAATCTCCACCCCTACAACTGGCACTGGCACTGGCACTACGGTGGCGGCGAGATGGCCAACAACGGCGTCCACGCGCTCGACGTTTCCCGCTGGGGTCTGGGCGTGGACTATCCCACGAAGGTTACTTTTCTGGGCGGGCGTTACCATTTTGACGACGATCAGGAGACCCCGGACACCGGTTCCGCCGTGTATGACTTCGGCCACTGCGGCGCGTCGTGGGATGACAGCTCCTGCAATCCGCGCAAAGGTGAGAAAAACCCGTTCGTCGCGTTTTACGGGGACAAGGGCATGATGACGATGAGCGGGGGCAACGACTACATCGTGTATGACCTGAACGGCAAGGAGCTGGACAAGAAGTCCGGCGGCCCTGGGGGTGGTGACGTGCCGCACTTCCAAAATTTTGCGGACGCGATCCGCGAAAACAAACCGTTGAACTCCGACATCCGCGAAGGCCAGAAGAGCGCCCAGCTCTGCCACCTCGCCAACATCGCCTACCGCACCAACTCCGCCTTGAACATCGACCCCAAGACAGGCCGCATCCTTGGCAACCCCGAGGCTCAGAAACTCTGGAAGCGCGAATATCGTCCCGGCTGGGAACCCAAGGTGTAAGCGGCGCAGGGTTTTCGCGGTGACTCCACGATTGTTTTGACCTCGTGCGCCCCGGGCGTTAAACTAAACGGACCACTTGGTGCCGGGTTGATTTCACTGCATGAACGCGCCGCTCGGTTTGTTTTTTGCTGCGGGGACAAACTCCCAGATTGGCTACATCTGGGAGAAGGCGACCATTGAGGCGAAGGTCATCATCGTCTTCTTGATGATCTTCTCGATGTTCGCGTGGTCCATCATGGTTTCCAAGAGCCTGCAAATGCGGCGCGCGCGCCGGCTCAACGAGCTCTTCATGGCCGAATTTCGTGCGCAGCGGACGGTGCTGGACATCCACGACCGTCGCGTGCAAGTCGAAGGCTGCCCCCTTTTCACCGTGTATCAGGAAGGCTGCGTGGAAACGGAGGCCCGACTCAAGCTGCCGGAAGGTGGGCGCAAAAAGCATGTCTCCCTCAAGTCCATGGAGCACATCAAACGCACGCTCGAAGGGGCCGTCGCGCGCGAGGCGCTGGCCTTGGAATCCGGCATCATCCTGCTGGCCTTGGCGGTCAGCGGCGCTCCGTTTCTCGGATTGCTCGGCACCGTGTGGGGCGTGATGGACACCTTTGCCGGCGTGGCGCAGGCGGGCAAAGCGGATCTCGCCGCCATGGCCCCCGGCGTGGCCGCCGCGCTGGTCACCACCGTGGCTGGCCTGTTGGTGGCAATCCCCTCAATGTTCGGCTACAACTGGCTGGTCCACAATCTCCGCATCCAGACCGTCGAGCTGGATAACTTTGCCCAAGAGCTGGCATCAAAACTGGAGACCGAGTTTCTAAAGGATGAGTGATTCAGAGGCACACAACGAACCCGCCAACGCCGTCCCCAAACCGGTGGAAGCAAGTGCCAACCCCGTTCACTGTGCCAAATGCTTTCAATTCAATCCACGCGAGGCAGACCGGTGCATCGCGTGCGGGGCGCACCTCTGGGTCAAGTGCCGCAAATGTGGCAAAAAGAACGTGCGCACCGCCAGCCGGTGCGTCAAATGCATCGCAGATTTACACCCGCTGGCCTTCCTCGCTTTGCCTGGTCTCCCCCGGTGGTTCCGGAACCGCAAACGCAAGCGTCTCGTCTCCGTGCTGGGGCTGCTCCTGCTGGCCGCCGCTGTGGTTTTGGTTAGCTTACCAAAACCTTTGAACCCGACCACATGAAGCCCAGCACCGCGAAGTCGATCAGATAGTTTAGTCTATGCGTCGTTTTTCCCAGCGCAATTCCCTCGTGACGTTGAGCGAGCTCAACGTCACGCCTCTGCTGGACCTCGCGTTCGTCTTGCTCATCATTTTCGTGATCACGACGCCGATGCTCGAAGGCTCGCTGACAGTGAACCTGCCCGGCGAAGCGCCCAATGCCAACAAGGCCCGGCCACCCAAGGCCGAGGACATCCGCACCGTCGAGATCGACCGGATCGGAAACTTCCGGCTCCAGAAATCGCCGATGTCTCTGGCCCAGATCGAGGCCCGGCTCGTCGCGGATTTCCGTGCGAACCCGAACCTCATCATCCGGGTGCGGGCGGACAAGGATGGCAAACTGGACTTCGCGGCGAAGATCATGGAGCTCTGCCAGCGCCATGGCATCACGCAGTTCAGCTTCAGCACGGAGCTGCGTTAATGAGCCCCTCGCCAATCCGCCAACTGACTTCGGCAAGAAAAGCTGCGATTCTCCGGAGCGTGGAGCTTTCGTTCTCGTCCAACCTCTATTCGTCGGTGAATTTGGACCGGCGAACGCTAATCTCTTTGAGCCAGTGAACCGCCGGTTGCACAACCAATGTTTTTTCGCCTCCGCCGCGCTGCATGCGCTGCTGGTGGCGATTGTAATCATCGCGCCCGCCTTCCTGCCCGAGCCGCCCAAGGTCAACACCCCGGTCCTCAATTTCCGCAAGGATAGCGAGATCGAAGCCATCCTGCGGGCCGCCGAAACGCCCGCCGCGCACCCACCAGCCATCGCTGCCCCCTCTGCTCCCACGCAAATTGAGCCCTCCCCGGCGCCCGCTCAACCCGCGCCGCCTGCGCCGACTCCTCCACCCCCGCCCGTCCCGGCGAAGAAAGTTGAGCCTCCGCCGCCCGCCAAGCCCGTCGAGAAGGCCCCCGCGCCGCCGCCAAAACCTCCTGACGTGCCCAAGAAAACCGCCGTCAAAGAACCCCCAGCAAAGCCTGCGAAAACGGAACCGCGCGCCTTGGCCATCACTCCCAAAGGCAAGGAAGTCCCCACGAAGAAGGACCATAAAAAGGAAGCCAAGAAAACCAAGGACCCCGAGCCGGACCCCGAGCCAACCCCAGCCAAGAGCGCCAAGTCCACCGCCGCACCCAGCAAGTCCACCATCAAGCTCGCGGACACCAAGCACTTGGTTTCCCGACAGTCCGAAATCAACACGCAAGCCCGGGAAAAAGCGGACGCGGACGCCCGCGCCAGAGCGCGGGCTGACGAGCACGCAGCCCAGTTCGCCCGCCAGCAACTGGCCACCAAAATGAAGTCCATCATCGGTGGCTTGCAAGGCGGCTTGTCTGCGCCGGTGGACGTGCAGGTGGATGCCGGTGGCGGGCCCAACGCCCTGGCTTTCCTCGATTACGGCCAGACGATGGTGCGGCTCTACGAACAGATGTGGCTCGCGCCGCCCAACCTCAGCGAGGCGCACGCCGTCGTCAGTGTGACGGTCACCGTGGCCCGCGACGGCCGCGTGATCTCCTGGCGGGTCAGCCGCCCGACGGGCAATGCCGCCGTTGACAAATCGGTGCGCGAAACACTCGAAAAGGTTCGCCAATTCGAGGCCTTCCCTGCGAGCTTTCGTGAGTCCCAACGGACATTCAATATCGACTTCAATCTGAAAGCCAAACGCTCGTCCGGATGAACTTGAACCGCCGCCAGTTTACCGCCGCCCTGCTCACGACTGCTGCCGCCCCGCTGGGTGCGCAGGCCGCCGAGCCGTCACTGACCGTCAACAAGCTGGTGGACCCGTCCAAGCTGATCCCCATCGCCATCAGCGGCTTCACCGGCGAAACCGCCAGCACCCTCCGCTTCGATCTGGAAGTGGCCGGCTGCGCCGTGGTCAGCGCCGATCAGGCCGTGGCGCTCGTGCATGGCACCAATGGCGCGCGCCTGGAAGGCTTCGTCTCCGATCGCGCGAAGAATTATCTCCTGACCAAAGGCTATACGGGTGCCAGCGCCCGGCAGCTCGCGCACGCGTTTGCGGATGACGTAATTTTTGCACTCACCCGCACCCGGGGCATCGCCCAGACGCGCGTGGCCTTCAAGGCCAAGGCCGCCAACAACACCGGCGAGATTTTTGTCGCGGACTACGATGGGCACAACGCCGTAGCCATCACGCGGGACGGGGCCATCATCGCCGCGCCTTCCTGGGGACCGGGCAGCCAATGGCTGGCCTACACTTCCTACAAGCTTAACAATCCCGACATCTTTTCGCACAACCTCGCCACCGGCGAGCGGCACATTGTCGCGCGCTATGGCGGCTCGAACATGTCCCCGGCGGTCGCCCCCGGTGGCCGACTGGTCGCGATGGTGCTGAGCAAGGACGGTAAGCCCGACCTTTACGTGGCCGACATTCATGGTCGCGGCCTGCAACAGCTCACGCGTTCACGGGAAGGCGTTTCATCGCCCTGCTGGTCTCCGGATGGCCAGTGGCTTTGCTACACCTCCAACGACGACGGTCCGGCATTGCTCTACCGTATTCCTGCAAATGGCGGCGCGCCGCAACGTCTGCGCACCACCGGCGTCTTCAACGCCACCGAACCGGACTGGTCGCCCGATGGTAAAACCATCTCGTTTACCACCCAGAGCGGCGGCTTCGAGATCTGCGTTGTGCCGGCGGGCGGAGGCGAGGTGCAGCGCCTGTGCAGCGGGCAAGATCCCACGTGGGCGCCGAACTCGCGCACCATCATGTTCAGCAAACGCGGGCGGGGCGGGCCAATGTCCCTGTCTCTGCTTGACGTGCCCACCAAGCGCGTCAAGGATGTGCCGCTGAACTTGGGAAACTGCTCGCAGCCCGCATGGGCCCGCTGAAGATTTTCACCAGTAAAACATCTATGAAACGCTCCCTTTTCCTCAAACTTTCCGCCCTTACCCTGCTGCTGGCCGTCGCGGCCACCGGCTGCAAAAAGACGCCCAAGAACGTCACGCCCATTTACGGGGCCAAGACCAGTGTTGATGAGCGTGGCAACGCCCCGACACTCCCGCAAACGCCCACCAATCCTCGGACGCCCACCACGCTGGATGTTGGCAATCCTTTGACACCACTGACGCCTGTTCGCCCCATTGACAATAATCCCCCATCAATCGGCAACACTCCGCCCCCGAATTTCAATCCCACCAGTCCCGAAGGTGGTTTCCGATCCGCCGACCTGGGCGAGTTTGAGGGCATGCTCACTGACCGCGAGGCGCTCCGCGGCAGCACGGTCCACTTCGACTACGACAAGTCCATCGTGAAGGCCACCGAAGTCGTGAAGCTTCAGGAAGCCGCCAGGGCCCTTAAGTCAAACCCCAACTACAAGCTTCTGATCGAAGGCCATTGTGATGAACGCGGCACTGAAGAATACAACCGTGCCCTCGGTGAGCGGCGTGCCCTGTCGGTCCGGGCGCAACTCATCAAGTCCGGCATCGCCCCCACCCGCCTCCGCACCCTTTCCTACGGCGAAGACAAGCCCGCCGAACTCGGCCATACCGAGGCCGCGTGGGCCAAGAACCGCCGCAGCGACCTCGTCCTCCTCAAGCCAAAGAATTAGCTTGAACGCTTTCCGGCTGTTCGCGTCGAATAGCCGGACGTTTGCTGGCAACGGCAGACACCGAAAGACATCCGCCTGATGCCGGCATCCGCCTGATGTGTTTCGCAAACCTAAACAGTTAGTGAAACCATGAACGCACCCATGTTAGCAATGCTCGGTTGGCCGGAAATCATCGGCATCCTCGTCGTCGTCCTCATCCTCTTCGGAGCCAAGAAGCTTCCGGAACTCGCCAAAGGCCTCGGCCAAGGCATCAAAGAATTCAAGAAGGCTTCCAGTGACATCCACAGCGATTTGCAGCGCACGATACACGAAGAGCCCCGTCCCGCTGAACCGCCTGTGAGGGCGGCGGCCCCCGCCCCTCAGCCAGCTCCCCAAGCGGCTGCTCAACCCAGTCAACCCGCGACTGCGCCCAAGGCCTGAACCTCAGGAAGTCCGGTCATGGCGAGTGAGCCAGAGGGCGCGCCCCAGCAGCCTGTTTCTTCGGATGGCTTGAAGCCTTCCGCCGAGCCGTCTGCCGCCCCATCAACCCCGAAGGAAGTTCCGGCTCAGGCTGGCGCGTCTGCGTCACCTGCGCCGGGCAGCCTCCCGGCAGGCACTGAAGCCGCCGCCAGCTCCCTTCCGCCCGGCACGGTTGCCCAGTCGGAGGCAACGCCAGCTTCCCCCGTGCCCCAGAACCCCGAGGGCTATCCCTCCGAGGAACTGGCCCGCTCCGCGCCGGTGGGCGATCCGCACACGATTGACCCTCACGCTCACGGTGAAGACCCGTATCATCAAGAATACCACCACGACGATCCGCACCACCATGATTCCTATCATGGCGACGCGCATCTCGGCGATTCAGGTCATCAGCACGATGAGTATGGGCACCATCATGGTGGCGACGATCATTACTCCGGGGGCTATACTCCGCCGCCGCCCGAGGAGGAGCACGGCTTCGTAAAAGCTGTCCGCAGCGTCACCAATGTTCTGCGCACCGACGACGATGCCGGCGGCGAAGGCGGTGGTCCGGTGAAACCATTTCTTGACCATCTGGAAGACTTCCGCTGGATGCTCATCAAGGTCGTTGCCGCCCTGCTGGTGGCGATGATGGCCTGTCTGGTCGGAGCCAATGCGCTGGTGAAGTTCTTGGTCTGGCCGCTCAAGGAGGCTCGGGTCCAGTCCCAACTGGAAGCGCTCAAGGCCGACAAGCCGCAGGTGGCCGTGCCGGTGATGTTCGACACCAACCGCATCGGCACGCTCCAGCTTCAGCTTCTTGGAATCGATCCTGTGGTCAACCACACCAATCTTCAGGGCCACATCCGCAGCGTGCAGGTTGTCCCCGTGGACTTGGGATCCAATAAATTCCTCGGCCTGCAAATCACCACCAACTCGCCGCGGGCCACTGATCCGCTCGTGGAACTGGTGATCCTCGGGCCGCTCGACGTGATCTGGATCACGCTTCAACTCGCGCTCTTTGGCGGCTTGGTGATCGCCGCGCCGTTCGTGTTTTACTTCATTGGGCAGTTTGTTTTGCCGGCCTTGCGCGTGAACGAGAAGGAGTTTCTGAAGCCCTTCGCGTTCTGGGGCACGCTTTTGTTTCTGTCCGGGGTAGCGTTCTGCTACCTAGTCATCCTGCCGCTCATGCTGCGGATGACCGTGGAATTCTCGCAATGGCTCGGCTTCAGCGCGGAGCAATGGCGGGCGCAGGAATATCTCAGCATGGTGCCCAAGTTCCTGCTCGCAATGGGCCTGAGCTTCGAGATGCCGGTCGTCATCCTGACCATCGTAAAAATTGGCCTGCTGGACTCGAAAAAGCTCAGTTGGTTCCGCGCCTACTTCGTGGTGATTAACCTCTTCGTCTGCGCGGTCGTCAGCCCGTCGGGTGATCCGTTCACCATGTTCCTCATGGCCGCCCCGCTCTGCGTGCTCTACGAAGCGTGCATCCTCATTGCCCGCTTCTGGGAATGGCGCGATCGCAAACGCGAAGCGTCCAGCAGCAAACCAGCGGGTGAGTAAGGGCCAGTAATCGGCTTGGCAGACATTGTCCCCCCGCGACACCGGAACATTTCGGCAAACCCTCCCGCGCTGGCGTCAGCGCGGGGCGCGGGGCGAATAGCGCTCGTCGGGCGAGAACCGCTGAATCCGCCGGTAGCGCCACAGGTAGCGCCCGAAGATCGCCAGCAGCACGATGAAGATGACTGCGGCGATGGCGGCCACGAGCTTGAGCGTCTTCGCCTGCCGAAGCATTCGTTCTGTATCTTCGCGCAGCGGTTGTTTGAGCAAGATTTCCTCCTGCTCAGGCGTCATCTCGGCGAAGGGATCATCGCGGAGCTTGAGCGTGAACAACGGACCGAGTTCGGCTGCTCCGAACGCTACGGGAAACCGTCCTAGTTGCTCTTCGTCCGGCGGATCAAAGCCCAACCCACGCCAGAAGAGCAGGCTCTCCCGCGTCCACATCCGGGCCAGAGAATGGTTGCGACTGACAGTTTTCACCCGCTCCCAAAGGATTGGCCGCAGGGTGTCCGCGAGTGCGAAGTCAGCGAAGACTTCGCTGTGAAGTAGCCCCTGCGGTTTACTGAGTTGCAGCCCGATGGCACCCAACACCCGACCTTCCGTGTCGCAGATGATTTGAAATTCCGTCAGGCGCTTTTCCAACAGGACGGGATCCAACCGCTCCGCCTCCCACAACGGCCGCAACGCCGGGAGATCATCCAGGGTGGCGCGGCGCGTGTGGAATTCCAGCTCCGTCATGCGAGCAGGGAGACTAGAGACCGACCGGCACAGCGTAAAGACCGGGCATAGTTTGAGGCGCTACCCTCCGAACACAAAGGGGGCACGGCGCGGCGTTTACGCCGCTTCACGGTCCGAACGTCCAAAGCCGTATCGATTTGCCCTCGTCCGTTCGGACGCTGAAGCGGCTTGAAAGCCGCGCCCCGGAGGATTGCCGAGCTGGCCTTGCCAGTGCCTTCGCGCTCAAGTCCACCGCGCGATGCGGCTGTCGAGTTGGAAAAATTGACCGGAGATGTTGCGAGTGCCGGCGATGAACGCAGCGAAGCGGGCCACTTCCTCGAGGTCGTTAAGGCGGCCGAGTGCGTTCGCTGCGGCAAACGCTTCGAGTTGCTTTGGCGTCAGCTGGGCAGTCATGGGCGTGGGCAGCACGCCGGGGAGCAGGACGTTGACGCGCACGTTGCGTGAACCGACCTCTTTGGCGAGCGAGGTGGTGAGGCCGAGCAGCGCGGCCTTGGCGGCGGCGTAGTTGGCTTGGCCGCGATTGCCGGTGCGCGCGCTGAAGGAGGCGAGGTTGAGAATGTGGCCGTCACGCTGCTTGAGCATGGGGCGTAGGACGGCTTGCGAGCAGAGGAACGCGCCTTTGAGATGCACGTCGAGGACGCGTTGCCAGTCGTCGTCACTCAGTTGCCACGAGAGATTGTCCGCTGTGCTGCCGGCGTTGTTGATCAGCAGGTCCACGCGTTGCCAGCGGGCGAGCACTTGATCGACGGCCGCTTGGACTGCGTCGCGCGAAGTGACGTCGAGCGGGAGCGGCAGCAGGCATTCGCTTTCCGGGTGGACGTTCTCGTGGCGATAACCGGCGGCCACCCGCCAGCCTTGGGCAAGGAACTCGGCGACCAAGGCGCGACCGAGGCCGCCGGAAGCACCGGTGATCAGGGCAACTCGTGGAGCGGGTGAGGTCATGCTAATTCCGGCAGGGGGGATTGAACGCAAGGGCGAAAAGGAAGCCGCGCCGCTCTGCTCGTTGCCCGACCGTGCTGCGGCAATGGCAAGCGCCCCATTTCCTTGGCGTCCTCGCGCCTTTGCGGCTGTGCGATAAACGCCGTGGTTGGGTTCATGACTGGGCGGGTGGCTCAATGGCCCACTCGCCGCCGAGCATCACGCCTGCGATGGTCGGCAGGGTTTGCACGGTGGTTTCCACGGCTTGCTTGACCGTCGTATCCGAACGCAGCACGAGCAAGTCTGCGTAAGCCCGGCGCGTCAATTGTCCGACTTTTCCACGCAGGCAAATCGCCGCGGCGGCGTTGCGGGTGACCAGATCGAGAAGTTCGGCCGGAGAGAACTCGGGGTGCTTCACAGCGAAAAGACGGAGTTCGGCGAAGAGGTCCAGCTCGGGCAGGCGGCGGCCATCCTTGCCGATGCTCGCCAGACTGTCGGTGCCGAGGCAGAGGTTCACGCCCGCCGCGCGCAGCTCCTGGGCCGGGAAAGTTTGGTGGTTGAAAAACGCATGGCTGCGCGGGCAATGCACCACACTCGCCCCGGCGTGCCCAAGCAAATCCGCGTCCCCAGGTGCCAGATGGTTCACATGGACGGCCAAAAACCTCGGATCAAGCAGATGGAGCGCCGCCAGTTGCTGGACCGGGGAACGCGTGCCGCAATCGCTCATGTCCCGGCCGTTTTTGCGCAACCAGTCAAACATGGCTCCGCGTCCGTGGCGGAACATTTCGAACTCAGATGCGGACTCCGCGACGTGCATGGTGAGCGGCCAGCCGGCGCGGTGGGCGCTGCGGCGCACGAGCTTCAGCAGCTCCGGGTTCGTGGTGTAGAGCGCGTGGGGCGAAAGCGCCGCGCGGCTGCGGCCCACCGGCAGTTCACGGAGTTGCTGAAGGGTTTGCCGGACCAGCGTGGCCGGGCGCAGCCGGCGGCGGACGGAGATCAGTTCAAGGTGGGAAATCACCCGCAACGGCGTGGCTTCCCACACCTCGGGCAACAGCTCGGGAACTGCCTCGATGTCGCCGACGGTGGTGCAGCCATGCGTGAGGAGCTGCCGGGCACCGTGGAGCCAGGACTGGGCGAAGTCGGTGTAGCTCCAGCCGGCCTTGAGCGCGACAATCGCCTCGACCCAGTTCAGGAAGGACTTGGGCGGCGGAATCGCCCCCGCCATGTCGGTGTAGTCGAGATGGCAATGGGCGTTGACGAGGCCGGGCAGGAGGACGACTTCCCCGAGGTCGCGCTTTTGCGCCGGGGCCTCGCGCCGGAGATCACGCCAGCGCCCCACCGCCACAATGCGGCCTCGGGAAACGAAAACCGCGCCGTCCTCAATCGCCGGCTGGGCGACTGGCAGGACGACGCGGGCACGGTAAGTGACCGGGGGCGGCTGGGCCATCAGGCGGCCCGCCGGCGCTCTTTGCTCGCGGCCGCCTCGGTGTGCTTCTTTGCCTTGGTCTTGCTGTGGCGCTTGCGGATTTGCTGCTCGATCTTCTTCGTGACGGCATCGATGGCCGCGTAGAGATCCGCCTCGTGGTCTTCGGCGAAGAGATCCGGTCCGCGAATGCCGATACGCATGGAGCAGCCGAACGCCTTGGCGGGGTCGCGGGTGTCGTCGTGTTCGATGGTGACCCGGGCATCAATCGTCCAGCGGTCGAAATGCTCGAGCTTGTCGATCTTGGCGAGGATGTGGTCCTCGATGGCCTTGGTCAAAGTGACGTTGTGGGTTGAGAGAATCAACTTCATGCGGAGAGCTTGGCGGTGAGGCGGCGGGAAATCCAGCCGGGAATTGGCGGACATGCATCACAAACCGCGCGCCAGTGTCCAGACGAGCACTTCGCCCGCGCCGATTTCGCGGAGAATCCGGGCCACGGCACTGGTTGTGGCCCCGGTGGTGAGCACGTCATCCAGCACGAGCAGCCGCTCGCCGTGCAAGGACTTGGGCCGCACGGGGGCGAAGGCGCGGCGGACGTTGTCGGCACGCGCATGTTTGTCGAGCTGGGTTTGCGTGCGGGTAGGCTGGTCGCGCCGGACGAGGTCGGTGCGGACGGGGATTCCCAGCGCCGTGGCGAGGGGTCGGGCTAGGCGTTCGGCTTGGTTGAACTCGCGCTCGCGCTCCTTTACCGGGTGGAGTGGCACCGGCACGATGCCAGCCAGCTTTTCCGCCCGTAGCGCGGGGACGGCTTGGCGGAGCAGCAGTTCCGCCAGAAATGGCTCAAACCACAGATCCCGGTTGTATTTGTAGCGGTGGATGACTTCGCGCACGCGGTCGTTGGCCACCACGGCGGCGCGGGCGGAAACGAAGTGAAGTTCGAGGTCGCGGCAATTCGAGCACTCGAACGCGGTCGTGATGTCGCCGGCGAAAGGCAGCCCGCAGCGGTCGCAGCAAGGGGGTTGGACAAAGCGGACCTGCTCCCAGCAATGCTCGCAGACGTAGCCCTCGGCCGCCCCGGCCCGGTGCTTCTGGCAGAGCTGGCAGACGGGTGGATAGAGGAAGGCCAGCGCGGCCTCGCTCCACTCACGCAAGCGGGGGGCGGTTGAGAGGTTCATCGGGAGTGGATGGCGTTTGCGCCTGCCAGCGTATGCACGCGACACCGGCGAGCAGCCCCAGCATGACCAGCAGCGCGAGCCAGCCATCGAGCAGCTTGTCCGTGCCCCAAAAGGCCCCGCCGGGATGGGTGCCAGGCCCGGTCAGGGACTTGAAAACTTTCAGCCAAAAGACCCAGCCCGCGTGCAGACCGATGGAAAACCACAGGCTCCCCGTCCGCGCATACGCCAGCGCCAGCACCGCCCCGCCCACAGTGAGCGTCAACCCCGCCGGAAACAGGTTTTCCGGCGCGATCATCCCCTGCATCATGCGGGGCAAGAGCGACAGCCCCGAATGCCACACTACGGGACCGGGATGCTCCACGCGCGCCATAAAATGGAGGACCGCGTAAATGACTCCGCTGCTGACGATGGCCACTGGGAGTGACCAAGATTGACGCATTGCCCCAAAGATGACGCCCCGGAACAGCACCTCTTCGAGCACGGCCACGACGATGGCGGTGAGCGCGGCTTTGCCCACCAGCGCGAGGAGCAGCGGCAGGGACGGGGGGAGGTTCAGGCTCCGCACCCCGACCGCCACGACGCCCAGCGCCACCGCGCTCAGGGAGACGAAACCCACCGCCAGCCCCAGCCCCAGCCGCCGTCCGGCCAGCGGTGTCCAAGCCCAGCCCAGCGCCACCGTGCGGTTGAGGCGAAAGGCCCGGATGAACGGCCACAATCCGACCAGCGCCGCGATCAGCAGGCAGCGGTTGAGATAGCGGTGGAAAGGCTGCTTGGCCAGGCCAGGCAGCAGCCCGGCATCAACCGCCGCCCACTGGCCGAGCTGATGGAGCGGCGGGGCCAGCAACGCGGCCCCCAACAGCACGCCGAGCAGATAAAGCAGGAGAAGACCAGCAGCGCGCACGGAGGGATTAGAAGACCTTGCCGCTGACCCGCCAAGCGCATATTGTCCGCCCCCGGAGACGAGGCGGGCCCAGCAAATGCCGAGCCGGCGTGATTGCCTGTTACCATTCATGCCCCAGCAACGTCCCTTGCGCCGAAGCAGTCAGCGACCCATAGCCCAAAGACCATGTTACCGCTGGGAATTTTCCGGAAGAAACCGAAGCCGACCGTCAGCGACCCCGATGCGGCCCATCTTTTTGGCCCCTATTCGCTCCATGAGCTGATCAACCGCGGCGGAACAGCGGAGATTTGGTCGGCCACCGATCAGGACGGCCAGCGATACGCCCTCCGCCGCCTGCTCGGGAAGGGCACCGCCTCCAAAGTGGCGCGGAAGCAATTCCTGCATGGCTGCGACGTGCTGGAGGCGATCCACGGCCACCCTTTCATCGTCGGCTTTCACCAGCATGGGAAAATTGGCGGGGTGGATTTCACGCTGCTGGAGCAAGTGGACGGCGCCAACCTCAAGCTGCTCATCACCCGGAGCGATCCGATGCTCGGCGAGTTCGTGGGCAACATCCTGATCGACATGGCCGTGGCCTTGGAGCACATGCACGAGAAGGGTTTTATCCACCTCGACTTCAAGCCCGAGAACGTGCTGGTGACGCGCGCCGGTGACATCCGGTTGGTGGACTTCGACCTCGCCCAGCCGCTGCCCAAGAAGCCCACCCGGATGCCCAGCAACGCCGGCACCGCCGCTTACATGTCGCCCGAGCAGCTCCACAACGATCCGCTCGACCAGCGGGCCGACATCTTCTCCTACGGCGTGACTGCCTATGAGCTGCTCACCTTCCGCAAACCCTTCACTGGCGACACCCCGGAGGCCGTCCTGCGCAAACAGCTCGACGAAAAGCACCCCGTCCCGCCGCCACGGGACTTCAATGACGACATCCCCATCGCCGTCGAGCGCATCATTCTCAAGTGCTTGGAACGCGATCCCGAGAAGCGCATCCCGAACGCGCACGTGCTGGTCACCCAGATGCAGCAGGCGCTGTATGTGAAGTAGGTGCCGCTTCCGACTTGCACGCGGCGGCGCGGTCTTCAACCTATCGCCGTATGTCATCCAAAACCGCAGTAGTCACCGGGGCCGGCAGTGGAGTCGGCCAAGCCATCGCCTTGAAACTCGCCGCGCAGGGCTGGAAGGTCGCCATCCTCGGCCGACGCGAGGAAGCCTTGAAAAACACCGTCAAGCTGGCGAAGAAGCACGCCAAGCAGTTGCTCGTCATCCCCTGCGACATCGGCGAGGTGGCGCAAGTCGGCGCAATGACCAAGACGGTGCTCGCCAAGTTCAAGTCCGTGGAAGTGCTCGTGAACGCGGCGGGCACGAACATTCCGCGTCGCTCGTTGGTCGAGCTTTCGCTGGAAGATTACCACGCCGTCATGGCTGCGAACCTCCACGGTTCCTACTACTGCGCGCAGGCGTTCCTACCGCAAATGCGCGCGCGCAAGTCCGGCACCATCGTGAACATCGTTTCCGAAGCCGGACTCAAGGCCAGCCCCAAGAGCGGGCCGAGCTACGTGCTCTCGAAGTTCGGCCAGGCCGGGCTGACGCAGTGCATCAACGCCGAAGAGCGCGCCAACGGCATCCGCGCCTGCTCCATCTTCCCCGGTGACATCGACACCGAGTTGCTCGGTAAGCGCCCCGTCGTGCCCGACGCCGTCGCCCGCGCCAAGATGATGAAGCCCGAGGACATCGCCGATTGCGCCCTGCTGGCCATCAACCTCCCGTTCCGCTGCGTCGTGGAGGAGATGCTGGTGCGGCCGGGTTGAACCCCATCTCGCAGGAGACGACGTAAGGAGTCTCTAACTTCTCCGCCTTCCGAGTTTGAAGTGAGACTCCTCACGTCGTCTCCTACGGTGCAATTGACGCCGCTCCCCCTTTCAGGCTTTCTTTCCCGCACGTTCAACCGCCGCCACGCATGACCTCCAAGTTCCTCCCGCTCTGCCTCCTCCTCGCCGCCCTCGCCCTGCCCGCCCGCGCGCAGAAGGTGCCCGTCATCGAGAAGACGCTCTCCAACGGAATGCGCCTCCTCCTGTTCCCGCGCCACGACGAGCCGACTGTCGCCGGCGGCTGGGTCGCGCACGTGGGCAGCGCCAACGAGCGGCCCGGCATCACGGGCATCGCGCACCTCTTCGAGCACATGATGTTCAAGGGCACGCCCACGCTCGGCACCAAGGACTACAAGAAGGACGTTGAAATCATCAACGAGCAGGAGCGCGTGCGTGACTTGATGCGCCAGGAAGAGTCCGTGATGCGCACGATGTGGCGGCGCGGGGAAATCACCGACCTGCAAAACCCGGACACCTGGACGCCGCGCTTCAAGGAGCTCCAAGCCCAGTTCAAGAAGCTCGTGGATGCGCAGCGCGAAATCCTCGTGAAGAACGAGTTCGACCGCATTTACACCTCCAACGGCGGCTCGCAGATGAACGCCTACACCAGCCAGGACGTGACGGTCTATTTCACCACCGTCCCGGCGAACAAGCTGGAGCTGTGGATGTGGATGGAGAGCGGGCGCCTGCTCGCGCCGGTCTTCCGCGAGTTCTACGCCGAGCGCGACGTGGTCTTCGAGGAGCGCCGGATGCGCACCGAGTCCACGCCCACGGGCCGCATCGAGGAGTCGTTTTGGGCAATGTTCTGGGAGTCGCACCCGTATTCTTGGCCGGTCGTCGGCTGGCCTTCCGACATCCCCGCCATCTCGAAGAAGCAGGCGGATGAGTTCTACGCCCTCTACTACGCGCCGCAAAACCTCACCACCGTCCTCGTCGGTGACTTCGACCCCGACAAAGCCACCGCGCTGGCCGAGAAGTATCTCGGCCGCATTCCGCGCGGCAAGGAAGCCGCGCCCGACGTGGTCACGCTCGAAATCAAACAGCCCGCCGAGAAGCGCATGAACGGCGAGGCCGACACCAACCCGCAGGTGGACATCATGTGGCACACGCCCGCGTTCGGTCACAAGGACACTTACCCACTCGCCGTCCTCGCGCAGCTCCTTTCCACCCGCACAGGCCGTCTGTACAAGGGCCTCGTGGTTAGCTCGAAGGTCGCGACCGAGGCCTACGCGCAGCAGCACTCGATGCGCTGGGCGAGCTTGTTCAACGTGGGCGGTGAGGTGACCGACGGCAAAACGCCTGCGGACCTTGAGACTGGCCTGCTGGCCGAGATTGAGAGAATCAAGACGAGTGAAGTGCCGCCCGAGGAATTGCAGAAGGTGAAGAACAACTTCGCCGCCGCCGAATACCGCAAGCTCTCCAACAACCACGCCATCATGCAAGCGCTGCTGCGCTACGACGGCCTCGGCCACTGGCAGGAAATCAACGAGGCCGGCCCCAAGCTCCAGGCCGTCACCGCCGCCGACGTGAAGCGCGTGGCCGAGACTTACCTCACGAAGGAAAACCGGAACGTCGCCTCCATCGTCCGCAAGGCCGGCAAGAGCGCGAGTGACGACCCCGACCTCGTGGGGCTGTCCGCTCAGCAGTTGCCCGCCGTGCGGCAGTTCATCGGCCGGCTGAAGGAAGAGAAGAACGTCGAGGCGCTCAAGACGCGGCTGAAGCAGATGGAAGAGCAGGCCGCGAAAGCCGACGCGAAGAACCAGCAGTTCCTGACCATCCTCAAGAAGAAGACCGCCGAGCGCATCGCGGAACTGGAGAAGAAGTAACTTAAGACCTTTCCCATGAAGCAGACCCGAATCCTCTCGTTGCTCGCGTGCTCCGTGTTCGCGCAGTGCGCCTTCGCCGCCGCCATCCCGGACCGGCCGGAGAAGCTCACCTACCCGCAGCTCAACTACTCCCCGCCAGACGCCAAGCAGTTCCGCGTCGCACTCAAGGCCGGGCCGGTCGCCTACGTGGTGCCGGACCGCGAGCTGCCGCTGGTGAACATTTCCATTCTGGTCCGCACGGGCGATTACCTCGACCCCGTCGGCAAGGAAGGGCTTGCGGGCGTCACCGGCTACTTGCTCGCGCGCGGCGGCACGCAGTCGAAGAAGGCGGAGGACCTCGAAGAGCGACTCGCCTTCCTCGCCGCGAATCTCACCTCCGCCGCCAGTGACACGCAGGGCAGCGTCAGCCTGAACCTCCTCTCCAAGGACCTCGACGAGGGTTTCGCCATCCTGCGCGAGGTGCTCACTGCTCCGCGTTTCCAAGACGATAAGCTCGTGCTCCGCAAGCAGCAGAGCTTGCAGGCGATGAAGCAGCGCAACGACGACGCGGCGGAAATCGAGCAGCGCGAGCGCCGCTTCCTCGCGTATGGCGACGGCTTCTACTTCAACCGCCACAGCACGCAGGCCTCGCTGGAGTCCATCACCCGCGCGGATTTGGAGGCATTTCACAAGCGCTGGTTCCACCCGAAGAACTTCGTCATCGCGGTGAACGGCGACTTCGACTCCGCTGCGATGACCGCGCGGTTGGAGAAGCTCTTCACCGCGTGGCCCTTCACCGGCGAAGTCCCGCCGCCCGTGCCCACGGCCAAAAAGTTCGCCCAACCCGGCGTCTATCTCGTGGACAAGGAAGTGCCCCAAGGTCGCGTGACCATCCTGCTGCCCGGCATCCAGCGCGAGGACCCGGATTTCCCGGCGACGCAGGTGATGAATGACATACTCGGCGGCGGCGGCTTCACCTCGCGCATCATGAACCGCGTCCGCTCGGACGAGGGCCTGGCCTACTCGGCGGGCAGCGGCTTCCCCGGCGGCGTGTATCACCCGATGAGCTTCCTCGCGGCGTTCCAGTCGAAGTCCCGCACCGTCGCCTACGCCACGAGCATCGTGCTGGAGGAGATGAAGAAGGTGGCGAGCGACACCGTGACGGACGAGGAGTTGAACACGACGAAGAAGCAGTTCATCGAGACCTTCCCGGCCACGTTCGCCACCAAGCGGCAGGTGGCCGGAACGCTCGCAGGCGATGAGTTCACGGGCCGTTTCGCGAAGGAACCCGACTACTGGAAAACCTACCGCTCGAAGATTGACGCCGTGACGAAGGCGGACGTGAAGCGCGTCGCCGCCAAGTATCTCACGCCGGAGAAGGTGGTCATCCTCGTCGTCGGCACGAAGGAAGAAATCCTCAAGGGCCACCCCGACCATCCGGTGAAGCTGGAGTCGCTCGCCGGCGGCCGCCTCGTGGATCAGCCGCTGCGCGACCCGCTTACAATGAAGCCGGCTGCGAAGTGAGCCTCCGGACAACGGCACTTGACCGCATAGCAAGGCCGCACCGTGCCGTCATGGGGCTATTTCGGGATTGCAGCCTCGCACCGGGACTGATTCGCTATCGGCAGCAGCCCCCCTTCCAGCCGCATCACCGCCATGACCGCCCCCCTGCCATCCAACGAGCCGGAGCGTCTGGCTGCCCTGCGCGAAATGCACCTGCTGGACACCCCACCCGAGCAGGCGTTTGATGACATCGCCCAGCTGGCCTCGGAGATTTGCGGCACGCCGATCAGTCTGGTGTCCCTCGTGGATGAACACCGCCAGTGGTTCAAGGCGAAGGTGGGCCTGGCTGCCACCGAGGCTTCCCGGCATGCGTCATTCTGTGCCCATGCCATTCTGCAACCAGACGAATTGTTCATCGTCCCGGATGCGCAGCGCGATCCGCGGTTCCACCTGAACCAGCTCGTGGTCGGGGAACCCTACATCGGCTTCTACGCCGGCATGCCGTTAGTGACCTCTGACGGGCACTCGTTGGGCACGCTTTGCGTGATCGACTGCCGCCCACGGGAGCTGACTCCCGCGCAGATGGACGGCCTCCGCCGGCTGGCGCGGCAGCTCGGCACGCATCTGGAACTGCGCCGGCTTTCACAACGGCTGGCCGTAGCTGAGGATCAGATGCAAAGCTGGGCCGGAGACGTGGCCCGGACCAACCTCCGGCTGCACTCTGAAATGCAGGAGCGCGAACGGATTGAGAACGAGCTGCGCGAGCGCGAGGAGCAGTTGCGGGACTTGTTTGAAAACGCCACGGACCTCATCCAGAGCGTCGCGCCGGACGGGCGGCTGCTCTTCGTGAACCGCGCCTGGCTCACCACGCTGGGCTACCGTATCAGCGACCTCGCCACGCTCACCATCTTTGACATCATCCACCCAGACTGCCTCGCGGAGTGTCGCGCACAGTTCACGCGAGTGATGCAGGGCGAGGCGCTGGATAACTTGCAGGCCATCTTCCGTGCGAAGGACGGGCATAAGATACATGTCGAGGGCAACGCCAGTTGTCGCGTCGAAAACGGCCGAGCCGTCGCCACGCGTGCCATCTTCCGCGACATCACCAAGCGCAAGCTCGTCGAGGCGGAGCGCGAGCGGCTGATTAAGGAGCTGCAGGCGGCACTGGCCGAAGTCCAGACCCTCAGCGGCCTGCTGCCCATCTGCGGGTGGTGCAAAAAGATCCGCGACGACAGCGGCTATTGGAACAGCGTGGAAGGCTACTTCAAACAGCGCGCCGCGGTGGAATTCACCCATGGCATCTGCCCCGAGTGCTCCGCGAAGGTGGCGGCCGACTTGGACAAAATCGCCAGCCCGCCGCCGAACGCGCCGTCCAGCCCGTAACCGCTGGCTTCAACCCGTGCAGCGGAGCTTCGTAAGCGGAAGGCTGCGACCACGGAGTCACAACCCCATCAGTTCGCGCTGCCAGTTGAGCAACAGCGTGGTGGGTTTGCTGCCACCCCGCGACAGCAGCTCAAGGGTCAACTTGCTGGCGATCAGCGTCGGGTCGATGCCGAGTTCCACGGACCGTCGGTCTCGGTGGGACTTGAGCCGGTCGAAGCGTGAACGCTCCGCGTCCGTGGGATGATACGAAACGCCCCGCAGGATCCGCGGACACTCATCCGGCGGCACGCCGAGCCCGCGCGCGATGGCCTGCACCACGCCCTCGCGGCGGTGCGGGGCGAAGCGGCGCGGGAGCAGCGCATCCAACGGCGCGTCGTCCACCGCGGCAATACAAAGGTCGATCAACAGCTCGTGGCTCAGGAGGAAAAACGGCGGGCGGTTGCACCGCGTGGCCTCGCGCTCCCGCCAGTGCCACAACTCGCGCAGCACCGCCAGTTCGGAGCGGGTCAGCCGGGCCGCGCCTTTGATGCGCCACTCGCGATCCGGCTCCGGCGGCGGGAGGATGGCGCACTCGGCCACGAGCGCGGCGCAGCTTTCCTCCGCCCAAGCGAGCCGGCCCTTGGCGACGAGCTGTTCGCGTAGTTTGGTGACGAGCGGGTGCAGATAACGCGTGTCGTTGCGGGCGTAGTTTTCCATCCGTTCGGTGAGCGGTCGCTGCGCCCAGTCGGCCTTCTGCGGACCCTTCTCGAGCACGACGCCGAGCATCTGGCCCACGAGATCCTGCAAACCGAAGCGCAGCGTCCCCAGCAAACGCGCGGCAATCATCGTGTCGAAGATCGCGTGCGGCACAAAGTGGTGATGCTCCCGGAGCAACCGCAGATCGTAGTCGCTGCCATGCAGCAGCAATTCGCGGCCGTGCAGCGTTTCCCAAAGCGGTGCCAGGTCCATCGCCGCCAGCGGGTCCACGAGCTCGTCTGCGCCAGGGATGCTGAACTGGAGCAGGCAGAGCTTGGCCGGGTAGGCGTGCAAGCTGTCCGCCTCCGTGTCCAAGGCAATCCACGCCGCCGCCCGCAAACGTGGCAGGAAGTCGGCAAGCCGTTCCGCAGTGTCAATCACGGCGCTAGGATAGGCTTCAGGCGCAAAAGACCAATTCTGATTTTTGCAAGGCAGGCGGAAGCGCAGGCAGGCAGCGGCACACCAACTCGCCTCTGCTTTGCATCCCTCCTGGCTTCCTGATCTTTTTATAGATTTCTCTGAATTGAGTGTTGGCGTTGCCACCATTTTTCCTACCCTCCAGCCCATGAACCTCTTCGCCGCCTTTGCGGAGACCGTCGCGCGCCGCCGCTACCATCCCGCCCTCTTCTGGGGCGAGGCCCAGCTCGCCTACGACTGGCTCGCCCAACGCGCCGCGTGGCTGGCGCGCGCGCTCACGCGGGACTTCGCCGTCCAGCGCGGCGACCGAGTGGCCGTGTGGCTGAAGAACTGCCCGGAGTTTCCCGCCGCGCTCTTCGGCGTCTGGCGCGCGGGCGGCGTGGTGACGGTCATCAACAACTTCCTCAAGCCCGAGGAAGTCGCCTTCATCCTCGCCGACTCCGGCGCGCGCCTCGTCATCACCGACCACAGCCTGTCGGAGCATCAGGCCAAGCTCGCCGTGCTCCGACCCGATGTGCAGTTCCTCCGCGTGGAAGACTTCGCCGCGCTGGCCGAGGAGGAAGCGCCGTTGCCCGCCGACTTGAACGAGGCCGACCTCGCCGCGTTGCTCTACACCTCGGGCACCACGGGCCGGCCCAAGGGCGCGATGCTCACGCACGGCAATTTCCTCGCCAACGTCGCCAGTTGCATCACCTGTCTCGACTTCCAGGAGGAGGACCGGCTGCTCGTGCTGTTGCCGCAGTTCCACAGCTTCATGTTCACCGTCGGCACGCTCTGCCCGCTGCTCAAGGGCGCGAGCGTCGTGCTGGTGAAGTCCGTCAGCCCGTTCAAGCACGTCCTCGACGACATCCACCACCGCCGCGCGACGATGCTGCCCGCCGTGCCGCCGATTCACCGCGCGCTGGCGGGCCTGCCAGCGGGCGTCGAGCTGCCGTCCTTGCGACTGTGCATCAGCGGCGGCGCGCCGTTGCCGATGGAAGTGCTCCGGCAGTTCCACGCGCGCTTCCCGAAGCTGCCGCTCATCGAAGGCTACGGCCCCACGGAGTCCAGCCCGGTCGCCACCGTGAACCCCCTCTTCGGCACGCCCAAGGCCGGGAGCGTCGGGCTGCCGATTCCCGGCGTGGAGTTGAGCATCCGCGATGATGGCGGCAACGAACTCCCCGTGGGCGCGACCGGCGAGCTGTGCATTCGCGGCCCGAACGTGATGCGCGGCTACTGGAATCAGCCGGAGGAAACTGCCCTCGTCCTGCGCGACGCCTGGCTCTACACCGGCGACCTCGGCCATCGCGACGCCGACGGCTTCTACTTCATCACCGACCGCAAGAAGGACATGCTCCTGGTCAACGGTATCAACGTGTATCCGCGCGAGGTCGAGGAGGTCATCCACAAGTTCCCCGGCGTGAAGGACGCGGCGGTCATCGGCGTGCCGGACGCGCGGCGCGGTGAGCAACCGCTGGCCTTCGTGGTGCTGACCGACGGCGTGACACTCGACGAGAAGGCCCTGCACGAGTTCGTGCGCGAGAAGCTGGCGGACTACAAAGTCCCGCGCCACTTCCGCGTCCTCCCCGCGCTCCCGCGCAACGCCACCGGCAAGGTGCTCAAGACCGCGCTGCGCGAGCTGGCGAAGTAGCGCCCCCCGCAGCCGCCAAGATAAAGAGGCGGAGGTAACTGCGTTCCAACAGCGCCCCCGCCGCTCGCCGTAACCCCCAAAAATTCCTGTAAGCTTTCTCCGCTCCGCCGCTATACCCGTGCAGAAGCTCATGCCGATCGAAGCCATCACTCCTAACGCGACCGAGGCCGCGCTCATCCGCGCCGTGCAGGCCGGGGACACCGCCGCCTTCGAGCCGCTCGTGGACACGCACCTCGATTCCCTCCGCGCCTTCATCGCGCTGAAACTCCCCGTCGCGCACCTCGTGGATGAGCTGGCCCACGAGACCTTCGTCTTCGCCTTTCGCAACCTCTCCGGCTTCACCGCCGGCACCAGTTTCCGCGCCTGGCTCCGGGCCATCGCCGCGAACCTCATTCGCGCCGAGCTCCAGCGCTACGCCCGCGAGCAGCAGAACCAGTTCAACTACGCCCGCGCCCGCGAGCTGGAACGCAGCTTGATGACCGGCCCCGGCGCGAGCGAATCCGCCGAGGTCGAGCACCTGCGCGATTGCGTCGCCGGCCTGCCGCCGCATTTGCAGGAACTGGTCGAACTGAAATACACGCAAGACCAGCCCATCGAGACCATCGCCACCAAGCTCACGCGGTCGGAAAACGCCGTGTGGCAAGCCCTCTTCCGCCTCCGCGCGCAGCTCAAGCTGTGCGTCGAAGACAAACTCGGGAGGACGGCGTGAACTGCGAATGGCGAATGGCGAATGGGGAACCTTACTTCGGCGCGCTGCCGAACACCGATTCGCCATTCGTCATTCGCAACTCGCCATTCCACTCATGATTTCCGACGACCAACTCATCGCCTACCTCGCCGGCACGCTGCCCGCCGAGGAGAGCGCGCGCGTCGAGACCGAACTGGCGAGCGACCCCGAGAGCTTGCGTCGCGTGCTGGACCAAGAGCGCCTCGACACCGCGCTCAAGCTCCTGCTCAACCCCGCCGCCACCCGCGAGCGCGTGAAGGCCTCCGTCCTCGCCGGCATCCGCACCCCTACGCACACCGTCTCCGCCGAGGAAGTGATGAAGCGCGTGTTACTGGAGACGGGAAAAAGCGCCTTGGCCTATCGCCCGTCGAAGGACGAGCAAGGGCCGGGACTGCTGGCCGCTCTGCGAGGCGCGTTGATGGAATGGCTGGGCACCGCCCAAGGACGCGTCGTTTTCGCCACCGCCGCCCTCGCGCTGCTGTTCGTCCTCGTGCAAACGTGGCGTCCGCCTGCGGGTAAACCGGTCGGCAACTTGGCCCAAAAGCCCGCCGTCACCTCGACGAACTCCGTCCCGTCGGTGGCTGGCGCGGTTGCCCCGCCCACCGCCCGCGACCCCGTCCTCTGGCCCTTCGCCGCCGACTCGCCGTGGAACACACCCATCGGCTCCGGCGCGCAATTCGCTGCCGTTGCGCCCGGCGGCCTCGACCTCACCACCGGCATCATGCTCGTCTCCGCGCGGCTCTCGCACCCCAGCTTCCGCGAGACGCCCACGGATGCGCCCGTTGAGTTGCTCGTCGCCGGCCAACCCGCCCCACTCGCCACGCTGCGCCTGCCGGACGCCGCGCTCGCCGCCACCGCTGTCGCGCGTCAGCTCCACCTCATCGCCGCCGACGGCTTCACCCTTTACGAAGTCTTCGGGGCCCAACGCGCCGCCGGGCGCGTGCTCACCGCAAACAACATCAAACGCCACGACCTGCGTGGCTCCGGCGTCCCGCCCGACTTCGCCAGTGCCAACGGCAGTGGCCTCACGCCCTTCGCCGGCAGCCTCACGCGCGCCGAATTGAACGGCCCCATCCGCCGCGTCCTCGGCTCCGTCGTGCCCTTGGAAGCCGTTGCTACGAAAGCCGACGGAGCCGCGCACGTCTGGCCCGCTGGCTGGTCCCCGGCGAACAACCCCGCCCTCCGCGCCAAACTCGCCCCGCGCGGCAACGTCCACCTCGGCTCGCTCCTCGCCCTCCCGCCCAGTGTGGACCTCGCGAGCCTCGGTGTCGGCACGAACGGCCCGGCCTACGAAATCGCCCGCGCCCTGCAAGACTACGGCCTTTACGTGAAGGATGCCTTCGACGGCGAGTGGTTCACCGAGTGGCACCAACTCGGCAGCCCCCACCTCATCATTTGCGGCGACTTCGCCTCCCCCGCCGACCTCCCGCCCAACCTTCGCGCGCAACTCGCCCTCGTCATCCACCACCTGCAAGTGGTCGTGAACAACGGCCCTGGCAACATCGGCGGCGGCGGCCAACCCCGCGTGCAAGCACCCGCCCCGCCCTTCATCACACCACCGTGAGGAGCGCGGCGTTCACGCCGCACCAGTCTGCCAAATAGAGCGTAAGATTTCCCGAACTTGTGCTATTCCGTTCCAAGCAACGGACGCTGCGCAACCGCCGCAGCCAACAGAATCAACCATCATGAAAACTCGCCTCCTCCTCCCCGCCTCGCTCGTGCTCCTCACCCTCCTCGCCCCGCTCCGTCCGGTAGACGCCGCCGAGGCTGCCAAAGCCTGGACCGGCACATGGAACAACCGCAAATACGGCACCAGCGGCCAGCTCATCTGCACCGTCATCGGTGAGCAGAACGGCCAGTGGATCGCCAAGTTCACCGGCACCGCGCTCGGCAAACCCATCAGCTACACCGCGCTGATGACGCCCAAGCAGAACGGGGCGAACACCACGCTGACCGGCACGACCAAGGTGGACGGCTTCGACTACCAATGGTCTGCGACCGTCGCCGGCAAATCGCTCAATGGCGGCTACAAGGCCTCCAACGGCAACAACGGCGAGTTCAAGCTGCAGGCCAAGTAGCCGCCTTCACGTAGCCGCCGAGGTCAGGAGACGGAATCGTTCGCGGCCAACCGAATCCGCCTGCTTACGGCGGCGGCGTGCTGTAAGGAGTCTCCTCACGCGCCCGACGAAAGCGCCATCGCCATTGCACTCTGCTCTCCAGCTAACCGCCGGAACTACAGCAAACTCCCGAGTCCGCCGGCCGTAAGCAAACCGCCGCCGCCGCTATAAAAGGGCAAATGAACGCCACGCAATTTTCTTCCCGCAGCTGCTCTCCCGCCATTCTCCTCCTCTTGCTCGGCCTCCTTCTCCCCGCCGCTGCACAGACGCTCCCGGCGCATTACCGGCAGACCAACAACATCCCTTACGTCGCTGGCGGCGGGCATCGCCAGTGGCTCGACCTCTACCACGTCCCCGGCGCGACTAGTCCCACGCCCGTCGTCGTGTGGGTCCACGGCGGCGGCTGGCTTACCGGTGATGAGAACTTCCCCCGTGCCCTCGCGCTCACGAACCACAACGTCGCCGTCGCCGCCATCAGCTACCGATTCACCACGAATCAATTCGCGCCGAGCTATCCTGCCAACGTCCCGCACCCCGCGCAAATCCAGGACGTGAAGTCCGCCATTCGCTGGCTCCGCGCCAACGCCGCGCAGTTCAACCTCGACCCAGCCCGCATCGGCATCTGGGGCTATTCCTCCGGCGGTCATCTCGCCGCGCTCGCGGGCACGACCGGCCATACAAACCTCTTCGATGTCGGTGAAAATCTCGGGCAATCCAGCGCCGTGCAAGCCGTCGCGGACATGAGCGGGCCGGCCAACATCGGCCTCGCCACCGCGAACCAACAGACCGCCGGCTTCTTCACGCTGCTGCTCGGCGCGCCCGCTGCGAGCAGCCCTCCAACGCTCGCCACAGTGAACCCGATGTCCCACGTCCGCGCCGGTGGGCCGCCCTTCCTGCTCATCCACGGCGAGACGGACCCGGAGGTCGTCATCGCGCACAGCGAGCAGCTTCACAACGCGCTGACGAACACCGGGCCTTCCTCGCTCTTCGTGCGTCTGCCCGGCATCGGCCACACCATTCCCGCGAGCCAAGACCCGCTCACCGCGCAATGGCTCGCGGACACTCTCGCCGCCGTCGGCGCGACGAACGCGCCGCCCGCCGACACGCTCCGCGCGCACGAGCCATTCGCGGCAGCGGCGGGGACGTTCCTCCACGGGCAGAGCGGTGGCACCGGATTCGCGTCGGCGTGGACGGTGCTGGGCTTCGACTCGAATGCGAACCAGTTCCGCAACGCCAGCGCGGCCCCACTCGCGTCCGGGACGCTGCTCGCCACCGGCAACTACGTGGTCGGCGGCTATAACAACTTCACCGCCAACCGCCGGCTCGATGTGACCGGCGCGTTTTCGAATCACGCCGTCGTCGGCAGCAACCCCGCCGTCATCGGGCGCGACGGCACGACGCTCTGGCTCGCCGCGCTGGTGCGGAAGGACAGCAACGACGACGTGCAGCTCGCCGTCACGCTCGCGAACGGGGACGACATGGGCAACGTGAACAATCTCCGTGTCGGCACGGGCTACTATGGCACTCCCTCGAACAGCGGCGGGCAGCGCTTCTGGTCCCTGCTCATCAACAACCCCGGCGTGGACAACTTCACCTTTGTGCCCGGCAACGTGCCCATCACCATTGGCGTCGCTACGCTGCTCGTGGTGCGGATTCAGTTCGGGGTGACGGACCAGATTGACCTCTTCGTGAACCCGCCGCTGGGCGGGGCCGCGCCCGTCACACCCAATGCCACGCGCAGCACCACGGGCGGGGCGAACATTCTTTTCCGCACCGTCGCCTTCTGGTCGTCCGCCAACCAGAACAACGCCGCGATGGACGAACTACGCCTCGGCGACACCTTTGCCGCCGTCACGCCCACCACCGCGCCGGTCGCAACGCCCGGCACGCTGCAGTTCAGCGCCGCGAGCTACTCCGTCGCCGAGAACGCCGGCACCGCGAGCATCACCGTCACCCGCACCGGCGGCAGCAGCGGGGCGGTGGGCGTGAGCTACGCGACGAGCAACGGCAGCGCCACGGCGGGCAGTGATTACACGGCGAGCAGCGGCACATTGGGCTGGGCCAACGGCGATGCGGCGAACAAATCATTCTCCGTCACCGTGCTGGACGACACGACTGTCGAGACCAACGAGACAGCGAATCTTTCGCTGAGCAACCCCACCGGCGGCGCGACACTCGGCTCGCCCGCCAGCGCCGTGCTGACGCTCACGAATGATGACGCCCCGCCCTTCATCAACGACCTCGCCGCGCTCTCCGACGAGTTCGACAGTGCCGCGACGCTCGCCAGCTACCAGCGCGTCAACACAGTCGAGGGCTGGAACGCCGACAAGCTGGAAGCCCGCGACATCAACACTTCGCGCGCGGGCCGCATGACGATGCTGCCGCGCACCGGCGGCTGGTTTAACGACTACATCGGCGAGCTTACCTTCCGGCCCGTGAGCGGCGATTTCGTCGTCACCACCGAGGTCATCCCGCGCAACCGCGCCGGCACCGCTGCCCCGAGCGGCGAGTATTCCCTTGCCGGCCTCATGATGCGCACGCCCACCACGCACACGACGGGCGCGACCGGCTGGCAGTTGGGCCAGCAGAACTACGTCTTCCTCTCGATGGGCGCGGCGAACAACCCGGGCACGTATCAGTTCGAGGTGAAGAACACGGTGAACAGCTCCTCGACCCTCACCATATCGAGCGCGCCCTCGACACAGACGGAACTGCAAATCGCCCGAATCGGCGGCGCGGTCATCACGTTGCGCCGCGACGCGGGCGGGCAATGGCTTGTGCATCGGCGGTTCGCGCGCACGGACTTCCCGGCCGCCGTGCAGGTCGGTCTCGTCGCCTACACGGACTGGCTCGGAATTCAGGCGCGCTTCCCGATTGCCCAGCCCGGCAGCTACCTGGCCCAAAACTCCAGCGTCATCACCGACCAGAACCCCGACCTCCGCGCCGAGTTCGAGTATCTCCGCTACCACCGCCCGCAAATCCCCGCGAACCTCGCGGGCCGCGACTTCTCGAACGCCGCGCAAGTCAGCGACGCCGAGTTGCTCGCCTTCCTCGGCGCGAACGCGAACACACCCGCGACGAACGCGCCGCTGAATGTTGCGCCGGTGCTCACCAACAACCCGCAGAGCCAGGCCGTGAACGTAGGCGCGAACGTGACTTTCTCCGCCGCCGCCACCGGCACGCCGCCGCCGGCGTTCCAGTGGCAACGCAGCGGGACGAATCTTCCGGGGGCGACCGGTGCCACGCTGACCTTGAACAGTGTGCGGGTCAGCGACGCGGGCAATTACAGCGTGGTGGCGAGCAACGTGGCGGGTCTCGCGACCAGCCCGGCGGCCACGCTGACCGTGAACGTGCCGGCCACGCCCCCGGCGGTTACTTCGCAGCCCAGCGGCGCGGTGGTCGTCGCGGGCAGCACCTTCACCTTCACCGTCAGCGCCAGCGGCGCGCCGCCGCTGAGTTACCAATGGCTGCGCAACACCGTGGCCCTCCCGGGGGCGACCAGCCCGACGCTCGCGCTGACGAACGTGGGGCGCACGAACACCGGCAGTTACGTAGTGCAAATCAGCGGTCCCGGTGGCGGGACCGCGAGCCAGCCCGCGACGTTGCGGGTGCTCAACTTCCCCCGCCTGCACCCGCCGCAGCGCCTGCCCGACGGCTCGCTCCGCCTGCACTTCAACGACCACGACGGCGGCCTGCTTGCGCTCGGGAACACGCCGGACTTCGAGGTCTGGGTGGGCACGAACCTGCTCGCCACCAATTGGATTCGCCTCAACCTCCCGCTCACGGTCACCAATGGTCTGCTTACGCTCGACGACCCCGCCGCCGCGCAGCACCCGCACCGCTTCTACCGCGTCCTCGAACGGTAGCCGCCGACGTGAGGGGACACTCCTGTCCCCATGCGCGCGTCCGTGGCACCGTGGCTTCGTTCGGCACTCACAGAGCGCTGCTACAGTTTTTGAACGGAAGGGGAACAAGAGTGGCCCCGCCACGGGCGATTCGGAGCAGGGAATTGACGTGGTGCCGGGCCGCGCGGGCAGTTAATCTCCCGCTCATGAGACGCTGGTTTGGCTGGGTGTTGCTGCACATTTGGGTTGCCGCTGCGGGGGCGGCGGAACGGGTGCCGGATCGGCTGGTGGTGCTGACGTTTGATGATTCCGTGGCCAGCCACGCCACCTTCGTTGCCCCGCTGCTGAAGCGGCTGGGCTTCGGGGCAACGTTCTTCATCACGGAGGGTTTTGAGTTCGCCACCGACAAGACCAATTACATGACGTGGGAACAGATCCGGGGCCTGCATGACGCTGGCTTCGAGGTCGGCAACCACACTCGGCGGCACTTGGGCGTGCCACGGCAGAAGCCTGCGGACTTGGTGGCCGATGTGGAATACATCGAGCAGCAGTGTGCGCAGCGGGGCATTCCGCGACCGACGAGTTTTTGCTACCCAGGTTACCAGACCAGCGAAAGCGCGGTGAAGTTGTTGCGGGAGCGCGGCTACCGGTTCGCGCGGGCCGGGGGTGCCCGGGCGTTTAATCCGCAGGTGGATGAACCGCTCACACTGCCGCAGGCGTTTGATGGCAAGCCTGACTCGACCTTGGAAACCTTCAAGGCAGCGGTGGCGCTCGCGAAAGATGGGAAGATTGCCGTGATGACTTTTCACGGTGTGCCGGATCGCAAGCATCCGTGGGTCAATACGGACCCAGCAAAGTTTGAAAGCTACCTGGCTCACTTGAAGGAGCAGGGCTGCCGTGTGGTCGCCCTGCGGGATGTGGAACGCTACTTGCCCGCGCGAAAGCCATGAATGTTTCATCTGTTTCCCGGTTCCTCTCTGTCTGGTTCGCCGGGCTGGGTGTGGGCGTCACCGCATCAGCCGCTGAACCGGCCTTGAGCAAGTCCACGCACGTTTACAAAACGGTGGGCGCGGTAAAGATCGAAGCGGAGGTCCACCGGCCGTCGGGCACGGAATCGCGTCCGGTGCTGGTGTGGTTGCACGGCGGCGCGCTGATCGTGGGCAGCCGGACACAACTGCCCAAAAGTTTGGTGGAGCTTTGCACGCAGGAGCGCTGGGTTTTGGTCTCGCTGGATTACCGGCTCGCACCGGAGGTAAAGCTGCCGGAAATCGCCGAGGACTTGCGGGATGCGTTTCGCTGGTTGCACGCCGAGGGTCCACGGCTCTTTCAGGCGGACCTGCGGCGCGTCGTCGTGGCGGGCGGTTCCGCCGGTGGGTTTCTCACGATGCTGGCCGGGGTGATCGCCGAGCCTCGGCCCACTGCGTTGCTTGCCTACTGGGGTTACGGGGACATTGACAACGAGTGGGCGCGGGCGAAGTCGTCGCATCACGGTGCGCCGGTGAGTCGCGAGGAGGCGCTGGCGGCGGTCAACTTGGGCCGGGTGCTGACCAACACCGACGACCCCGCAGTCGGCAAGGCGCGCGGCAATTACTACCGCCATCTGCGACAAACGGGCGGCTGGGCGTTCGGTGTGACGGGCGTGGATGCGGCGAAGGAACCAGCGCGGCTGAGGCCGTTTTGCCCCGTGCGGCTGATCACCCGTGACTACCCGCCCATGCTCATGGTTCACGGCACCGAGGACACGGATGTGCCCTACGCCTGCTCGGCGGACATGGCCCGCGAGCTGGCCCGCCACGGGGTGAAGCATGAATTGATCACCGTCCCCGGGGGCGAACATGGTTTGCGCGGAGCCGATCCACAGGCCATTGCTCAAGCGAATGAGCGGGTCGCCCGGTTCCTGCGCGACCACCTCTTAACCAGCCACCGGAAATGACCCCTGCCGTGACGCGCCCTGCCCGCCGTGGTTTCGTGCTCTTGCTTTTGCTTGGCTGCCTGCTGGGCATGGGCACCTCCGCCGGAGCCGCGCATTACCAACTCTTCGTGCTCACCGGACAGTCCAATGCGCTGGGCACCACAGATGGCGGGGAGGCGGACCCCTCGCCCGGCGTGGACCCAGCGGATGCGCACATCCGGTTCTGCTGGCACAATCTGGCCAACGCCAAGACTTCGCTGGGCAGCTCGGACGGTGCGTTGGTTAAGCTCCAGCCGCAGCAAGGTGGGTTTTACAAAGGCAGCGCAACGCACTGGGGGCCGGAGATTTCCTTTGGCCGCAGTCTCTTCCGCACGGGCGTGACCAACCTCGGCATCATCAAGGCCAGCCGGGGCGGCGGGGGAAATTCCTTTTGGGCCAAGAGTGCGGCGGACCATCACATGTATGATCATGTGGTGAAAACCGTGACGGCGGCTGCCCTGCGCCTGCGGACTGAGGGGCATACTTTCGAGATGGTCGGGCTGCTGTATCTGCAAGGCGAGAGCGACTCGGCTGCCGAGGCTGCCGTCGCCGATCAACGCCTCAAGGAGCTGGTGGACAATCTGCGCGCTGATTTGCCGCAGGCGACGGCGATGCGCGCGGTCATCGGCGGCATCGCAGCGGCGGGTGCCACGCGCGAAATTGTGCGGGCCAAACACGCGGACATCGCGGCGCGCACGCCTTACTTCAGCACGTTCGCGACCACGGATTTGCGCGGCCAGATGCCAGACGCGCTGCACTTCAACCGGGCCGCCAAACTCACCGTGGGCGAACGCTTCGCCCGGGCGGTTTTGCCAGCGGCCACTTCGGGCAGCAAGCCGTCTGCGGGGCGCTGAACTCAGCAGGTTTCCGCACGCTGCGGCTTGTGTCCGCCGCTGAACAAAGGCTCGCTGCCACAGCTCATGCACCGTGTCATCCTGCATCTCGACATGGACGCGTTCTACGCCTCCGTGGAGCAGCGCGACAACCCCGCGCTGGCGGGCCGGCCCGTCATCGTCGGTGCGCCGCCCACCCAGCGCGGAGTCGTCGCGGCGGCGAGCTACGAGGCGCGCAAATTCGGGGTGCGTTCGGCGATGCCCAGCGTGACCGCAGGGCGGCTGTGTCCAGACGGGGTGTTCGTCCGGCCTCGTATGGAGGCGTATCGCGCGGAGTCCCACGCCATCATGGACTTGGTTCGGCAAAGCGCGGGCGAACTCGTCCAGCAAGTGTCAGTGGATGAGGCTTACATGGACGTTTCCGCGCAGGCGCAAGGCGCCGCAGCCGACGCCAGTCTGGCATGCGCCTTGCCGCTGGCCCGTCGGCTCAAGCAAGTCATCCGGACGCAGCGCCAGCTCACGGCCACCGTGGGCATCGCCGCGAACAAACTCCTGGCCAAGCTCGCGAGTGACTTCCAAAAGCCCGACGGGCTGACGTTGATTCGCGAGGCGGAAAAAGTGGCCTTCCTGCGGCCGCTGCCGGTGCGTTCACTCCATGGCGTCGGCGAAGTCACGGAAAAGAACCTGTCCGGGGCCGGCCTGCGCACGGTGGGGGATTTGCAGGATTATCGCGGCGACCTGCGAGCTTTGGTGGGTTCGTGGGGGCCGGAGCTGAAGCGCTTTGCTTTCGGCGAGGACGACCGCGCACTCGATTTGGGCGACGAGGTCAAAAGCATCAGCAGCGAGAACACCTTCCTGCGGGACACCGAGGATCGGCCCACGTTGCGGGCCTGTCTCGAGGAACAGGCCGCCGACATCGCCGGCAAGCTGGCCCGCTATCGCCTCGCGGCGTTCACGGTGCAGGTGAAGGTGCGCTACGGCGACTTCACGACGCTCACCCGGCAGATCTCCGTGGAAGAGCCGCTGCACGAGGCGCGGGAGATCTACCGTCTCGGCTGCTGGCTGCTGGCCCGCGAGAAACTGGTGCACCGTCCACTGCGGTTGATCGGCCTGGGCGTGAGCGGGCTGATCGAAGCGCAGGCGCGCCAGCTCCCGCTGGAGTTCGTGGCTTGACGGGCGCGAAAAGCAAAAACCGCCGGCAGCTTGCGCTCCCGGCGGTTTGAAGTGATGGCGTTTCGAGTTTCCTCGTTCCGCGTTTAGTAGGCGGCTTGCACGCCCTTGACGTTGCGCTTGGGCATCCACGGCATCAGGCCACGGAGACGTTCACCGGTCTTCTCGATGCCGTGGTTCTCGTCGGCCTTGAGCAGCGCGTTGTATTTCTTGTAGCCGCCCTTGTATTCAGCGACCCACTCCTTGGCAAACTTGCCGGTCTGGATGTCCTTGAGGGCCTGCTTCATCCGCTTCTTGACGGAGGCGTCGATGATCTTCGGGCCGACGCTCACGTCGCCCCACTTCGCGGTCTCGCTGATGGAGAAGCGCATCCCGGCGATGCCCTTTTCGTTCATCAAGTCCACGATGAGCTTCAGCTCGTGCAGGCACTCGAAGTAAGCCATCTCGGGCGAGTAACCAGCCTCGACGAGCACTTCGTAACCGGCCTTCACCAACGCGGTGCAACCGCCGCAGAGGACGGTCTGCTCGCCGAACAAGTCGGTCTCGGTCTCTTCCTTGAAGTCCGTCTCAATGACGCCGGCGCGGGTGCCGCCGATGCCCTTGGCCCACGCAAGCGCGACCTTCTTCGCCGCACTGCCGCCCTGATGCACCGCGATGAGCGCGGGCACGCCTTTGCCCTCGGTGTATTGGCGGCGGACGATGTGGCCGGGGCCTTTCGGCGCGACCATGATGACGTTCACGTTCTTCGGCACGACGACCGTCTTGAAGTGGATGGCGAAGCCGTGGCTGAAGAGGAGGGTCTTGCCCTTGGTGAGGTTGGGCGCGATGTCCTTCTCGTAGGCGGCGGCCTGCTTGGTGTCGGGCAGCGCGACCATGATGACGTCGGCGCGCTTCACGGCCTCGGCGGTAGGCACGACCTCGAAGCCCTTTTCGCGCGCGACCGCGATCGACTTGGATCCTTCATAGAGGCCGATGATGACGTTGAGGCCGCTGTCCTTCAGATTCAACGCGTGGGCGTGGCCTTGAGAGCCGAAGCCGAGGACGGCGAGGGTTTTGTTTTTGAGCACGCCGAGATCGGCGTCTTTGTCGGAATAGACTTTAGCGGGCATAGGTCGTGTTGCGTGTTGGCTGACTGAAAACTGTTTGCTGAAACTGGCTACTTCCGCGGCAAGGCCACCTTGCCGGTGCGCGTGAGGTCAAGCACGCCGAAGGTCTGCATGAGGGTCAGGAACTTCTCGATCTTGGACTCGTTGCCCGTGATCTCGATGGTGAGGCTCTTGGGCTGCACATCCACAATCTTGGCGCGGAAGATGTCCGTGATCTGCATCACCTCGGCGCGGGACTTGGAATCCACGCCCACCTTCACCAGCACCAGTTCGCGGTCGATGTATTCGCCGTCACGGAAATCAATCACCTTGAGCACGTCCACCAGCTTGTTGAGCTGCTTGACGATCTGTTCCAGCGTGGCGTCATCACCTCGGGTGACGACGGTCATGCGGGAAACGCTGGGGTCCTGGGTCGGGGCGACATTGAGCGTGTCAATGTTGTAGCCACGCCCCGAGAAGAGGCCGGCCACGCGCGTGAGCACGCCGAACTTGTTTTCCACCAGCACTGAAATCGTGTGACGCATACAAACTGGCAGCCGAGAACAGCCGCCAAAGGGCGCGAAACCTAACAAGCAACCCCGAGCAGGGTCAACCATGGTTTTGACACCATGGTTGGGGCCGCCCTTGGGAGGATTGAAGGTCGCGCATCTTGGACACGCGGCCTGCCGAGCCGTCGGCAGTCGTTCTCGTCCTACTGCTCATACCATCCGCTCCATCGGGGTCTTGGGAATGGCGCCTTCCATCTTTTGCCACCGGGCCGGCGCAGGCGGTGGTGGGCACGACAGGACTTGAACCTGCAAGGATTGCTCCACTGGATCCTAAGTCCAGCGCGTCTGCCATTCCGCCACGTGCCCGACGATGCTTCTGGCATCGTCCTCTCGCCGTTTTCCCACGTCAAGCAACGCCACGCCGGAACCCTCAGCTTGCTCGCGCTGGTCGAACTTGCTCCCCAGACCACTTCTCGGCTCGCCGCCAACCGGGGCTTTACCGCAGATTCCCGCCGGCCGCCGGCCAGGCCGCCGTTCCCGTGTTCACGAGTCGCAATCATTCTGTCATCGCCGCCGGGTTGGGCTGCGCCATCCTCTTTTGGGGCGCGAACAACACCGGCGTGAAGTATCTCGTTCGCGAGTGGCCGCCGGTGTGGATTGCCTGTAGCCGGATGTGGCTGGTGGGCCTGATTTTCTTTGTGTTGCTGCGCTGGACGAACTGGTTCGGTCCGACGCACCCGCTCACTCCCGAACTACGCCGCAGCTTGTGGCGGCGCGCCAGCCTCAGTCTGGCGGTTTACGTCGTGACCTTCACGGTGTCGCTGCAATTCACCTCGGCATCGCACGTCGCGCTTTATCTCAGCACCTCGCCCGTGTGGGCGCTGCTGGCCGAGGGCGGACCGCAGGCCAATCGCGATTCACTCCGCCGCTACGCCGCAGCCGGGCTGGCGCTGAGCGGAGTCATGACGCTGTTTTGGCCGAAGTTGCAGGCGGGCGGGAGTGACTGGCGCGGCGATTTGCTGGCTTTGGGCGCGAGCTGCTTGTGGATGTTTTACGGTCGGCATTGCCGCGAACTCGCGCAGACGCTGAGCGGGGCGGAAATCACCTCCGCAACGATGTGGCGGGCCGCCGCGTGGCTCACGCCGGGGGCGATCTGGGAGGTCGCGCGGGGCGGGCTGGTTTTTGGCTGGGGGCTGATCGGCGTCCATGCCTATTGCACGTTGTTTGGCGGGGTCATTTCCTTCGCGCTCTACAACAACGCCCTGCGGCACTGGCCGGTGAGCCAAGTCCTGCTCTTCAGCAATTTCATCCCCGCCAGCACGATGATCTGGGCGTGGTGGCTGCTCGGCGAACCCATCACGCCCACCTTCTGGCCGGCCATGCTGCTGGTGTTCGCCGGGGTGGGCTTGGGCCAATGGTGGCCGCGCGCGAAAGCGAGCGAGCCGCCTGCTCCGCAGCCCGAGTAAGCGCCGGCTGGTCCGCCCTTACTTGGCCTCGCCGGCGGTCAACCCATCGAACGCGGTCACCGCATCGGCCTTGGTCCAGAATCCAATCCGGCCGGGCTGGCTGATCTCGCTGTCCTTGCCTTCCAGCAGCAGCTTGCCGTTCAAGTGGCATTGAATCTGATCGCCGCGATGCACCACGCGCAGCGTGTGCCATTGGCCAGCCGGAAGGTCCGTGTTGGCGTTGGCGAGCTGTTTGCGTTTGCCCGCGATCACCTTGTAGAGCCGGAAGTTGTCCTCCAACGGATTCAGCCGGGCGACGTAGTAGTTCTGCGCATCCTGATACCGCCAGACCAGGCCACCACCGGTGTCGATCTCGCCTTTGATCGCCTTGAAGGACACGGACAGATCGACATTCGCCGACTTGGGACCGTCCGTCACGCAGAGGTTGAAAAGGGGACTCGGTCCGGCCGAGGAAGTTTGCGCCAGCGTCTTTGCCCCGTGCGGCGACGAGGCATCCAACTGCACCTGCCACACGCTGCCCGGGCCTTCGCCAGTCTTCGCGGAAACCCAGCCCGCCGGGAGCGAGCCCGGGGTGGCGTCTTCAAAGTTCCACTTCCGCCCGGGCACGTCCGCCGCGAACAACGTCACGCCCGCCAAACCCGCCACCACCAGCATGCTCTTGCAGTTCATGGCGGAACTCTCTGCCAACAGCGCAACCGCCAGCAAGGGCGAAGCGCATCATCCCTGGGCCGACACCGCCTCGTCCGTTGCTTCTGCGAGCACGGCCAGTGACTCCTCCAACGCCTCGCGCGGAATCGTCAGCGGCGGGGCGATCTTCACCGTTTGCCCCCACGCACCGACGGGCGCGAAGAGCAGCAGCCCCTTCCACATGCAGCGCTCAATGATCGCATGCGCGAGGTCGTGGTCGGGCTGCTTCGTGCCGGGCTTCACCGTCTGCATTCCTGCGACGAGTCCGCGCGCGGTGATGTGGCCGATGACGCTCGGGTGCTTCGCTTGAATCGCCTTCAACCCCGCCAGCAGCACCGGCTCCAGGGCGGCGGCATTTTCCGTCAGCTTGTCGCGGATGATCTTCCGCACGCTCGCCAGCGCGGCGGCGACGCACACCGGGTTGCCCGTGTGCGTGCTGGTCATCGAGCCGGGCGGGAACTGATCCATGATGGCCTCGCGCCCAATGACGGCCGAGAGCGGCAGCGAGCTGCTGATGCCCTTGCCGCAGCAAATCACGTCCGGCGTCACGCCGTAGTGCTCAAACGCCCAAAACTTGCCCGTGCGCCCGAAGCCCGCCTGCACCTCGTCGAACGTCAGCACAATCTGGTGCTGGTCGCACCACGCGCGGAGTTTCTGCACGAACTCCACCGGCGCGAAGTCCGGCCCCACACCCTGATACGTCTCCATGATGACGCCGGCGACGTTCTCCGGCTGAAGCCCGCGCGCGGCGACTGACTTGAGGAACGATTCAAAGCTCGTGTCCTGCTGCCAGTAGCCATCCGGGAACGGCGCGGTGATAATCGCGGGGTCTTCGTTCACAATCCACGACTTCTGCCCCGCCATGCCGCCCGCCTGCTGCGACCCGAGCGTGCGTCCGTGGAAGCCGCGTTCCCAGCCGATGATGCCAATCTTCTTGTTCCCGCCGACCTTGATGCCGTGTGCACGGCTCAACTTGATCGCGCACTCCGTCGCCTCCGAACCGGTGGTGAGCAGGAACACCTTCTTCAAACCCTCCGGCGCGACCGCGGCGAGTTCGCCCGCTAGCTCCGCGCGCTCCTCGCTCGGGAAGACGTAATTGTGCAGCAGGTTGCTGTTCACCTGGTCGAGGATGGCGCGCTTCACCTCCGGCGCGCAGTGGCCGGCATTCGTCACCAGCACGCCGCTCGACCAGTCGATCCAGCGGTTGCCGTATTTGTCATACACGAAAATGTCCTGCGCGTGGTCCCACACGATGGGCGGCTGCCCGCGCATGGACTGCGGCTCGAAGCGGCGGAGTTTCTCCAAGGTCGGCACCGAGTCCGGATGCGGCACCGGCGTGACGATCCGGCGATACTTGGTTTCGACATGCGGAACGGTCCGCGGCGTGATGCTGAATTCTTTGCCCATAAATTGTGGCCTGAGGTTCCCTGCTTGCTTCCTTGCGAGCTACGTGTTTTGTCACGCCTTTCAATACTCTTGTGGCTTCGGACAACGGAAAAAGGCCGGGGATTGCTCCCCGGCCTTTTGAAGCAGAACCACTTCAAGCGGTTACGAGCAGCCGAGGCTCTCGCCGCAGTTGAGGCACTTGAAGCACGCGCCATTGCGCACGGCGATGTGGCCACACTTGGGGCAAGGCGGGGCGTCTTTCATGAGGCCTTCGAGCGCATCGCTGAGGCTGTTGATTTTGCGGTCGGGGTGAGCGTTGCCGCCGACCGGCTTCATGATTTCACTCTTCACGAGGATGTCGGTGTCCCCGGAGAGCGGCAGCTCGGGCACGGAGCGGTTCACGCTCTGGCGCTCGATTTCGGTCAAGCCAGGTAGCGGGAGGTTGGGCTGGCCGTCCTTGGCGTTCGCCTCGCGGTAGCCGGGGATGAACTGAAAGGCAAGCCAGCGGAACACGTAGTCAATGATGCTGCTGGCGCGGCCAATCTCCGGGTTCTTGGTGAAGCCACTCGGCTCGAAGCGCTGATGTGCGAACTTGCGGACGAGCGCCTCCATCGGCACGCCGTATTGCAGCGACATGCTGGTGAGCGCGGCCACGCTGTCCATGAGGCCGCCGATGGTGGAGCCCTCCTTCGACATGGTGATGAACAGCTCGCCGGGCGTGCCATCCGGGAAGACCCCGACGGTGAGGTAGCCTTCGTGGCCGGCCACGTCGAACTTGTGCGTGTAGGCCGCGCGCGTCTCGGGGAGCTTGCGGCGGAGGGGCTTGCCAACTTCCCCATGCAGCCGCATCAGTTCGGTCTCCAGGTCCTTGATGCGGTTTTCCAGCGTGACGGTCTGCTCGGCGGCGGTGGCGGCGGCGTTCGCGGCCTTGTCCCCGCCTTCGTTGGTCTTCTTGGTGTTGAGCGGCTGCGAGCGCTTGGAGCCGTCGCGGTAGATGGCGACGCACTTGAGGCCCATGCGCCAGGCCTGCACGTAGGCGTCGCGAACGTCGGCGACGGTGGCGTCGCTCGGGAGGTTGACGGTCTTGCTGATGGCGCCGGAGATGAACGGCTGGGCGGCGGCCATCATGCTGAGGTGCGCCATGTAGTGGATGCTGCGTTTGCCTTTGTGGGCCTTGAACGCGCAGTCGAAGACTTCGAGGTGCTGAAGCTTGAGGCCACTCTTGATGGTCTGGCCGTTCTCTTCGACGTCTTCGATGGTGTCGTGCTTCTCGATGTGCGCGATGATGGACTCGATTTTCGTCTCGTCGTAGCCGAGGCGGCGGAGGGCGTCGGGCACGCCGCGATTGACGATTTTGAGCATGCCGCCGCCAGCGAGGAGCTTGTATTTCACCAGCGCGATGTCGGGCTCGATGCCGGTGGTGTCGCAGTCCATGAGGAAGCCGATAGTGCCGGTGGGGGCGAGGACGGTGACTTGGGCGTTGCGATAGCCGTGCTTCTTACCCTTGGCCAGCGCGCCGTCCCAGACGCGGCGGGCTTCGTCCTTGAGGTAGTTGAACTCCTCGCTGGGCTGGATGTCCTCGACCGCCGTGCGGTGTTGGTGGATGACGCTCAACATGGAGTCCACGTTGTCCTTCTTGAGCGGCTGCGTGACGCCGGAGCAGCGGGCGTCGCGGTAGCCCTTGAACGCGCCCATCTGCGCGGCGAGTTCCGCGCTCTGTTCGTAGGCGTGGCCGGTCATGATGGCGGTGATGGCCCCGGCGAGAGCGCGGCCTTCGTGCGAATCGTAGGGCAGGCCGTAGCTCATGCAGAGCGAGCCGAGGTTCGCGAAGCCCAGGCCCAGCGTGCGGAAGATGTGCGAGTTCTCGGCGATTTCCTGCGTCGGATAGCTCGCGTTGTCCACGAGAATTTCCTGCGCGGTGATGTAGATGCGCACGGCGGCTTTGAAGCGCTCGACATCGAAGGTGCTGTCTTCGCGCTTGAACTTCATGAGGTTCAGCGAGGCGAGGTTGCAGGCGGTGTTGTTGAGGAACACGTATTCCGAACACGGGTTCGTGGAGTGAATCGGCTCGGTGCCCTTGCAGGTGTGCCACTTCTGAATCGCGCCGTCGTATTGCAGGCCGGGGTCGCCGCAGATGTGGGTGCCCTCGGCGATTTTGTGCAGCAGGTGGCCCGCATCTTTCTTTTCGAGGCGTTCGCCGGTGGTGGTGGATTTGGTCCACCATTCCTTGCCTTCAAGGGCGGCGCTCATGAACTCGTCGGAGACGCGCACGGAGAGGTTTTCGTTCTGATACATCACGGAGCCGTAGGCCTCGCCGTTGAAGGAGCCGTCGTAACCCTGTTCGATGAGCGCCCAAGCCTTCTTCTCCTCCTTCTGCTTCGCGTCAATGAACTCCTCGATGTCGCCGTGCCAGTCGCGCAGCGTGTTCATCTTGGCGGCGCGACGGGTCTTGCCGCCGGACTTCACGACGTTGGCGACCTGGTCGTAAACGCGGAGGAAGGACATCGGGCCGCTGGGCTTGCCGCCGCCGGAGAGCTTCTCGCGGGAGCTGCGGATGGGGGTGAGGTCCGTGCCGGTGCCGGAGCCGAGCTTGAAGAGCATGGCCTCGGCGTATGCGAGGTGCATGATGGACTCCATGTCGTCCTTGACGGCCTGAATGAAGCACGCGCTGCCCTGCGGATATTCGTATTGGGTGTGGGCGCGCTCGGCGATGCTGGTCTTGCGGTTTACGAACCAGTTGCCTTTGCCGGAGTTTTTGCCCACGCCGTATTGGTGGTAGAGGCCGACGTTGAACCAGACTGGGGAGTTGAACGCGCCGTATTGGTTCACACAGAGCCAAGTCAGCTCGTCATAAAAAATTTCGCCGTCCGCCTTGGAGAAATAGCCGTCCTTCACCCCCCAGTCCGCGAGCGTGCGGGTGACGCGGTGGATGAGCTGCCGGACCGACTTTTCACGCTCGGCCTTGAGGGGGTCACCGTAAAAATACTTGGAGCAAACCACCTTCGTGGCGAGCAGCGACCAGCTCTTGGGCACTTCGACACCCTCCTGCTTGAAAATGGTCTTGCCGGAGTCGTCGGTAATTTCGGCGGTGCGGCGGTCCCATTCGATTTGGTCGAAGGGCTTGATCTTGGCGTCGGAAAATACGCGTTGGAACGAAGGGCTTTTCTTACCGGATTTGGCAGTGGCTTTCACAGGGCGAGCGGCGGAAACCGTGGCCTTGGGGCGACGGGCGGAGGAGGCAGGGGCGGGCAGTTGCTCTTGGGCGTCAATCATGGGATTCGGATGGCTAAAATTGTCAGTCTTGGAGGCACCTTTTCCGCTCATGGCCGCACTATACAGCCGGACCGAATCAGACGCCAAGGCTCCCCTCGCTGTTGGAGTTTCCCGATTGGGCTTACTTCGCGGGTTACCCCATTGGTTGGGGAGCGGCGGCGAGGCTAGCACTAGATGTAGTGGTGACAAGTAGATTTTATAGAAAAGTTATTCATGGGGTTATTCGCCTTGGAAAGCCCCTGAAATATGGGATTCCGACCGGTTTCTGGGAATGCCGGCCGCTGGTGTGTGAATAACTGGGGCTCCGCTGCTGAATACCAGAGCCCGCATGGAAAAACACCTCTTGCCAAGCCCGGAAGCGGGGTCTGCCACTGGAATCCTTGGTCGCGCTGCGGCCGCCTAGTCCCCCGATCAGCCTTGCAAGGCTTTTGGCGGGGCGAGCACGAAGGAAGCAAGCAGCGCTTGGCGGGCGGTGGCGGGTTGACGCAGGAGGGCCACAACCGCCCGGGCGTCGGTATTGATGCCGCGAGCAAGCGGGACCGGTGCATGCAGGGGCTTGCCGTGCTTCTCGGTCTGCTCGTCCACGTGCCGCATACGAGCGGCAACGGTCTCGTGGAGGTGGGTAGCGCGATGATAAGCGTGGGTCGATTTGCCCAGCGTGGCGAGCGGCTTCGTCGGTTCCGGCAAGCTGTCGAGCGAAGTATCCTTCCACGGCGAGGAGCTTTCGCGGGAAGCGATGCTCTCCTCGTCGATGCCTACCGACTCGCGCGAGACAGGCGCTGGCACCGGTGGCGGAGTCCGGCGAATGATGGGCGGTGGTGGTGGTGGCGGCGCACTTACTGTGCCGTCGAGTGGCGGTTTGCCTTCGAGCAGACGCTTGAGCTCTTCCTCCCAGTTCAACGGCTGGTTGGGATTCGGCGCGGACGGGGAGGTGCTGCCCGTTCGTTGTTGGCGATAAGTCTCCTCGTCCTCGCCGCCCCACGGTTGAGGTTGCCCGTCCTTTTTGTTGCGGCTCTGGAACCAGCTCGACAGCGCCGAGATGACGACGACGGCGAGCATCACCCAGATGTTGTCTATGGCGGCGAGCATTGTGCTAACGAGTGTCATGCCGGTGATTCCTCCGTGATGACTCGCTTGCCGCAATAGGCGCAGTTGCGACTTCCGACCACTACCATCGCTACCATCGGAGCCGACAGGTCTTTCTCGCAGTGGGGGCATTTTACCGACTGACCGCTCTCCAGCTTTCTCGACATGAGCAGTCCACCCCCTGCGGCGCCGGCCAAGATGACGAAAAGTGGAGTCACGAGAAGCAGTCCGGCCGCGAACGGTTCAAATCGTTCGTCCAAATAAGGCTCTAACCGGCGCATGAATGACAGGTAGGCAAACACAGGAATCATCCAGCCGGCTATCCAAATGACGCAGAGCCGAAGTGACCGCCGGTTATGCTCAGTCGTCATTTGGATGAACTCAGCCAGCTTCATGCGGGCAGATTCGTTATGACTTCACCTGCGGCGTGGCGCCCGCCGTGGCGATGCTCTCGCGCATGCCGGTGTCGGCCTGCATGTTCTTCATCTTGTAGTAGTCCATCACGCCCAAGTTGCCGTTGCGGAAGGCCTCGGCCATCGCCAGCGGCACCTGCGCCTCGGCTTCGACGACGCGCGCGCGCATCTCGGACACGCGAGCGACCATCTCCTGCTCGGTCGCCACGGCGGCAGCGCGGCGGACTTCGGCCTGCGCCTGCGCAATGAGCTTGTTCGCCTCGGCCTGCTCGGCCTGCAACTTCGCGCCGACGTTCTCGCCCACGTCCACGTCCGCGATGTCAATCGAGAGGATTTCAAACGCAGTGCCGGAATCTAGGCCCTTCTCGAGCACGGTCTTGGAAATGCGGTCGGGGTTTTCGAGCACGGCTTTGTAGCTCACGGAGGAACCGATGGTGGTGACGATGCCCTCGCCGACGCGCGCGATGATAGTTTCCTCCGTAGCACCGCCGACGAAGCGGTCGAGGTTCGTGCGCACGGTCACGCGGGCCTTCACCTTCACGGCGATGCCGTCCTTGGCCACGGCGTCAATCGTCACCTTGCCGGACGAGGCGGCAGGGCAGTCAATGACCTTCGGATTCACCGAGGTCCGCACGGCTTCGAGGACGGTCTTGCCCGTGCCCTTGGTGGCGAGGTCAATCGCGCAACTGCGGTCGAAGTCGAGATGGATGCCGGCCTTCTTCGCCGCGATGAGCGCCTGCACGACGGCCTCGACGTTGCCGCCGGCGAGATAGTAGTTCGAGAGGTCGTCGATGCTGAGGGGGATGCCGGACTTCACCGCCGTGATGCGCGTGTCCACGATGAGGCCCACGGGCACACTGCGGAGTTTCAGCGCAATCAGCTCGGTGAACGTCACGCGCGCGCCGGAGGTCCAGGCGCGCACCCAGATCATGCCGAAGTTCAGCACGAGAATGGCGAAGACAAAGCCGGCGACGCCCAGCGCGCCCCAGAGCAGGACCATGCCTTTGCCTTCGAGTTGAGCGAGCAGCGGGGTGAGTTCCATAATTCGATTGGGTTGTTTGTTGTTCTACCGGGAGAAATTCAAGCCTTGCGGACGACCACGCGCATTCCTTCGACAGCGATGACCCGCACGTTGTCGCCGCGCTCAATCAACGCGCCCTCAGCGACCACGTCCACGCGCTGGCCGCCGATGACCGCCACGCCTGCCGGACGCAGCGCCGTGTGCGCCACGCCGGACTGCCCGACGAGTTCAGGCCGCTCCGTGCCGATGTCGCCCACCACGCCGTCGGACGCGTAAAGCCGGCCGAACCGGCTGCTGGGAAAATACTTCACCCACAGCATAAAGCCGATGAGCAGCCCGACGATCGTGCCGAGGAGAATCCAATTGCCGGTGGTCGCGCCAAACTCCTGATAGCCCATCGTGACTCCACCGATGATGCAAAGCACGCCGAGTATTCCCGCAATCATCCCCGGCAGCACCGTCTCCGCGAGCAGCAGAATCGCGCCCACGAACAGCAGCGTGAGGACAAGGACCATGGCGCGGAGAATAGGCCGGTGCGCCGCGCGGGCCAAGTGGAATCCCCGCAACCGATTTGTAGCCGGCGTGCGGGAAATTATTCGCGTTGGCTAATCCCGATCAATCGGGCGCAGGACTAAACACTAACTGCTCTCTCGTCCCGCCTCACATCCCGGGCAATGGCCGCCCCGGCATCGGCGCAGGCAGGGCCTTCCAAGTGAAGGTTGGCTGATAGCGGATCGCCGCCAGGTGCGGCGTCTCCAGCCGTCGCCCGCCCTGTAGGCGGGATTGAAAGGCCGCCGCGAGAATGCCCGTGGTCAACAGCGTGCGCTCGATCGGCCAGGTGGGCTTGCCGGTGTAAATCATCTGCTCGATGCCCTGCACGAGGAACCCAAAGTGCCCAAGTGGCCGCGCCTCCTGCGTCCAAAACGCGGTCGCCGGCCGGTCCTTCCGCCCTTGCTCCTCCCACGCCACGATCCACTCGTTGTGGCCGTCCTTGCGGTCATGGAGCAACACGCTCTTGAAGCCGTCGCAATGCTCAATGAAGAACGCGGCCGGACTGCGCACCTGTTCCTCGAAGGGCTTCTTGAACCGGGCCTTGTTCTCGCGCGCATCCACGGCCGCTTGGAACACTGCGCGGCTGAAACGGCCTCGGCGCAATTCCTCCCAGACTTCCGGCCCCTCCATGAGCTGCACCGCCGCCACGCCGCTCTCCCCGCCGCGCCGCCGCTCGGAAAGCGCCTGCAACGCCTCCAGCCCGTGAAAGCCATAGCCTTCAAGCGGCCCATACGAAAGCCCCACCGCCTCCGTGGCAGGCACGCCCAGCTTCATCTCCACCGCCGGATGCCGCCACCCGCCCGGCACCGAGGAGCCTGCCATCAACGGCACACCCAGCTCGCGCGCGGTGTCATACATCCACTTCGCGTCGGTCCAGTTCCACGCGAGATGTTTGTCCGTGAACACGGGCACACTGCGCCCGCTCTGGCGGAACACCGCCGCCGTCTCCTCGAAGAACCGTCGGCGCGGATACATGATCTGCCCCGTGTCTGAAAGCGGATACTTGCCGTGCTCGCCGATGAGCAGCACGCCATCCACGGCGAGCGTCTTGCCACCCAACGTGAGCGCTTGCTCAATGCTTCCGGCGAGCAGGAAACCGTGCTCCTGGGCCAGCCGTTCGCTGGTATCGCGCGGATGCTTCTGGTCCACGTGCATGCTGACGAGCTTCAGGTTGGGCCAGCCGTTGCCCGGCGGCCACGCGCCCTTTCCGTCCATCGAATGGCTGTGCAACAGCCGACCCACAATCACATCGCCGTGCGAGTTGTGAATGTATTCGGTGACGATGGCGGCCACGCGCTTGGGCGGCGCGATCGCCGCGCGGGACCATTCCGCACCCGCTGCCAGCGCCAGCCCGCCGATGAACTGTCGGCGGGAAGCTCCCCCCGTGGACCTCGGAGCAGAACGCGACGAGACGGCCGGAACAAGAGTCGGTTGGTTGGATTGCACGGGCAGTGGACGCGCCGAACAATCCGCATCTTGAAGAAAACTGCGATGAGCAAGGGAGAATCGCCGGTCAGCCAAGCGGGCGGGCCGCCCGCGCTCCGGATCGTGGGGTAGCCCCGCAGGTAAGGAGGGCCGGGCTGAGGGAGAACGGCCACCCACTTACGAAAACGCGGCGAGCTTTGGATGCGCCGACTACTTCTTCCGCGCGAAGACGTGGGTAGCGTGGCCGTAGAAGACTTCGGCGCTCTCCATCAACGTCTCGGAGAGGGTCGGGTGCGGGTGGACGCAGAGGGAGAGGTCCTTTGCGGTCGCGCCCATCTCGACGGCGAGCACGCCCTCAGCGATGAGTTCGCCCGCGCCGTGGCCGACGATGCCCACGCCCAGCACGCGCTCGGTCGCAGGGTCAATGATGAGCTTGGTCATGCCGTCCGTGCGGTCAAAGGTGAGCGCGCGCCCGCTCGCTCCCCACGGGAATTTCGCCACGCTAATTTCGATGCCCTTGGCCTTCGCCTCGGCCTCGGTCAAGCCGCACCAAGCGACTTCGGGATCGGTGAAGACGACGGCGGGGATGATGGCCTTGTCCGCGCCGGTCGCCTCGCCGGTGATGATCTCGACGGCAGTGCGCGCCTCACGGGAGGCCTTGTGCGCGAGCATCACGCCGCCCGCGATGTCGCCGATGGCGTAGATGGCAGGGTCGCTGGTCTGCTGCTGGTCGTTCACCACGAGGAAGCCCTTTTCGTCGAGCTTGGCCTTGGTGTTTTCGAGCCCGAGGTCTTCGCTGTTCGGCGAGCGGCCCACGGAGACGAGGACGCGGTCGTAGAGTTCTTCCTTCTGCTGGCCTTCGTGCTCGGAGATGACTTTGATCTGCTTCCCGGCGGTGGACATCTTCAGGACCTTCGCCTTCACGCGCACCTCGGAGAAATTCTTCTTGGCGTAAGCCATCACGGGCCGGGCGAGGTCGGGGTCGGCCCCGAGGAGAATGCTGTCGAGCGCCTCGATGACGGTGATTTTGCTGCCGAGCGCGGCATAGACGGTCCCCAGTTCCATGCCGATGTAGCCGCCGCCGATGACGAGCAGCTTCTCGGGAATCTCCTCAATCTCCAGCGCCTCGGTGGAGGTCATCACGCGCGGGTTGCCGAGGTCGAAGGCCTTCGGCAGCGCGGGCTTGGAGCCGACGGCGACGATGGCATGGTCGTAGGTGATGAACTGCTGCCCGGCCTCGGTCTCGACGCGGAGGGTGTTGGAACCCTCGAAGTAGCCACGCCCGTGGATGACCGTGACGCCGCGCTTCGACGCGAGTTGGGTGATGCCGCCGGAGAGCTTGGCGATGATGGAGTCCTTCCACGCGCGGAGCTTGTCCAGTTCGATCTGCGGGGCGGCGAAGGTGATGCCGCGGTGCGCGGATTCCTTCGCCCCGGTGATGGTGTGGGCGGCGTAGAGCAGGGCCTTGGAGGGGATGCAGCCGCGATTGAGGCACACGCCACCGAGCTTCGGGTCGCGCTCTAGCAAAATCACCTTCTTGCCGAGGTCAGCGGCGTAGAACGCAGCGGCGTATCCGCCGGGGCCTGCTCCTACTACAACGAGGTCTGTCTTGGTCGGTTCCATGTTTGGGAAAGAGGTAAGAGTTTGAGTCGTCGGCTGGCTTACAGGGCAACGTCCTTCTCGGCGAAACCTTCGATGGCCGCGAGCAGGTCCACGGTGAACCGCGCTGCTGCGCCGCCATCAATGACACGGTGGTCGTAGCTGATGGCAATGGGCAGCATCATGCGCTGGACAATTTGCTTCTCGCGCACGACGGCTTTCAACGCGCCTTTGCCGAGGCCGAGGATGGCGACCTCGGGCTTGTTCACGATGGGCGTGAAGTGCGCACCGCCGATGCCGCCTTGGTTCGAGATGGTGAACGTGCCACCTTTCAGCTCGTCGCCGGAGACCTTGCGATCGCGGGCTTTCTTCGCGAACTCCTCAATGTCCTTGGACAGTTCCAGCAGGCTCTTTTTGTCCGCGTCGCGGAGGACGGGGACGATGAGGCCGGCGTCGGTGTCCACGGCGAGGCCGAGGTGGACGTATTCCTTGAGCACGATTTCGTTGGCTGCCTCGTCGAGCGAGCTGTTGAAGATGGGGTGTTTCTTCAGCGTGGCGGCGACGGCCTTCAGCGCGAAGGAAGTCAGCGTGAGCCGCGTGCCCTTGGCCTCGTAGGCGGGGGCGAACTTCTTGCGCAGCTCCAGCAGCGCGGTGATGTCGGCCTCGTCGAACTGCGTGACGTGCGGGATGGCGTTCCAGTTCTCGGTCATGCGGCGCGCAATGACTTTGCGCAGCATGGACATGGGCTTCTTCGAGATTTCACCCCACTTGGAGAAGTCCACGCTCTCCACGGCGGGCTTCTCGGCCACGGCGGCGGCGGGCGCGGCTTTCGGAGCGGCGGCGAGACTCTGAAGCTGCGCGATGTAAGCGCGCACGTCGCTCATCACGATGCGACCACCGCGCTCGCTCGCGCGGACTTGCGTGAGGTCAATGCCCAGCTCGCGTGCCATGCGGCGGATGGAAGGCGAAGCGGTCGGCTCCACGCCGGGCTGCGCGGGCGGCAAGTCGGCGAGCGGGACCTCGGTGACGGCGGGTTGCGCGGCGACGGGGGCCTTCGCAACGGGCGCGGCAGCGGGGGCCGGAGCGGCACCGCCAGCTTCGCCGATGACGAGCAGGCGCTGCCCGACGCCGACCTTGTCGCCGACTTTCACGAAGACTTGGCCGACGACGCCTGCCGCCGGAGCGGGGATGGTGGCGACGGCTTTTTCGCTTTCGAGTTCGAGGAGGCCTTGGCCGGCGGTGACGGTGTCGCCTGCCTTGACGAGCAGGTTGACGACGGTGCCGGAGTCGGCGCCTTCGCCGAGGTTGGGGAGCTTAACGTCCATAAATTCAGATGCGGGTGTTGCGAACAGGATTGTTCAGAGAAGAACCGGCGCGAGTTTCTCGGGGTTCACGTTCAAGTCCTTGATGGCTTGCGCGACGACGGTGCGCTCAATGGCACCTTTCTTGGCCAGCGCGTGCAGGGTGGCGATGACGGTCAGTTCCGCGTCCACCTCGAAGAAGCGACGGAGACGCTCCCGGGTGTCGCTGCGGCCGAAGCCGTCTGTGCCGAGCGTGGTGAGGCCACCGGGCACCCACGGCGCGATTTGGTCGGGCACAATCTTCATGTTGTCGGACACGGCGACGAAGATGCCTTGCTCCTTCTCAAGCATCTCGGTGACGCGCGGCTTCTTCGCCGGCTCGGTGGGATGCAGCATGTTCCAACGCTCGCACCGGAGGGCGTCGTTGCGGAGCAGCTTGTAGTTGGTCGCGCTCCAGACATCGGCGGAGACGTTGTAGCGTTCGAGGATTTCCTGGGCGCGGGTCGCGCTGTTGATGATGGGGCCGCTGCCGATGAGGTGGGCCTTGTGCGCCTTGCCGGTCGCGCCGGGGCGGAACTTGTAGAGGCCGTCGAGGATGCCTTGCTCGACACCGGCGGGCATCGCGGGCTGCGCGTAGTTGTCGTTGTAGAGGCAGAGGTAATAGAAGATTTCCTCGCCCTCCTGATACATCCGGCGCAGGCCCTCCGCGATGATGACGGCGACTTCGTAGGCGAAGGCGGCGTCGTAAGCCATGAGCGTCGGGATGGTGCTCGCGAGCAAGAGGCTGTGGCCGTCCTGGTGTTGGAGACCTTCGCCATTGAGGGAAGTGCGGCCGCTCGTCGCGCCGAGGAGGAAGCCCTTCGCCTTGATGTCGCCGGCGAGCCAGACTTGGTCGCCGATGCGCTGGAAGCCGAACATCGAGTAGTAGGTGTAGAAGGGAATCATGTTCACGCCGTGCGTGGCGTAAGCCGTGCCCGCCGCGATGAACGACGCCATGGAGCCAGCCTCGGTGATGCCTTCCTCGAGAATCTGTCCGTCCTTCGTCTCGTGGTAATAGAGCAGGGACTTCTTATCCACCGGCTCGTAGAGCTGGCCCTTGTGCGCGTAGATGCCGACCTCACGGAAGAGCGCGTCCATGCCGAACGTGCGCGCCTCGTCGGGGATAATAGGGACGATGTTGCGGCCGATGGCGGGGTTCTTGAGCAGACCGCGCAGCAGGCCGACGAAGGCCATCGTGGTCGAGGCCGAGGCCTTGCCGGAGCCTTTGAGCGAGTCGGCAAAGTAATCGAGCTTCGGCACCGTGAGGGCGGGGGCGTTGACGATGCGCTTCGGGAGGAAGCCGCCGAGTTTCTTGCGCCGCTCCAGCAGATACTTCGTCTCCGCGCTGTCGGGCGCGGGGCGGTAGAAGGGCATCTCGGCAATCTCGTCATCGCCGATGGGAACCTTGAAGCGCTCGCGAAATTCGCGGAGCTCCTTCTCGTTCATCTTCTTCTGGTTGTGGGAAATGTTGCGGCCCTCGCCCGCCTCGCCCAGGCCGTAGCCCTTGATGGTCTTCGCGAGAATGACCGTGGGCGAACCCTTGTGCTCCACAGCGGCCTTGTAAGCGGCATAGACCTTGCGCGTGTCGTGACCGCCGCGCATAAGCTTGCGAAGCTGCTCATCGGTGAGGTGGTTCACCAGCGGGAGCAGCTCGGGATACTTGCCGAAGAAATGCTTTCGGATATAGCTGCCCGGCTCGACCGTGTATTTCTGGAAGTCGCCGTCCACGGCCTCTTCCATGCGCTTGAGTAGCAGACCGGTCGTGTCGCGCGCGAGGAGGTCGTCCCAGTCGCTGCCCCAGATGACCTTGATGACATTCCAGCCCGCACCACGGAAAAGCGCTTCGAGCTCTTGGATGATTTTGCTATTCCCGCGCACCGGGCCGTCGAGGCGCTGGAGGTTGCAGTTGATGACCCAGACGAGGTTGTCGAGGTTCTCGCGGGAACCGAGCGTGATGGAGCCGAGCGACTCCGGTTCGTCGCTCTCGCCGTCGCCGACGAAGCACCAGACCTTCGACTCCTCGCCCTTGATGAAGCCGCGCGCCTTCATGTAGCGGTTGAAGCGCGCTTGATAGATGGAGCCGATGGGGCCGAGGCCCATCGAGACCGTCGGGAACTGCCAGAACTCCGGCATCAAATACGGATGCGGATAGGAGGAAAGCCCGCCGCCCTCGGCGAGTTCCTGACGGAAGTTGTCCAACTGCTTCTCATCTAAACGCCGTTCCAGAAAAGCCCGCGCGTAAATGCCCGGCGATGCGTGGCCTTGGAAGTAAACCAAGTCGCCGTTGAAGTCCCCGTGGCGGCCGCGGAAGAAGTTGTTGAACGCCACGTCGTAAAGCGTCGCGCTCGACGCGAACGAGGAGATGTGGCCGCCGACGTTGGTGTGCGAGTTGGCGCGCACGACCATCGCCATCGCATTCCAGCGGATGAGGTTCTTGATTTTGACCTCCATCTGCCAGTCACCGGGATATGCCGGCTGGTCCTCGACCGGGATGGTGTTGACGTAGGGCGTCTGGACCGTGTGCGGCACTTCGAGGCCGGCCTCGTGCAGCCGGGAGACAATCTTCTCGAGGAAGAGCGCCGCGGACTCCGGCTCCTGGCTGGTCAACGTGGTGGCGAAGAAATCCTCCAGCGCATCGAACACGCGGCGCGTCTCCGCGCGGGCGAGCAGGCGGGCGTTGTCGTTGGCCGGGCGGTTCCCGGCGGGCGCGGATGGTTTATGGCGTTGCATTCGCAATCAGTCATTCGGTGGCAGGTCACGACCGCAGGCAGGCAAGCTGCGGGTAGTTCTGCTCGGTTGAAAGCCAACAGGCGGCCGGCCGGCCGCCCGTGCACTACAGCTCTGTTTCGCAAGAGAGCCATGCGGATTCGCTTCTCTCTTAGCGGAGCGGACTATACGGGGGCGCGATGGTCACACAACCAAATATCTTGGACCGGACCACTGGCACGGCCTAGAAGATCAGCCGGCAGGTGGAGTGGGTTCCGCTACTGCCCTCGCCCAACTTCAGAACCAATGCGCTTCGGCCCCAACCGCCAGTTCGTCAATCCACAGCGTCTGCGCGTGCGGCAGCTGGCCGGGGCCGAAGTAGGGTTTCAGCAGGAACTGGTTGAACCTCATCTTCGGGAAATCCGTGGAGCGCAGCACGACGTTGGTCCGGTCCACCACGAGCTTGCCGTCAAACCACGCCCGCACGATGCCGTCGGGGTTGGGCTTGTCCGCCTTCAGATCGAGCTTGTTGAGCTGGAACATCGCCTTGATGCAGTGCCACTGCTCATCAGTGAAGAGCGCCTCCGCGCTGTCGAACATCTGCGCGTTATAGCCGCCGCGCAGCGGGCCTTGCGTGAGGCCGTGGGGTTGGTCCTTGTTCTGGATGTCCTGCGCGGCCAGGCGCAACCGGCCATCCCACGGCTCGACATAGACGGTCAGATGGCTCGCCGCCGGCCCGCGCCACTGATCGTTCTCCGTGGTCATGAACTGAATCAAGTGCGGGTGATAGCCCCGCCCCGTCCAGCCCAAGCCTTTGGACAGCCGCATGTGGAAGCGCAGATGAACAGTCTCGGTCGGCTCAAAGATGCGGCGCATCCCAACCGAGTTGGCCGGCGTCGTGCCCCGGTCCTGCCAGCGGAACTCGATGCAACCGCTACCGGCATAGGCATCCTTCGCGCCGATGGTGAACTGGTCTCCGTCATACCAGCCGCGCTGGAGCAGGCGGGCATCCTCGAAGCTCTCTGTGAAGAAGGAGGTGCCTTGGGGCTTGGTTGGTTCCGCCGCTGCCGTGAGAGAGTTGTTGCACAAGACCGACATGAACAGAACGGCGACACCGCTAAGTGATGCTGCGAGGTCGGTTCTCATGGAGAGAATCTTCCCGCTGGTCACTTCTTTCCTGTCGCGACTGGCGCACCCGAAATGAAGTAGGCGAACAAGTCCTTCACCTGCTGCTCGGTCATCGCATCGAGCAGGCCTTCGGGCATGAGGGAGGTGTGGCTGGCGCGCATGTCCTTGATGTTCGTCCGCGAGAGCACGGTTTTGTTGCCGCCGATGTCCAACAGCGTGACGGAGGTTTTCGACAACTCAGTGACGAGGCCGGTTAGGGCCTGGTCGTCGTGCGTGGTGATGTTGAAGGCGATGAACTCTTCGCGGATGGCCAGGCTCGGGTCCACGATGGCGGGGAGGATGAAGTCCAGGTTGTCGCGCTCGTAGCCGGTGAGGTCGGGGCCGATTTTGCCGCCTTCCTTGTTCAACGTGTGGCAGACGGCGCAGGCGAGCTTGAAGACTTCCTGGCCGGCTTTCGCGTCGCCCCTCGGGCCGGCGAGGAGTTTCTTCACCTTCGCGATTTGGGCTTCCTTCTCCTCGCTGCTCTTGGTGAGGCGGCCCCAGTGCTTCTTGATGACCGCGTCGCTGGCGGCGTCCTTGAACGCGGTGATGGCGAGCAGGTTCGCGATGGAGATTTGCTCCTTCTTGAGCTGGCCCTCGTCCACGGCGGCGAGGAGGCGGCGGGACCAATTGGGTCGGCTGGCGAGCGCAGCTTGCGCGGTGTCGCGAAGCTTTCCACTGAAGCCGGGGTAAAGGTCGAGCAGCTCGCGCGCGATGTCCGGCGAGGCGAAGCGCTGGAGGGCGTTGACCAAGTCAAGGCGCAGCGCGTCGCTCTTCTCGAAGCGCAGGAGCTTCAGGAAGGTCGGCACGGCGGCCTCCACGCGGCGCTCGGCGAGGAGCGTGATGGTCTTGCGACGGTCGGGCTCGGGGACTTTCGCGTCGCTGATGCGGGCGAGCGCGGCCTGCGCGGCGGGCGCGTGACCGAGGCGGACGGCGAAGCTGATGAGCGTGGGCGTGGGCGGACGGCTGGCCCACAACTCGGCAACCTTCTTCGCGAGCACGGCGGGAACGGACTTTACCGGGTCCCCTTGCAGGCCGGCTTCCATGCCCTTGATGAGTTCGTCGGCATCAGCGGGGCTGGGTGCGAGGGCGAAGAGTTTCGCGGCGGTTTCGAGATTCGCGGCGGTGCGCTCGGCGGTGAAGCGCTGGCCGAGGCGCGCGATGATAAACTTCTGCACGATGGGCGCGTGCCAGAAGGTGCTGTCCTCCAACATGCGGAGAATGGCGTCGCGGTCGGTGACGCACTTGCTCTCGACGGCCCACCAGAGCAGGAGGGGAACGTGCTTGTCGGTCACGTCCTCGCTGCGCAGGAGCAGTTCACGTGTGATGGGCAGGGCGTCCTTGCCCGGCAGTCGCGTGACGGTGCTGGCGAGCTGCGCGCGGACTTCGGCGGCGGGTTCGAATTTCGCAGTGGCGAGCAGGGCGACCTGCTGCGCGGGCGTGACGCGCTTGCGGTCACCGAGCAGGCGGATGGTCCAGTAGCGGACCATTTCGTTCGGGTGCTTGAGGGTTTGCAACGCGAAGGAGTCGTCGAAGCCGCCGCAAGCGTTCACGGCCCAGAAGGCTTCCAAGGCCAAGTGTTCAGTGTTCAGTGATTCAGTATTCAGTTTGGCGGTCGAGGCCACGTTGGCCTTCGGGGACTGAACACTGAACACTGACTTACTGAACACTAGCTCCTTGAGCTTCGGCACGAGCGCCTTGTCCCCCCGGTCCCACAGCACGCGCAGTGCGGTCTGGCGGTGCCACTTGTTCGGGTGGCCGAGGAGCTTGAGGAGTTCGTCGCTGGACAGCTTGCCGAAATCCATTTTCTCCCAGCCCACTTTCGCACCGGTCGCGGAGAGCCGGTAGATGCGGCCGGACTCCTTGTCCCAGGTGTCGCGCGGGTCGAGGTGGCTGAGGCGGCTGTCGCACCAGTCGGCGAAGTAAATCGCGCCGTCGGGGCCGGTCTTCATGTCCACGGGGCGGAACCAGCGGTTGCTGGAGAGCACGCTCGTCTCGATGTCGGCGGTCTGGAAGCTCGAGGTGTCGCGCGCAACCTTGCTCGCCATCACGCGGCTCGTGAGCGCCATGCCGACAACGATGTGCCCCTCGTATTGCGGAATCGCGCCGCCCTCGTAGTAGAGCATCGCCTGCGGGAAACGCGGCTCGTAACCCTTGTGCGCCATGTGCTCGAACCACCCAAAGCGATACGGGCTCATCGCGGGGCCGTGCTTGGACCAGCCCTTGATGTAGAGCGCGCCTTGGGCGTAATGCAGGCCGCGCGTCTGGCCGTAATTCGAACCGGAGAAGACGCGGCCTTGCGCATCGAACTCGACGGAGAACGTGTTGCCACCGCCCTCGGCAAAGACCTCGAAGTCGCCGCTCACGGGATGATAACGCCAGATGGCCTGGCCGAGGAACTTCACGCCCTTGATGTCCGCCGTGCAGGTGCTGCCGTGCGCGCCGTAAAGCCAGCCGTCCGGCCCCCACGCGAGCGAGTTCGCGCCGCTGTGCGTGTCTTCGAGGCCGAAGCCGGAGAGCTTCACCTCGGGCGGGCCGTCGGGGATGTCGTCACGGTTCTTGTCCGGGTAGAAGAGGAGATACGGCGGGTTCAACACCCACACGCCGCCGCGACCGGTGACGACACTGCGCGCAATGTTCAGGTCGGAGACGAAGTCCTTGGCCTTGTCGAAGACGCCGTCGCCGTTGGTGTCCTCGAGGATGGTGATGCGGTCCTTGCCCTTGAAGTGGTTCGGCGGCGGCGGCGGAACCTTGTCGTAAATGGCGCGGAGGTATTGATCATACTTCGTGACCTTGAGACCGGCGGGGAAAGGGTATTGGAGATACTGCACGACCCACATCCGGCCACGGTCATCGAAGTGGATATTCAGCGGCTGGCGGACCATCGGCTCGGTGGCGGCGAGGTCCCAGCGGAGGCCGGGGGCGACTTGGAATTGCGCGAGCGACTCGGCGGGCGTGGGCTTCGCGGAACCGTCCTGAAGCATCCCACCGCCTTTGAAGCGCTTCACGAACTCGGCCATCTCGGGCGTGAAGCGCGGGTCCGGCGGCGCGTCAGCGGCGTGAAGGGAAACGGCGATGGCGAGAGCAGCGAAGGTAAGCAGGCGCATAACGTGCAACGGGTGCGGAGTTCGTGATACCGGCGTTCGACGCGGGGGACAAGGCGGGTGTTCGGCGCGGGCCGTAAGGCGGACACTCTTGTCCGCTGTGGGTGGCTGCGCGGCATTGCAGACCGGGGATAGGAGAGTCCCCGTTACGGTGCATCCTCAACCGGCTCCAGCTTCGCAGTCGCGGCCATGAGCTGGTCGGCGATCTCCTGATAGATTTGCTTCAGACGCGGCTTGGAACAGGTCTTGGCCTCCGCGCGCAGGGCATTGAAATCCATCGGTGCGCCATATTTCACCATCACGCGACGCGGGCGGGGAAATTTCATGTGCCGGCTCCACGCTTCGAAGGTGCCGAACACGCGCACGGGCACGACGGGCGCGTCGGACTTGATGACGGTGAGGCCGATGCCCGCGCGGGCGGGCTGGAACTGGCCATCGCGGGTGCGCGTGCCCTCGGGGAAGAGGATGACCGCACCGCCGGCGTGCAGGCGGTCGAGAATGCCTTTCAAGCCCGCTGCACCGCCGCCGTCGCGGTCCACGGGCACGACGTTGAGCGCACGCAGATACCAGCCGAAGATGGGGGAGCGGAAGAGCGATTCGCGCGCAAGGTAGTTGATGGGCCGGCACACGCCGCTGCCGATGAGCGGCGGGTCGAGATAACTGGCATGATTCGCCGCGAGAATGACCGGGCCGGTGAGCGGGACGCGTTCCGCGTTGAGCACGCGCCAGCGGTGGCCGAGGGCGAAGCTGGCCCGCGCAAACAGCCAGGTGAGAAGATAGACCGGCCTCATGCGTGGCGGGCTCACGCCACCGGCACGAGCGGCTTCAGCCCGTTCGCCTTTCGCCGCCGGTTGACCTCCGCGAGCATGATGTCGCACGTCTCCTGCACGCCCTGGTGTGAGTTGTCCACGATCAACGCTCCCAGCGAGGGCATGAGCGGCGAGTGCGCGCGCTGGCTGTCGCGCTTGTCGCGCGCGTGGACGTCCTCCTTCACGCCGTCGCGCTCGCGGCGGAACTTGCGAACCTCGGGGCTGGCATCGAGGAAGAACTTGTAGTCCGTCTCCGGAAAGATGTTCGAGCCGATGTCGCGGCCCTCCATGACGAGGCTGCCGAACTGGATGCACTCGCGCTGCTTGGCCTTCATCCAGTCGCGGACGGCGCGGACCTGCGCGACGTGCGCGACGGCGGCGCTGGCCTCGGAGGTGCGGATTTCCTGCGCGGGATAATAGCCGTCCACCAGCAGTCGCACATGGGCGTCGGCGACGACGAGCGAGGTCTTCCACTTGCGGCAGAGCGCGGCGACCTTCTTGTCGTCGTTCACGTCCACCTTCGTGCGGAGGCAATGCCACGCGAGCGTGCGATACATCGCGCCGGTGTCCACGGTGAGCAGGCCGAGCATCTGCGCAAGGCGGCGCGAGGTGACGCCCTTGCCGCTGGCGCTGGGCCCGTCAATGGCGATGACGAAGGGTTTGGAGTTGGGCATGGGGTTTAACGCAGAGGCGAAGGAAACCACGAATGGACACTAATGCACGCTAGCGGGAAGACCCGACGGGGAAGGCAGCTCATCGGCGAGCGCAGGCATGCAATCGGTTCTGATTCGTGTTCATTCGTGTCCATTCGTGGTTGAGCATCAGTCCGCAAACAGCTCCTCCACCGCGAGCTTGCGGCCGGTGGCGGCGTCGCGGATTTCGGCGCCGAGGCCGTGGGGGGGCGGGGTGGCGAGCTTCTGGAAAAAGTTGGGGAAGGTCTTCTTCACGCAGGCGGGATGCTTGAGTTTGATGCCGTGTACTTTCAAGCCGAGAACCGCGAAGCACATCGCCATGCGATGGTCGTCGTAGGTTTCGATTTCCGCGCCGTGGAGCGCCGAGGGGAAAACCGTCAGCGTGTCGCCCTCCTCGATGATCTTCGCGCCGCACTTGGTCAGCTCCGTCCGCAACGCGACCACGCGCTCGCACTCCTGCACGCGCAGGCGACCGAGGTCGGTGAAGTTGGCTTGCTTCATCACCAGCAGCGGAGCGGTGGCAATCGCGGTCATTATCGAGTCGCCCAAGTCACGAATCCGTGAAACGTCGAGCTCCGGCCCGTGTTGAGCATCTTCAGCCTGCTTCTTCGCAAATGCGGCAGCGTCCAGTGCAAAGACTTGCTTCACGAATGAGGGGGTGAGCGATTGAGCACCGGCGAAGTAGGTGAAGAAACGTTCGTCAATCTGCCAGCCGGACCGGGGCCAATTCTTGACCTGAACGGCAGGGCGTGAACTCCACCCGGTTTGGCCACTAGCGTCTTTGGTGTTCTCCAGTAACTCAAGCGTACCTGCCGCCCAAAAATAACTCCCGCTCGACGCGTCCGGCTCGATTTGGAACTCGCCGCCCTTGGCCGGGAAGACCTTCACCAGCTCGCGGGTCATGTCCACGTAGGGCAGTTCGTCCTCGTTCGCGCCGGTGATTTCCACCTGCCAGCCGCCCACGCCGCCCGCCAGCAGCAGCGCGGAGGCAAACTGCGAACTGTCCGCCACACTGACCGAACACGCACTTTTGCCTTTTGCCTTTTGCCTTTTGCCTTCGCCGTAGATGACGGCGGGCAGCTTGTCGTTCGGCGAGTCCACGCGGTAGCCAAGTTCGCGCAGGGCGGCGAAGAGCGCGGCTTGCGGGCGCTCGTGCATCCGGGGCACGCCGCTGAGGCGATACACGCCGTCGCCGAGGCAGACCATCGCCGCGAGGAAGCGCGCCGCCGTGCCCGCGTTGCCGACGAACAGCTCCAGCGGCCGCTCCGCCGTGCCCGCGCGCGGGAGGCGTCCGCCGAGGCCGTCCACGGTGATGGTGCGGTTGCAGGACTCGGCGGGGTCGGGCTGCACGTCCACGGTGAAGCCCAGAGCGCGGAGGCAGTCGGTCATCACCTGCGTGTCCTCGCTCCAGAGCGCGCCGCGCAAGGTGGTGCTACCATCGGCGAGCGCGGCGAGGATGAGGGCGCGGTTGGTGATGCTCTTGGAGCCGGGCACGGTGACCTCCGCGCGCACGGGCGGCGTGAGCGGGACAATCTCGATGAGCGGTGGCAGCGGCATTCGGAATGGCGAAGCCCAAATGTCGAATGACGAACTCCGCGCGGCGCAGAGTTTCCAGCCGGGTGGCGAAGCGTCAACTGTTTTGGCTGGAGCGCCGGTCTCCGACCCGGCGCGAGCATCGTCTGGATTTTTGCCCGCGAAACCCGTGAACCGAACGGAACGAGCCGGCGAGTGGAACCGTCGTCCAGTTGTGTTGACTGCCGCTTTTGCGCCGTTTGGCGTGTTTCGCGGGCAGAACCGGAGTTGCTGTTCACCGAACACGCCGGGTCGGACACCTGCGCTCCGGGCTACTTCTTCGGCTCTTCCTTCTTCACCGGCGGCTTGGCCCCACCCTTGGGGTCGAGGTTCGCCATGAGCTCCTCCTGCGTGACGGTGGACTCCACGCCGTTGACCGGCACGTTGGCCTTGGCGACCCAGAGGATGGCGTTGAGGACGAGCTTGCGCTGGTCGTGGTTGCCCCAGCCGAGGTGGTTGTGGCCGCCAGTGAAGCCGAAGCCGCGCCCGCCGCCAACGCGCGTGGCCGTCCACATGACGTGCTGAGACGCGCCGCTCTTGACGGATTCGCGCACGGCCGGGTTGCCGCTGTGGGGGCCGTCGCCACGGTTCATCGTGTTCGTAGGAGCCACCGCGCTGAGGATGGGCGTCACGTCCTTCATGCCGTCACGGAAGCGCATATGGAAATACCATTCGTCATTCGTCTTGAACGGCTTCACGCCACTGGCGACGGGGTGCTTGGGTAGCGTCTTGAAGTCGCCGTCCCAGTGCGGGTTCACCGACCAGTGCGTCTCGAAGCAGCCCCCAATCCAGTCGCGGAACTCGGCATTGCCCTTCGCCGTGGTCGGCTCGACGGCGTAGTGAAGCGCGCCCAGGCCGACGCCTTTCTTCATCAGCGCGCCAATCTTCTCCAGCTTGTCGTCCTTGAGGAAGGGATGGCCGCCGCCGCCGTCGCTGTAAACCACGATGGCCGCCGCGCCCTCGAAGACCTTCTCGTCGCTGACCCAGCCGTTGGTGTGGACCTCGGTAACGACGCCCTTCACGCCCGCGAGCGACTTCGCGAGGAGCAGACAGCCGGCGCGGTGCTCGTGCGCGAGTGGCCCGTGGCTGGGCCGGCCCGCGATGAAGATGATTTTGGTGTCGGCGGCTTGAACAACACACGCGGCGGCGAAGAGCGAAAGAGTCAGGAGCAGTTTTTTCATGTCGGTTGCGGGGTCAGACTGAACGGGTGGAGCGAGGCTTCAAGGCGAAAAGGGGTGGTTGCCGATGGGAAGCAGACGGCTTTTGCACCGGGGCGGCGGGTCGTCAGGCTTGCCGGGGCGGTGGCGGTGCCGCTTCCGACGCCTCTGGCACCCGGCGCAACAAGGCCGCCATGGCGGTGGCGAGGATCATGCCCATGATCAGGGTGCGGATCGGCTCCAGCAGCAGTTGGAAGACGAGCGTTTGGGAGACGTTGGCGATGGCCTCGTGACGGCCCCAGTCCTGTTCCTTCGCCCCCGCCGCGATGAGACCGGCCTTTTGCCATTCCCAAGCGCGTTGCAGCCAGCCGGGGTTCAGCACCCGACTGTAAACCGCGAGGAACGGTCCACTGAGGAACGCGGCGATGGCGCTGACGATCACGCCGGTTTGAAACCCTTCGCCGAACTGGAGGTAACCGCCCTGCTGCTGGTCCCGCCGGTGGCGCACGGCCAGCCAAATGGTGATGGCATAAACCGCCGCCATTACCTGTTTGCCATGCTGTGCGCGCTCGAACTGGTCCGTGTGCCAGCCCAGTTGCCAGGCCAGCAAGGTCCAGCCGATCAGCCCCAGCACGGCCAGGAGCGCAAACTTGAATTCTGCTTTGAACCGCATCTCGGCGCGGACCCTAGCGCAGGCCGGCGGAACCGGGAAGGCAGCATTCGGGTTCGGTGGGAACGCGGCTGTATGCGGAACATCAGCCGCAGGGCAGGGGCGAAAGGCGCCGTGGGAACGGCGGCTCTCCCTTCACTTGCCCTCGGCCAGCCGACCTGGTTCGCGCACGCCGCTGCCTTTGCGCTGCGTGAGCGAGTCGCCTAGGTCTTCGCGCGCCTTTTCCGCGAGGGCGAGGAGTCGCTGAACTACCGCCGGGTTCGAGGAGGCCACATCGGTCTTCTCGCCAAGGTCATTGTGCAAGTCGTAGAGCTGTGGCTCGGTGATTTTGACGGGGGCGTATTTGGTGGGAATGCCATCCTTGCCGCCGGGCTGGCCGGCGAGGGAGCGGAACGTGTGCGGGAGTTGCAGTTTCCAGCGGCCATCGGGCGAGAACATCGCCTGCAATTCGTTCTGCGCGTAGTAGCTCCAGTAGGCTTCGTGCGGATTCTTAGCTCCCGACGCGGCAGTGAGGAGCGGCCACACGTCGAGGCCGTCAAGCTTGTGCTCCGGCAGCTTCGCGCCAATGAGCTTTGCGAAGGTCGGCAGCAGGTCAATGGTCATCAACATCTCGGCGCTGCTCGTGCCGGCGGGGAGCTTGCCCGGCCAGCGCATAAGGCACGGAACGCGTGTGCCGCCTTCCCACGCCGTCCCCTTGCCTTCACGCAAAGGTCCGGAGCTGCCGGCGTGCGTGCCGTAACTGAGCCACGGGCCGTTGTCGCTGGTGAAGACGACGAGGGTATGGTCGTCGAGGCCGTGCTTTTTCAACGCCCCCAGCACTTCGCCCACCGACCAGTCAATCTCCTGAATCACGTCGCCGAAGAGGCCCGCACCGGACTTGCCCTTGAACTTGTCGCTGACGAAGAGCGGGACGTGCGGCATCGAGTGGGCGAGGTAGAAGAAGAACGGCCGGTCCTTGTTCTGCGCGATGAACTTCACCGCGCGCTCGGCATACCAGGTCGTCAGGTTCGGCTGCTTCTCCGGCGTGATGTCGGGGTCGATCACCTTGTCACCCTCGATGAGCGGCAGGTTTGGGTAAGTGCCTTTCTTCGCCTCCGGATGGTGCGGCCACATGTCGTTGGAGTAAGGCAGGCCGAAGTATTCGTCGAAGCCGTGCCGCACCGGGAGGAACTGCGGGTGATGGCCGAGGTGCCACTTGCCCGCCATGCCGGTCGCGTAGCCCTTCTGCTTGAAGACCTCGGCCATGGTCATCTCGTTCGCGTGGATGCCGATGCGCGAACCCGGCCCCAGCGCGCCGTGGATGCCGACGCGGTTGTTGTAACAGCCCGTGAGCAGCGCGGTGCGCGACGCGGAGCAGACCGCCTGTGAGACGTGAAAGTTGGTGAACTTACGACCCTCCTTCGCCATGCGGTCGAGGTGCGGCGTGGTGTAAGCCTTGCAACCGAACGGGCCGATGTCGCCGTAGCCCATGTCATCGCAGAAGATGACAATGACGTTGGGCAGGCGCGGCGCGGGCGCGGCGATGATGGTGAGTGAGGCGGCGCAGTGCAGGGCCACCAGTGCGAGACGGAGGAGTGCGTTCATGGCGAGAGAAGAGTCAGTCGTTCAGTAGTCTTGGTAGCGCGCTTGGCCAGCAGTGACCAGTGCGTCGCTGATGTTGAGGGCGGCCGCGTTGGGCTGTTCCAGCCAGATTTCCGCGAGGTAGCGACCGTATTTCTCGCGCCGGTCCTTGATGGTTTGCAGCAGCACGGTTTTGCCTTCGATGAGGGCTTTGAGATGGTCCCGGGCGGCCTTGCCCTTCGTTTCATCCGCCCCGCGCAACTCGGGCGCGTTGATGCGATGCAGCCGGAGCTTCTCGCCGCGCACCCAGATGCCCAGGCCGAGGTCAATGTCCACCGTGCAGGTGTCCCCGTCGTAAACGGCCGTGATGTGGGCGCGATACTGAAAGAGCTGCGTGGGCGGCGCGCTGGCGGGTGTGGGCGAGGGCATGGCGGCAGCGTAGAAAACCAGCCGGGCTGGAACAAGCGTGATTCCTCGCACGGAGCCACTGGAAGCTCGGGGCCGGCGACTGGCAGCGCCGTCTGGGATGTGCTGCCAGTTGCGAGGGTTTCGATCTGTCCACACGCAACACGGCGGCTGCACGCCGCCGGCACACCAGTTCATGGCCTCGACTTCGCGGCGGCCCAGCCACATGCTGCCGCCATGAATTACTGGCTCGTTAAGTCGGAGCCCGAGGCCTACTCGTGGACGACTTTTGTAAAGGACGGCGGCACGGCGTGGACGGGCGTGCGGAACTTTCAGGCACGCATTTACCTGCGGGCCATGCGGAGCGGTGACCTCGTCTGCTTTTATCACAGCGTGACCGACAAGCAGGTGGTCGGCCTGGCGAAAGTCGCCAAGGAAGCCTACCCGGACGCCACGGCCAAGGAAGGCGACTGGTCCTGCGTGGACCTCGCGCCGGTGAAGCCGCTGGTGAAGCCCGTCCCGCTCGACACGATCAAGGCGGACAAGGTGCTAGCCGAAATTCCCCTCGTGAGGCAGTCGCGCCTTTCGGTGTCGCCGCTGACGAAGGAGCAATTTGCCCGACTACTGACGCTGGGTGGGACGAAGCTGTGAGCAGTTGGTTTCGCCTCGCTCTCGTGGTGTCGGTGCTCTCCCTCGGCGCGGCGCGCGGTCTTCGTGCCGGCGATTCACAATCGCCGCCTCAGCCGAGGGCGGGATCAACGAACGGCGGTTGCAAACCGCCGGCACGAGCTTTCCAGAAATGGAACCCGGTTTGGTGGTTTGGCAACGTGGACGATCCGGAGCCGCCGGACTGGTATCGGCCCGGTTCACCCCACCGGGGCTGGCTGTGGCAACTGCGGAACCCGCTCCACAACTTCACCTTCTATGTCATCGGCATTGCGGACAAGTGCTTCACGCGCACCGGCAAGTTTCCGAAGGCAGTCTTTGCGCCGGACGGCGGCTGGAACTGGGCGGTCTCGCGCTATAGCTGGCTACGGTTACCCTTCATCTCCTTCAACGGCGAACACTGGCGGCTTTATCTCGGCTGGCGTGAGCGGGGGAATTTTGGCGGGAAGGTGAACTTCGGAAAACTTCCTGCCGCTGACCCCAAACCCTGAACGCCAGACTCCAATCCGAAGTGAACCTCCTCACTTCGTCTCCTACGACAGTGGGACTTCGTGATACTCCAGCGCCCATTCCTGCATGTAGCGGACACGCGTGGGGCGGATGCGATAGACCACGAGCTGCGGGTTGTCCAGCGAGCCAAGGAACTGGCGCATGAGCGGGTTCGCGTCCCAAATCTCCTGAAGCACCGGGCGTTCGGTAACGACTTCCGCGAGGCCGGTCAGCCGCACCTGGTTGTGGCAGTCGTCCATGTAGCAGAGTTCCACCTTCTTGTTCGCGGCGATTTCGGCAGTCTTGTGGTAGCTGCGCAAGTTCGCCACGAACACAGCGAACCCGTCCGTGCGCACGGGCGACACGGGCCGCACGCGCGCTTGGTCGCCGTCCAGCGTGGCGAGCACGGGGAAGCGGTCGGCCTTGAGAACGGCGAGGGCACGGTCGAGCAGTTCGGCAGGCTCGATGGGCTTGGGAACCGGCTTCGACATGCAGCTCAAGCCTTGTAGTGGACCAGCACCCCGTATTCGGTGACGGGCGTGGAAAGCTCCTTGCCCTCGGCGTCCTTCTGCTTGAGGTGGTGCGTGTATTGGATGCCGGTGAGGCTGACGATGTCGTCCTCGGCATGTTGGCCGATGAAGTTGGAAACCGCGTCATCAAACGTGTCCTTGCCGTCCTTCACATGCTCGTGGTGGCGGAAGGATTTCACGCGCAGCTTCTTGACGGTCTTGGCGGCCACGTCGAGTGACTTGGCGGCGTTCTTGATGATCTTCGCCTCGGGAAAGCTGCCTTGCGGAATGATCGGAGCCCGCTCCGGCTCCTCCTCGGCCATCGCACTAGCCCCGCCGGGCGCGGGGATGATGAGCACCTCTTTGCAGCCGGGACACTCAATTTCCTGGCCGACACCGGACTCGTCGATGCTTAGTTCGAGATTGCAGAAGGGGCAGTTGAAGGAGAATTCGGCCATAACGTGCGTCGGGTTGCGTGTTGGCGGGACGGTAAGCACGGGCGCGCTGCCAATCTAGCCAAAAGTGCTACGGGGATTTCCGCAGGCCCGAACGCAACGCGGCGGGAGCGCGGGCAGCCTTGCCCACGCTCCGCGCCTCCCTTCGAAGCCGCGCATTGCCTCGCGAGTCAAAGACTCCCATCATGCGCCTCATGTTCCACGCTGCCGGCCGTCGTTTGTTCCAACTGCTAGCCTTCACCGCGCTCACATTGCCGTTGTTCGCCGCGCCGGAGGCGTTTGAAATCGGCCCGGACAACAAGGACCAGCTCCCGCGCGGCAAGGAGGCCGACGGCATCATCGGCGACTTCGTGCTGCGTAATGACAAGGTCGAGGCCGTCATCTCCGCGAACCTCCCGCTGCGCCGCGCGAACATGAGCACGTTCTATGGCACCAACGGCATTTCGCCCGGCTGCCTCTACGACCTCACGCTGCGCGGCGCGCACAACGACCAGCTTACCGCGTTCTCACCCAGCGGCCAGCAGGGGCCGGTCTCGTGGGTGCGCGTGGCCAAGGACGGCAAGGACGGTGAGGCGGTCATCGAGACGGTCGTGACCTCGCCCAACAACGGCGGCCTCTACAAGCGCCACGAGTATCGCCTGCGCGACGGTTGGCAGGGCGTGCTCGTCGTCACCACCTATCGCAACGCCGGTCAGGACGTGCGCAAGGGCACGGTGGACGACCGCTGGGTGACGTTCACCAGCATGGGCACGACCGGCGACATCGCGTGGGCCGACGCCGTGGACCCGGCGGACAAGGCGGGTTACGCCCGCGCGTGGGTGGAGCGCGACGGGATGAAGGCACCGCCGACGGAACTCGAACTCAAGCCCGGCCAAGAAATTTCCTTCGCGCGGTTCATCGCGGTGGGCACGTCGCCGTTACAGGCGGTGGGCGTGGTGAAGGCGTTTCGCGGGGAAGCGGGTGCGGTGGCGAACGGCGCAGTGAAGGACGCGGCCGGCAAGCCCATCGCCACTGCCCGCGTCACCGTGACTTCGGTCGCGAACACAACTTCGACCAACCGGCTCGCGGCTTATCCGAATGCACAGGGCGAAGTCAGCCTGTGGCTCCCGACGGGTGAGCACGAACTGGAAAGCAGCGATCTCGGGCGGGAAAGCGTGCTGTCCAAAGTGTCGGTCGCGCCGGGTGGGAACGTGAAGTTCAGCATGGTCCTCAAAGCGCAGTCCGCCATCGCCTTCGACATTCGCGGCGAGAACGGCCAGCCCATTCCCTGCAAAGCCCAGTTCATCGGTGCGAACGGCACGAAGGTTCCTAACCTCGGCCCGCAGAACCGCGCCGCTGGTTGCGTGGACCAGTATCACTCGGCCAACGGCCAGTTCCGCCAACCGCTGCCGCCGGGTGATTATGAGGTCGTCGTCACGCGCGGCATTGAGTTTGGTCACTTGCGCCAGACCGTGAAGCTCGCGGCTGGACAAACGGCGGCCGTGAAGGGCGTCTTGAAGCGCCTCGTGGACACGCGCGGCTGGGTGAGCGCCGACTATCACAACCACTCCACGCCCAGCGGCGACAACACCTGCGGCACCGACGACCGCCTCATCAACCTCGCCGCCGAGGGCGTCGAGTTCGTGCCGACCACGGAGCACAACCGCTTTTACGACTGGCGTCCGCACATCGTGCGTCTCGGGCTGACGAACCATTTGCAGACCGTCTCCGGCGTCGAGTTGACCGGCAGCGGCGCGCACTTCAACTCGTTCCCCTTCGACCCCGTGCCGCTCACGCAGGACGGCGGCGCGCCCGTGTGGAGCACCGACCCGCGTATCACCGCGGCGACGCTGCGCGACTTCCAGAAGCCCGAGCCGGCGCGGTGGATTCAAATCAACCACCCGGACATGGTCGCGAACTTCACCGACCGCGACGGCGACGGGCGCGCGGATGGCGGGTTCATCGGGCTGCCGCTGCTGATTGATGGCGTCGAGGTGGAGAACTACAGCCCGAGCAGCATCCTCAGCGGTGCGCCCTTCAGCCTCGCGAAGGACACGAAGACCGGGCGCGACGCAGTGCGTTACCAGCGCGAGTTCATCTGGCTTCAGCTTCTCAACAAGGGCCATCGCTACGTCGGGGTCGCGGTCTGCGACGCACACTCGGTTTACGGCAACGGCACCGGCGGCTGGCGGATGTATATGCCCAGTGCGAGCGACGAGCCGGCGAAGATTGATTGGCGCGAGAACGCCCGCCACGCGAAGGAGGGCCGCAGCTACCTGACCACCGGGCCGTTTCTCCAAGTGCAGACCGACGACGGCACGCAACCTGGTGGCACCGTGCGCGCGACCGGCGGCCTGAAGCTCAAGGTGCGCGTGCAATGCACCGACTGGATTGACATCGACCGCGTGCAGGTGCTCGTGAACGGGCGCGCCGAGCCAAAGCTGAACTTCACGCGTGCGACGCACCCGACTTGGTTTGCGAACGGCGTGGTGAAGTTCGACCGCACGCTGGACGTGCCGCTCGCCGAGGACGCGCATCTCATCGTCGTGGCGGCGGGCGAGAACTTCGATCTCAAGACCGGCTACGGCACGAGCGCGCAGGCAAAACTAAAACCCATCGCCTACCACAACCCGATCTGGGCGGACGTGGACGGCAGCGGCTTCAAGCCCAACGGCGATACGCTGGGCTGGCCGCTGACGACGAAGGTTTCGCTGGACGAGGCCCGGGTGCTGCTGGACAAGCACGCGAGTGCGTCGCCGAAGTCCACGACCGCGCCGACCGCTGAATCGAAGGCCAAGGCGAAGAAGAAGTAGGGAAGCACTTTTGGCTGCACCAGCCGGTTTGGAATCAAGCAGCGGTTTCCCGTGCCTTGCTCTGCGTAGCTCCGCGCATTATTTTCCAGCCAGTATCTGACATGCCCAATCCCGTTTCCCATCCCCGCGACCCGCTCCACGGCATCACCTTGGAGAAGATTTTGAACCAACTGGTCCAGCGGCACGGCTGGCATGAGATGGCGCGCCGTATTCCCATCCGGTGTTTCATGTTCGACCCGACGGTGAGGTCCAGCCTCACCTTCCTGCGCAAGACACCTTGGGCCCGCAGAAAGGTGGAGGATTGGTTCATCTTCGAACTGCCGGAGCCAGTCCCGCCGCCGCGCCCTTCCCCCGCGCCGCCCGAGACCTGAACGGCTGGAACAATTCAGCCGAGCGATGCGCCGGGTGTCAGCGGGTGGCCGGCAAGAAACTCTGCGGCGGTCATGCGGCGACTGCCTTCCTTCTGCACTTCCAGCAAACGCAGCGCGCCTTCGCGGCAGGCGATCACAATACCGGTTTTGTCGGCGGAGAGGATTTGGCCGGGCGCGGTGGACGGCGACTGCAAGTCGCCGGCACGGGCGAGTTCAGCGCGCCAGACTTTGAGGAGAAGCGGTTTGGGTTGCGCGGGGAGGAACGTGAAGGTGCCGGGCCACGGAGTGAAGGCGCGGAGACGGTTGTGCAGGATGCTGGCGGGCTGCGACCAGTCGAGGCGGCCATCTTCCTTCGTGAGCTTGCGTGCGTAGGTGACGCCCTCGGTGGGCTGCGGGTGCGGGGGGAGTTCGCCGCTCACGTAGCGCGGGATGGTTTGCACGAGCAGCTCCGCACCGAGCACGGCGAGGCGGTCGTGGAGGGTTTGGCCGTTGTCGTCAGGGGCGATGGGCGTGCTGCGTGTCGAGACAATGCCGCCGGTGTCGAGGCCAGCGTCCATGCGCATGATGGTCACCCCGGTCTCGGCATCGGCTTCGAGGATGGCCCACTGGATGGGTGCCGCCCCGCGCCAGCGCGGGAGCAGCGAGGTGTGGACGTTGAGGCAGCCGTGCGTGGGGATGTCGAGCAACGCCTGCGGGAGGATCTGCCCGTAGGCGAGCACGGCGATCAGGTCGGGACGCAGTTCGCGAAGTTGGGCGATGAAGGCTTCGTTGCGGGCGCGTTCGGGCTGGAGGACGGGAAGGCCGAGGCGGAGGGCAAGTTCCTTGACGGGCGGTGGTTGGAGCTTCAGGTCGCGGCCTTTGGGCTTGTCCGGCTGCACGACCACGCCGACGACCTGGAATTCAGGCGTGTTGCAGAGGGCTTGCAGCGTCGGACAGGCGATGTCCGGCGTGCCCATGAAGACGATGCGCAACGGCATGGGTGGAGTGTCAGGGGCGCGGGCGGAGGGGGCAAGCGCTGCGTGGTGCGGAAGCTGGGAGAATCCGACACCTTAGAGTCCTACGAAGTGAACGCGTTGAACGCGTCAACACTCCTCCCCCAAGCAAAGAGAATGAGCCAAGTCAGAATGCCAACGCCCAGCAGCACGCTCCCTGCCTTTCGACGGTCAAAGCGAAGGGCTAGGAACGCACCGACAAGTGTTTGAAGAGATGTAACAAAGATCCCCAGCGCGATTGAGAAGGCCAAAGAAACTTCCAGCCATCGAGGTGGCTTCGAACCATCAAGCGCCATGGTAATCGCGACCGAGACGAGTGTGACAATTGCCGACACACGCTGGATGCGAATCTGACGCGCAATCTCGGTATCACTCAGCTTTCTTGCTGTGAGGAAACCCCAGACCAACAGGTAGCAAAAGGAAGCACTCGCAATTACGCTTTCGATTTCCACGCTGACAGAGTCCGTCCACGAGCCAGCTTTGACAAGTATCTCTGACCGAACGTGGGTTGATAGCCGAGTTACGAACTCGCGCTCGTGTAGCGCTTGAGCGCGGTGCGCCAGACGATTTCAGAGGCTACGCAGATCAGCACAGCAAGGGTGACGAGCAGGAGGATTTCCAGCGGAGAGCCGAGCTTGTCCACCAGCAGTTTCACGGGGACGTTGGAGACGAGCAGCATGGGCAGCGCGTAGGTGAAGACCGCCTTAAACGGGCCGCGGAAGGCCTCGTCGGGCAGGCGCGCGATGTTGAAGAGGTTGTAGTAGCCCCACACGATGCCCTGCGCCCGCACGGTCCAGAAGCTCGTGGCCGAGAGCATGAGCATGAGCGAGTAGTGAATAAGGATGCCGACCACGACGAGCACCGCAAAGCCGGCGAACTGCGCGATCCCGGGTGTGTGGCCCAGCCGGTGCAGCGCGTAGCCGATGACGCAGAGGGCGCTGGCGGCGTTGACGAAGCCGCCGAGGTCCACCTGGCGGAAGGAGATGAGGAAGCGCGTGTTCACCGGCAGCAGGAGCATGAAGTCCAGCTTGCCCGTGCGGATGTGCTCGGAGAGCGCGGTGAGGTTGGTCAGGAAGAGCGCCGTGAAAAGCTGCTGGATGAGGTGGCTCGTGCCCATGAGCGCGACGACCTGCCATTTGGTCCAGGTGCCGATGTGGTCGGTGTGCAGGTAAAGCACGCCGATGAAGGTGAGCTGCAGCGCGAACCACAGCGCCTCCACGACGATCCACATCAGGAAGTTCACCTTGAAGCCCAGCTCGCGGATGACGGAGTTGCGCCAGAGGGCAGCGTAAAGGCTGAGGTAATGGCGAACTCTCCCCCCGCGGGCGGCCAGGAATTCAGCATCCGAAATTTGCCGTTCGTCATTCATGTCAGCCGCCCACCGCCGAGTATTTTCGTATGCCCCGGCTCCAGACGAGGCGGGCCAGCGCGTAGGCCGCCACCACCCAGAGGAGTTGCACGAGCACGCCGTGCGGGAGCGCGTCCGCCGGCACCCGGCCGAGCCAGATGCTCACCGGGAAGTAGGTGAGATACGGGAACGGTGTGTAGTCCAGCAGGGCGGCCACAGCAGGGGGCAGGATATCCAGCGGGAACAGGTGCCCGCCAGCGAGGTATTCGAAGGCGAAGGCGATGAAGATGAAGGTCGCGACCTCAAGCACCCAGAACGCCAGCAGTGCGAGGGTGAAGCTCATGAGGAATTGCAGGAGCGCGGTGAGCCCCACGGAGACAATGAACCATCCGGCCGTGGCCGCATCGGGGGGCAGGACAAAATCCGCCCGCAGCAGCCAGAGGAAGGCGACGGTCGGGACCAGGGCGACAACGGCATACACGAGCCGGCCCGCACCGAAGAGGCAGAGCCGGTAGGTCAGATAGTCCATCGGCTTGAGGAGGAACTGGCTGATGTTGCCGTCCTTGATGTCGGCGGCGATCTGCCAGTCGTCCTCCGTCACGGCGGTGAGCGCGTCCACGATGGTGACCACGAGGTAGTAGGAAACCATCTGTGCCAGCTCGTAGGAGCCCACCCGGCCGTCCGTCTTGCCCGCGTAAATGGTGCGCCAGACGAAGATGGTGGCGGTGAGGGGGATCAGGCCGAACGTGGCACGGAACAGAAAGTTCAGCCGATACACGAGTGTGTTCTGCAAGCCGATGTTCAGGACATGCCAGTATTTTTCCATCGCGTGCTGGACCGGTTGGTTCCGGCGTTCGCCTGCATTCTGGTGGCGGAGCCGGCCGGTGCAGGATTAGGAGTAGGATCAAGAGCCCGGGCAAGTAGTTTCCCCGCTTTGACATGGCGGCCGCAGTTGTTAGCCTCCGCGCCCGTCGTCCGCTGCTGCACATGCCCAGACTCACCATCATGACTGGCCCGCGCCGGGGGCAGCGTTTCGAGCTGCCCCCCGGCATTGTCACTATCGGGCGGCAGCCAGGAAACACCATCGTCCTCGCGGATGAATCGGTGGCCAGCAGCCACCTTCTGCTTTCGGTGGACCCGGACAGCTGCCGGTTAAAGGACCGCAGCGGCGGCGGCACCGCCATCAATGGCCAGCATCTGACCACGGCGGCGCTGAAGGATGGCGATGTCATCAAGCTCGGGGAGATCGAGCTGCGCTACGAGATGACCGCCCCGGTTCAGCGGACCCCCGCAGCGGCCGGACCTCGGGCGGACCCGGGACCGCCCGTGGCCAAGCCCAAGCAAGTGGGCCCGCGCTTCGAGGAGGTGCTGGCGGAGCAGAAGCCCCAGAAGAAGAAGATCAAGGTGGATATTGATCTGGGTCCGATTCTCTTGTGGGGGGGGATGGCGGTGCTCGCGGTCGCCGGCATTTGGGCGCTGATGAATCCCAAGCCGCCGGCGGTGAAGGCCAAGAAGAGCAAGGCGACGCAAGGTTTGACGGGCGTCGCGCCCCTTCAAACCACTCCGCCGTTGGTGGGCACCCCGGCCACGCAGCAAGGGCCGGTGGGCTTTGTCGCGACGAACGAACCGCCGCCGCTGCCCTATTCGCTGCCGATGGGTGCCGCACGGGTGGCCACCGGCAACGCGGGGCGGGTGTTTTTCAGCTCACAGAGCAGTGCGCAGGCGGCCGTGGATGCCGCGCAGGCAGGCGATGCCGTGGTGTTCGATGCGCCGGGAGCCACGCCCGTCGTGGTGCGGCGGGCGGTGAAAGATGTGCAGTTCATCGGCGGGAGCGCGGCTTGGGATTTACAGGCGGACCTCACCGACTGCCAGTTCTTCTGGCACCAGCCCACGACCATGACCCAGAAATCCGGCCGACTCGAACGGTGCGCGTTCTATCAATCCCACGGCCCGGCTACGCGCTTGAATCACACGGACGCGGTGTCGTTCTACTACGGCGGCAAGGTGGTGAACGCGGGGGAGTTTGCGACGCCCAGCCTGGAGCCGCAGTTGTGGCTGCGTGGCTTTGTGCGCGGGGTAACAGTCCACAAGCTCATCGTCGCACCTCCCGAGGGTGCCACGCGCTGGGACATGAACTGGGCACCAGTGGTGCGCGTGCAGGCGGAGGCACTCGAAGCCCACGCCCACAACACTTACATCCTCAGCCCTCTAGTGCGCCGGCAGACGGCGTGGACCCCCTTTCATGTGGTGCGGGCGACGGGGCTGACGTTCGCGCAAGCGGCTTCCGAGGGCGGGCTGTGGGCCGATCCCCTGCTGGAGCTGGATTACGGCATTGATTGCGCGCTGATCTGCACGGCGTTGGGCGGCGGCGGCGAGGCGGCCAACGCGGGCTACCTGCGCCTGCCGGACACGCTGAAATATCACGACCACGAGGAACTGGGCCACGGCGTCACCAACGCACCGTTCCGGGGCGCGGCTTTTTATCTGGGTGGCCAGCGCAACCGCCTGCTCGGTCACGGCCAGCTCCGGCCCTGGAGTCTGGGCCGCCGGGCGGCGTTGCCGGGATTGCACTACGCCGACGGGGTGGTCATCCGGGACCCGTTCTTTCAGGAATGGGCGATTGAACCGGGCGGGGTGAACGCGAATTTCGCCGAGCCGCGCAACTTCTTCCAAGTGCAGTGGCACGCACGCGCGCCGCTTTACAACGCCTCCTCGCGTGATCGTCGGCTGCGCTTCCCGCAGCTTGGGGCGAATTTGGCGCTGCCGGTATTGGTGGCGCTGGGTGACTTGCGCGCCCCGCCGCCGCAGTTGTTCGGCAAGCCCTTTGTCAACTTGTCCGGGCAGCCCGCCAGTGCCATCGAGAAGGCGCTCGATGCGGGGGGCAACGTCTTCCTCGGCGCGGGCGAATACGAGCTGACGCGGCCCATCACCAACGGCCTCGTCTTCGGCGCGGGCATGGAGCGGACCGTGCTAAACTGGGCGACCAATGTGGATTGCTCGCAGCGGGATTGCCGGGGACTGATCAACCTCACGGTGCGCGGCGGCCGCTACGGGCACAACTCACAGGCCGGTCAGGGCGGGCTGACGAACTCCGCCACGGCACTGTTCCTGCGCGTGCGCTTCGACGGCCAGAGCCAGGCGGGCATCACCGTCCACTCCACCCAAAACCAGTCGTATCAAGACTGTGAATTCCTTAACAGCCGCATGGGCTTCACCCACGGGCATGACCGCACGCGCGGGGCCTACACCGGCGAACGCGGCCTGACCGGCGGCTCCGCCGTGTTGCGGCTGAACATTGCCAACTGCACGTTCCGCAACCTCACCGAGCGGGCGATTGACCTGCGTCCCGGGCTGGCTCCATCGGGCGCGGTGGGGGTTCACAATTGTGTGTTCGAGGACATCAAGGAATCGGCGGTGCGCATCCACGGCGGCGAGTCGCATCTGGTGCAGAACTGCGCGTTCCGGCGCGTGGGCCGCGAGAACGGGACCAACGGCGTCATCGAGATCGTGGGCACGGGGCCGGTGGTGTTGAGCCATCTGGACATCGACAACAAGGACTTCCCCGGCAGCCCGGTGGGCATGTTCGTAATTGGCCAGGCAACGGTTTCCCACTGCGTGGTGCGCGGGACCACGCGCGCATTGGTGGCCCGACAGGCCATGCTCGTGGATAACGTGGACGCGGCGGACGGAATGCACGATCTGCCGCTGGGCAGCTTCGTGGCGCGCTCGACCTTCCGTAACGCCGACGTGCGCAAAGGCGTCATGCTCCTGCGGGACAGCGGTCAGGCGGAGAGCATCACCTTGCAGGCCGGTGTGCAACCGCTCGACGTGACCCCGCCGCCAGCCGTGACCTTTGTGACGGTGGAAGTGGTGCCCGAGGGCCACCACGTCACTTGGCGACCGGTGGAGGACGCGGAGTCCGGCATCACCGGTTATCTCGTATTGGCGGGCGATCAGACCATTTACCGCACGCCACTGGCTTACGATCCCGCCGACAGCCTCAGCACGCCGCTGCTGGCGCCGCGCGTGGCCAACACCTTCGTGGACCCCAGCCGGGCGACCACGAACTACGTGGTGAAAGCCATCAACGGCGCGAATCTCCTTTCCGGCGGCGGTCAGGCTCCGCTGCTGCGTTGGGGGCCGATGCGGGCAATTTTTTACAACCGCGGCAGCAACCTAGTGAACATCGCCGAGATCACCTTCCGTAACCGCACCCCCGGCATCGTGGATGATCGCGGCCGCAAGCTCACCACCGCCGAGCTTCGGCGCATGGGCGTGCCGGACGAGTGTCGCATCGAGTCCCGCCCATCGGCCGAAGCCCCGCCGACTTTGGAGCGTTGAGGGGGCGCGGCTGTGGCGCAGACCAGCCTTTGGGCAGCGCCGAGTTGAGCCGGCTTCCGGTTCCACGCTTGCGCCTAGTGGCGGCGGTTTCCTATTGTCCGAGCATGAAACGATTTTTCTACATCTTTCCGCTGGTTGGCTGGCTCGCGGCGGCCGGGCTGGCCCCGGCGCAGAACCTGGTGGGCGACGCCGCGCGGCAGGAATTGGAGGACCGGCTGCGGCGGGCCGAGCGGGATTTGGAGGCGCTCAAGGAGACCAACGAATCGCTGCGCCGCAAGCTCACCGCGCTTGATGGCGCGCTGAACGAGATCAGCCGCCTCTCGGCTGAACGCGACCGCGCGAACAACAACATCCTCAAGCACACCGCCAGCAAGGAAGAGCTGGGCCAGTTGGAGAAGGCCCTCAAGGAGAGCGAGCACCGGCGCGACGCAGACAAAAAGCTGTTCGTCGAAAAGTTCGAGGAGCTGCGCAAGATCATCGCCGCCGCGCCCGCCGCACCCTCCTTCACGACCCCGCCGCCAGCCAAAATCTCCAAGGGAGATGCCAGCAGCTCAGGGAAAAAGGCTCTGCCGCCGGGCGTCCCCGACACGGGCGTTTATCATACGGTGGAGAAGAACCAGACCGCCCTCGAGATCCTCAAGGCCTATAACGATGATCAGAAAGCCAAGGGCCATGCCGGCAAGATCACCCTCCGCCAGTTGGAGGCCGCCAACCCCGGGGCCGACATGAACAAGCTCCGCGCCGGCCAGAAGCTCTTCATCCCCATCCCTGAAAAGTGAGCCGCGCATGAAGTTCATCCGGCGCACCCACCTTTACCTCGGCTGTTTTTTCACGCCGATGCTGCTCTTCTACATTTTGACGGGCTGGTATCAGACCGTGGTGCCCAACCGGCTCAAGCACCCGAGCGAAGCGGAAACCCTGGTGCAAAAATTCCGCGTGGTGCATTCAGATCAGATCTACCCGAGCGAAGATGAGTTTCAAAAGCCGTCATCGCCCAAGCTCTTCAAGGTGCTGGTGATCGTCATGTCCATCGCGGCGACCTTAACCATTGCCCTCGGCCTGGTGCTCTCCTTCAAAATGCTCAGGCCGACCTGGCCTGTCTGGGTGTGCCTCGTTGGCGGCATCCTCCTGCCCTTGGCGCTGCTCTGGCTGGGCCAGCGGCGGTGATGGGTTTCAACTTGGACTTCGTGGGCCAACCAGCTTCTCCCCGGCGCAAATTTTCGCGCAGCGGCTTGCAGTCATCGTCCTGCTCTGGTTTCCTTCGTGGGCATGAATCACCGTCGCTTTCTTCAGCACTTGCTCGTCACCACGACTGCCCTCGTTGGTTTGGGTTCCACCGCGTTTGCGGCCCCGGCCGCGCCCACCAAGTTCCGCGCCTATGTCGGCACTTACAACGGCAAGAAAAGCCAGGGCATCTATACCTTCACCTTCAACGCGGTCACCGGCGAGCTGGGCAAACCCGAGCTGGCGGGCGAGGCGATGAATGCTTCCTTCCTCGCCGTGCATCCCGATGGCAAGCATCTCTACGCCGTCGGTGAAGTGTCCGCTGTCGGCGGCAAAAAGGGCGGCGGCGTCAGCGCCTTCGCCATCCAGCCGGACGGCAAACTGAAGCTCCTCAGCCAAGCCTCCACCGTCGGATCCGGCCCGTGCCACCTCAGCGTGGACAAAACCGGGCGCACAGTGCTCGCCGCGAATTACGGCGGCGGCAGCGTCGTGGCCCTGCCCATCAAAGCCGATGGTTCCGTCGGTGAACACACCGGCTTCGTGCAGCACGAGGGGAAGAGCGTGACCAAGCGCCAGAGCCAGCCCAATGCGCACTCGGTGAACCTCTCCCCCGACAATCGCTTTGCCTTCGTGGCCGACCTCGGCCTCGACAAGGTGCTCATTTACAAGCTCGACGCCGCGAAGGGCACCATCGTCGCGAACGAACCGGCGTTTGCCGCCGTCGCGCCCGGCAGCGGCCCGCGACATTTCGCCTTCCACCCCGGCGGCAAGTTCGCCTACCTGATCAACGAGATTAACCTCACCATGGCCGCCTTCAGCTACGACGCGGCGAAAGGCGCGCTGACGGAAATTCAGACGGTTTCCACGCTCCCCGCCGCCGATGGCCCCGGCCCGAAGCCCGGCTGGAGCACGGCGGAAGTGGTGGCGCATCCGAGTGGCAAGTTTCTCTACGGCTCGAATCGCGGTCACGACACCATCGCGGTGTTCAGCGTCGCTGCGGACGGCAAGATCACCTTGGTGCAGAACGCCCCGGCCGAAGTGAAGACCCCGCGTAACTTCAACCTCGACCCGACCGGTCAATGGCTGTTCACCGAGGGTCAAGGTTCCGACACCATCGCGCTTTTTCGGGTGAACCAAGGCAACGGCACGCTCAGTCCCACCGACCAAAGGCTGGAAGTGGGCACGCCGGTCTGCCTGAAGTTCATCCCTTGGAAGTAAGGTTGAACTAGTCCGGCTGTGCCCTACAGCACGTGAACCGGCATGTCGTCCCCCCAGCGGGAGCTTTCGTGGATGGCTTCCAGCGGAACGGATGCGTCGGCGGGAAGTTCGTTCAGGGGCTCGATGACTTCTGCGCCCGCCAGCACCACGCGGATGTTGCGTTGCGCTAGCATCGCGAGGAATTCCGGCGGCGCTTGTTGATCCGTCACTACCACATCGATCACGTCCAAGTCACACAGTTGCGAGATGGACTGGCGGCCGATCTTGGAGGAATCAATGCAGAAAATGACCCGGCGGGCCGCATTGATCATGGCGCGCTGGATCTCAATGAGCAGGCCATGCGAGTTGGTGATGCCCTCGGCGGTGATGCCGCCACAGCTCAGAATCGCCACATCAGCCCGAACCTTGGCAAAGGCCTCCACCGCCAGCGGCCCGACCAGCACACCCAACCGCGGGTAGATGACCCCGCCGGTGACGACGACCTCAAGCCGATTGGAGGTGGAATACAAATTGGCCACCGGCAGGGAATTGGTGATGACCTGCGGCGTCTTCGCCTCCAAATGCCGGGCAACGTGGTAGCAGGTGGTGCCGGCATCGATAATTATCGTCTGGTTCGCGGCGACCAAGCGGGCGCACGCCTCGGCAATAGCCTCCTTCTGCTCCAGCTGATGCGTATCGCGGCTACTGAAGGCGAATTCGTCAGATTTGGGGTCCGCCAACCGGGCACCACCATGAGTGCGCCGGATGGTTCCCTTTGATGCCAGCAAGGTTACGTCACGGCGAACGGTGGAGACCGACGTGTCCAGCAACTCGGACAACTCATCCAACGATGCGAACTCCACCTTTTGGAGGTGTTCTTCGATTCGCCGCTGGCGTTCGTCCGTTGTCATCGATCTCAATCGTGGTAGATTGTGGAAGATTTAGCAAGAAAGCGTTTGACATTATTCCAGAATCTCTCACTCTCACGCCCAAGTATGACTGATTTGGCTCCAAAGCCACACCGGGCTGTCGTCGAACACATGGTTCGGCAGGCGGTTTATCAACGACTGGGTAAGCCGCTCCCGCGTGCTGCCACCGCGCCCAGTCCGCTAGTGGTGAATGTCAGCGCCCGGCATTGCCATCTCACGCCTGAAGCCGTTGAAGCCCTGTTTGGCAAAGGCTACCAACTCAAGGTTCACAAGTGGCTCTACATGGATGGCCAGTTCGCGGCCAAGGAAACCGTCACCCTCATCGGACCGCGCAGCCGCGTCATTTCCAACCTCCGCATCCTCGGTCCTTGCCGGAACCTAAACCAGATTGAACTGGCCTATACCGATGGCATCGCCCTCGGCTTTGATCTCCCGCTCCGCAGTTCCGGCAACATCAAGGGCACCCCGGGCTGCATGTTGATGGGGCCGGCGGGCTTTTTCGAGATGGAGCAGGGCGTCATTCGTGCCGCACGGCATGTGCACATGCACCCGATGGACGCAGAATTTTACGGGGTCAAAGCGGGCGACATGATGGGCTTGAAGATCGGCGGCCCCTGCGGGCTGACGCTGGACGAAATGCTCGTCCGCGTGGATCCGAGCTTCAAGCTGGAGGTGCACATCGACACCGACGAGGGCAATGCGTGCAACCTGCAACCCAACACCCCGTGCCAGCTAATCAAGTAATTTCAACCCAAACTCAAACGACAGAACACATATGAGCGAAGCAATCGGCATGATCGAAACCAAGGGCTACACCGGCAACGTCGAGGCAACCGACGCCATGGCCAAAGCCGCCAACGTCACCATCTCCAAGACCATCCCCATCGGCGGCGGCCTCATCACCGTCATCTGCCGCGGTGACGTCGCCAGTGTCAAAGCCGCTGTGGATGCCGGCTCCAAGGCTGCTGGCAAGGTCGGCGAGCTCGTCGCCGCCCACGTCCTCGCCCGTCCACATGAAGACCTCGTCAAAGTCTTCCTCGGCGAACCGGCCGCCCCCGCGAAGAAGTAATTTTCCACCCGACCAACCACCAACTCGAACTCATTTATGGCTCAACAAGCGATTGGAATGATTGAATGCAAGGGGCTGTGCGCGCTTTTCGAAGCGACCGACGCCGCCCTGAAGTCCGCCAACGTCACCTTCACCGGCTGGGAAAAGGTCGGCTCTGGCTATGTCACCGCCTTCTTCCGTGGCGATGTCGCCAGCGTGAAAGCTGCCGTGGACGCCGGTGCGGCCGCCGCCTCACAGGTCGGCTCCATCGTCAGCGTGCAGGTAATTCCCCGGCCGCACGATGGCCTGAGCGGCCTCGGCAAGTGGCTTCAATGATGAAGAAGTCAGAATTCGGAAGTCAGGAGCCGGAAGGCTCTAGGCTTCGCGGTTCTGACTTCTGACTTCTGGCTTCTGCTTGAAAATTCTCATCGCCAACATCGGCTCGACCTCGCTCAAGTGGCGCTTGTTCGACTTCTCGAACAGCGCCGAGAAGCTGCTCCACAAGGGCGGTTTCGAGCGGGTGACTGATTATCCCAAGGCGATTGAAGATTGCCTCGCGCAGTTGCGGGAGGCAGGCCACATCCAGTCCGAGCGCGACCTGGCGGCGGTTGGTTTCAAGACCGTCATCGCGAAGGACGTAACCGGCTGCGTGCGGTTGGATGATCGCGTGCTAGCGGCCATGGAGGCTTACAACGGCCTCGCACCGGCGCACAACCCGCCCTACATCACCGGCATCCGCCTGTTCGGACAGCGACTGCCGGGCGTGCCGCTCATCGGCCTGTTCGAGACGGCGTTCTACCAGTTCGCGCCGCCCGCCATGATGCGCTACGGCGTGCCGCAGGCGTGGCATGACATCGGGGTGCGCCGCTGGGGCTTTCACGGAGCGAGCCACAAGTTCATCGCGGAGCGCAGCGCCCAGTTGCTCGGGCGCGACGACATCGCGCGCCGCGCGCAGAACCTTTACGTGGACGGTGGTGCCACGGTGGTGAACCAGGCTGCGCTGCGCGTGATTTCCTGCCACCTCGGCGGCAGCTCCAGCATCACCGGCATCCGCAACGGCGTCGCCATCGGCAACAGCCTAGGCATGAGCCCGCAGTCCGGTTTGCCGCACAACAACCGCGTCGGCGATCTCGATGCCGAGGCGCTGCCGTATGCGGTGAAAACGCTCGGGATCTCCGTCGAGGAGGCGCAGCGCCAGCTCTCGAAGGAAGGCGGGCTCAAAGGCCTCAGCGGCGTGTCCAACGACATTCGCGACATTCAAGAGGCCGCCGCCAAGGGCAACGTGAACGCGCAGCTCTCGATCGATGTTTTCGTCAGCGAAGCCCGCCGCTGGATTGGCGGCTACTTCTTCCAGCTCAACGGTGCGGATGCGCTCGTGTTCACCGCCGGCATCGGTGAGAACCGCGCCGAATTGCGCGCCGCCATCTGCGCGGACCTCGACCAGCTCGGCATCGTCCTCGACCCAGTGAAGAACGCCGCCGTGCGGGCCGCCGAAGGCGTCATTAGCGCGGAACATTCGCGTGTGAAGGTGCTCGTGATTCCCACCAACGAAGAACTCGTCGTCGCACGCGAATCCAAGCGGCTGATCGAGGCCAGACCCTGATTTTTCATTCCCAACAACTTCCAACAACAACCCCAAGCAAAACTATGGCACAACAAGCAATTGGCATGATTGAAACCCGCGGGCTCGTCGCGCTCGTCGAAGCGACCGACGCGATGCTCAAGGCCGCGAACGTCGAGCTCGCCGGCCCGATGATCCAGGTCGGCAACGCGCTCGTCACCTCCGTCATCGTCGGCGACGTCGCCGCCGTGAAGGCCGCCACCGACGCCGGCGCGCAGGCCGTCAAGGCCATCAAAGGCGAACTCGTCAGCGTTCACGTCATCGCGCGTCCGCATGACGATGTCGAAGCCGTCCTGCCGAGGAAGAAGTAGTCCGAGGTCAGGGGTCTGGAGTCAGAACGCACGACCTGCGGCGGCTTCTGGAGCCCAACTCCTCGTTCCCAACTCTTATCTATGTTCCTCGCCAAAGTCGAAGGCGCGGTGGTCTCCACCAAGAAGGATCCGAACATGGTCGGCCGCAAGCTGCTACTGCTCCGGCCCCAGTTGGTGGATGAGAAGGACCCTACCAAATTCCGGGCGGGTTCCAACACCATCATCGCCGTGGACACCGTGGGCGCGGGCATCGGGGAGCTGGTGATGTTCTGCCAGGGCAGCAGCGCCCGTCTCGCCAACGGGCTGCGCGAGGCACCCGTGGACGCCGTGATCATCGGCATCGTGGACGTGGTCGATGTGCTGGGCAAAGAGATCTACAACGCCCGGACATAACGGTTAAGCGCGGGCAGCCGTCCGCGCAGGTGAAGAACTTAAACAGACAGACCAACCCGCGCGGGCCAGTCATCCGCGCACCGAAACATGAGTGTCGTGAACGAAGCTTTGATCCGTGATGTCGTCGCCGACGTGCTGGCCCGCCTTGGTGGTGTGCCCGCCGCCGCCAAACCCGCCCCGGCCCCTGCGGCCACGCCCGCGAAGTCTGATTGCGGCTGCGGTGGCAAAAGTTCCGCCGGCCCGGCCCGGCGCGGCACCTTCGGCGTCTTCGAGGACGCCAACGAGGCCTGCGCCGCCGCCCAGGAATCATTCCTGCAATTGCAAAAGGCGGGCGTCGCCGCGCGCGTGAAGATCATCGACATCGTCAAGACGATGGCCGCCGCCAACGCGCAGACTTGGGGCAAACTGGAGCTCGACGAGACAAAGATTGGCCGGCTGGACCACAAGATCGCCAAGCTGGAGATCATCAAGCTCGTCCCCGGCGTTGAATGGCTCCGGCCCGACGCCCGCAGCGGCGATCACGGCATCACACTGGAGGAATACACGCCCTTCGGCGTGGTTGGCGCGGTCACGCCCAGCACGCATTCCATTCCCACCTTGTCCGGCAACATCGTAAACATCTGCGCTGCGGGCAACGCGGTAGTGTTCAACCCGCATCCGAGCGCCGCCCGGTGCGCCGCCGTCGCCGTGCGCGCCTACAACGAGGCCATCTTCCGCGAAACCGGCATCGAGAACATCGCCACCATCATCACCAAGCCGACGATGGAAAGCTTCGCCGCCATGTGCAAACACGAGGCCGTGCGGCTCCTGCTCGTCACCGGCGGTCCCGGCGTGGTGAAGGCCGCGATGCAAACCGGCAAGCGCGCCATCTGCGCCGGCCCCGGCAACCCGCCCGTGTATGTGGACGACACCGCCTGCATGACGCGGGCCGCCAAGGCCATCATCCAGGGCGCGAGTTTCGACAACAACCTGCTCTGCATCGGCGAGAAGGAAGTTTTCGCGCTCGATCGCATCGCCGACAAGCTCATGGCTCAGATGGAGCAGAACGGCGCGTTGAAACTCACCAACGCCCAGCTCGACGCCCTGACCAAGGCCGCGTTCACCATCAAGCCCGGCGAGGGCGGCGGGTGTGGACACGCGAGCGTGAACAAGGATTTTATCGGCAAGGATCCCATCGTGCTTGCGAAGGCGGCCGGCGTGAACCTGCCTGCGGGCACCCAACTCCTCTTCGCCGAGACGGATGCGAATCATCCGTTCGTGGTGGAGGAGCAGATGATGCCCTTCCTGCCCATCGTCCGCGTGAAGAACCTGGAGGACGGTGTCGCCCGCTCGCTCGAAGCCGAGCACGGCTACAAGCACACCAGCATCATTCACTCGCATGATCTCGAGGCGCTCACCCAGATGGGCCGCGCGCTCGACACGACGCTGTTCATCAAGAACGGCCCGTGCATGGCCGGACTCGGGCTCGGGGGCGAGGGCTACCTGAGCTTCTCGATCGCCACGCCGACCGGTGAAGGCGTGAGCAACCCGCGCACTTTCACGCGCGTCCGCCGCTGCGTGATGGTGGACAACCTGAAAATTTATTGAGCCATGCTGCTCGCGCGTGTTGAAGGCAACGTGGTCGCCACCCGAAAGCATCCGAGCTACGAGGGCTGGCGGCTCGTGATCTGCCAGCCGATCAACAACGCGGGCGATCCGGAAGGCGCGCCGCAGGTGGCAATCGATCCGCACGGTGCTGGCATGCATCAGCGGGTGGTGCTGTCCTCCGACGGCTCGGCAGCGCGCAAAGCCGTGGGCGACGAGAAGAGTCCGGCCCGCTGGATCGTAGCCGGCATCGTGGATGAACTCGAACCGGGAGTGCCGGTGTGAAACTCGGCTCCGTCATCGGTCGCGTGACCCTGAGCAAGGTGGTCCCCGAGCTGGAAGGGGCGCGCTGGCTAGTGGTTTCCCCGTTCACCCGCGAACATTTTCAACGTGGCACCGAGACGCCGCTGGGCCTGAGCAAGGACCCGAGCCTCGTGGTTTACGACAGCCTCGGCGGCGGCGTGGGCCAGACCATCGGCTATGTGGAAGGCCGCGAGGCCGCGCAGCCCTTTCCGGTGGCACCACCGATCGACGCCATCAACGCCGCCTTGGTGGACGACATTTTTTACAACCCCTTTAACCCATGACCAACGTCATCACCGCAAAAGACATCGAAGCCATCATCGCCAAGGGTGGCGACCCCAACGCGGCCGTGAAGGATGCGATTCTGACGCCATCGGCGAAGGACGCGCTGCGCGACTACGCCAACGCCCGGCGCTCGCACTCCAGCGGCGGCACTGCGGCTCCGGTCGCAGGCAACAGTCTGGCCACAACCACGACCGCTCCGGCCACCCCGCTCAATTCCAAATCGCCGAAGGCCGACCTCGAGGCGTTCTTCAATTCCCCCTACTGCCACGCGTTCAAGGAACAGATTTGCGCGATGGGCCATCGCTTGTGGAAGCGCGCCTATGTGGACGGCAACGGCGGCAACATGGCCATCCGCGTGGGCGACGACATCGCCATCTGCACGCCGACGCTCGTGAGCAAAGGGTCGCTCCAGCCCTCGGATATGTGCCTCGTGGATTTCGAGGGCAACCAGCTGTGCGGCACGAAGAAGCGCACGAGCGAAATCCTGATGCACTTGCAGATGATGAAGCGCCAGCCCAAGGCGGTCGCCACCTGCCACTGCCATCCGCCTTACGCGACCGCGTTCGCCGTCGTGGGCGAAGCGCCGCCCACGTGCATGTTGCCCGAGTATGAAGTGTTTTGCTCCGTCGGCGTCGCGCCGTATCGCACGCCCGGTTCAGCGGACATGGGCAAGCTCGTGGCCGACCTCACCGACCAATACAACACCATCCTGATGGCCAATCACGGCGTGGTGACGTGGTCACACAACAACATCGAGGAAGCCTACTGGCGGATGGAAATCATCGAGGCGTATTGCCGCACGATCGTCGTCGCCGGGCAGTTGGGGAAACCCATCCAGACGTTCACCGGGCCGCAGATGAACGACATCTTGAACATCAAGAAGTCCCTCGGCTTCGTGGATCCGCGCTACGGCATGAAGGAGTGCGAACTCTGCGACAGCGCCGACTGGCGTCCCGGCGTCGCGTGCGCCGTGCCGCCTCCGGGCGCAAGTGACTCCGCCTCGCCCGATCCGGAAACCGAGCGCCTGGTGCAGGCCATTACCGACCAGATCATCGCCGGGAACAAGTAACCAAGGCCGCCGTTCATCGGGCCATTCCCGCAGGCAACATGAAATCCCTCGACGCCAAGCTCGCTGAAATCAAGGCCTCGCGCGCTTCGCGTGCCTTCATCATCGCTGACGCGAAGGATGCGGACATGGCGTTCGGCGTGCGCGCTCCCGGGCCGCGGCGCTTCCTCGCGGGGCGCGGGGCGCGGCCGACGCAGTTTTCTCCCGAGGTCTGGAGCCGCGATGAATTTGGGCACCGGAACCTGCCGGAGTTCCTCGACATCATCCGGGAAGTCACACATCAGGGACTCGTGGACATCATGCTGATGTCCGCCTACGTGACGGAGCAGCTCGCCATCAAGGAAGGCCTCTTCAAGCAGTCGCATGTCACCCCCGCCGCCCGCGCCAACGACACGACGGACGTGTGGGCGGTGCGCCACGGCGCTTACACCCGCGAGCCGAGCCAGCCCTTCCGCAGCGCGAGCATCGACCACATCCAGTGCGGCGAGGTGGAGTGCGACCGCGATGGCTCGGGCGAGTTCCCCGGCGCGAACCTCGGCCTGTATTCCATCACCTACGTCAACGAACTCGACCAGGATCGGGAGGCCTTGCTCTGGTATAAGCAGTTCCGCGAGGAGGCGGAGCGCAAGGGCTTCCGCCACTTCCTTGAAATCTTTGATCCGAACGTGGACTCGGGCATCCCGCCGGAGAAGCTCGGCGAGTTCATCAACGACAACATCCTGCGCACGCTCGCTGGCGTGCCGGAGGCGGGACGGCCGGTCTTCCTCAAGATCGTCTATCACGGGCCGAAGGCGATGGAGGAGCTCGCGCAATACGACCCGAACCTCGTGGTGGGCATCCTCGGCGGCAGCTCGGGCACGACTTACGACGCCTTCCGCCTCATCCACGACGCGCAGAAATACGGCGCGCGCGTGGCGCTCTTTGGTCGCAAGATCAACAACGCCGAGCATCAACTCGCCTTCATCGAGATGCTGCGGCTCATCACCGATGGCAAGGTGTCGCCCGAGGAAGCAGTTCGTGCTTATCACGGCGTGCTGCAAGCCAGGGGCATCAAACCGCACCGCGCACTCGACGAGGATCTCAAGCTCACCGACCAGACCATGAGCTACGACGGCAGCGCCACGAAGCGCTCCACTGTCGAGGTGCGGAACAATCCACTGGCGGAAAAGTCAGCCGCCAAGCCCGAGGCGCAAAAACCAGTCGAGGCTCCGGCCGCACCTACCACCTGGCCGAAGCTCGCCAGCGGCGCGCCGGACTTCGACCGCATGACCGCGGACCAGCGCACGGCATATCACCAGTCACGACTGACCCGGATGCTCGGTTAAGCACGCGGCGAGCGCGACGGCTGTAGCGGTCGGATCATCTTCGCGCGCCGGGATGGTCCCACTTCACGGACAAGGACAACGCTCCGTAGGCATCGAGCTCCTGCTGGCCGACGAATTCCTTCGTGCGGAAGATCTGCGCCAGCGACACATCGAAGCGCCGGCCCGAATAGACCACGCCAAACTTCGTGTCCACCACGAGCGGGAATTTGGAAACGTGATGACTGGCCCGCCAGAGGTTCCCATCCAGAAAGGCGTTATAAGCCATCGCGCGGCCTTCCCCGCCGGCGAAGGCGAAGATTCCCCGGCGGGCGTCTTCGGCGCGCGTCCGCCCCATGCTGGGCGCGCCCGTGGAATCAATGATCTGCACCCCAAAGTCGCCCGGCAACCGCCAGCCGGCCCGCACCTGCCCGCCGAACGCCGCGTAGGTGCCAATGTTGCCCAGGCTGAGCGCCGCCGCCGGAAGGAAGTCCCAGCCCCAGCCATCCGGCCCGCCGCCTTGCGCCCAGCGCCAGGTGCGTTGAAAGCGCAGCGCGAACGCGGGCTCGGTCTTGAGCTGATGCGCCCAACCGTTCGCAGTCCCAATGTTGCGGACGCGATGCACCGTGTTTTGCGCCTCCTCGGCCTGGGAGGCTTGGCCGATGACGCCGAGGTCGATGCGCCAGTTGTCCAGCACTGGCGTGCCCCCGTCCGTGATTCCGCGCTTCTGCAACAGCAGCGAGGTGTAGAGCAGGCCGGCATAGGGCCGGTCCTGCGGTTGCAACGTAGCGACGGTGATGTCCGTCGGCGTGTAGATGTTTTGCCCAAGATTTGCCCCGATGCGCGTGGCAAACGGCTTGGACCAAAGGTCCGGCGTGTGCTCGGCCAGCCAGACGGGAAAGTGAAATCCCGGCTGCGTTCGCGCCACCGCCACCTCGCTGCCAAACAGGGTGAACTTCGTGCCGTGGGTGTAATGCCGGTCCGTCCGCACCACCATGTCGTTCTCCGCGACGAGACTGAAAGCCGGTCCCAGCAGCTCCGGCTCGGCTGCGCGGGCGGCTGCGACAGCCCCGAGCAGGACCATCCCGGTAAGGCAGATCGCGAGCAGGCGATTCGCCGTGGCTCTTTGATTGGCGGGAAAGGTGCGCTGTTGCGTGCAGCAGACTGAAGGCTGAGCTGTCATAAACCGGCGATTGCCTAGCGTGGCCGGTGGTGCTTGGCGACGCTTTTTTGCTGTTCACGCATCTTTTTTATTCCGGCTCCGAAGGCCATGCCTCGCCGCGTTGATTTCCTTCCGCCAACATACTTTCCTCTCGCCGCCGCCGGGCGTTGCGGCCTAGGCTCAGTTCCAGCCTGAACCGTTAAACCGTCCATGGATGTCTCATTCAACTGCCCCAAGTGCGGCCTGCACATCAGTGCGGATGCCGAGGCCGTGGGCGAGTTGATCAACTGCCCCGAGTGTGACGTCGAGTTCCGCATCCCGCCCGGACGCCCGCGCCAACGGCCGGTCCCGGTGGATGTGAAGAAAAGCACCGGGCCCGCCGGTGCCTTGGTTTCCGCGAAGGGCAAGACCGGGCCCACGGGCAAGGCCAGCACGCACAAGCCGCTGGTGGTGCCGCATCACACGGGGCCGCAGGAGTCTCTCCTCAAAAAGGCCGAGCCGGTCGCCAAGCCCAAACCCGAGCCGCCCAAGATTCGCGTGCGCTGCATCAAGCGCAGCACCTGCGTGGAGGTGGGGCATGATCGTTTCGACGAGGTGGTGACGGAGTTCCTGAATCAGGTGGGCCAAGCCAACATCATCCACATGAGCCCCATCGCCTATGGCGTTACAGACGCCTCCGGCCGCATGCTGCCGGACTACGGCATCATGGTGATTTACAAGGGCTGAAAGCTGTGCGCCTTGGTTGCGTTGTTTCATTCCCCGGCTGTATCGCGTGGCGCAGTCGTTGTAGCCTCGCGGCATGACGACACTGCTCATCGCCACGCGCAACGCGCACAAGGTCGGGGAGATTCAGGCCATCCTCGGCGCTGGTTTCCGCTGCCGCGCCTTGCTGCAGGAGTTTCCCGCCGCGCCCGTGCCCGTGGAAGACGCGGATAGCTTTGCGGGCAACGCAGTGCTCAAGGTCCGGTCGCTGGCGGGTTGGCTCGCCAGCTCACCTGCCGCGCAGGAACTCGAGGCGGAGCGCGCCTGCGTGCTCGCAGATGATTCCGGCCTCGAAGTGGATGCGCTGGGCGGCGCGCCAGGCATTCACTCCGCGCGCTTCGCCGCGCTGGACTCGGCCCAAACGGGCAACAGCCCGGACCAGGACAACAACACGAAGCTGGTGCGGCTGCTGGCCGGGGTGCCGGCGGAAAAGCGCTCGGCCCGCTTTCGTTGCGCGCTGGCGCTCATGCCCGTGGGTGGCACGGCTGCGCCCCAAGTTTTTGAAGGAACCTGCGAAGGTCGCATTGACTTGACCCCGCGCGGGGCGGGCGGCTTCGGCTACGATCCGCTGTTCATTCCGGTGGGGCTGGAGCAGTCCTTTGCCGAGCTGGGGGAAAAGACGAAGAACCGCATCAGCCACCGTTCGCAGGCGCTGGCGAAGTTGCGGGCGTGGGTGCGCCCAGCGGATTAACTATTCGTGACAGGCTCCGCCACCACCGGCTTCTTCCACACGTAGCGCAGCATGATCGCCCGCAGCGCGGCCGTGAGCGGGATGGCCAGCAGGCCGCCGAGGATGCCGCCGATGAGCTTGGTGCCCGCCATCACGGAGATGATGATCGTGAGCGGGTGCAGGCCCACGCGATTGCCGAGGATGCGCGGCGAGTAGTAGAGCCCTTCCGCCGCCTGCACGAAGGCAAACACCCCCAGCACCGCCAAGATGTGGTAGCCGTCGCCATATTGCACCCCGGCCAGAATGAGCGCGGCGCACAGGGTGATGATGGCCCCCACGTAGGGCAGGATGCAGATGAGGGAGGCGATTGCGCCCAACAAAATCGCGTAGTCGAGCCGCGCAATCAGCAGCCAGCCCAGGCCCAGCAGCGTGCCGGAGCAGAGCGATACGAGGATCTGGCCGCGAAAGAAAACAATCACACAATCGTTGATGGCCGAGAGCATGAACACGAGCTCCTCCTTGGCCCGGGACTCACGGATGGGCAGATAGTCAGTCCAGTTGCTTTGGATGCCGGTCTTCTCCAGCAGGAAGTAGAAGAGATAAACCGGCACCAGCGCGAGGCCGACGGCGTAACTCAGCCATGAGGTGAAGTCGCCCAGATGATTCACCACCCAACCGGATACCAGCGGGACGACGTCCTTGAGTGCTTGTTGCACCTTAAGGCCCACCTCTTGATCCCAAGCCTCCTTCGCCTTCTGGCCAAGCGGCGAGTCCGCCAGCCAGTCGCTGAACCGGATGCGAAACTTTTCGGCGTCACCGGGGAGGTCGGTCACCAGTTTGTTGGCCTGAACCACCAACTCGGGCACGACGGTGCCGAGCAGTAGCACCACCAGCGCGACACCGATGAAAAACACCATCAGAATGGCCCGGATGCGGGGAATCTTCATCCGCTGCTCGAACAGGTCCACCACGGGATCGAGCAGGCAGGCGACGATGGCGGCGATGGCCAGCGGCAGGATGAGCGAGGCCAACTTGTTCAGCAGGAAGCCCAGCGCCCAAAAGGAAGCGCCCACCGCGCCCAACAACACCGCGACCGCGAGCGTGGTGACGGAGATCCAGATGACTTGCGCCTGTTTCTCGGAGGGCGGCGGAAAGTTCATGCGGAACGAGAATGCCGATTGTGGCGGGCCGATTGAAGCAGAAAAACCTGTCCGGCCCGGCGGCAGCGAAAAAGTAACATCATCCCTGCCCCAGCTTCTTCGACTTATCCGCCGCCGCGCGCACGGCATTCATCAGCGCCCCGCGCACGCCGCCCTTCTCCAGTTCGTGCAGGCCCTCGATGGTCGTGCCTCCGGGACTCGTGACCATGTCCTTGAGCGCCCCGGGATGCAGGCCGGTTTCCAACACCATCTTCGCCGCGCCGAGCAAGGTCTGCGCAGCCAGCTTCGTGGCCACGTCGCGCGGCAGGCCGGCAGCCACCCCGCCGTCGCTGAGCGCCTCGATGATTTGATACGCGTAAGCCGGGCCGCTTCCGCTCAGGCCGGTCACGGCGTCGAGCAACGGTTCCTTCACCTGCATCGCCACGCCCACGGAGGCAAAGAGGCGTTGCGCCAAAGCCCCGTCTGTCGGCGTGGCATGGGTGCCGGTGGCGAAGGCGCTCGCGGATGCGCCGACCAACGCGGGCGTGTTCGGCATCACGCGGATGACCCGTGCCTCCGGTCCCAGCCCGGCTTCCAGCTTCGCCAGCGGCACCCCGGCGGCAATGGAAATGAGCAGGTGTTTGGGTGTGAGGTGGTTGCGGATCTCCGACAACACGGCGGGAACTTGATCGGGCTTCACCGCGAGGATCAGGATGTGCGCGGCCTTGCACACGGCGAGGCTGGTGGGCATTGGCTTCACCCCGGTTTCCTCGTGGAAGGCCTTGCGCGCGGCCTCCATCACCTCGCTGGCCATCAGGTGCTTCGCGCTGGTCAGGCCAGCGGCGCAGAAACCCCGGGCCAGGGCGGTCGCCATCTTGCCGGCACCAAGAAAACCAATCGTGAGTTCAGCAGCCATGCGACGAGTTTGTAGCAGGCGCCGGGAGGTGGCGGAAGGCTAATTCCTCGGCAACGAAAGGTCGTTGACGGAACGCCGCGCAGCCGCTTGCGCCGGGCCCGGGCCGCTACTTCGCCAGCCACTGCACCGCGTCCACAACCACGTAGCCATCCGTGCCGGCGTTGGAGACGACCACTATGGCCGGCTTGCCTTCAGTGAAATCAAAGCGGCCGAGATGGTGGAATCGGTCCTCAATCGCGGGCGTCTTCCGCTGGTCCACGAACACCGTTTCCTTGCCCCCGGCGTGCGTGATTTCCACGGCGACCTTGGAGGCGCGGTTCGCGTTCGGCGGATAGGCGAACCGAACGTCGTAGTGGCCACTCTTGGGAATCTTGGCCTCGAAGCGCGCGTTGGCTTTGCCGTCCTTCGCAGCGCTGTCGTGGTGGTAGCCATTGCCCACGTAGCTCGGCGCGGCGCTGCTGGACTTCCATTCGCCAGTGAGCTGCGCGTCGTCGTCGTCCACCACCACGCCACCGAGTTTCTTCGGGTCCACAAAACCCTTCGCACCCTTGCTCGCCTTGCCGCCTGCGGGCGCGGCGCTCGCGTATTCCAATACTTGGCCGTCCTTCCGTAACTGCTCGCGAAGCTTCGCGTAAGGCACGTCCTGCACGGCGAGGTTGCCCTCCATCGCCAACACCGCCGCCGTTGCCGCGCTCTCGCCCAGAATCATGAACACCGGCTCCATGCGGATGCTGCCAAACGCGATGTGCGTGCTGGAGACGCAAATGCTCACGAAGAGGTTGTCAGCCTGCCCCTTCTTCGGCACGAGCGAGCCGTAGGCGATGACATAGGGCGTGATGCCGACGCCGATGTCGCCCTCGTTCTGCACGTAGCCCTCGGGCGTGATGTAGCGCTGCACGTTGTGCGAATCAATCGTGTAGCTGCCCATGCCCACCGAGTCTGGCGTGGGCTTCTTCTTGGTCAGCTCGTTCTCGGTCATCACGAAGCTGCCAATCATCCGCCGCGCCTCGCGCACGTAGATCTGGTGCGGCCAGCCGCCGTTGTCCTTGAACTCGTCCTTGGGCAAACCCCACTTGCGCATCCGCTCCTGGGCTTCCTTCGGCACGCGCGGGTCGTTGGCGATGAAGTAAAGCCAGCCCTGCTGGTAGGTGCGGTGCTCGGCGAGAATCTCGCGGCGGCGCTCGTAGCTGGCCTCGGGGTAGTCGTAGTTCATGCCGATGTTGTCGGTGCTCATCGGGCCGTGGTTGTTCGAGTCGGTCTTGTGGTTGGGAATGGGGTCGAACTTGTCGAAGGTCTCTTTCCAGCCGGCTTCGTAGATGCGCACGAGCAGCTCGTATTGCTTCGGGTCGTAGCCTTCGGGCTTGGGGAACGGGATGCGGTTCTCCTCGTGATCGGTCACGCAGTAGCGATAGCAGTAGGCCTGCACGCGCTTGTCACCGGAGCCGTATTCGCCGGGAGGCGCGGTGCTTATGCGCGGGAGCACGCCGGACTTTGGGTCGCCGGGGATGACGTAGGGGCTGATCTTGGTCTTGAGCGCGCCGAAGTGGTGCCGGTGATGCAGCACGCCGACCTGCACGCCGTTCCATTGCTCGCCGTAAACCGAGTTCGCCTCGCGCCCGACGTGATAGTCCACGCCTGCCGCCGCCAGCAGGTCGCCCTCGTAGGTCGCGTCCATAAACATCTTCCCGGTGTAGGTCTTGCCGGAAAGCATGGTGATGCTCGTGATGCGCGCGGCGGTCTTCTTCACGCCCTTCGCGCGGTCGAGCCATTCGTCGCGGTGGACGGGGATGCCGAACTCCTTCACGTAATCCTCGAAGATGCGCTCGGCCACGCTCGGCTCGAAAATCCACATGGTGCGGTTCTCGCCATCCATCGCGGGCGTGCCCTGGCCTTTGTTGCCGTAGTCGGTGTGCTTCTGCCAGCGCCACGTCTCGGGCTTCTGGTATTCCTTCCAAACGCGGTGGTAGAAGTCGCGCGCCAGCCCGCCGATGACCGCCTTGTTGCCGGTGTCTGTGAACCCCAGTCCGCCAGCGGACAACCCGCCCAGATGCTTGTCCGGGCCAACGATGATGGCGGACTTGCCCAGCTTTTTTGCCTGCACCGCCGCGATGACCCCGGCCGACGTGCCGCCGTAGATGACGAGGTCGGCGCTGAAGATCTCGGCGGCGCGGAGGCATTGACCGCCGAGGAGCAGGGTAGCGAGCACGGGGGTGAGTTTCGCGAAGTGCATGGCTTGGTTTAGCGCGGCGGACTTCGCCCGTCGAGTCTGGGAACCAGTGTTAAGTAATCAGTGACCAGCATTCAGTGGAGGAAAGAGCTGCTCCGAGCCTTAGGTGGCTCGGACTGAAAACTGATTACTGAATACTGAGCACTGAAAACTTGCCCCCTCCCTTGCTCCGCCTTACAACCGCCCCATGTCACGCAAGCTCTCTTCCCTCGCCCCCGCCTGGTGGGATTACACCACCCTCGACACCAGCATCATCGAAGCCGCCGCGAAGCTCACGCCGGAGAAACTGCTCAAGCTCTCCCGCCCCGGCTTCAAGGTCGTCTTCTACGACACCCTCGAAGACTTCTACTGCGCCGAGGCCCTCGAATACATCCACGCTTGGAAGCAGGCCACGCCCGACAACCCCGCCGGCATCTGCGGGCCCATCGGCCCCACGGAGCAGTTGCCCCTCGTCGCGCGCATTGTCAACGAGCTGGGCCTCAAGCTCCACGACGCCCACTTCTGGGGCATGGACGAATGGGTCATTGACGGCAAGGAAGCCGCCGTCACGCATCCGCTCTCCTTCGAGAAGTGCGACCGGGAAATGTGTTTCAACCGCATTGACCGAAAGCTCGCCATGCCCGATGCCAACATGCACTTCCCCCAAGCCGACACCCGCGCCTACCGCGCCACTTGGAACGCCGGCGTCCGCTGCTGCGTCATGCAAGGCGGCCAGGGCGACATCAAACACTGGGCCTTCAACGACCCGCTCCCCCGCAAAGGCAAATACAAAGACGCTCCCCCGTCCCCGGCAGATTACCGCAAGCTCGCCACGCGCGTCGTGGACCTCCACCCCGTCACCATCGCGCAGAACGCGCGCACCAGCGGCGGCGGCAACGTGACTTTAGTCCCGAAACAAGCCATCACCGTCGGCCCGGTCGAGACCTGGCTCGCGGAAAAAGTCTCCATCTGGCACGCGGGCTGCCACGACAACCCCTTTGGCCAGCGCCTGACCGCCTACATGATTGCCAACCGCATCGTGGACAGCGCCGTCCCCATGTCCCTCCTAGCGGACCACCCGAACGTGCAGTTCAACTACTACCGCAAAGGCATCGGCTCATGCGACGTGGAGATGCACTGAGGAGAAGCGGCTTGGCTAACGAGCCTTCGCCTTGATAGCCGCTGCACGCTTCTCCAAGGCTATCGCCTCTTTCTCCCGTTCGGTTTTCCGATAGACTTTTGAGAGATTCTCCAACGAATTCGCCAAAGACACGCTTTCCGGCCCGAAAGCCTTCTCGCAGATTGCCAGTGTCCTTTTGAATAGCGGCTCGGCCAAATCGAATCTCTCTTGCTCCAGGTAGAGTGCGCCAAGGTTGTTCAGGCAGTTACCCTGATCTGGGTGATCTTGCCCAGTGGGTTTTCCGAAAATCACAAGGGCGCGTTTGTAAAGTTGCTCCGCGTCCGCAAACTGCCTGCGTTCTTGCGATAGGTAACCCAAACTGTTGAGAGACTTAGCCACATCGGGATGATTCGGCCCTAGGGTCTTCTCCCGAATTGCCAGTGCGCGCTTTAGAAATGGCTCTGCCTCTGTGAACCGCTTTTGCTCCACGTAAACTGTCCCCAAGTTGCCCAAAACATTTGCCACATCGGGATGGTTCGGCTGCAAAGCTTTCTCCACTATCGTCAATGTCCGCTTAAGGAGCGACTCAGCCTCAGCAAAGCGCTCTTGTTCCCTGTAAACGGCAGCCAAATTGCTCAAGTTGCTCCCGACGTCCGGATGGTCAGGCCCCAGTGCCTTTTCTTTGGCTGCCAACGCACGTTTGTAAAAGGGCTCCGCCTTGGCATATAGATTTTGTAGCGCATAAAGACTCCCCAGATTTTCAACAGTGGATGCGGTTTCGGGGTTATCCGGCCCAAGCACCTTCTCGTAGTTGGCCAGTGCTCGTTTGAACAGCGTCTCCGCCTCGGCATACCTCGCTTTCAAAACGTAGAGCCCCGCGAGATTATCCTGAACCTTGGCCACTTCCTGGTGTTCTGAACCGAGCACCTTCTCGTTTATCTTGAGGGACCGCTCAAACAGTGGCAGGGCTCGGTCAAGTTCACCTTTGGCGGAATACAACACCGCCAGACTGTTCACACATTTGGCAACTTCTGCACTGTCCCCCCCCCGTGCCTTCTCGGCCAGACCGATGGCTTCCTTCAACAGCTCAGTCGCGCGGTCGTATTGCGCGAGTTGGTAATGCGTCCGAGCCTGCTCCCGGAGCTTCTCCCATTCGGCCACTTGCCCCGGCACGACGCCGCCTGCCAAGAGCCAGAGAATGAGGATAAAACTAGGTGTTGCGCGCGGCTTCATGGTTGTTCCATTGGGCTCTAGCTTGGCGGCAGGCTAATAAAAATCGGCCCGACAGCAAACGGAATTAAGTTTAGCGCGCTTGTGCTGGTCTGAACTTGCACAGAGACGCGGACTGCCATTCTCCCTCTCCCAGCGGGAGAGGGAGAGCGGCAACATGGTGCTTGAGTTGTCCAACATCGCCGTGGTGACTCAAGGCTGGAGGGATTCAAGGTTGGAGAGGCTCTCCAAATACCGCCGCTGCTTGTTGGCCGGAATGTTGTGTTTCGCAAACATCGCCTGGGCCTTCGCTGTAAATTCCTGTGCGAGGGCGGGGAACTCCTGGTTCAACGCAGCGAGCCGCACCCGTGCCTGCGCGCGCTTTTGCCATTCTGCAGCCCACGTCACCCCGAGGTTTGGACTCGTGCGGACCGCGCGCTCCAACCGTTGCAGGTGATCGGGGAGCGTCTCGGGCTCGCGCTGTAGCACTGAGTGCAGCCAGCGCAGAAGGTCCTCATCCGGCAGGTAGCCTTGGATGAGGAAGCGGCTGAGCAGTTCGGTTCCAGCCATGTCATCGCCGTTCGAGCGGGCACATCCTTTGATGATAATCTCCCGGGCCTCGGAGCTGAAGTGCGGGTAGTGCGTCGCCAGCCACTCTCCAACACCGGGGATGTCCAAGTTGGAGACTAGAAGGCCCGCAGCGGCGAGGCGAATTTTCTCCTTACTCGAGGTGAGGAGTTCCTGCTGAAGCAACTCGATGGCTTTGGGCCCGGGAGTGCGGGTAAAGGCTGCCAAGATGAGGAGTTTCTCTCGGTCTTCGCTGACTGTCGGATAACGGGTGAGGAGTTCCACGCGGAGAGTTTCATCCTGTAGCTTATCAATGAGCTGGTAGGTGGCGCGGGAAACCATCCAGGAAGGGCTGTGGAGCAGTCGGTGCGTCAAGGAAGCTGGCAAGCGGGTGGTATTGGTGGCGAGCGTGGTCAAAGCCACGACTTGTTCGAACTGGACGAGCGGATGGGTGCTTTGAATCTGACCAATCCGGGCAATCAAGTCAGGCTTGGCTTGCTCCTCGGTTCCGAGCAACTGCAGGAAGCGCAGGCTCACGGCGACGAGGCGCGGATCGCGGGACTTCAGGAGGGGAAGCACGCCTTGATAAGCCGCTTTGGCCGTCGCGTGGCTCAGGTAGGAGTTCGTCTCGCCGGGTTTGGACATGGCAGTTTCTATCTTGTCGGCCATTGGGCACAGCACGCTCACCGCATTGAAAACAATCTCCGGGTTCGCGTGCGACAAGTCGGCGACATAATCCTTGGGCTCGTAGCCGGGAACACCCACCACAGGATACCGGGAAGGATCGTCGTCCTGACAACCCGTCGCGATAGCCAGGCAGGCGACGAGTAGCAGGGGCCGGTGTAAACCTGCTTCTGTAATTTGTCTTTCTTCCCTCCAGCTTCACCCCTTTGGGGTGAGGCGGAGCGAAGGCGAGCGTAGCGAGCCGAGCGCAGCCGAACCCCAAAGGGGTGAAGCTGCTCCGCACGCGCAAAACTGGTCG
>CAMCFN010000002.1 GCA_945874145.1 Akkermansia muciniphila
CTCACCGAGCTGGCGGGCAGCGGCAAGTTGCGCGATGCGAAAACGCTGCGCGGTGAAGTCGAGCGGCTGCTCAAGGACAAGAAGTCCGAGCGCTTCGTGGAAGACTTCCTCGGCCAGTGGCTCAAGCTCCGCGCCATCGCCGCGAACGACGCGGACAAGAAGCTTTACCCGGAGTTCGGCCCCTACTTGCAGGACTCGATGGTCGCTGAGACGCGCGCCTACTTCCGCGAGTTGCTGGAGAAGAACCTCGATGCACGGCATCTCGTGAAGTCGGACTTCGTGATGGTGAACGAGAAGCTCGCCAAGCACTACGGCATCGCGGGCGTGAGCGGCGCGCAGATTCGGCGCGTGCCGCTGCCGGCGGACTGCCCGCGCGGCGGGTTCATCACGCAGGGCGCGATTTTGAAAATCACCGCGAACGGCACGACGACGTCGCCCGTGCCGCGCGGGGCCTTCGTGATGGACCGCCTCTTCGGCCAGCCGCCCGAGCCGCCGCCGCCGAATGTCGCCGCCGTGGAGCCAGATGTGCGCGGCGCGACGACCATCCGCGAGCTACTCGACAAGCACCGCAACCACGCCGCCTGCGCCGGCTGCCACGCGAAGCTCGACCCGCCGGGCTTCGCGCTGGAGAGCTTCGATGTCATCGGCGGCTACCGCACGCGCTACCGCTCCATCGGGGAAGGCGATGCTGCGCCGCGCGGCGGGATTGACCCGTTCATCGGCATCAGCTTCAAGCTCGGCCCGCCCGTGGACGCCAGCGGCGCGCTGCCGGACGACCGCAAGTTCGCCGACATCCGCGAGTTCCAAAAACTCGCCGCCGCCGACTCGCCTCTGCTGCTGAAGAACCTCGCCCAGCAGCTCACCGTTTACGCCACCGGTCGCGAACTCGCCTTCAGCGACCGTGACCAAATTGCTGCACTCGTCGCCCGCACGCAGAAGCAGGGCGGCGGCGTGCGCACGCTCATTCACGAACTCACGCAGAGCCAGCTTTTCCAAACCCGATGAGGGCGGCGCTCTGGGACGAGGGTTATTTCGCGTCCGTTTTGAGCATCGTGCCCATGGCGCGGTCGAGGCGGGCGCGGGCGACGGAGTAGGCGTGGAGGGCTTCGATCTGCGTGCTGCGGGCCACGGTGAGGGCGGTCTGGGCGTTGAGCACGTCGAGTTGCGTGCCGGTGCCGGCCTCGGTGCGGGCGTTGGCCAGGCGCAGGGCTTCCTCGGCCTGTTCCTGCACTTTCTTCTGCGATTCCAGCACTTCCTGAGCTTCGATGAAGTTTGAGTAGGCGGTCCGCACGTCCACCTCAATGCGACGAGAGATGTCCTCGATGTCCTCCTGTGCCCGAGTGTGGAGGGCGGTGGCCTCGGCGACGCGACCCTTGGTCAGCCAGCCGTCGAAGATGTTCCAACTTGCCTGCCAGCCGACGTCCCAGCCGGTGAAGTCGCGCGTGAGGTGCTGGCTGAAACGAGAGCTTCTTGAACTTCCGCCAACAAAGATCTGCGCGCTGGGTTTGCCGGCTGCCTCGGCGGTGATGATGGCCTCCTTGCGCAGGCGCTCGGCTTTGCGGAGCGCGGCGAGTTCAGTGCGTTGTTCGAGCGCCTTGGCCAAGGCGGCGGGGAGCGCGATGGGGGTCGGGTCGGCTTCCAAGCGACCGGATAGCTGGAGGGGGATGTCTTCGCCGGCGGTGCGCGGCAGGTCGTAGCCGAGCAGGTTGGCGAGGTTGTTCTTCGCGATGCGGAGCGCGTTGCGGGCGCGGATGAGTTTCGGGCGCGAGTTGGCCAGCTCCACCTCCGCCCGCAGCACGTTGAAGCGGGGCACCGTGCCGGCCTCGAAGCGGCGCTGGTTGTCCTGCAGTTCCTTCTTTAACAATTCGACGCTGGCCTCTTGAACGCTGATTTGCTGGACGGCCAGCAGGGCGTCGTCGTAGTTCACCCGCACGGCGAGCATGGTGTCGGCGAGGACGGTCTGGTGCTGGAGCAGCGCCTGGTCGCGCGTGAGATCGGCGGTGCGCTTGGCGGACTGGATGCGGCCACCCTCATAGATGGACTGCGTGAGCTGCACGCGCACCAACCAGGATTGGTCGGGCGCGCGGAAGGCGCCGCCGGGGAATTGCTCGATGGCGTTGAGGTCGGTCAGCGTGTGGTTCGCCGTGGCACCCAGGCGGGGCAACTGGATCGCGCGCGTCTGCACCACGATGCCGTAGGCGACGGCGAGGTCGGCCTGGCTTTTTTGCACGGCACTGTTCTGGCGCAGGGCGACTTCGACGGCGTCCTTGAGCGAGAGCGGCGCGGTGGGCCAGACGACGAGGTTTGTCGCCTTGGTGGCCGGGGCGTTGGTGAAAGCGGGCTGCCCCGCTGCGAGGAGAGCTGTGTGGCAGAGCGCCGTGGCAAGGAGGAGGGTGCGTTTCATGCAAGGAATGAGTGAGTGCGTTGACGTTGTGGAGAGCGGGGTCATTGGGAAATAGTTAGTGAGGCTGGCGCAGCATCGGGGCGCGCGGCCCGGGGGGTGGCGGAACGCTCGATGAACACATCCACCTGCTGGCCGACGTAGAGCGGGGCGGCGGGGCGATCCAGCTCGAAGATGATTTGCAGCACGCGGGTATCCACTCGCTCGGCACTATCGCCGGTGAGCGAGCGCTTGGGGATGACAAAGGGCTCAATGCGGACGAAGCGTAGGGGCAGCGCGTGCTGGGTGTCGCCCTTGAGGTAAGCGACGGCGGGACGATTGGCTTCGACGAGGGGGGCATTTTGCTCGTCCACCTCCGCGCGGACCTGGAGCTTCTCGACTTCGCCGAGAATCAACAAAGGTTCCAGCGGCGCGGTGCCGGCGAATTCACCCGCGCGGACGTTGACTTGCAGGATGGTTCCATCGCGGGGCGCGAGGACAGTGAGGACGTCCAGTTCGGTCTGGGACTGGGCGATTTGCGCTTCCATGGCCTTGAGGTCGGCCTCGTCTTTGGCAATGCGGGCGTCCCAGTTCTGCTTCGCGAAATCACGGCGCTTCCGCTCGTCATCGGAGATGACTTTGTCCCGGGCGAGTTTCTCGGCGCGCACGAGTTGGTCCACGGCATCGGCCAGCATCACGCGGTCGGTTTGCAGCGCGGCGCGGAGGGATTCCAACTGGGCGCGCAAGGTGTTGAGCTTGGCGCGGGCCTCGCGATCATCTAGCTGGAGGAGGGGGTCGCCGGTCTTGACGCGCGAGCCGACCTGGACGGCGACGCGTTGGATGAGGCCGGCCTTGGGCACGGCGATTTTGACGTTCTCGCGTTCCGCCTCAAGAATGCCCGTGGCGGCGACATGGGCGGCGTAGGGCGAGCGGGCAGGTTCGACGAACGGCGGCGGGGCAGGGGGCTTCTGCTGCATTTGTCGGACAAACAGGAAGGCACCCGCAAACCCGGCGAGGGCGAGATAGAAGGTGAACTGGCGGAAGAGGAGCATGACTAAAGAAGGGGGAAGCAGGATTTCATTCGCTCAGATCGTAGTTTCCGCCCTGGTCATGCACGCGCTGAACGCGACCGTCTTCCATCTCGGTCAGACGGTCGGCGTATTTGAAGACGCGGCTGTCGTGCGTGACGACGATGACGCAGCGGTTGGGATTGCGGGCGGCGGTGCGGAGCAAATCCATGATGTGCGCGCCGGTGTCCTTATCGAGGGCGCTGGTGGGTTCATCGCAAATAATCAGGCGCGGCTCATGCACGAGGGCGCGGGCGATGGCGATGCGTTGCTGCTGGCCGCCGGAGAGGTTCGTCGGGCGCTCGTGGCCGCGCGCGCCCAGACCGACTTCGTCCAGCAGGGCGAGGGCTTTACGCTCGGCGACGCGCCGGGACACGCCGCCGATGAGCAGCGGCACGCAGATGTTCTCGATGCAGGTCAGGGTCGGGATGAGGTTGAAGGCCTGAAAGATGAAGCCGACATGGCGCTTGCGGAATTCGGTGATCTCCCGTGGCTTGAGCCGGTGGAGCGGTGATCCGAAAACATCAAGTTCGCCGCAGTCGAAGTTCAGCGTGCCGGCGATCACGCTTAGCAAGGTGGTTTTCCCGCACCCGCTGGGGCCGACGATCATGAGCAATTCGCCTTGCCGCGCGGTGAAATCCACGCCGTTAAGCGCGGTGACGGCGGTCTCCCCGGTGCCAAAAGTCTTCGACACGCCACGAACGTGGACGGCGAGGGCTGGTGAATTTGTTGGGGTGGCGGACATGCTTGCGCTCAACCACGGAAGACAATCGCGGGCTCGATCTTGACCACTTTGCGAATGCCCAGCACGGCGCTCAAGGCGCAGATGGACATCACGAGGCAAAAGGTGGCGACGGGGAGCTGCCACGGGAACATGAACGGCGGTTCGCCGCGTGCCACGGCCGTGCGCCCGAAGCCGACGACCAGCAGCGCGCCCAGACCGTAGCCGATGAAGCCGACGATGAACGCCTGCAAAAGGAGCATTCGCACCAGCAGGCCGTTGCTGGCTCCCATTGCCTTCAGCGCGCCGAGGTGGCGGAGATTCTCATGCACGAAGGCATAGAAAGTCTGACCGGAAATCACCATGCCCACGATGAAGCCGAGGGCGATGGTCGAGATGAAGGCGATGGGAATGCCGGTGTTCTTGAAATACCACCAGATGGTGGCCCAGAAGAACTTTTCCTCGGTGTAGGCTTTCATACCGGTGGCGGCTTCGATCGCCGCCGCCGCGTCGTCCAGCGACCAGCCGGGCGCTGGTTCAGCGAGGATGAGGGAAAGCATCTTGCGCTGCTTCGGCGCGAACTGCAGGGCCTGCGTGTAGGTCGAGTAAACGTAAGGGTAGCCAAAGAAATGCTTGTCCGCGCGACAGATGCCTACGATACGCGCCTCCTTGTCGTTCAGCTCAAAGGTGTCGCCGAGGTCGAGCGGTTTCGCGCGGCCGGAACTGAGCCGGCGGACCGCCAGTTCATCCACGATGACGGAGTTGGGCAGGCGGACCGATTCGAGCTTGCCGCGCAGGAGCACGGGGGGTTGGCCGATGAGCGTGGCGTTGTCGAGGCCGACGAGCATGACGGGTTTGAAGTTGCCGTCGGCGAGCTTGGCGGACTGCACGGTGACGTAAACCGGGACGGCCCACGCCACGCCCGGCACTGTGCGGACGCGGTTCACGTCGGTGTCCCGCAGGGCCTTGAGTTCGTTGGCTTGTTCGACTTTGCGGTCCACCACCCAGAGCTTGGCCCGCATGTTGCTGAGGTGACTGGTGGTCCACTTGAGCAGGCCAAAAAAGACCCCGCACTGCTGGGTCATCAGCATGGTAGCGAAGGTCAGCCCCCCCACGAGCATCAGGTATTTGGCCCGATCACCGAGGAGCATTTTGAGGGCGAGGTGATACATGGCTAGCGCGATGTCGCCGGGCGGCTGTTGGTTCTTTGAAGACGCTTCCTCGCTGGTAGCCGCCGAGATGAGGCGGCGGATTGCTTGCGGGCAATCGCTTTGATCGCCGCGAGTGAGAAGCGGGTGATGTGTTCAGCGAGCCGTTCAATGTCCTCGGGAGAGAATTTCTGCTCCGGGAACAGCCGGCTGACCACCGGCTGGCAGTGATGGTAGAAGAGGCACTGGCTGACCACGCTGAACGAGCAGAGCCGCACCAGCTCCACGTTCGGATCGCCCCCGAGCAGTTCGCGGACAATCCCGCCGAGATGCTGCGCCTGTGGCCGGATGCGCTCGACCACGATGGCGTCAAGCGCGTTGGTGGGGTCAATCATCTCCCGGGAAATGAGCTTGCCGTGCCACGCGTCGCTGCTGTGGTCGAAGATGCGGAGGAGAAACGAGCGCACGAAGGCGCGTAGCCGCTCTGCCGCCGGCGCGCTCGACCGCACGCCAAGTTCGAGTGGAAATTTCTGGAGCGAGCGCGACTGGTAATAGTCGAGCACTTCGCGGTAAAGCGCGGCCTTGTCCCCGAAGTGATAGTTGACCGCCGCGATGTTAGCGCCAGCGCGCCGGCAGATTTCCCGCACCGTCGAATTGTGGAAGCCAACCTCGGCAAAGACCGCGCCTCCTGCTTCGATGAGCGACTGGCGAGTCTGAAGCGCGGAAGCATCAACTTGGGGCGCGGCAGCCATTTCAAATGCAAGTTTCAAACAGATGTTTGAAAAAGCAAGCCGGTTCTCTCCGCCGGATCCTAATCATGGCCTGCAGAGGCGGCTGGGGTGGGAGGCCGGCGCCAACCGCGGCGAGGGCTCGGAAGCAGCCGTGCCACACGGCCGCCAATCGGCTGCGGCTGGCTGGGCCGGTGGGCCAGCTTTCAGCGCCGTGGGGTGCGGGGCGCTAGTGGTTGCGCGAGTGAAACGGATCGCTGATAAATTCAACCACGCCGGTGCGGACGTCGTAGAGCCCGCCGATAAGGGCGATTTGCCGCCGGTCCAACAAGCCGCGCAGAGTGGCGCTGCGACGGCGGATAACTTCCATGGTGTGCAGGACATTCAGCCGGGCCACGCGGTCCACGAAGGCTTCATTGTGGGCGCTGCGGTCGCCGTGGGTTTCGTGCTCGGCTTCCACGGCGTGCTGGATGTAGCCCGTGATGGATTTGATGTGGTCGCAGCCGGAGGCCTGACAGGCGTCCACCTGGCGATGCACTATGTCCACGGTGGCCTTTACCGCCCCGCAGCGAGTGTGGCCTAGAACCAAGAGTAGCTTGGCCCCGGCCACGGCGCAGCCGTATTCCATGCTGGCCAGAGCGTCTTCAACGGCGATGTTGCCGGCCACGCGGATGCTGAAGATGTCGCCGAGGCCGAGGTCGAAAACGAGTTCCGTGGAAGTGCGGGAATCCATGCAACTCAGCACGACGGCGAGGGGGAACTGACCTTGGGCAGTGGCGTTGACCTGTCGCATGAGGTCGCGGGAAACGCGTTCGCCACGGACGAAGCGCGCGTTGCCTTCCTGGAGAATCTTCAACACTCGTGCGGGGTCGAGCTGGGTTTGCACTTCGCGGGTGGCGACATCCACGTATTGGATGTGGTCGTCCATGACGTAGCGTTCCTTGAAGCCCACCAAGCTGAGGAAGATGCCGCGAGCGGGAGCAGTCTGGGTGCGGAAGTCTTGGAGCAGGTCCAGCACGTCTGGGTCGATGTAGTCGGTCTGGCGCGCGTCGAGCACCACATGCCCACCGGACGGCACGGAATTTAACGACTGCTCCAGCACGGCTCGGTTGAGGAAGCTGACTTGATTGGCCAGTTCGATCCGCAGCACTTCACCGCCGACGTGCTGCTCCATGAAGCGGCGCAAGGGCCGCCGGAAATTGCTGTGCAATATGAAGAGCACGCTGATGCCCAGCCCGATCAGGATGCCAATGAGCAGATCGGTCAGGACGATGGCCACGATGGTGCCAATGAAGGGGAGGAACTGGTTGCGCCCCTCGGCCCACATCTGCCGGAAGAGGGCGGGACTGGCGAGCTTCAGTCCGGTGGCAAGGAGGATGGCGGCCAGTGCGGCGAGGGGGATTTCATTGAGCCACTCGGGGACCAGCATGACCAGCAACAGCAGCAGCAGGCCGTGGAAGAAAGCGGACATGCGGGTGACGGCCCCGGCGTTGATGTTCACCGAGCTGCGCACGATAACGGAAGTCAGCGGGAGGCCGCCCAGCAGGCCGGTGATGAAGTTGCCGAGGCCTTGAGCGAGAAGTTCACGATTGGGCGGCGAAGTGCGTTTGCGCGGGTCCAGCTTGTCCACCGCTTCAAGGTTCAAGAGCGTCTCCAACGAGGCCACCGCAGCGATGGTAAAAGCCGCTGTGTAAACTGCGGGGTTTGACAGCGCCCGGAAATCCGGGCGGGGCATGAGTTGGAATAGTTCAGTTAGGCTTGCGGCGGTTGGCACCTGAACTAGGTGGGACTCGCTAATGGCCCAAGGGCTGCCGAACTGGCGCAAGGCCTGATTTACCAGCACCCCCAGAAGCACCACCACCAGCGGAGCGGGCACGCGGAGGTTCTTGAGCTTGGTGCGATCCCAAACGAGCAACAAAGCCACGGAAAGCAAGCCGACGAGCGTGGCGCCAGCCTCAAAGTCAAACAGCGAGGCGAAGAGTTCGCTGAAGGTATTTTGGCCGTCGGGCTGAATGAATTCCATTTCGCCCTCAGGGTCCGCGTCATGCCCTACCACGTGAGGGATCTGCTTCAGAACCAGCAGCACGCCGATGGCGGCCAGCAATCCCTTGATGACGCTGGAGGGGAAGAAAGCCGCGACGAATCCTGCCCGCATGGCGCCCAGCACAAGTTGGATAACGCCGGCCAGCATGACGGCCACCAGGAACGCTTCAAAAGATTTCAGCGTGGCAATTTGTGCAAACACCACGGCCGCAAGGCCCGCCGCCGGCCCGCTTACGCTAGTGTGCGAACCGCTGAGCCAGGCCACCAGCAATCCCCCAACGACGCCGCTGATCAGGCCCGCCATGAGCGGGGCGTTTGAGGCGAGGGCAATACCAAGGCAAAGGGGCAGCGCAACCAAAAACACCACCGCGCTAGCGGCCAGGTCTTTGGGCAGCGCCCTTAGGTAATCCGCCTGCGACATGGCAGTTGAGGTCTTCGTAGATTGGTTTATGGTTAGAATGCCCAAGAGTTAGGCGATATTTTACTTCGGGTAAATATGAATTTGCCGAATGGAAAACTAGGTTGGTCGGAGATATCACCCCGGCCTCCTTCGACAGAAAAGTAAGGTCGCCAGTGTGACTGGGTGGAATCGGGCGAGCATCGCGGTCGTTTCCGAGTGCGGGTAGGGTGCTGACCGATGTCCTTTTCGACTTCGGTAAAAAGGTGCGTTTACTAGGCTGCGGATGGCTGCACTTTCGTGGGAGCACTACTCGCGGATCTGAAAAGCGATTCAGAAAAAGTTTGACAGTTTATGGCGTCGGCATAGTTTTCGCGCCCGGCTTGTAACAGCCGTCAGCAAAAAACACGCATGGGTCTGAGGTTTTGTCATCGGGGCAAAATATCGCTCTGGTTTTTTTGTCTGGTCAGCACTTTGAAGTAAACGGGTAAGTTTTTGCCCATGTAGCTCAGTTGGCAGAGCACGTCCTTGGTAAGGACGAGGTCACCGGTTCAACCCCGGTCATGGGCTCCAGTAATTTTATTGTATTTTGTGTAGGCCGACTTGGAATGGTCGGACAGAGTTAGCAGAGTCAAAACATCAACAAGAACATCGCAAATGGCAAAAGAAGCGTTTCAACGGACCAAACCCCACGTGAACGTCGGCACCATCGGCCACGTTGACCACGGCAAATCCACCCTTACGGCGTGTATCGTCGCCGTTCAGAACCGCAAGGGATTGGCACCCGCAATTTCCTACGCCGACATCACCAAGGGCGGCACGGTTCGTGACGATTCCAAGACCGTGACCATCGCCGCGTCGCACGTCGAATACGAGTCGGACAAGCGCCATTATGCGCACGTTGACTGCCCGGGCCACGCTGACTACGTGAAAAACATGATCACTGGTGCTGCCCAAATGGACGGCGCGATTTTGGTCGTGAGTGCTGCTGACGGCCCGATGCCCCAGACGCGTGAGCATATTCTTCTTGCCCGTCAGGTCGGGGTGCCTTCAGTAGTGGTATTCCTGAACAAGGTTGACTTGGTGGATGACCCGGAGTTGCTCGATCTCGTTGAGATGGAGATTCGTGACCTGCTTACGAAGTATCAGTTCCCTGGTGACAAGACCCCGATTATCCGTGGTAGCGCCACGGCCGCGTTGGCTGGCACTCCGGAAGGTGAGAAGGCTATTGCTGACCTGCTCAGCGCGATTGACGCCTTCATTCCGGAGCCGGTCCGCGAAATTGACAAACCCTTCCTCATGTGTATCGAGGACGTGTTCAACATTGAAGGTCGCGGCACCGTCGTGACCGGTCGTGTGGAGCGCGGCATCATCAAGAAGATGGAAGAAGTCGAGATTGTTGGTCTTAAGGACACCCGAAAGACGACCGCGACGGACATTGAAATGTTCCGCAAGCTCCTTGATGAGGCGCGCTCGGGTGAAAACGTCGGGGTGCTGCTCCGCGGCACCAAGAAGGAAGAAGTTGAGCGCGGTATGGTCTTGGCCAAGCCCGGCAGCATCAAACCTTATACCAAGTTCAAGGCAGAGGTATATGTCCTCACCAAGGATGAAGGTGGCCGCCACACCCCCTTCTTCAACAAGTATCGTCCTCAGTTCTACTTCCGCACCTCAGACGTCACGGGCAATGTTACTTTGCCGGAAGGCGTAGAAATGGTGATGCCCGGGGACAACGTCTCCGTGGACATCGAACTCATCGTGGGGGTCGCGATGGAAAAAGGACAACGCTTCGCCATTCGCGAGGGTGGCCGCACTATCGGCGCTGGCCGTGTCAGCGACATCGTTGCTGGCTAAACAATTAGCTTGAACTGGGGTGTGCGAGCTGAAATGCTCGTGCTCCCTTTCGTGTCTTTGGCTGGGAGATTTGGATGGCGACAGGGCGTTAGCTCAATTGGTAGAGTAGCGGTCTCCAAAACCGTTGGTTGGGGGTTCGAGTCCCTCACGCCCTGCCAGTCCTTGACTGGAGGGGTGGCAGAGTGGTCTATCGCGGCGGTCTTGAAAACCGCTTTGGCTTAACCGCCAACGGGGGTTCGAATCCCTCCCCCTCCGCCAAGCGGATAGCGTAGCGGTCGGAACAATATCGTGAGCACATTGCAAATAGTATTGCTGGTGGTGGCCGTGGCCGCGTTCTTCTGGGCGTGGCAGAAGGGCCATCTGCGGCGCTTGGGCGGCTACGTGGACGAGACCAAGGTTGAGTTGCGGAAATGCACTTGGCCGACCCGTGACGAACTTAAGAGTTCCACTTTGGTGGTTGTGGTTTCCATTTCCATCGTTTCCATCCTCACCGTGGCGACCGACTTCTTCATCAGTCGGTTAGTCCTGCTCCTGAACAACCTTTAACGCCTCGACTGTCATGCCTAGCCAGTGGTTCGCCATCCATACGTTGTCCGGTCAGGAGTTGAAGGTTCGGGACAACATCGAGAAACGCGTCAAGACCGAGGAAATGCAGGAGTATATCCACGAAGTTCTTGTTCCCTTGGAAAAAGTTGTCGAAGTCCGCAACCAAAAGAAAACCGTAACCACCCGCAAACTGCACCCTGGCTACGTTTACATCCACATGCAGCTTTTGGACGAAAACCGTCGTCTGCTTGACAGACCTTGGTATTTTATCCGCGAGACGACGGGGATCATTGGTTTTGTTGGTGGCGAGCGTCCTGTTCCCGTGGATGATGATGAGATTCAAGTCATCAAGGAACAGATTTCCCAGTCCGAGGACACCGAGAAACCGAAGGTCAATTTTGAAGTCGGTGAGACAATCAAAATCAACGACGGTCCCTTCCTTAACTTCAGCGGCGTGATTGAAGAAATTGATCCCGCGCGCGGAAAACTGAAGGTAACCGTGAACATTTTTGGGCGGAACACGCCTGTCGAACTTGAGTATTGGCAGGTTGAAAAGGCCTAGCCCGCCCGATCTTTAGCGAACGCAACGAAAGCATTTTTCATCCCTTATGGCAAAGAAAGTAACCGGATCCATCAAACTAGCCATCGCCGCCGGTCAGGCGAACCCCGCTCCTCCTGTTGGTCCCGCACTGGGTCAGCATGGCGTCAACATCATGGCGTTCTGCAAGGAATTCAATGCGGCCACCAAGGAGCAGGCCGGCTTAATTATTCCCGTCATCATTACGGTTTATCAGGACAAGTCTTTTACCTGCGTTTACAAGTCCCCACCGGCGTCGATTTTGCTCAAGAAGGCCGCCGGTGTGGCCTCCGGTTCTAAAACTCCCAACAAAGACAAAGTGGGCAAGGTTACGCGTAAACAAATTTTGGACATCATCAAGATGAAGCAAAAGGATCTCAACGTGAACAGTGAAGAGGCTGCCATCCGCCTTATCTCCGGCACAGCACGGAGCATGGGCATCGAAGTTGTCGGATAACATCTAACGCGGGAGGGCGCCATGCGTCCGTTAGGACCGCACCAAATAAATGCCAAGCAAACGCTACAAAAAGAACGAAAAATTGGTTGAAGCCACCAAAGCCTACCTGCTCAAGGAGGCCGTCCAAGTCATCGCCAAGTTTGAAAAAGCCAAGTTTAACGAAACCATTGACCTCGCCTTCCGTTTAGGAGTTGACCCCAAGCAGAGCGACCAAATGGTCCGCGGAACTGTTCCGTTGCCCCATGGCACGGGCAAGACGGTGCGCGTTTTGGTTTTTGCCAGACCCGGACCCACTGCCGATGCAGCCCGTCAGGCGGGTGCGGAATTCGTCGGGTTCGAGGATATGATCAAGAAGTGCACTGATGGGTGGGTTGATTTCGATGTCGCCGTGGCAACGCCGGAAGCGATGGTTGAAGTTCGCAAATTGGGCAAGGTGCTCGGGCCGCGCGGGCTCATGCCAAATCCCAAGACCGGCACAGTAACGGACGATACGGCCAAGGCGGTTCGTGAAGTGAAGGCTGGCAGGGTCGAGTTCAAGGTGGACAAGGCCGGCAACATTCACGTCCCGGTCGGCAAGGTCAGCTTTCAACCCGCCCAAGTCGAAGAAAATGCCCGGGCTGTCATTGAAGCCGTCTCCAAGGCGCGGCCGGCCAGCGTGAAGGGCACGTTTATGTTGAGTTGCACCCTCTCTGCTACCATGAGTCCGGGGGTCCGTGTTGACACTCGTGAGTTCACCGCTTAACCCTCTAATACAAACTTTCCATGCGTGCCGAAAAGAAATTCATCACTACCGAATACGTTGCCCGTCTTAATTCCTCCCCGTTCTTTATCGTGGTGGAATATACCGGGCTGAAGGTGCCGCACTTCAACGAGCTGCGGTCCCGACTCCGGAAGAACGGTGCCGAAGCCCACGTTGTCAAGAATAGCATCTTCCGCATTGCTGCTAAGGAAGCTGGCGTGGCGGATCTCGCCGGAACATTGTCTGGACAGCTTGCGGTTATTACTGGCCAAAAAGATGTCACTTCTTCTGCCAAGACGCTTAAGAACTTTGCCGCTGAATTCGAGAAGGCAAAGGTCAAGTTTGGCTACCTCGGCAGCAAGCGACTGGAAGCCGCAGATTTGGAAGTCATGGCGGATCTGCCATCCATTGAGGTTTTGCGCGGCAAGATTGTCGGCTTGATTCAAGCGCCGGCCCAGAAATTGGCGGCAATCATCAGCACACCGGGCTTGCAGGTTGCCCGGATCATCAAGGCAAAGGCAGACAAAGGCCAATGACATTGTATTGCTGCGACGACGGCTATGCTGTTGTTCGTTCCAGTCTCAATTGCAATTTCAAATAGGCTCATAATTTCTTTCTGCCAGTTGCAGGAAGGGAACCCACAAGCAATAAACAACGATAGAGTGAATCGTCGGCTGGCGGCTGCTGGCTCAAATCTCCGGGGCTCCGGGGGCGACGAGACTAAAGAAAGGTAATATGGCAGATATCGCAAAGTTGATTGAAGAGTTGAGCGCGCTGACCGTGATGGAAGCCGCTGACCTCGTGAAGCAGTTGGAAACCAAGTGGGGCGTGACCGCCGCCGCTCCCGTGGCTGCCGCTGCCGCAGGTGCTGTAGGTGGTGCCGCTGCTCCCGCTGCCGTTGCGAAGGACACCTTCGATGTGATCCTCAAGGAAGCCGGTGCCAACAAGATTGGCGTCATCAAGGCTGTCCGCGAAATCAAGGCTGGCCTAGGTCTCGCTGAGGCCAAGGCGCTGGTTGAAGGGGCTCCGAAGCCCGTGCTCGAAGGCGCGAACAAGGCCGATTCCGATGCTGCCAAGAAGAAGCTCGAAGACGCTGGCGCGAAGGTTGAACTCAAGTAATTGTAGCCACTCACGACGGGCGTCGGCTCATTTGGCCGACGCCCGTTCTCTCCCCACCGCGGGGGCGTGAACGCGGCGAGGTAAGTAGTTTGTTGCAGAATTAGGTTAGAATTTTTGTGGCGGACTCCCGGCATTAACCGGGGGGCTGCCTCTTTTTGTCCCACAGTGAAAATGTCCGGCGGGTGCCGGATCAGCCCGAAAGATAACCATGGCCACTCGACAAGCAGAACGAATCAACTTCGGTAAGATCAAAGAGCCGCTCTCGCCGCCCAACTTGATCGAAATCCAAGTCAACTCCTACGTCGAGTTCCTGCAAACGCAGGTCGCGCCTGCCAAGCGCAAAAATCTTGGATTGCAAGCCGTCTTTAATGAGGTTTTCCCCATCGAAAGCTACGACGGAAAGACCGTCTTGGAATATACGGGATTTGAAATCGGCGACGCCAAGCTCAGCTGGCTCGACAGCATCCGCGAGGGCTTGACCTTCGGCGCACCTCTGCACGTCACTTTCCGGTTGCGGGATGAGGCACGCGGGGCCAAGGAAGAGAAGGTCTTCATGGGTGAACTGCCCTTGATGACGCCTCAAGGCACTTTTGTAATTAACGGTGCGGAGCGGGTGATTGTGAGTCAGTTGCATCGTTCGCCTGGTCTTGCTTTTGAGGAAACCACGCACCCGAATGGCAAGAAGCTTCACAGCTTCCGGATTATTCCAGATCGGGGCTCTTGGTATGAGGCCCAGTTCGACACCAGTGACATGCTCTATGTCTATCTGGATCGCAAAAAGCGACGCCGGAAGTTCCTCACGACCACTTTCTTCCGTGCTCTGGCGTTTCTCGACGGCGACGAGAAGGCCAAGAAGGATGTCGTGCGCGGGACTGACGAAGAGATCATAAAGCTGTTTTACGACATCGAGGAACTGTCGGTGAAGAAAGCCGAGGGCTTGGAAGACATCGCCAACAAGGTGTTGGTTGAGGATGCCGTTGACCCAGACAAAAACATTGTCGTTGCACGTGCTTTTGAGCCACTCTCCAAAGCCGTGGTGAAGCAGATTGCTGAACTCGGCGTGGCTAAAATTCGTGTCGTGGACACGTCGGTGGACGACGGCATCGTCATCAAGTGCCTCAAGAAGGATCCGACCAAGAACGAGGAAGAGGCGCTCAAAGACATCTATCGCCGGCTTCGTCCTGGCGATCCGCCTACGGCGGCCAACGCGCGTGCACTTATCAAACGGCTCTTCTTCGACCCGAAGCGTTACGACTTGGGCCGCGTGGGCCGTTACAAGATCAACCAGAAGCTCAACTTCAAGGAGGACGCGACCTCCCGCATCCTGACCAAGAAGGATTTGGTCAACGCCACCAAGTATCTGCTCCGCCTCAAAAAAGGGCAGGGGAGCGTTGACGATATTGACCATCTTGGCAGCCGCCGTGTCCGCACGGTGGGTGAACTACTCGCCAACCAGTGCCGTGTGGGTTTGGCCCGCACTGAACGGCTCGTCAAGGAGCGCATGACGCTCTTTGATCAGGAAGTGGACACGATGACGCCGGCCAAGCTGATCAACCCGAAGGCCCTTTCCGCAGTTGTGCGGGACTTTTTCGGCCGTTCCCAGTTGAGCCAGTTCATGGATCAGATCAACCCGCTCGCCGAGCTGACCCACAAGCGCCGCTTGTCGGCCCTTGGACCCGGGGGGCTTTCGCGTGACCGCGCAGGCTTCGAAGTGCGCGACGTGCATCCTTCGCACTACGGCCGTATTTGCCCGATTGAGACGCCGGAAGGCCCGAACATCGGCCTCATCGCTTCGCTGGCGACGTTCGCCCGCGTGAACGACTTTGGTTTCATTGAGACGCCGTATCGCAAGGTGGTGAATGGCCGCGTCACTGGGGAACTGGACTACCTCACTGGTGACCGAGAAGAAGGCTTCACCATCGCGCAGGCCAATGCGCGGCTGGACGACAAGGGGCACTTCACTGGCGACCGTGTCACCTGCCGCCGCAAGGGCGATTTCGTGGACGTGGAAGCCAAGGAAGTGGATTACATGGATGTGTCACCGAAGCAGCTTGTTTCCGTGGCCGCCGGGTTAATTCCGTTCCTTGAGCACGATGACGCCAACCGTGCGTTGATGGGCTCGAACATGCAGCGTCAGGCGGTGCCGCTGCTGATCACCGAGGCGCCACTCGTCGCGACTGGTTTGGAGGAACGTGTTGCGCGTGACTCGATGGCCGTGGTCATAGCGGAGGAGGCTGGCAAGGTGGCGAGCGTCACCGGTGACCAGATAATCATCACCAAGGACGGGAAGATCCCCGAGTCCAAGAAAAAGCTCAAACACGCGCCCGAGGATGGGGTGTGGATCTACCGGCTCCGCAAGTTCATGCGTTCCAACGCGGCGACCTGCGTGAACCAGCAACCGCTCGTCGCCAAGGGCGACGCGGTGAAAAAGGGGCAGGCCATTGCTGACGGCCCCTGCACCCAGGGTGGAGAGCTGGCGCTGGGGCGTAATGTGCTCGTCGCCTTCATGCCGTGGAATGGTTACAACTTCGAGGACGCAATCCTCATCAGCGAACGCATCGTCAAAGACGACGTGTTCACCTCCATTCACATCGACGAGTTCGAAGTGGGTGCCCGCGACACCAAGCTGGGGCCGGAGGAAATCACCCGGGACATCCCGAACCTTGGCGAAGAAGCCCTGCGCAACCTCGGTCCCGATGGCGTTATCCGCATCGGTGCCGAGGTCAAGCCCGGCGATATCCTCGTCGGCAAGATCACGCCGAAATCGGAGACGGAGCTTGCTCCGGAAGAGCGTTTGCTCCGGGCCATCTTCGGTGAGAAGGCTGCGGACGTGAAGGACACCTCGCTGAAGGTTCCCTCAGGCACCTACGGCATCGTGATGGACGTGAAGGTCTCGGCCAAAAAGCCGACCGACATGTCGGCACCGGTCAAGACCGAGAACAAAGACGTCAAGCGTGCCCAGAAGGTGGTTGAGGAAGAGTATAGGGGCAAAATCGAAACCTTGCGTGACCAGCTCACGGAAGCGTTGTCCAACATCCTGCTGGGTGAGAAAATCCCGCTCGACGTGACCAACGCGGAAACCGGCGAGATCATCATTCCGGCCAACCGCAAGATCACCAAGACCCTGCTCCGCAAATTGGCGCAGGTGTATGATAAGATCGAAATCGACCCCTCCCCGATCCGCAACAAAATCAACGAAATTATCGCGACGTTTAAGAAGAAGTTCGACGATCTCCAGATGCAGCACGATGAGGAGCTGGAACGCTCTGAGGCGGGCGAGGACATCGACCCCGGTGTGGTCAAGCAGGTCAAAGTTTACATCGCCAGCAAGCGCAAGCTGTCGGTCGGTGACAAGATGGCCGGTCGTCACGGTAACAAGGGCGTCGTCGCGAAGATCGTGCCTGAGGAAGACCTCCCGTTCTTGGCGGATGGCACGCCGGTGGACATCGTGTTGAACCCTCTGGGCGTTCCGTCCCGCATGAACGTCGGTCAGTTGCTCGAGACCCACTTGGGCTGGGCGGCGAAGTTCCTCGGCCTGAAATTTGCCACGCCGGTTTTTGACGGCATTCGCGAGAAAGAAATCCGCGGCTACCTCAGCGAGGCTGGCGAGCTGCACAAGAAAGAAGTCGGCCAGGTGCTCGTGGGCGAGCACGGCAAGGCCACTTTGTTCGACGGCCGCACCGGGGAGTCGTTCGATCAGGAAGTCGTTGTCGGCTTCATTTACATGATGAAACTCGGGCACTTGGTGGCGGACAAGATTCACGCCCGCGCTGTGGGGCCCTACTCGCTCGTCACTCAGCAACCGCTCGGCGGCAAGGCGCAGTATGGCGGCCAGCGCTTCGGCGAAATGGAAGTGTGGGCGATGGAATCCTACGGCGCGGCCTACACGCTGCAGGAGTTGCTCACGGTCAAGTCAGACGACGTGCAGGGCCGCACCCGTATCTACGAGGCCATCGTCAAGGGTGACAATGCGCTCGAAGCCGGTGTGCCGGAGTCCTTCAACGTGCTGGTGAAAGAGATGCAATCACTGGGGCTCGACGTCAAAGTCGGCTACAGCAACCCGGCAGATCAGGCCACTCATTCCAACCCGCAGGCATTGCTCGCCGCTCTCTGATCCAACGTAACAACCCACGCACCCAACAGCTATGATTAGCGCCAAAGATACCGCCCGCGAACTGCTCGGCTTGGACAAGGTCAACTTGGTTGATTACGTCAGCATCACCGTCGCCAGCCCGGAGACCATGCGCACTTGGTCCAAGGGCGAGGTCAAGAACCCCGAGACCATCAACTACCGCACGTTCAAACCGGAAAAGGGCGGCTTGTTTTGCGAGCGCATCTTCGGACCGGTCAAGGACTGGGAGTGCTCCTGTGGCAAGTATAAGCGCATCAAGCATCGCGGTGTTGTCTGTGACCGCTGCGGCGTTGAAGTCACACTCGCCCGCGTCAGGCGCGAGCGCATGGGGCATATCGAACTCGCGGTGCCTGTGAGCCATATCTGGTTCTTCAAGTGCATGCCCTCGCGCCTCGGCCTCATGCTCGACATGACCGCGCGCAACTTGGAACGGGTCATCTACTACGAGGATTATCTGGTCATTGACGCCGGCAACACCCCGCTAAAGCAAAACCAGCTCCTGAGCGAGATGGAATATCGCGAAGCGAAGGAAACCTACGGTGCCGATGCGTTCGTCGCCAAGATTGGTGCCGAGGCTGTCCGTGATGCGCTGGCGCGCCTTGAGCTGCAGAAAATCGTGGGCGAGCTCGAGATCGCCATGACGGAGACCAAGTCGAAGCAGATCCGCAAGAAACTGGCCAAGCGGATCAAGCTGCATCAGGGCTTTTTCAACTCGAAGAGCCGCCCTGAGTGGATGGTTTTGACGGTGCTGCCCGTGATTCCGCCCGACCTGCGCCCGTTGGTGCCGCTCGAAGGCGGCCGCTTCGCCACGTCCGATCTGAACGACCTCTATCGTCGTGTCATCAACCGGAACAACCGGTTGCGGAACCTGCTCCAGCTCAAGACCCCCGAGGTCATCATCCGCAACGAGAAGCGCATGCTTCAGGAAGCGGTGGACGCACTGTTCGACAACGGCCGTCACGGGCGTGCGGTCACAGGGGCGGGCAATCGTTCGCTCAAGTCGCTGTCCGACATGCTCAAGGGCAAGTCCGGCCGCTTCCGTCAGAACTTGCTCGGCAAACGCGTCGATTATTCCGGCCGTTCCGTCATCGTCATCGGTCCCGAGTTGAAGCTGCACCAGTGCGGTCTGCCGAAGAAGATGGCGCTCGTGCTGTTCGAGCCGTTCATCATCCGCAAGCTCAAGGAGCGTGGTTACGTCCACACCGTGCGCTCGGCCAAGAAGATGATCGAGCGCCAGTCGCCCGAGGTTTGGGACATCTTGGAGGAAGTCACGCGTGGACATCCCGTGCTGCTCAACCGCGCGCCCACGCTTCACCGTCTTTCCATTCAGGCGTTTGAGCCCACCCTGATCGAAGGCGAGGCCATCCGCATCCACCCGCTAGTTTGCACCGCCTACAACGCGGACTTCGATGGCGACCAGATGGCCGTGCATGTGCCCCTCTCGGTGGAGGCGCAAATCGAAGCTCGGCTGCTGATGATGGCCCCGCTGAACGTCTTCAGCCCGTCATCCGGCAAGCCCATCATGACGCCTACCCAGGACATTACCTTGGGTTGCTATTACATCACCGCTGAACCGCGGTTGTTGAAGGAAAAGGACAAGCGTCGCCCGATGCTGTTTGGCTCCAAGGACGAAGTTATCTTCGCCTACCAAGACGGGGCAGTGAAGACGCACGACCGCATTCGGGTTGCGAATCCTGACTTCGGCCATAAGACCGTGTTCGGTTCCGCTGACAAGAAGGTCATCGAAACCACCGTTGGGCGTGTGGTGTTCTCTGAAATTTGGCCGGAGCCGATGGGCTTCACCAACTTTGTGGTGAACAAGTCCAAGATCGGCGACCTCATCTGGCACTGCTACAAGGCTGCCGGGCATGACAAGACCATTGAGGCGCTGGATCGGCTCAAGGAGCTCGGCTTCCGCGAAGCGACTCGTGCCGGCGTTTCGATTGGTATTGATGACATGATCATCCCGCACGCCAAGCAGGAGGAAATCGAGGCGGCCCACAAGCAGATCAATCAAGTTGAGAAGCAGCATCGTTCCGGTGCCATCACCAGCGGCGAGCGCTACAACAAGATCATCGACATCTGGACCCACTGCACCGACCAGATCGCCAACGTCATGCTTAAGACGTTGCAGGAGAACCAAGGGAAGAAGGAGTTCAACCCGGTTTACTTGATGGTGGATTCTGGCGCGCGCGGTAACAAGGCCCAGGTCCGTCAGCTCGCTGGTTTGCGCGGCCTCATGGCCAAGCCTTCCGGTGAAATCATTGAGAAGCCTATTCTCTCCAACTTCCGCGAAGGGCTCACCGTGGCAGAATACTTCATGTCCACGCACGGCGCCCGCAAGGGTCTCGCCGACACCGCGCTCAAGACCGCCGACTCCGGCTACATGACGCGCAAACTTGTTGATGTGGCTCAGGACGTGATTGTGAGAGTGAAGGACTGCGGCACGACCAACGGCATCTGGGTGTCGGAGATTCGCGAGGGTGAAGACGTGGTCGTCAAGCTCAGCGAGCGACTCGTCGGCCGCCATGCTGCCGAAGACATCGTCGATCCGCTCAACCCCAAGACCAAGATCGTCAAGGCCAACGAGGAAATTGATGAAATCAAGGCCAAGGCCATCGAGGTTGCCAACGTTGAACGGGTGAAAATCCGCTCCGTCTTGACCTGCGAAGCCAAGGTTGGCTGTTGCATTCCTTGCTATGGGCGACATCTGGGCACCGGGCTCACTGTCAAGTTGGGTGAGGCGGTCGGAATTATTGCCGCCCAGTCCATCGGCGAACCGGGCACGCAGCTCACCATGCGCACGTTCCACCTTGGCGGCACTGCCTCTCAGGTGTTCAAGCAACCGCAGATCAAGACCAAGGTGGACGCGACGGCCCGCTTCAATGATCTGCGTATCGTTGATCTCGCGGATGGCAATTGCATCGTTCTCAACAAAAACGGTTCGATCACGCTCGTGGCCGATGACGGCCGCGAACTGGAAACTCACACCATCGTGATTGGCTCTGTCATCTCCGTGAGGAACGGTGGCAAGGTTAAGAAGGGCGATACCTTCGTCCAGTGGGATCCTTATAACGTCCCGATTCTCTCGGAGAAGGCCGGCAACATCACCTTCAACGACATCATTGAGGGCGTGACGATGAAACAGGAGTTGGATGAATCTACCGGCCAGGAAGCCATGGTTATCATCGAACACAAGGAAGACCTGCACCCGCAGATCATCATCGAGGATAAAAATGGTGAGCCGCTGGCCCAGTATCCGATTCCCGCTGGCGCGCACATCGTCGTCAACGAGGGCGACCACATTGTTGCCGGGTCGCTGCTGGCGAAGACCCCCCGTAAGAGTTCCAAAACCAAGGACATCACCGGCGGCCTGCCGCGCGTGGCCGAGCTCTTTGAAGCCCGCCGTCCGAAGGACGCCGCCGAGATCGCCAAGATTGACGGCATCGTGGACTTTGGCGCGAGCGTGCGCGGCAAGCGCTGCATCCTCGTCAAGGATCCAAAGACGAGTTTGGAGGAGGAGCACCTCATTGCCATCGGCAAGCACGTCATCGTGTTTAAGGGTGACTTCGTAAAGAAGGGGCAGCAATTGACTGAAGGCCCCGTGGTCCCGCACGAAATCCTCGATGTCTGCGGCACGCAGGAATTACAGGAACATCTCGTCAACGAGATCCAGGAAGTCTATCGCGTGCAGGGCGTGACCATTAACGACAAGCACATCGAAATCATCATCCGGCAGATGTTGCGCAAGGTGCGCATTACCGAGCCGGGTGACACAACGTTCCTCTGGGCCGAGCAGATCGACAAGATCGTGTTCGACGAGGAGAACGCCCGAGTCGAGAAGATGGGTGGCAAGCCCGCCGAGGGCGCGCCCGTGCTGCTGGGCATCACGAAAGCCTCGCTGGAAACTGAATCCTTCCTCAGTGCGGCTTCGTTCCAGGACACCACACGTGTCCTTACCGAGGCAGCCACGATGGGCAAGAGCGACTACCTCCGCGGGTTCAAGGAGAACGTCATCATGGGGCACATCATTCCAGCGGGCACCGGCTTCCCGATGCACCGCAACGTGACGCTCAAACCGTTGGTGGAAGAGTTGCCGGTGGAGGAACAACCGGCGGCGGAAACGGCCCAACCGAATCCGTTGCTGGGTTGAACTGGTGAACGAGAAATCAATTAAAGTCAAAATTACGGGTTGCAACCGAAACACCGTTTGATAAATTCTGCGTTCCCTGCTCCAGATTCTGGGTGGGAAATGCAAAACACGAAGGCTGACAGGCATGCCGACCATTAACCAACTCGTCCGTAAAGGACGTAAAGCAATCACCTACAAATCCAAGTCTCCAGCGCTCGAGGGTTCTTCCTTCCGGCGCGGGGTGTGCTTGCAAGTAATGACCCGCACCCCCAAGAAGCCGAACTCGGCCCTCCGCAAGGTGGCCAAAGTTCGACTTACGAACGGCTACGAGATCATTGCCTACATCCCGGATGAAGGCCACAACCTTCAGGAACACTCCATCGTGCTAGTGCGCGGCGGTCGTGTGAAGGATTTGCCCGGTGTGCGCTACCATATCGTGCGCGGAACCTTGGATGCGGCTGGCGTTGAAAAACGCCGGGTCAGCCGTTCCAAGTATGGCGTCAAGCGTCCCAAGGCACCCAAGGCGGTCGCCAAGTAACTGAGTATTAACCCCCTGAACTTCCCCCGATAGCCATGTCTCGTCGCCGTCAAGCAACCAAACGCCAAATCATCCCGGATGGCCGCTTCAACAGCGTGCTCGTCGGGCGCCTCATCAACACCGTCATGCAGGGCGGCAAGAAGAGCGTTGCCCAGCGCATCGTTTACGGGGCGTTTACCGCGCTCTCTGAAAAAGTCACCGACGCTAGCCCGGTGGACGTGCTCCAGCGCGCGGTGGACAACGCCAAGCCTCGGCTGGAAGTGAAGCCTCGTCGGGTCGGCGGCGCCACTTATCAGGTGCCACTGGAAGTGCCTTCCGACCGGCAGGCGTCCTTGGCGGTGCGCTGGCTCGTGACCTTTGCGGATTCCCGCAAGGGCTTGCCCATGTCGCAGGCGCTGGCCTCTGAGATCCTTGATGCCTATCAAGGGCAGGGCAACGCCATCCGCAAACGGGACGAAGTCCACAAGACCGCCCAAGCGAACAAGGCTTTCGCGCACTTCCGCTGGTAGTCGAACACATTTTTTGACGCCCCGCGGCGCACACCGTCTCGGGGCATTTTTGTTGATACCGTCAATTATCCCCACATGAGCACTCTCGTTGAAAACAAGGCCGTCAATTCGCCCCACCGGCAATACACTCTTGAGCGCACGCGCAACATCGGCATTGCCGCGCACATTGACGCAGGCAAGACGACCACCACCGAGCGCATCCTTTTCTACACCGGCCTGATCCACAAGATCGGCGACGTGGATGACGGCAACACCGTCACCGATTGGATGGAGCAGGAAAAGGAGCGTGGCATCACCATCACGTCCGCCGCCGTGACATGCTTCTGGACGCAGAAGAGCGTGAAGACGGGCGAGGATCAGGTTTACAAGGCGTTCAACAACATCCCTCATCGCATCAACATCATTGACACCCCCGGCCACGTGGATTTCACCGCCGAGGTGGAGCGCTCCATGCGGGTGCTGGACGGTGCGGTCGCTGTGTTCTGCGGTGTCGCGGGCGTTCAGCCGCAGTCCGAAACGGTCTGGCGGCAGGCGACGAAATACAAGGTGCCGCGCATCGCGTTCGTGAACAAGATGGACCGGATCGGCGCGAATTTTGAGAACGCGTTGAACGACATGCGCACCAAGCTGCGCGCCTATGCTTTCCCGATCTTCCTGCCCCTCGGGGCTGGTCCGAACGAGGCCGAAGGCAAGATCGTTGCCGGTGGCTTTGAGGGCGTGATTGACGTGGTCAACCAGAAGGCGTTCAACTGGGGGCCGACGGAGGCCAATGAGGGTTTGAATTACGACGTCACGGAAATTCCCGCCGAGCATCGGGAACGCGCCAAGGCCGCTCTTGCGGAACTTATCGACGCCGTGTCCAACAAGGACGACGAGATCGCGAACTTGGTGCTTGAAGAAAAGCCGATCGCCCCGGCCGTTCTCAAGGCCGCCATCCGCCGGCTCACCTGCAAGATCGAGATCATCCCCGTTCTCTGCGGCTCCGCGTTCAAGAAAAAGGCCGTGCAGGTGCTGGTGGATGCCGTCGTGGATTACCTTCCCTCGCCGTTGGACATTCCCCCCGCTCAAGGCCATGAGCCGGGCACGGACAACCTGGTGGACGTGCCGACGGACGACAACCAGAAGTTCTGCTCGCTTGCGTTCAAGCTGTGGACCGACCCCTACGCGGGCAAGCTGGTGTTCTTCCGCGTCTATTCCGGCCACCTCAAAAAGGGTGACAACATCTACAACCCGCGCACGCGCCGGCGCGAGCGCGTCAGCCGCTTGATGGTCATCCAGGGCAGCGAGCGCAAGGACATTGACGAGGTCTATGCCGGCGACATCGCGGCGCTGGTCGGCCTGCGTAACATCACGACGGGCGACACGATCTGCGACGAGGAGTTTGACGTGGCGCTGGAGCCGCCGACCTTCCCCGAGCCGGTCATCAGCATGGCCGTCGAGCCGAAGACCAAGCAGGACCGCGACAAAATGTCCGAGGGCCTGCAACGCCTCGCCGAGGAAGACCCGACCTTCCACTGCTTCACGAACGAGGAGACCGGCCAGCGCATCATCGCGGGCATGGGTGAACTCCACTTGGAGATCATCATTGATCGCCTCAAGCGCGAATTCAAAGTCGAGGCCAGCTCCGGTGCGCCGCAGATCGCCTATCGCGAAACCATCACCAAGGCCGCCGAAGGTGAGGGCAAGTTCATTCGCCAGTCCGGTGGTCGCGGTCAATACGGCCACGCCTGCATCACCATCGAGCCAAATGAAAAGGGCAAGGGCGTCGAGATCGAGAACAAGATCGTTGGTGGTGCCATTCCGAAGGAATATGTGCCGGCCGTGATTAACGGCATCGAAGAGGCTTGCCGCACCGGCGTTTACGCTGGTTATCAGGTCATCGACGTGAAGGTGGCGGTCACGGATGGATCGTTCCACGAAGTGGACTCGAACGAACTCGCCTTTAAGATGGCGGGCATCTTCGCCATTAAGGAGGCCTTCAAGGCGGCTGGCCCTATCATCCTTGAACCCATCATGAAGGTGGAAGTCACCACGCCTGATGAATATCAGGGTGATCTGCTTGGCGACATTAACCGTCGTCGTGGCATTATCCTCGGGGTGGATGCCAAAGCCGGTCAGACGGTGCTCAACGCCACGGTCCCGCTGGCGGAAATGTTTGGCTACGCCACCGCGATTCGCTCCCTCTCCAAGGGCCGTGCGAGCTACTCCATGGAGCCCAGCACCTTCGAGCAAGTGCCCTCCTCCATTGCCCAGCAGATCTTGGAGGTCGCCGCCAAGAAGCCGGCTGCCCGCACTTAATCAGCGCACGACTCCTTCACCGTCCCCGCCCGCCTTCCTTGGCTGGCGGGGATTTTCTTTTTCAGCCCACGGATGTAGCGGGGTGCTTCCTATCCGGGCGCACCCTGACTGTCCCCGAATGCACCGGGGCGCGGGGGTTTACGCCCCTTCACGGTTCGCGAGGCCATGGTTCAATCATCACGCCTTGTCTGCTCGGAGGCTGAAGCGGCCTGAAGGCCGCGCCCCGGGAGCTCAGACAACACCTTTACGGTCCTGTCCGTGTGTAACGTGCTTGAATCTTCTCCCCCGGTGTTCGCATGCTCTGCGCCATGACACGCCTTCGCATCTTCTGCGCCCTCGTCATTCTTGGCAGCTCCCTCTTCGCCGCCGCCCCCAAGGGCGAGCGCGTGTTCGTCACCGCGCACAGCTTCCATATCTTCACCGCGCAACGACTGGCACCGCTGGCCAAGGCCGCCGGCATTGAAGGCCACGTCTTGGTCGGCGCGCAGATGATTGGCGGCTCCAAAGTCATTCAGCACTGGAACCTGCCCGACGAGAAGAACAAGGCCAAGAGCGTCCTTTCCGCAAGTGAGGCCGATGTCCTCACCATGTCGCCGCACGTCTATCTGCCGGATGAAGGCATTGACCGCTTCGTCGAACTTGGCGCAAAGCACAACCCCAAGCTGCGCTTCCTAGTGCAGCACTCCTGGATTCCGTGGGATGGCTGGGAAGGCAACGACAAGGTCGCCAAGAACGAGGACCGTGACACGCGCTCACTCGACATCGTCCGAGCTGCGAATCTCAAGTGGCGCACCAACCTTGAAACCCAGATCAACGCCCTCAACCAAAAGCTCGGGCGCGACGCCGTGCGCATCGTGCCCGTCGGCGACGCCGTGATGAAGCTCCGCGAGCTCATTGCCGCTGGCAAAGCCCCCGGCCTCGCGAAGCAGACGGACCTCTTCACCGACCAGATCGGTCACGGCAAAGAGCCCATCCTCGCCCTCACCAGCTACTGCAACTTCGCCTGCATCTACCGCCTCTCTCCCGTCGGCCTGAAGGATGCCAACGCCAACCTCGACAAACTCAGCCCCGAGCTGCGCCCACTGCTCCAGCAAATCGCCTGGGACACCGTCAGCAGCTACCCCCTTTCCGGTGTTGCCCACAAGTCACCCTCCTCGAAATGAAACTGCTCCCCCTGCTCGGTGTGCTCTGGGTTCTCTGCGGGGAAGCCCTCGCCGCAGAATCGCGTGATCTCATTCTCGTCGCTGGCCAGTCGAATGCAGTTGGCTATGACGCCAAGCCTGCTGAACTGTCCGCCGATACCATAGACCAGGCCGTGCTGTTTTGGTGGCGGGCCGGCGATCCACCGCCTGATGAGTTCGACACGACCAGCGGCGGCAAGTGGACGCACCTTCAGCCCCAGCCCAAGGGCAACCCGGCACCCAAGACGAAAGGGCCACGGCAGTATGGCAACTTCGCAAATGCCGCCGGCGGCTTCGGCCCGGAAATCGGCCTGGCCCGCGCGTTGATGGCGAAGGAGAAGCAGCCGCTCGCTATTGTGAAGGCCGCGTGGAGCGGCACGGGCATGGCGCAGGATTGGAATCCCGCCGACCTTGGGGCCGGCGGTTCCTGCTATCGCGCGCTCGTCTCCGAGACTAAAGCCGCCCTCACCGCCGCGAAGGAGCAGGGCATCACGCTGCGCCTGCGCGCCCTCGTGTGGGTGCAGGGGGAGAGTGACGCGAACGCCACGGCTGCCCCGCGCTACACGCAGGCGCTGGGCGACATGATTGCCGCGCTGCGCAAGGACTTGGCCGCGCCTGGACTTATCGCTCTGGTTGCGGTGAACACGCAGTTCGGGGGTGGCAAGAATGCGTTCATGCCGAAAATTGTTGAGGCCCAGCAGGCCCTCGCTGCGAAAGATTCCCGCTGTGCCTATGTGGATACGGCCACCGCCACCATTGCTAACAGCGCCCACTGGGATACCGCCGGCACGCTGGACGTGGGGCGACGCTTCGCCGAAGCGCTGCTGAAAACGGAGGCGAAACTCGCCACCTCCGCCACCGCCGCGCCGTTCCCCGGCAAGGTATCGCAGTGGAATGGGTTTGAGCGTTACGACTTTCAGGTGGATGGGAAGAACGTCTTGGTCGTCACGCCCAAGCAGGCTGCGCCCGGCAAGCCGTGGGTCTGGCATGGCGAGTTCTTCGGTCACAAGCCCGCGCCGGACATCGCGCTGCTGGGGAAAGGCTTTCATGTCGTTTACATGAGCGTGCCGAACATGCTCGGGTGTCCCGATGCGGTGGGGCATTGGAACAAGCTTTACGCGGAGCTGACGGGCAAATACGGCTTCGCGAAGCGCGCGGCGCTGGTGGGTCTCAGCCGGGGCGGTCTCTATTGCTACAACTGGGCGAGCGCGAATCCCGACAAGGTGGCGTGCCTCTATGGCGATGCGCCGGTGTGCGACTTCAAGAGCTGGCCCGGCGGCAAGGGCAAGGGGAAGGGGAGCAAAGGCGACTGGGCGCTGGTGTTGAAGGTCTTCAAGTTCGCCGATGAGGCTCAGGCCTTGGCTTACAAAGGGAATCCCGTGGACAGTCTCGCGCCGCTGGCGAAGGCGAAGGTGCCGTTGCTGCACGTCTTCGGCGATGCGGACGACGTGGTGCCGTGGGAGGAGAACACCGGCCTCATCGCCGACCGCTACAAGGCTCTCGGCGGGGACATCACGCTCATCCGCAAGCCCGGCATCGGTCACCACCCGCACGGGCTGGAAGACAGCACGCCGATCGTGGAGTTCATCACGAATCACGCGGGCAAATAAGTCGGGCGACCTTGCTCGTGGTCACGGACGGACGCTACTAACAGCCGACGCGCTGAAAGAACACAGCCAGCAGGGTCGGGCCGTTCCAGCCGACGTTTGCGAACAGCCACGCCACCAAGATGAACTCGCCGAGTTGCCTCACTGGCCTTTGCAAATAGGCGAGCGAGGTGCGGAAGTTGTCCTGCCCCAAAGAGTAAACCCGAAACTCCGAAGCAAGGGCAGTTCGATGGCGTGCTGATGGGGCAAGGAGCGCGGCTTTCAGGCCGCTGCAGAGCCGACTGGCAACGGGCGCTCGCAGCACCACTGCCTGACGCAGGTTTCTGCAGCCTGAAGGCCGCGCTGCTCGCCGACGCTCCCCAGTCGGCGCTCAGTAAGTCGCCCGGCCGCCGGAGAGATCGAAGACGCTGCCGGTGCTGAACGAGCAGTCATCCGAGCACAGCCAGGCGACCATGGCGGCCGCCTCGTCCACTTTGCCAAAGCGGCCCATCGGAATCTTCGAGAGCATGTAGTCGATGTGGAATTGCGCCACCTGCTTGAGGATGTCCGTCTGGATGACGGCCGGCGTGATGCAGTTTACCAGAATGCCTTCCTTGGCGAGTTCCTTGCCGAGGGACTTGGTTAGGCCAATGACGGCAGCTTTCGCCGCGCTATAGTGGGAGGCGGCGGGGTTGCCTTCCTTCCCGGCAATGCTCGCGATGTTGACGATGCGGCCGTAGTGCTGCTCCAGCATGATGGGCACGACCGCGCGGCAGACGTAAAAGACGGCGTTGAGATTGGTGTTCACCACGGCGAGCCACTGGTCAGGCGTGTATTCCCAAAGCTTGGCGTTGGCCCCCGCGATGCCCGCGTTATTCACCAGCAACTCGATGGAGCCAAACTCTTGCTTCGTGGCGGCGGCGGCGGCGGCAACGGCCTCCGGATCGGTGAGGTCCACTGTTTGCGTGGCGACGGGGCCGATCGCGGAGAGCTTTTCCTGCGCGTCCTTCAACGCCTCTGCGTCGCGGTCCCACAGGCAGACGTGCGCGCCCGATTGCAGCAGGCGCGTGCTGATGGCGAAGCCGATGCCGCGTGCGCCGCCGGTGACGATTCCGTGCTTTCCCTTCAAGTCGAGTTGGTTCATGGGCTGCTTGGTTAGCGGCTCACGCGGCGGCGGACAAGCAACTTCTCACCCGTGCTGCGTGGCTTGGCCCGGCCGCGCCCTACTTTGGATGCAGCGTCGCAGCCAGCGCCAGTCCGGGGCCCGTGCCTTGGCGCGGCTCATTCGTGGTGAATGAACTGGTCGAAGATCTTCCCTTGCATCTCCGTGGGGAGGCCGCCGCCCGTGGTCGGCCACGGAGAGGGCCACGTCGTCGCCGGTGGGCATGCCTAGGAGCCTGCGAAAGTCATCTTGGCTGGCGCGGTTGTCGTCCATGACGAGGACGCGCCGGTCGGGGGGGGGGCATGCGGGCAGCGTTCAGGGTGGTCAGGGAGCGCTGGGCGGGCTCGGTGGTGGTTGCTGGGCGTCTAGGAACTCCAGGGCATACCGGGGTGGGAGGCCAGCCAGCTTCGCCAGCTCATCGACTTCCTTCTTCAATTCGATCATCCGCAACTCCCGCCCCACGGTGAGGCGGTTGAACTGCTCCATTAACGCCGCGTGGCGTTGGAGCACTTCCGCAGCCTGCTTACGCTCGGTGATGTCCAGCAGCGCCGCCCGGCACTCATGTCCGTCCGGGGAGCGCAAGCCCTCCACCTGCACCACGCGCGACACTGTGCCTTCATGCGACAGCCGCAGCTCGCAGCTCTGCTTGACCTCGCTGGCCAGGACACGCACGAGGAAATTCCTGAACACGCCCCGGTCCGCCTCCGCCACGAACTCCCAAAAGCCCCGGCCCATCAGCCGCCCGCGCGCTATGCCCAGCAGCGTTGCCCCGAGGAAATTCATCGCGTGGACAGTGCCCTCGGGTGTGAAGGTGAAGTAGCCCACCGGCGCAAAGTCGTAGAGCTCCGTGTAGCGCTCCAAGAGCTCAGCGGATTGAAGCTGCGCCGCGCGCAGTTCCTCATTCTGCATCTCCAGCTCGATCTGGTGGACTTCGAACTCATGCTGGAGCCGCCGCAGGTCCGGCTCGTTCAGCGCCGGACGGGTTGCGGACTGCTCTTTCAGTCGCGCCTCCGCCGCGTGCCGCAAGGCGACCGAGTCGATGGCAGGTTTAGGTTTCATCAGCTACGTAGCGATACTTCAAGCGAGGGGGGAACCACACGCAAATAAGCGGCAACTTAGTAGTTCACCTGAGCCAGCCCGCTCGCGGCCGGCGGCACCAGCAGGCGACGAAGCGCCTCCCCTCTCCCACGCAGGGCGAGGGGAGCGCGGTCAGTGGCTGGCGCTGGATTGTGACTCCATCCAGCAGACGGCGTAGTGAACCAGTTCGGGGCTCGTGGTGAGCTTGAGCTTGGCCTTGATGTTCACGCGGTGGACTTCCACGGTCTTGACGCTGAGGTGGAGCTGGTCGGCGATTTCCTTGGTGCTACGGCCCTGGCCGATGAGCTGGAAGACCTCAAATTCGCGGTCGGAAAGGTTTTCCGGCGAGGCAGACGCCCCGGCGCGGTGCCCGGTGAACACGTCCATGATGCGCGCCGACATCTTCTCACTGACGGAGACCCTGCCCTCCAGCACGGTGCGGATGGCTGCCATGATGCGCTTGCCGCCCTCCTGCTTCATCACGTAGCCGCGCGCGCCGGCGCGCAGCACGCGCTCGGCGTAGAGCGATTCGTCGTGCATCGAGATGACCAGCACGGCAAGGCCGGGCGCGAACGCCTGAATGTCCTTGATGGCTTCGAGGCCGCTCTTGCCGGGGAGGGAGATGTCCATGAGCACGAGATCAGGCCGGAGAGTTTCGATGGCCTGCATGGCCTTGCGGGCGTCGTCGGCCTGGGCGCAAACGGCGAGATCGGGCTGGGCGGTGATGAGCGCGACGAGGCCGTCGCGCATCATCGGGTGGTCGTCCACGATGAGGATGTGCTTCCGCGCGGTGGCGGTGGCGTGCTTCTTTTTGGGGTTCATGGGGCGGATTCCTTCTTCGCGAGTGAGGTGGGCTGGTGGACCGAGCACGCGACGGTGGTGCCTTCAGACTCGCCACGTTGCACGATGACGGAGCCGCCGATCATCCCGGCGCGATACTGCATGATGCGCAGGCCCGCACCCGAGCGGGGCGGGGTGGCCGGGATGCCGCAGCCATTGTCCTTCACGGCGAGGAAGACGCGGTTGGCCTCGGCGGCGAGGCCGATCTCGATGCGGCGGGCCTTGCCGTGCTTGAGGGCGTTCGCCACGGCCTCCTGGGCGATGCGATACAGGTGCGTGGCGGTGGCGTTCTCATGGATCTGCACGGGGCGATCACAGCGGAAGCGGCAGTCCACGCCGAAAATCTGCGCGGTGGCATGTGCCAGCTCCTGAAGCGCGGACATCAGCCCCTCAGATTCCAAAACCACGGGGCACAAGCCGTGCGCGAGCATCCGCGTCTGGGCGATGACTTTCAGCAGGTGCCCGGCGATGTTGCCGGCCTGGGTGGAATGCGGTTTCGACTTGCGCGCCAGGGACTGCGCGAGCACTTGGCTCATCAATTCAATGCCGGCTAGCTGCTGGCAGATGCCATCGTGCAAGTCCTGGCCGATGCGCTGTTGCTCCCGTTCGCTGATGTTGAGCACCTCCTGCTCCAGCCGGCGGCGCTCGGTGATGTCGAGCATCGTGCCGACGAGCTTGCGCGGCTGGTCGCCGCTGAGGACAAGCTGGCTGGCGCTCTGGACGTGCCGCACCTCGCCGCCCGGGCGGAGGATGCGATACTCGAACCGCCACCCTTGCGCGGCGCGGATGCCCGCCTCAATGGTCGCCCGCGCGCGGTCCCGGTCAGCGGGGTGGACGTGATGGTTGAAGAAGTCATCCGACAATGGTTCCAGCGCGCCCGGCTCCACCCCAAGGATGCGGAACAGCTCGTCGGACCAGCGGGCCTTGCTGGGCATGGTCAGCTCAATCTCGTAACCGCCGAGGTGCGCGATCTGCTGGGCCGTGGCGAGCATGGCTTCGCTGCGGCGGAGCGCCTCCTCGGTGGCGGCGAGCCGGTGGTCGCGCTCGATTTGCGCCAGCGCGCGTTGGACGACGGCGGGGAGGTGTTCGAGGAACTGGGCGTCCTTGACCACATAGTCCAGCGCTCCGCGCTTCATCATGTCCACGGCCACCCGCTCGTCGCCCTGGCCGGTGATGACGAGGAAGGGGGTGGTTTGCCCGAGCCTTTCGAGCTGACTGATAAATTCGGGGGCCTCGATGTCCTGAAGCTTGAGATCGAGCAGGAGCAGCGTGGGCCGGTGCTGGCCCAGCCACAGGAGGGCGTCCCGCCCGGACGTGGCGGAGGCGGTCGTGTAGCCAGCGCGCGTGAGGCCACGCTCCATGAGCCGGCCCAGTCCCAGATCGTCATCCACCACCAGGATTGTGCTCGGTTGGGGTGGCTCGGCCATGCTCAGGGCTTCCCGTTGATGTCCGGCACCTGCACGAGGGCGACAAAAACCCCCATCTGCTTGATGGTCTCGGCGAAGTGCGCGTAGTCCACCGGCTTGACGATGTAGTTGTTGCACCCGAGCTCGTGGCAGCGGGCCACTTCGCGCGGGTCTTCGGTGGTGGTGAGCATGATGATGGGCAGCTTCCGCAGGCTGGGATCCTCCTTGGTTTGGCGGAGCACTTCCACGCCGTCCACCTTCGGCATGCGGATGTCCAGGAGCAGCAGATACGCCGTGTCGGTCTGGCGTTGCCGGCCGGGGCCGCGGCGAAAGAGGAAATCAAGGATTTGCTGGCCATCCACAAAACGTTGGATGGTGTTATGCAGGCCGGCGCGCCGGAGGTTCTTCTCGATGAGGAGCGCGTGTCCGTCGTCGTCATCCGCGATGAGGAGCACCACTTCCTTGGTCATACAGGCATTGTTCATGGTCGGCGTGTTTTGTAAGTATTCTGCTCCACAACCGCCGGGCAAGCCCGTTCTCCCCCGGCTCCGGGCCGGGGACAGACTGCGGTGCCTTAAGCGACCCAGTCACGCCGCCGCATTTCCGTGGTGACCTACTCCAGCGCTTTTTTCCAACGGGTGAGTTGGCGGGCGACTTCCTTGGTGCCTGGGGCACCGGTGAGGTTGCGGCGCGACATCGCTTGGCCAAGATTAAAGCAGTCTTTTGCGTCCGGACCAAAGGCAGCGTTCAGCCCTTTCAGTTCGGCACTCGTCAGTTCGCCCAGGGGCTTGCCCAGCTTTTCCGCGAGGGCCACGGCGGCACCGACTGCATGATGGGCGTGGCGGAAGGGCATCCCTTGCCGCACCAGATAATCGGCCAAATCCGTCGCCAGCAGCGCGGAGTCGCTCGCGGCGGTGGCGCAGGCGGCCTCGTTCACGCTGGTGTGCCGCAGCATCGCGGCGGTGAGGCGGGCGCTGGCGCGCACGGTGTCCACCGTGTCAAACAGCCGCTCCTTGTCCTCCTGTAGGTCGCGGTTGTAGGTCATGGGCAGGCCCTTCAGCAGCGTGAGCAGGGCGACGAGGTTGCCATACACGCGGCCGGTCTTGCCGCGGGTGAGTTCGGCGATGTCTGGATTCTTCTTTTGCGGCATGAGCGAAGAGCCGGTGGTGTAGGCGTCAGCAATTTTGATGAAGTTAAATTCGCTGCTGGCCCATAAAATCACGTCCTCGGCCAGTCGGGACAGGTGCAGGGCCACCAGTGCGGACAGGGCGCAAAATTCCACGGCGAAATCCCGGTCGCAGACGGCATCCATCGAGTTTTGCGTGATCTGCGCGCGGCCTTGCGCATCCACGAAGCCGAGTTGCTGGGCGACGAACTCGCGGTCCAAGGGCAGCGTGGAGCCGGCAATGGCCCCGCTGCCCAGTGGGCAGACATTCAACCGGTTGAAGCAATCCAGCAGGCGGCCGTAATCCCGGTCCACCATCTCCACATAGGCCAGCAGGTGGTGCGCGAAAAAGACGGGTTGAGCCCGTTGCAGGTGCGTGTAGCCGGGGATGATCACGTGCGCGTAGCGGCTGCCCAGCTCCACCAGCGCGCGCTGCAAGTCCCGCAGTTCCCGTGCGAACTCGATGATTTCGTCGCGCAGCCACATGCGCACATCGAGCGCCACCTGATCGTTGCGCGAGCGGGCGGTGTGGAGCTTGGCCCCGGCGGGGACGCGCTGGGTCAACTCCGCCTCGATGTTCATGTGGACGTCTTCCAGCTCGGGTTTCCAGGTGAACTTGCCGGCTTCAATCTCCTTCGCGATGGCCACCAGCCCTTTTTCAATCGCCTTCAGCTCGGTGCGGGTGAGCACGCCGATGCGTTGGAGCATGGCGGCGTGGGCCAGGGAGCCTTGGATGTCATGCCGCCACAGCCGCCAGTCAAAGGAGATGGACTCGGTGAAGCGGGCGACATCCGCGCCGGGTCCGCTGGTGAAACGGCCGCTGCGGGAGACGGGAACTGGAGACTTCTGACTCATAAAACGGGGCGCACATTGTTGGTCGACCTGCGGAAAGTCACGCGGGAAAGCCGCCGCGTTGGCTCACGGGGCACGGCGCGCAACCCGCCGGGTTCCGGTTGATCAACGGAGCCCTTGCTACGGCTTGACCACCAGCTTGCCCAGCACCTGACGGCTGCGGAGCAGTTCCAGCGCGTTGCTGACGCCGGGCAGCGGAATGACTTGGTGGATGACCGGTTTCAAACGGCCGTCGGCGGCCCATTCCAGCGTCGTGTTCAAGTCACCACGGTTGCGGCCATAACTGCCGATGAGTCGGTGCTGCTTGACGAAGAAGGGCCACAACTGCATGGGTACCTCGCGTCCGCCGGTCGCGCCGCAGGTGACCACGGTGCCGCCCCGGGCCAGACAGTGGAACACGGATTGCAACACCACGCCGCCCACATGTTCGATCACCAAGTCCACGCCGCGCTTGTTGGTCACCTTGCGGACTTCAGCGGGCCAGTCCGCCTTGGATGAATCAACGGCGAACTCCGCGCCCAGCTTGATCGCCAAGTCGCGCTTCACGGGCGAGGAAGCCGTCGCGACGACGCGGCCACCGAGTTGCTTCGCGATCTGGATGGCGGCCGAACCGACGCCGCTCGACGCACCGACGACCAGCACCCAGTCGCCGGCCCGGACTTCGGTGCGGTCGGTGAGCATGTGCATCGCCGTGCTGCCGGCCAGCGTGAGTGCGGCGGAAGTTTCAAAGCTCAGTGCCTCCGGCAGCGCCACGATGCAGCGGGCCGGCACCCGCACCTTCTCGGCAAAACCCCCGTCACACTGGATGCCCAGCAGTTTGGCGTTCAGGCAGATGGAGTCCTCCCCGCGCAGGCAGAATTCGCACGCGCCGCAGAAGAGGTTGGACTGCACGGCCACCCGGTCGCCGACGCGCCACTGGTCTACATCCTCGCCGAGCGCGATGATTTCACCGGCGACCTCCGACCCGCCGATGCGCGGCAGAGCGATGGGCATGGGCAGATCGCCTTGCTCCAGCCAAAGGTCCAGATGGTTCACCCCGCAGGCGCGCACGCGCACAATGACTTCATCGGCGCCGGGCACGGGATCGGGAACGTCGCCAAACTGGAACTGGCCGGGCGTGCCGTGGGTGAGAAGCTGAACGGCTTTCATGGCGGCAGGATTGAAGCGCGGCTGGACCTGGCTTATCAAGCGTGGAAAGTGATCGTGAAAGATGATTGTCGGCGGGGGTGAGTTAGATTCAGATTCGACCGACTCGTTTCCCATGAACTCTTTTGCGTCTGGCTGTTGCTGCGTGGCGGGTTTGCTGTTGGTCCTGTGTTTCTCCAAGGCCGAGGCTGCCGCGCCTCCCCCGCAGCTCGAACGCCTCAAATACAACAATCCCGGCTTGGTCGTGGACCTCGGCGTCGGGCTGTGGGCGTGGCCGCTGCCGATGGACTTTGATGGCGATGGCGACCTCGACCTCGTCGTGAACTGCCCAGACAAGCCTTACAACGGCGTTTACTTCTTCGAGAACGTCAGCGGCGACACCGCGAAGAACAAAATGCCCGTGTTCAAACCGGGCCGGCGCATCAGCAAGGGAATGCAGAACGTCCAAGTCAGCTATGTCGGCGGGAAGCCTCTCGTGCTCTCACCGGGCAATGCACACCCGGACTTCCTCAAGACCGGCCTCGACAAGGGGGTGAAGCTGCCGCTACCCGCAAACATCCACCCGAACAAGGTCCGCGCGAACATGTGGCGCTCGGTGGATTACGACGGCGACGGCAAACAAGATTTGATCATCGGCGTCGGCGACTGGACGGAATACGTGTGGGACAATGCCTACAATGCAAACGGCCAGTGGACCAACGGGCCGCTGCGTGGGTTCGTGTATTTCGCGCGTTGCACCGGCACGGCGGAGAAGCCGGCTTACGACCAGCCGATGAAAATCATGGTGGGCGACAAGCCTTTGGAAACTTTCGGCTGGCCGTCGCCGAACTGCGCAGACTTCGATGGCGATGGTGACCTAGACTTGCTCTGCGGCGAGTTCCTCGACGGGTTCACCTACTTCGAGAATGTCGGCACGCGCACCGCACCGAAGTATGCGGCGGGGCGGCGTTTGACGGTGCCTGCGGATTACAAGGGACCGCAGTATCCCGGCGCTTGGCTGGCGACGAAGGAGGCGGCGAAGCTCCCCGGCTCACCACGCCCGCTCACGATGGACTTGCAGATGATTACGCCGACAGTGATTGACTGGGACAAGGACGGCGACCTCGACCTCATCGTCGGCGACGAGGACGGGCGCGTGGCGTTCATCGAGAACACGGGCAAGTTCACCGCCGACCGCACGCCGCAATTCCTTCCGCCGCGCTACTTCCAGCAGGAGGCCGATGACGTGAAGTTCGGCGCGCTCGCCACGCCCGTCGGCTTCGATTGGGACGGCGACGGCGACACGGACATCATCTGTGGCAACACCGCTGGCTACATCGCCTTCTTCGAGAATCTCAGCGGGCCGCGCGTCGAGAAGCCCAAGTGGGCCGCACCGAAGTTGCTTGAAGCGGGCGGCAAGGTCATTCGCCCGATGGCCGGCTACAACGGCAGCATCCAAGGCCCGTGCGAGGCGAAGTGGGGTTACACCACGCAGACCGTGGCGGACTGGGACGGCGACGGTTTGCCCGACCTCCTCGTCAATTCCATCCTCGGCAAAGTGGAGTGGTATCGGAACATCGGCACGCGCAAGTCGCCGAAGCTCGCTGCCGCGCAGCCTGTCGAGGTGGAGTGGAACGGCGCGCAGCCCAAGCTCAGTTACGGCTGGCTGCGGCCCGAGGGCAAAGCGCTCCTCACACAATGGCGCACCACACCAGTCGCGGTGGACTGGAACCAGGATGGCTTGATGGACCTCGTGATGCTGGACCAGGCGGGCTACCTCGCGTTCTTCGAGCGGGCGAAGCGCGACGGCAAACTGATGTTGCTCCCGCCCCAACGCGTCTTGTGCGACGCGAAGGGCCAGCCGCTCCTCTTGAGCAATGGCCTCGCCGGCAAGAGCGGTCGTCGGAAACTCAGCGTCGTGGACTGGGACGGCGACGGCCAACTCGACCTCCTGTTGAACTCCTCGAACGCCAACCTCCTTCACCAAGTGGACGCGCGCGAGGGCAAGTGGTTCTTCAAGGACATGGGCGCGCTCGTGCAGCAGAACATTGAGGGCCACGACGTCAGCCCGACCACGGTGGACTTCAACGGCGACGGCGTGCCCGATTTCCTTGGCGGCGCGGAGGACGGGCGGTTTTACTACCTGCGAAACCCGCGCACGCGCTGAACTCGTAGTCACCATTGCACCCGACATGAAACTCCTGTTCTCCCTCCTATTTCTCGCCACCATCGCGTGCGCCCAGCCCATTCTCGGCGGCTACAGCCCGGTCGCACCCACGGACTCGGACGCGCTCGCGGCGGCGAAGTTCGCTGTCACTAAGCACGACGCGAAACTGACCTTCCAGGCTATCGAGAAGGCCGAGCATCAGGTCGTCGCTGGCATGAACTACCGGCTGACCCTGCGCGTGCTCGACGCCAGCAAGGCTCGCCGAGCCGAGGCGGTGGTTTGGCAGAAGCTCGGGAACGCGGGTCACGAATTGACCTCGTGGAAGTGGCTCGATGCCCCGCCGCCGTCCGCCGCTGTGCTCAAGACCGAGTTCATCTACGAGACCGCGCCGTTCCCGTCGTGCCACGCGTCCACCATTGTCGAGACGACCAGCGGCGGACTCGTTACCGCGTGGTTCGGTGGCACGGCGGAGAAGAATCCCGATGTCGGCATCTGGGTTGCGCGGCTCGAAGGCGGGCAGTGGACCGCGCCGGTTGAGGTCGCCAATGGCGTGCAGCCCGACGGCAAGCGCCACCCGACGTGGAACCCCGTCCTCTTTCAGCCCAAGACCGGGCCGCTGCTGCTCTTCTACAAGGGCGGCCCCAGCCCCAGCACTTGGTGGGGGATGCTGCGCACTTCGAGCGACGGCGGCAAAACCTGGAGCGCTGCCAGCCGATTGCCCGGCGAGTGCGTCGGCCCCATCAAGAACAAGCCGGTGCAACTCCCCAACGGCGACCTCCTCAGCCCGTCGAGCAGCGAGCACGACGGCTGGCGCGTCCACTTCGAGCGTTCGCGCGACCTCGGCAAGACTTGGGAAGTCATCGGCCCGGCCAACGACGGCAAGGCCATCAGCGCCATCCAGCCGAGCCTGCTCTTCCTCGGTGGCGACCAACTCCTCGCCCTCGGGCGCACCCGGCAGGGCAAGGTTTTCCAAGTCGGTTCTGACAACCTGGGCAAATCCTGGGGAGCAATGACGCTGACTGCGTTGCCCAACCCCAACTCCGGCACCGACGCCGTCACGCTGCGCGACGGACGGCATCTCCTCATCTACAACCACACCGCGAAGGGCCGCTCGCCGTTGAACCTCGCCGTGTCGAAGGACGGCCAGACTTGGCAGGCCGCGCTCGTGCTCGAAAACCTTCCCGGCGAATATAGCTATCCCGCCATCATCCAGACCCGCGACGGTCTCGTGCACGCGACTTGGACGTGGAAGCGGCAGAAGGTGAAGCACGTGGTCATTGACCCCGCAAAGCTGGAGCCGCGTGACTTCGTGAACGGTGATTGGCCCAAGCCTTAAGGCAAGGGCGCTTGGGGTGGGGCCACGGATAGCGGACAGGCGTGTCCACCTTGTTCAGCCCTTCTTCTTGTAGAGCTCGCCTACCTGCGCGGCGTAGCCGTTGAGGGGCAGGGTGCGGATGCGGTCGCCGGTGTCCACCTGCCGCTCGGTAGCTTGTGACCAGCGCGGGTGCGGGACAGCGGGATCCACGTTTGACTCGAAGGGGTATTCCTCGGGCGAGAGGGTTTCCCACAAGGTCTTGGGCTGCTGGTCGGTCAGTTCAATGGAGACGAGCGACTTGCCGCTCTTGTAGCCGTATTTCCACGGCACCACCACCCGGATGGGCGCGCCGTTCTGCTTCGGCAGGGGTTTGCCATAGACGCCGGTGGCGAGGATCGTGAGTGGGTGCATGGCTTCCTCCATGCGCAAGCCCTCGGTATAGGGCCACGGGTAGCCGCGCAGGCGGGCGAGTCCGGGCATTTGCTCGGGCTTCATCGCGGTGACAAACTTCACGAACTTCGCCCCAGCCTTGGGTTGCACCCGCTCCAGTAGCTTGCGCAGTTCAAAGCCGGTCCACGGCACGACCGCGCCCCAGGCCTCGACGCAGCGGAAGCGATAGACGCGTTCTTCGAGGGGGAACTCCGCCGCCAGCTCCTGCGCATCAATGGTAAGCGGCTTCTCGCACAGACCGTGGATCTTCACGGGCCACGGCGCGGTGATGAACTTGTCCACGCGTTCCACGACGGATTCCTTGCTGGTGCTGAATTCGTAGAAATTGTTGTAGGAAATAAAGACCTTCTCATCGCTCAACTTCAGGTCCGGCGGACTGAAGGCGATGTTGCGCTGGGCGGGATAAAGCTTCTTCGCGTCCGCCGCCCAGGCGTCCCGTTCGAGCAGCGCAGCGCCGGCGAGCAGGCCGCTCCCGGTGAAGCCAAACTCGCGGAGGAACTGCCGGCGATTGCGATAAGCCGGCTCCGGCGTGACCTGACGCTCGGGCAGGTGCCATTCGGGACGAAGAATGATGTTGGACATGACGGGAAAGTGACGCAGGTCCGACGGGCTTGCATCAAAATTGTTGGGCAGCGCTGAAGCTGATGGAGGCCGGGTTCGTCGGCGCGCGGGGCACGCCTGCGCATCTCCGGGCTTTACGGCTTCGCCAGAGCCGCTAGTTTCACTCCGTTATGTCCCACTTGGAAGAAAGGCGCTTCGCCGGCCTCCTGAACGAGGAGTTACACGCTTTGCAGCACACCGCCAAGCTGCGGCGATTTCCGGCAGGGCAGACCATTTTTCGCGCGGGTGATCCGGGCGACGGCTTCTACTTGGTGGAGCTTGGCCGGGTCGTCATCTCGGCCGCCATCGGCAGCAGCGAATCGCGCCCTTTGGCCACGGTGGGGCCGGGTGAGTTCTTTGGTGAAATGGCCTTGCTGGACGACGCACCGCGCTCCGCCACCGCCACCGCCGAAGAGGAGACCCGGGCCTATTGCATCGGCCGGGAGGAGCTTCTGGCGTTGTTGGAGCGGCGGCCCCATCTTGCCCTGCATCTCATCCGCGAGTTCAGCCATCGTGTCCGCGCGTTGAACCGCAAGTATATCGAGGAAGTGTTGCAGGCCGAGCGCCTCGCGATGGTGGGCCGCTTCGCGCGCACCATTGTCCATGATTTCAAAAATCCGCTCAATGTCATCGGGTTGGCCGCCGAGATGGCCGGGATGGCCGCAGCTTCGCCCGAAATGCGCAGCCACGCGCAGACGCGAATCGCCCGTCAGGTGGACCGCATGACGAACATGCTCAACGAGCTTTTGGATTTCACCCGGAATACGAGTCACCAGTTGGTGCTGGCCACGGTGAACTACGCGGAGTTTGTGACCGCGCTCACTGACGAGCTGGGGGCTGAAATCTCGGAACGAGGGATGCAATTGCACGTCGAGCAGCCGCTCCCGACGGTGGTTGTGCAGGTGGAGCCGCAGCGGCTCTCCCGGCTCTTCTACAACCTCGTCAACAACGCTGTGGAAGAGATGCAGCCCGGGGGCACCGTCAGGTTCCGGACCAGCGTGCGCGATGGCTGGCTGGTCAACGAATTGCAGGATACCGGACCGGGCATCGCCCCGGCGATTGCCGCCCGTCTCTTCGAGCCCTTCGCCACCCACGGCAAACAGAATGGCACCGGCTTGGGCCTCTCCATCTGCAAGAAAATCGTCGAGGATCACGGTGGCACGATCTCTGCCCGGAGCGAGCCGGGGCAGGGGGCCACGTTTGTCTTTACGCTGCCTTTGGCTTTCCCGGTAAGGCGGCAGGGGGATTAACGCGTTGAAGCGGGGCGAGGCTGCCCGCGTCTTTACGAGGCTTCATGTCACCCGCCCGCACACTCTGGATCGTCGTCATGGCCGCCGAGCTTTTGGCGTTCCGAGCATCCGGTGCGGACCCGGCGCGCTTCCGCGAGCACGTTAAGCCGCTCCTCGACACCAAGTGCGTCTCCTGTCACGGGCCGGACAAGCAGAAGGGCGGCCTCCGCCTCGACTCCCGCGCCGCCGCACTCAAGGGCGGCGAGCACGGCCCGGCGCTTGTCCCCGGCGACCTCGCGAAGTCGCTTCTGCTGCAAGCCGTCCGCCACGCGAACAAAGACCTCGCGATGCCGCCGAAGGAAAAGCTCCCAACCAAGGACATCGCCGCGCTCGAAGCCTGGGTGAAGGCTGGTGCGCCCTGGCCCGAGCCCGTGGCCGTGCTCTTCGAGGATGAGGAAGAATTCCTCGGCGTCCTCACCAGCGGCAACGGCAAAGCCCGGCTCGTGACCGACGACGTGTTTCGCGGCAAGGCCGCACTGGGCATGACACCGCTCCAGCGCGAGGGCGCGAAGATTCCCGGCTGGAACTTCGAGGTTCGCGAGCAGCCCGCGCCGGGGCAGATGCGTTTCTTGCGGTTCGCGTGGAAGAAGCGCGGCGGTGGCAGCGTGATGTTCGAGCTGGCCCGCAGCGGCGCGTGGCCCGATGCAAAAGACCCCAAAGGCCGCTACGTAGCCGGCCCGAACACCACCGGATGGGCCGCCATCTCCGTCAGTGACGCCGCACCGACGGCGTGGACCGTCGTGACGGTGGACCTCTGGAAGGATCTCGGAAACTGCACGCTCACCGGCCTTGCGCCGACCTGCGACAAGGGCGAGGAAGCCCTCTTCGACAGCGTCCTCCTCGGCCCGGACGTGGCGAGTCTTGATGCCTACACGCCTGGCCACGGCCAGCTCGCCCTGAAGATCGCCGCGCCCGCGAAGCCCCTCGGCGACGCCTGGACCGACCCGGAAAATCCCATCCGCAAAATCTGGCGCGGCGAACGCTTGGACCTGTGGTCGCTGAAGCAACCAGTGCGGCCGGCGGTGCCGGCGGCAATCGGCAATCCCATCGACCGCTTCCTCCTCGCCAAGCTCACCGAGCAGAAACTCACCTTCTCCCCCGAGGCCGACCCGCGAACCCTCATCCGCCGCCTCTACTTCGACCTCCTCGGCCTGCCGCCGACACCCGAGGACATTGAAGCGTTCGTCCGCGAGTGTTCCTCAATCGGCAATCGGCAATCGGCAATCGAAAATCTGACCGACAAGCTCCTCGCCAGCCCCCGCTACGGCGAGCGCTGGGCCCGCCACTGGCTTGACGTGGTCCGTTACGCCGACTCGAACGGCCACGAGCGCGACGAGTTCCGCCCGGAGATGTGGCGCTACCGCGATTACGTCGTGCGCTCGCTCAACACCGACAAACCCTACGACCAATTCATCCGCGAGCAGCTTGCGGGCGACGAACTGCTCGCCGCCGCCCCGCGCACGCCCGCCGAGGCCGACGCGCTCATCGCCACGGGTTTTCTCCGGCTGGGCACCTACGACAGCACGGCGAGCATCTTCCAAGAGGACCGCAAGGCGCGGAACGATTTGATGGCCGACCTCGTGAACACGACCGGCAGCGCGTTCCTCGGCCTGACCTTCTCCTGCTGCAATTGCCACGACCACAAATACGACCCGCTCTCGCAGGCGGACCACTTCCGCTTCCGCGCGTTCTTCGCCGCCGTGAAGTCGCGCGATGACCAACCCATCGACCTCGCGCCCGAGCAGGACGCCATCCGGGCCCACAACGTTGGCGTGGATAAACAGGTGGCGGTAACGCAACTGGCCGTGGACGAGGTGCTCGCTCCTGGTCGGCAGAAGCTCCGCGCCGAGCGCATCGCCAAGCTCCCCGCTGACATTCAGGAACTGCTCAAGACCGAGGTAGTCAAGCGCGACGACGCCACGAAGAAGCAGCTCGAACCGCACTTGGAAAAGGTGAAGGTGAGCGACAAGGACGCCCTCGCCGCGCTCGACGACGTGGGCAAGAAACGTCACGCGGAGCTGACGGCAAAGATGGACGCGCTCAAGAAACAGAAGCGCACCTTCACCGTCGCGATGGCCGTGAGCGAAGGCAACGCCGAGCCGACGAAGCTCTTCTACCAAGGCGACTTCACCGAGCCGCGCGACGAAGTTCAGCCCGGTTTCCTCTCCGTGCTGAACCCGAATCCCGCGCAGGTGAAAGCCCCGCGTCCCGACACCACGGGCCGCCGCCTCGCGCTGGCCGAGTGGATTGCGTCACCGCAAAACCCCTTCACCGCGCGTGTGCTGGTGAACCGCCTCTGGCAACACCACTTCGGCACCGGCCTCTTCGCGAACCCGAACGACCTCGGCTACGCGGGGCCCAAGCCCACGCACCCCGAGCTGCTCGACTGGCTCGCCACGGAATTCATCGCGCGCGGCTGGTCGGTGAAGGCGATGCACCGGCTGATGGTGACGAGCCAAGCCTATCGGCAGTGTTCAGTAATCAGTCTTCAGTCCTCAGTCATCAGTGGGAAGCCCTCGCCCCCAGCGCGTGGCAGCCAGTCGAAGCCCACTGAAAACTGGACACGGAACACGGAACACTCTCTCGCCCACGCCGCCGACCCCGACAACCACCTCCTCTGGCGTCAAAACCCGCGTCGCCTCGACGCCGAGACCATGCGCGACACCTTGCTCGCCGTGTCCGGCAAGCTCCGGCCCCACGTCGGTGGCAAGCCGCTTTGGCCGCCGTTGCCGGAAGAAATCCTCAAGGCCCAGCCCGGCGTGCTCGAAGGGCTGGAAGGCAAGGACAACGGGCGTCGCCAAGGCTGGTATGCGGACAAGGAGGAGGACTGCGACGTGCGCTCGCTCTACCTAATCCAGAAGCGCTGCGTGCCGCTGCCGTTCCTGCAAGTCTTCGACCTGCCCGACACCTCGTTCTCCTGCGCCCGCCGCGACGTGACGACCGTCGCCCCGCAGGCGCTGAACCTGTTGAACAGCGACTTCTCGCAGCGTGCCGCGAAGGCCCTTGCCGCCCGTGTCGCCAACGAGGCGGCCGACGACAGTGGCAAGCAAATCGAACGCGCTGTCTGGCTCGCCCTCGGCCGCACACCGAGTGCCGCCGAGCGCCAGCAAGCCGCCGCATTCCTCGCGAAGCACGGCGTGAGCGGCCTGCCGGAGTTCTGCCGCGCGCTGCTGAACGTGAACGAGTTTGTGTATGTGGATTGAGCCATGAACCCCTTTCCCAACCCCAAGCCGAGTCTGTCTTCCCGCCGGGACTTCATGCTCCGCTGCGGCGGCGGCGCGGGCGCACTCGCGTTGTCCGCGTTGCTGTCGGATTCCGCCCGCGGCCAGAACTTCACCCAGAACCGGCGCATCGACCTGATGCACCCGCTCACGCCGCGCCAGCCGCACTTCGCAGCGAAGGCCAAGCGCATCCTGTGGCTCTTCCAATACGGCGCGCCGCCGAGCATGGACTTGTTCGACTACAAGCCCGAGCTGCACAAGCTCCACGGCAAGCCCGTGCCGGACAGCATCAAAAGCATCAAGGACAAGGTCGGTGGCGTCTTCAACTCGTCGAAGAACGAGCTGACTGCTGGCCCGTGGAAGTGGGCGCAGCACGGTCGCTGCGGCGCGTGGGTGAGCGACCTGATGCCGCACACCGCGAAGCATGTGGACGACCTTTGCTTCATCAAGTCGCTGCACTGCGAGTCCTCGAACCACGCGCCCGCGACTTACCAGATGAACACCGGCGTCATCCTCGGCGACCGGCCCAGCGTCGGCTCGTGGCTGACCTACGGCCTCGGCTCGGAGAACCAGAACCTGCCGGGCTTCGTGGTGCTCTTTCAGGTTGGCGGGTTCGGCGGCACGGCGAACTGGTCCAACGCGTTTCTGCCAGCGGCGTTTCAAGCGACCAAGTTCCGGCACGAGGGTGAACCGGTCTTCAACCTGAAACCGCCCGCCGAGCTGGCCGGCACGCAGCGCGACACGCTGGATTTGATTCAGGCGTTCAACAAAACGCATCGCGACGCGCGGCCCGGATTGCTCGACCTCGACGGGCGCATTGCGAGCTACGAGTTGGCGTATCGGATGCAGTCGGAGGCGCTGGATGTCGGCGACTTGACCGGCGAAACGGCGGCGACGCTGGAGCTCTACGGCGTGAACGATCCGAAGCGCATCAAGGCGCAATATGGCCGCCAGTGCCTGCTCGCGCGGCGGCTGCTGGAGCGCGGCGTGCGCGTGGTGCAGGTCTATCAGGGTGTGGACAAATACGGCTGGGACGGCCACGACGACAACAAGGTTTACGCCGAGCGCAACGCGCACCAGACCGATCAAGCCACCGCCGCATTGCTCACGGACCTCAAGCAGCGCGGGCTGCTCGACGACACGCTCGTCGTGTGGGCGGGTGAGTTCGGGCGCACGCCCATGCTGCAAGGCGGCGCGGGCCGCAACCACAACCCCTACGGCTTCACCGGCTGGCTCGCGGGCGGCGGCGTGAAGGGCGGGCAAAGCATCGGCGCGACGGACGCCATCGGCTTGCGCGCGGAGCAAGACCCGAAGTCCGTGAAAGATTTTCACGCGACGATTCTGCACGCGCTGGGTTTGGCGAACGACGACCTGTTCTTCGAGCACAACGGCCGCCCCGAGCGCCTCACGGGGGTCGCTGGCACGGCGAAGGTGATCCGTGAGGCGTTTGCCTGAGCGAGCCTTGGACGCGACAAGCCGGGCAAAAAGAATTGTCTGGCCGCTGCCATCCAGTAGTGTCCGCGCCTCTATGCGGCAGGTCAATCTGGGCATCATTGGTGGCGGCACCGTCGGCGGCGGCGTGTTTCAGGCCATCCAGCGGAACGGCGCGTTGATGGCGTCGCGCCTCGGCGTGTCCCTGACGGTCGCGCGCGTCGCCGTGCGCGACTTGAAGAAAGCCCGCGCGGTCAAAATCCCCGCCGGCCTGCTGACCACCGACTGGCACAGCGTCGTCGCGGACCCCGCAGTGAACCTGGTCGTCGAGCTGATGGGCGGCACCACCACCGCGCGCCAAGTCGTGCTCGCGGCGCTCAAGCTCGGCAAACCCGTCGTCACCGCGAACAAGGCGCTGCTGTCTGCGCACGGTGAGGAGTTGTTTGAGGCGGCGCAGCATTATGGGACAAATCTCTACTACGAGGCGAGTGTCGCGGGTGGCATTCCCATCATCAAGGTGTTGCGCGAGGGACTGATCGGCAATCGCATCACGCGGCTCTTCGGCATCGTCAACGGCACCTGCAACTACATCCTCACCCGCATGAAGGACGAGGGTGCGGACTTCGCCGCCATGCTGGCGGAAGCTCAACGCCTCGGCTATGCGGAAACGCCGCCAGACCTCGACATTGATGGTCACGACGCCGCGCACAAGACCGGCATTCTCGCCAGCCTCGCCCACGGCTTCTGGGTGAACCCGAATCAGATTTACACCGAGGGCATCCGCAGCATCACGCGGCAGGACATCGAGTTCGCCAGCAAACTGGGCTACACCATCCGGCTGCTCGGCTGTGTGAAGACGGCGAATGGCGAAGGCATGAAATCCGCCTCCCGCAGTCGCCAGTCCGCAATCCAAGTTTCCGTCTATCCCGCCCTGGTCCCCAACTCGCACGTCCTCGCCAACGTCAACGGCGTCTTCAACGCCGTTTATGTGCGTGGTGACGTGGTGGGTGACACGCTTTACTACGGACGCGGTGCCGGCCAGGACGCGACGGCCAGTGCGGTTTTGAGTGACTTGGCCGACGCCGCGCTCGACCTGAAATGCGGCACCAAGAACCGCATCCCGCCCTTCATCCCGCATGAACGCGACGGCGCGGTGCTGCCGATGGACGACGTGGTGTCGCGCTACTACGTGCGGCTGACGGTCGAGGATCGGCCCGGCGTGTTCGCCAAAATCGCCGGCATCCTGGCGAAGGCGAAGATTGGCATTTCCTCCATCATCCAGCCCGAGGGCCATGATGGCGTGACGGTGCCGGTCATCCTCATGATTCACGACGCGCCCAACGCCGCGATGCGCAAAGCCCTCGCTGCCGTCGCGAAACTGCCGGTCGTCAAGTCCGCGCCCGTGATGATTCGGGTGGAAAGTTTCGAGTAAGATGAGCCCGCTCCTTTTTCGCTCCACCAACGGCCAGTCTCCCGCCGTCAACCTCCGCGACGCCTTCCTCGCCGGTCAGGCCCCCGACCGCGGCCTGTATCTGCCCGAGCGCTTCCCCCACATCACGCCGGCGGAAATCGCCGAGTTTGCCGAGCTGCCGTATCGGCAGGTCGCCTTCCGCGTGCTGCGGAAGTTCACCGAGGGAGTCATCCCGGACGACGCACTCGCTGCGATGTGCAACACGGCCTACGACTTCGGCGTTCCGCTTGAAGTCATCCAGCGCGGGGTGTATCTCATGCGGCTCGATCAAGGTCCGACCGCATCGTTCAAGGACTTCGCCGCTCAGATGATGGCGCAGATGTTCGGGCGCTTCCTGAACGAAGTCGGAGGGCAAGTCACCATCCTCACCGCCACCAGCGGTGACACCGGGGCGGCCGTGGCGCATGCGTTTCACGAAGTGCCCGGCGTCCGTGTCATCGTGCTTTTCCCTATCGCCGAAGTGAGCGAGAGCCAGCGCAAGCTCATGACCACGCTGCGCGAGAACATCCGCACTGTGGCTGTGGACGGGAAGTTCGATGACTGCCAGGCGATGGTGAAGCGTGCCTTCGCCGACCCCGCGCTGGAACACATCCACCTTTCCTCCGCCAACTCGATCAACATCGGCCGGCTCCTCCCGCAGAGCGTGTATTACTTCTACGCCGCTTCGCGCCTCGCTTGGCCCGGCCAGCCGATGGTCTTCAGCATCCCGAGCGGCAATTTCGGCGACATGATGGGCGCGGTTGTCGCGCGCGAGATGGGCCTGCCCGTGCGGAAAATCATCGCCTCGGTCAACGACAACGACGCCTTCCCGCGCTATCTCCAGAGCGGCATTTACGAGAAGGTCTCCCCCTCGCGCAACTCCGTCTCCAACGCGATGAACGTCGGCCACCCGAGCAACCTCGCGCGGCTCGTCGCGGTCTATGGCGGACACATGGACGAGACTGGGAAAGTCCACCGCCAGCCCGACCTCGCCGCGATGCGCCGCGACCTCTTCTCCACCTCCATCAACGACGAGCGCACCCGCACGTCGCTCCGCGAGTTCTGGAACAAGTATCAAATCCTCCTCGAACCCCACGGCGTCGTGGCGTGGCAGGGCTTCCTCGATTGGTGCGCCGTCGAGCCGCTGGGCAACACCCCCGCCGTCATTGTCGAGACCGCCAACCCGGCGAAGTTCCCCGAGGAAGTCGAGAAGGTCGTCGGCTGGGCACCCGACGTGCCCGCCGCCATGACCGCCGGCCTGCAACTGCCCGAGAATTACGATCGCATGGGTGCGGACTATGAATCGTTCCGCAGCTACCTCCTCAAGGCGCACGCCTAGATTACGGTTGCACGCCAATTCTCGAAGCTAGCCGGTTGATTTCTCCCGAGCGCTACGTTGCCCGCCTTCTCCCTTTGCGGAGCGAGGGGGGCTGGCCGCAGGCCGGAGGAGGGGTGCAGCCACCAACGCCGCCGCACGTCATCCCCTCACCCTGGCCCTGTCCCCTCATCCGATGAAGGGAGAGGGAGAAGAAGCGCGGGACTCCGAACTGGCTCAGGCCAGCACGCCCTTGACGATCTCCGCCTCGCGCTCTAGGCCGCTCAGGCGCATGTCCACGCCGAGGTGTTTGAAGGTGAGCTTCAAATGGTCCACGCCCATCAGGTGGAGGAGCGTGGCGTTGAGGTCGTTCAGGTGGACGGGGTCTTTCACCACATTGTAGCTGAAGTCGTCGGTCTCGCCATAAACCGCGCCGCCCTTCACGCCGCCGCCAGCCATCCACATGCAGAAGTTCCTCGGGTGATGGTCGCGGCCATACTGGTCCTTCTTCAGCGTGCCCTGGGAATAGACCGTGCGCCCGAACTCGCCGCCGCAGACGACGAGCGTGTCCTTGAGCAAGCCGCGCTCCTTTAGGTCGGTGAGCAAGGCGTAGGTCGGCTGGTCCACGTCGGAGCACTGGGCCTTGATGTCCTTCGGCAAATTGCCGTGCTGGTCCCAGCCGCGATGGAGAATCTGCACCACGCGCACGTCGCGCTCGGCAAGGCGGCGCGCGAGCAGCGCGCTGTGGGCGAAGGTGCCGGGCTTGGTCACGTCCGGGCCATAGCGCTCGATGATGTGCTTCGGCTCGCTCTTCAAGTCCACCAGCTCCGGCACGCTGGTCTGCATGCGGAACGCCATTTCATACTGCGCGATGCGGGTGACCGTCTCGGGGTCGCCGAAGCGCGCGTGGTTCATCGCGTTGAGCTTGCCGAGGCCGTCGAGCATCGCGCGGCGGTTGTCGGCGGCGACACCGGGCGGGTTCTGGATGTAGAGCACCGGGTCCGCGCCGCTGCGGAGGGCGACGCCGTTGTGCCGCGTGGGGAGGAACGCGCTCTGCCACATGCGCGTAAAGAGCGCCTGCGCCGCCGCGCCGCTGGACCAGCTCGGCGTGAGCACAACGAAGCTGGGCAAATCATTGTTCTCGCTGCCCAGGCCGTAGCTCAACCACGAGCCGAGGCTCGCGCGGCCGGCGACCTCGCTGCCGGTCATCACGAACGTGCAGGCCGGGTCGTGGTTGATGGCCTCGGTGTGGATGCTGCGGATGACGGTCATGTCGTCGGCCATCTTCGCGGTGTGCGGCAGCAACTCGCTGAACCACGTCCCCGCCTTGCCGTGCTGGGCGAACTTGAACATCGAGGGCGCGACCGGCAGCCGCGCCTGGCCGCTGGTCATCGTGGTGATGCGCTGGCCCTTGCGGACGGACTCGGGCAAGTCCTTGTCGAAGTGCGCCTCGAGCTGCGGCTTGTAATCCAGCGTGTCAATCTGCGACGGCCCGCCGTTCAAGTGCAGGTAAATCAGCCGCTTCGCCTTCGGCGCGAAGTGCGGCAGGCCCGTCAGCGCCGCGTGGACGCGCGGGCCTTTTGACTTGGTCGGCGCGGCAGCGGCATCGCGCATCATCGCGGACAGTGCAAGCGAACCGGCGCTCAAGCCGGCGGCGCGGAAGAACTGGCGGCGGGTCTGGTGGAGGAGGAATTCGTTTAGCGGATTCATGGGGATGTGATTATTGGTCAAGCAAGGATGTGACTCGCCAAAGTGAAACTCTCAAAAGTGGTGCTCATGTCTCAAAGACAATTTTCCCCGCCTCGAAACGCGGCGGGTGCGAACCGGAAACTTCCAGCGCATCCCACGTAGCCAAGCAAGCGGCCGCAGCGACGGCGTCCTCGCTTGTATCAACGAGCGTGCCGAGGATTTTGGTCACTCGCAAACTAATGCCGCTCGTCGGCATTGGAACAGCATGTGTCAGCGCATACCTGACTCCACGTTTGGCGGCGGCTACCCACTCGGGGTAATACTTAATGTCTTCCTGAGGCTCAAATGCCGTAGCCGAAATTGAAATCTCCTGACCGCTTGGCGCAGACGATGGTTCGATTCCAACCTCAGCAAAGAAAAGCTTACCACCGGTCGAGCGGAGCAATTTGTGGCAGGCTGCTTTCACAAGCTTATACGCAAATCAGCGGAAGCGAGGAGATTCGCGCGATGGGATGACAACGGAAACGCCAACGGCGTTCCGGCCTCTAGCCCAAGGTTGCCGGAGGCTACCTTGGGTCACGGTGGCAGAAGCAGAGACAACCCCAACGGGGTTGCGGCCCGGGCACCACACGCGTCTGCCACAACCCCGTTGGGGTTGCGGGCCATCGGACGCGGTCACCCAAGGTAGGCGCTGCGCGCCAACCTTGGGCTGGAGGACGGAATCCCGTTGGGATTCGCCCGCCGTCAAAACTGAATACTGAACACTGTTCACTGAATACTTCCTCAGTTCTTCGTCACGACTTCATCCAAGTTCAGAATCAAGTTAGCCACCATCGTGTAGGCGGCCAGTTCGCTCGGGTCGAGGGATGCGTCGGGCTTCGACTCGCCGAAGGTGATGGCTTTCTTTGCGGCGTCGGTGCGGCCTTGGTATTTGGCCCACTGGGTGAAGAGCGTGTCGGAGAGGACGGCGGTCTCGGCCTTCGTCGGCGGGCGGGCGGTGGCGAGGCGGAAGCCGTAGGCGAGGCGGGCTTCGACGTGGCTGCCGCCCTCCTTCAACATCCGCTGGGCGAACGCGCGCGCGGCCTCGAAGTGCTGCACGTCGTTCATCAGCACGAGCGCCTGGAGCGGCGTGTTGCTGCGCTCGCGGCGCGCGCAGGACTGCTCGCGGCTCGGCGCGTCGAAGGTCGTCATGCTCGGCGCGGGCGCGGTGCGCTTGATGAAGGTGTAGAGGCTGCGCCGCCAGAGCGCGTCGCCGTCGTCGCGCTTGTAGGTCTTGGTGTTGCTGCCGGAGTAGGCCACCGGCTCCCAGATGTTGTCGGGCTGGTAAGTGCGCACGCCCTTGCCGCCGAGCGTCGGCACGAGCAGGCCGCTCACGGCCAGCGCGTTGTCGCGGACCTGCTCGGCGTCGAGGCGGAAGCGCGGGCCGCGTGAGTAGAAACGGTTCTCCGGGTCGGCGGCAATCTTCTGCGGCGTGGCCTTCGAGTCCTGCCGGTAGGTCGCGGAGGTCACGAGCAGCTTCACGAACTGCTTCATATCCCAGCCCTGCTCGCGGAAGGTCACGGCGAGCCAGTCGAGCAGCTCCGGATGCGACGGCGCTTCGCCCTGCGCGCCGAAGTCGGAGGAAGACTTCACCAGGCCGGTGCCGAAGAGTTGTTGCCAGAAGCGGTTCACCGCCACGCGCGACGTCAGCGGATGCTGCGGGCTGACGAGCCACTTCGCGAAGTCGAGGCGGTTGGTCGTGCCCGACTTCGGGAGCGGCGGGAGCACGGCGGGGACGTTCGGCCAGACCTGCTGGCCGGGCTTGTTGTATTGGCCGCGCAGCATCACGAAGCTGTCGCGCGGTTTTTCCAAATCCTTCCAGATGAACGTCGCCGGGATGGCCTTGTCGAAGTCGTCGCGAGCCTTGGCAATCGGGTCTTTCTCCGCGTGCACCTTGGCGAAGGCGGGGCGCGTGGAGTTGCAGACGAACTCGAAGTAATACTCGTGCAGGCGCTTGGTTTCCTCGGGCTTGCGGTCCTCGGGCTTCACCGAGCGGAAGAGGCGCTTCACGTCGTCGGGGACGGTCGTGAGCACCTTGCCTTGGTTCTCCTTGAGCCAGACCGCGAGTGACTCATTTGGGTCCTTCGACGGGTTGCTCTCGCCGGTGATGCCGGCCTTGTCCCACGTCACCGTGCCGCGAAAGAGCGTGAAGGCGAGGCCCTTGATTTTATCGCCGGCCTTGAAGCCGAGCTGCGACGCGGCGAACTCCAGTTTCACCCACTCGCCGAGCTTCGGCAGATCGCCGAGGCGTTTGCGCTCATTCGTGTTGCGCTGGCCGAAGTTGATCGCGTCGAGGTCGCCCCAGACGGCGCGGTGCGACCAGTCGCCGGTGTTGAACTGGAGCATCACGGACTTCGGTGGATCTTGCGGGTCAAGGAACACGTTGAGGAAGACCTTGCCGTTCGGCGGGATGGTGAACGGCGTCTTGAGGTCGGAGAAAAAGTCCTGGCCCACGCCCGGGTCGGTGCGCTTCAACGCGCGCTTGCCGGAGAGAACCTTGCCGTCCTTCTCTGTGACCCACTTTGCGGTGGTCCCCGATCCGCTGGCCTCCACCTTGGCGCCGGACGGGAACTCGTCGTCCACCCAGACCGTGTCGAACTTCTTGAGCGGGGGCGGCGGGTTGAGCGTGGAAGGGTCGGTGTAATTCACCTTCGCAAGCTCGGCTTTGATGCGCTTGTCCACGGCGGCGATTTGCGCATTGAAATCGTCGAGCTTCTTCTGCTGCGCCGGCGTGGTGAGCTTGAGCGTGGGCGCGGTGAGCAGGACGTTGCCGTCCATCGCCGGGTCCGCGTTGCTGTGGAAGAAGGCATACAGCGAGTAAAAATCCTTCGCGGTGATGGGGTCGTATTTGTGGTCGTGGCAGACGGCGCAACCGGCGGTCAGGCCCATCCACACGGACGCGGCGGTCTCGGTGCGGTCCACGGCGTAGCGGAAAATCCACTCCTCGTTGATGCTGCCGCCCTCGCCGGTGGTGACGTTGCAGCGGTTGAAGCCAGTCGCGATGAGTTGGTCCTGCGTGGGGCTGGGCAGGAGGTCGCCCGCGAGCTGCTCGATGGTGAACTGGTCGAAGGGCAGGTTGCGATTGAACGCGCGCACGACCCAGTCGCGGTAAGGCCACATGGAACGCTCGTTGTCCAAGTGCATCCCATGCGTGTCGCCATAACGCGCGGCGTCGAGCCAGTGCCGACCCATGTGCTCGCCGTAGTGCGGTGACTTCAGCAGCCGGTCCACGACTTTCTCGTAGGCGTTCACAGAAGTGTCGGCGAGGAACGAGTTCACCTCGGCGACGGTGGGCGGCAGGCCGGTAAGGTCGAAGGTGACGCGGCGGATGAGGACCTCGCGGGAGGCTTCGGGGTTCGGGGTGAGCTTCTTCTCGGCGAGCTTGGCGGCGATGAAGGCGTCGAGGGGATTGCCGCTTGAAGGCGCCTTCGGCTTTGCTGGCGCGATGAAGGACCAGTGCCCCTGATAGTTCGCGCCCTCCTCAATCCACTGCTTGAGCAGCGCGATTTGCTCTGGCTTGAGCGGCTTCTTGTTCGACTCCGCCGGGGGCATCAAGTCGTTGGCGTCCTTCGTCGTCACGCGCGACCACAGCTCGGACTTCTTCAAGTCCCTTGGCGCCACCGCGTGCTTGGCGAGCGCGCTCTCGGCCACGTCGAGCCGGAGCTTGCCCTTGCGGGCCTTCTCGTCCGGCCCGTGGCAGGCATAGCAGTTGTCGGAAAGAATCGGGCGGATGTCCCGGTTGAAATCAATCTTGCGCGTCGCGGCGCTGGCGGGAGCGGACGCGGAGAGCCAAAGCGCGAAGGCAAAGCTGCCGCAAGCCATCTGTTTGAGAGTCATAAGCAGAGTCTTCGACTGGCCGGGGAAAAAGGCCATTCAGAAAGTGGGCGTGAGCCGCCTTGGCCCGGACCGGCGATTTGCACTCGCCACCCGCTGTTTGCGAAAGGGCGAAGTCGCTCCCAGCGGTCAACCCGGAGCACGGCGACTGCAAGTCGCCGGAACCTTCAGCCCTTCGCGAGTTTTGCGATGACGTTGCTCGTCGAGCGGCCCGGCATCCCGGGGAGGATGGCGACCTTGCCCCCGAAGCCTTCGACAAGCCGACGCTCGGGCTGGTTGATGGTGTCGATGGTGTAATCGCCGCCTTTCGCGTAGATGTCCGGCTTCACTTCAGCGAGCAGGCGCAGCGCATCGACCTCTTCAAAAAGGCACACGCCGTCCACGGCTGCGAGCGCGGCGATGACGGTGGCGCGGTCGTGCTCGGGGTTTACGGGCCGGGTCGGGCCTTTCAGCGCGCGGACGGAGGCATCGCTGTTCAGCCCGACCAGCAGCGCGTCGCCCAGCGCCCGCGCCGCGGCGAGGTAGGTGACGTGTCCGGCGTGCAGAATGTCGAAGCAGCCATTGGTCACGACGAGCCGCTGGCCCGTCGCGCGCATCCGTTCGCGCCACGCGGCGACGCTGGCGAAAGGGATGACTTTGTCCCGGAAATCCATTGCCTCGGATGCTGCGGGACAGGCTGCGGCTTGGCAAGCGGGCGCGGCGGAGAAGAAACTTGCTGGCCGCGTTTCGCTGCCGATAAACTGCGCATCGCATTCACAAGCCACCGCCGCTGTCATGCCGGACATCACCAAGACTTTCAAAGCTGTTCACCGCGCCATCAAGGCGGCGGCGAGCGCGGTGAATCCTGGCGAATATCAGGCAGCGGGAACGCAGGTTCAATGTCCGCATTGCCGGCACCGCGAGTTCAACGAGTCGCCCAATCTCGGCGGCGGCGTGAACCTCGCCTGCCGGAAGTGCTACTTGGTCCTGTGGTTCGCGCAGAAGCCGAACGCCTTGTGAACGGACTGATTACTGAACACTGAATACTGTTTACTGAGACAAACATGAACACCGTCAACCAACTCAAAACCATCAAGAAGAACACCGCCGCCAAAGTCGGCGCGGAACTCTCCCGCACTGGCGGCTTGCTGCGCCTCGCGCCCGCGTGGGTGCCGCGCTCCTTCCTCCAGCCCGGCCTGCGCATCAAGCTTCACCCCGACGACACCTACGCCTATGGCCTGAACCGCGGCGGCATCGACGAGCGCTGGTTCGCTTCCACCACCGTCACGGCGAATGAAGGCCGCGCGGCGGACGAAGGGTTGAACTACTGCGTGGTGGGCAAGGAACGTTTCACGCTCAAGCAGGCGGTGGATGACTGCGGCGCGGACCTTGTCGGCAAATCGATCTGGAAGAAGTATGGCAAGTGGCCGGTCTACTCGAAGTTCTTCGACAACATGGGACCGATTCCGCATCACATGCACCAGTCGGCGAAGCAGGCCAAGCTCGTCGGTCAGGAAGGCAAGCCGGAGTCGTATTACTTCCCGCCGCAGCACAACAACGTCGGGAACAACTTCCCCTACACCTTCATGGGCTTCGAGCCGGGCACGACGAAGGCGCAGGTCCGCAAGTGCATTGAGAATTGGAACAAGGGCGACAACGGCATCCTCGATCTCTCGAAAGCCTACCGCCTCAAGCCTGGCAGCGGCTGGCTCATCGATCCCTGCATTCTCCACGCGCCCGGTTCGCTCTGCACTTACGAGCCGCAATGGGGCAGCGACGTCTTCGGCATGTATCAGAACCTCGTCGAAGGCCGCGAAGTGCCGTGGAGCCTGCTCGTGAAGGACATGCCCAAGAGCAAGCACCAGGATCTCGACTTCATCGTGGACCAGCTCGACTGGGACAAGAACGTGGACCCGAATTTCAAGGACAACCACTACCTTGAACCCGTCCCCGTCGCCGACACGCGCAGCGAGGGCTTCGTGGACCGCTGGATCGTCTATGGCAAAGTGGACGGTGAACAGCTCTTCACCGCGAAGGAACTCACCGTCGAACCCGGCGTCAAAGCCACCATCAAGGACACCGGTGCCTACGGCCTCATCTGCGTGCAGGGCAGCGGCAAGATCAATGGCCTGGCGCTCAACAGCCCGAAGCTCATTCGCTTCCACGAGCTGACCGAGGACGAATACTTCTGCACCGAAGACGGCGCGAAAGCCGGCGTGACCTTCGAGAACACCAGCGAGACCGAGCCGCTCGTCTGCCTCCGCTACTTCGGCCCCGAAGTGAACCCGGATGCACCTGAAATGGGCGCGTATCGGAAGAACAAGTTCTAGCCCAGCCATTGGGGCGGCGTTTGGAAACCGTGCGGGGCAGCTCGACTGGCCCGCACGGTTTCTCCGTTCAGGGATGCGCTGCTGTGGGGTCAAAGTTTTCCGAGAAAGCATTCGCCATGTCGCCGAGAGCCAGCGATGCTGTCCAGTCCATGCAAATGCCTGAGACCGCTAGTCCCGACAGCGAAACAACGCCTTCCGCACCGACGCGCAAGGTGATCACCGAACCGGACTTCTCCGGCACGCCCACGCCCATCGGGCAGTTGACCGAGCGGGCGGACTTCCCCCAGTGCGCGGTGGGAGTCTATGTCAGCATCCACGGCTTTGCGGGCGTGGTGGTGGAAATCGTCAACCAATCGCTCAAGGTCCGTTCGCCCGACGGCATCTCGCAGCGCTTCAATGCTTACCGGCTCAAAACGCTCTTTGCGCCGCCAGATCGCACCAAGCCAGACCCGCAAGTGCTGTCGATGGAGCGGCCCAAACCGGTCGCCGAGCGCAAGCCGGCGACCGAGGAGGCTGAATACACGCCTCCCGCACGGGTTTACATCGCCAATCCGGATTTCTCCGCGCCCGTCCGGGCGATTCGGACCTACGCCAGCCAGCCAGATTTTCCGCAGTGTGCATACGGCAAGCATGTGGACATTCCTGGTTACGCGGGCGTGGTGGTGGAGATCGTGAAGGGCTCGCTCAAGGTGCAGTCCACGACCGGCACCATCCGCAGCTACAATGCCGACACCTTGAAGAAGCTCTACGGCCGGCCCTGAGCGGTCGGCGGGACCGTTGGAACGCACTTTCCCTTCGGCGCGTTCCCCGCTATACGAGGTCCATGAAACACGCCGTTCATGCCCTCGCCTTGCTCACGCTTTTCATCCTCACCACCTCCGCTGCCGAAGTTGGCACCGGTGCCAGCTTCAAAGGCCCCACCGGCCTCCAGCTCTACAGCCTCCGCGGCATCGCCACGCAAAACCCACCCAAGGCCCTCAAGCAGGCGGCGGACTTCGGCTTCAAGCTGGTCGAGACCGCCGGCACCTACAACCTCCCGCCGGAGAAATTCAAGGCGCTCCTCGCCGAGCACGGCTTGAAGCCCGTCAGCGGCCACTTCCCCTACGACCGCTGGAAGACCGAGCCGGAGAAGGTGCTCGCCGAGGCCAAGGCCATCGGCCTGCAATACGCCGGCTGCGCGTGGATTTCCCACAAATCGCCCTTCAACGAAGACGCCGCGCGCGATGCCATCGCCGTCTTCAACCGGGCGGGCGAACTGGGCGCGAAGCAGGGCATCAAGGTCTTCTACCACGCGCATGGCTATGAGTTTCACCCGCACGGCGACGGCACGCTCATGGACCTGCTCATCAAGGAGACCAACCCCAAGCATGTGACCTTTGAGCTGGACGTGCTGTGGGTGGTCTTCCCCGGCCACGACCCGGTGAAGTGGCTCACGAAGTATCCGGGCCGCTGGGAGCTCATGCATCTCAAGGACCTCAAAAAGGGCGTGAAGACCGGCGACCTCTCCGGCAAGACGGATGTGACCAACGATGTGCCGCTGGGCACCGGCCAGATGAACTGGCCGGCCATCCTCAAGGCCGCGCAGGCCAGCGGCGTGAAATACTACTTCATCGAGGACGAGTCCCCGACCGTCGTGGAGCAGATCCCGCAGACCCTGAAGTATCTGGGAGACGTGAAGTTCTGACCGGCGCGGCGGGAATCCCGCTTGGCGCGCCGCCCCGACTTGCGCTACGTTATGCCCGATGAAACTCCGCCTCGACCTGCTGGAACACCTGACCGACCAGGACATCATGGAGGAGGTCTTGGCGAACAATCACCGTTACAAGCCCGAGCCGCTTTTCTCAAAAACCGGAGTTGGGAGTCTGTCACCGGCTTCAACCGAGGAGCGTGCGAAAGAAGTCGAGCGCAGCACGGCCAGAATTCAGAGAGCCATGACGCAGTCGCAGCCGACTGGCGAATCAAAGCGCAGCAAGTCCTGACCCTCGGCGAGACGCTGGATTTCTTGCGGAGTTGCCACAAACGGGCACCGTTCCTCTTCTTCAACGGCAATACCTTTGCAGACATTGGCCGGGCGGTGACGGACTACGTCTTTGGTGAGTTGCCGTCGATTCGTCGCCGCGAACTGACTTCGGCGGTCGCCCACTTCATTTCCGGCGTCCTGGACCGTGGAATCATGGAGCAAATGATGGTGGCGCTCATGCACGAAGCTTCGTTTCAACCCGGCGACCGCGTGAAGACCCTGCGCGGCTCTGCGCATGGCGTGGTCGTCAGAAACGCGGCGGACGGGCGCATCGTGTGGCGGCTGGACGGCGGTGGCGAACTGCTGGCACTGCCGGAGGATTTGCTTCCGGACTAGCCATGCCTGTCACCGACCACATCCGCAGCAAGCTCTCGCAGGTGCCGCACCGGCCGGGCGTGTATTTGCACAAGGACCGCTTCGGCACGGTGATTTACGTCGGCAAGGCGCGCGACCTTCGCCGCCGCGTCGCCCAGTATTTTCAAACTTCGCGGCGCATGGGCTGGGACCTCAAGTTCAACGCCCTCGTCGAGGCCATTCACGACTTCGACTGGCACATGGTGAAGTCCGACGCCGAGGCCGTGCTGCTCGAGGGCAAGCTCATCAAGGAGTTTCACCCGCGCTACAACGTCTCCTTCCGCGACGACAAGCGCTTCCTGATGCTCAAGGTCAACCTCAACGACCCCATCCCGCGCTTCATGCTCACGCGCCTGCGGATTGACGATGGCGCGCGTTACTTCGGCCCTTTCGCCAGCGGGGGCGCGCTGCGGCGGACGCTGAATCTGGTGCGCCACAAGTTCAACCTCCGCGGCTGCCGTCCGCTGAATCCCGATGCGAGCGATTACAAGCACTGCCTCTACGCGCACATGAAGGTCTGCACCGCGCCGTGCATCGGCAACGTCACGCGCGAGCAGTATCTGATGCAGGTCACCGCCGGCTGCGACTTCCTCGACGGCCAGTGCGACGAGATGGCCACCGAACTCGAAGCGCAGATGAAGAAGGCCGCCGCCGCGCAGGACTTCGAGCAGGCCGCGCAGCTTCGTGACCTGCTTAAGGACATCAAGAGCACCACGCAGAAGACGGAGAAGTTTGAGCGCGTTCCCTACAAGCTGCCGGTCGCCATCAATCCCGAGTCCGACCTGCGTGAGCTGGCGCGCGTCCTCGGGATGCCGCAGCCGCCGGCGCGGATTGAGGGTTTCGACATTTCAAACATCAGCGGCACATTCGCCGTCGCGTCGCTCGTGAGCTTCTGGCACGGCCGCCCCGACCGCGCGAACTACCGGCGTTTCAAGATCAAGACCGTGACCGGCCAAGACGACTTCGCCTGCATGGCGGAGACGATTCACCGGCGCTACTCGCGGCTGAAGAAGGAAGTGGTGCAGGCCGCTTCTGCATCCGAACCCGGTTTGGTTGAATCACCGGTTAGCAAAGCGGCTTTCGAGCCTGCCGACGACGGCGAGGAAGCTCCCGAGACTCGCCCCACCTCCGCTTTCGATGCCATCGTGCATGACGCTGCGAATCGCGACGAGCTGACCGCGCCGTGGGTGCCGAAAGTTCCTTCGGCGGTCCGGTTGCCGGACCTTATCCTCATTGATGGCGGGCGCGGCCAGCTTAACGCCGCCTGCGCCGAACTGGCCAAGCTCGGCCTCGGCCACATCGCCATCATCGGCCTCGCCAAGGAGTTCGAGGAAATCTACCAGCCCGGCGAAGCTGCGCCGTTGCGGCTTGGCCTCGACCACCCGGCGGTGAAACTCCTCCAGCGCGTGCGCGACGAGTCGCATCGGGTGGCCAACAGCTACAACGCCCAGTTGCGCCTGCGGAAGATTTCCGAAAGCGTCCTAGATGAGTTCCCGGGTGTGGGCGATGCGCGGAAACAGGTGCTGCTGAAAAAATTTGGCTCCATCCACCGTCTCCGCCTTGCGACCGTCGAGCAAATCGCCGAAGTCCCCGGCTTCGGCGGCAAGCACGCGCAGGAGCTGAAGGACTTTCTCGAAACCCGCCGGGAGCGGTCGGCTACGGTTGCTGGGGGAAAGTCGGACAGCGCAGCGTCTGGTTGAAGCTCTGGCCTTGGAACTTTAGCCCAGAGCGCGCAGCCTTGCGTCCGCCTGCCCACTGGGGCGAATGAACTTGTGAACCACGAACTCCTCGAACTGCCCGGTCTCCGGGTGACATTGGACCGGCTGGTCTATGCGCCGGAGCTGCCCAGCCCGCCGACCCAGCCGCATTCGTTTGTCTATTTCATCAGCATTCACAACGACTCGGACCGGGCCGTCACCATCAAGGGCCGCAAATGGGTGGTCACGAACGCGCAGGACGAGGTGACCGTGGTTGAGGGAGACGGCGTGGTGGGGGAGTTTCCTCGAATCATCCCCGGTGAGAAATTCAGCTACAACAGCCGCCATGTGCTGGACACCCGCCAGGCCATCGCCGAGGGCAGCTATCTGGGCGTGGATGACGAGGGGCGGCGCGTAGTGGTGCGCATTCCGACGTTTGAGATGATCGTGCCGGAGGGCAGGGGACCGAAGGAGACGTGGGCGTGAGAAAAGCCGAAGCGGCCGGCTTTGAGTGTTCAAAGTCGAGCGTTGGGCGTTGAACGTTTTTTCAGCTCTCCCTACCGTCACTCCGTGTCCGTTCGCTTCACCATCCTTGGCAGTGGTTCCGGTGGCAATTGCGCCTATCTCGAGACGCCAGAGGTTCGGTTGCTCATTGATGCCGGGTTCAGCGGTCGCCAGATCCGCCAACGACTGGCGTCCATCCAGCGCACGCCGGAGACGCTCACGGGCATCCTGCTCACCCACGAACATCAGGACCACACGCAAGGCCTGACCGCGCTGGCGACGAAGTTGCGCATCCCGGTCTATTGCAATCGCCTCACCCAGGAGGCCGCGGAGCGGCAGTTGGAGACGCGTTTTGAAGGGCGGCACTTCGTCACTGGTGCGAGCTTCGACTTGGGCGACCTAGTGGTGGACACGTTCAGCGTCCCGCATGACGCGCAAGATCCCGTGGGTTTTCTGCTGCGCACGGGTGCGGGCAACATCGGCTTTCTCACCGACCTTGGCCATGCCACCAAACTGGTCATCGAACGGGTGCGGCCAGCGCAACTACTCGTGCTGGAGGCGAATTACGATCCCAAGCTGTTGCAGGAGGACACCAAGCGCCCGTGGAGCACCAAGCAGCGCATTCTGAGCCGCCACGGACATCTCTCCAACGCGGCGGCGGCAGAGGTGGCAGAGCAGATTGTCACGGGTTCGCTGGCGCGCATTTATCTGGGTCATCTCAGCCGGGATTGCAACCGCCCCGAGCTCGCTCGGACGGCGGTAGGCGGGCGCTTACAGCAGATCGGCGCAACGCACGTGGCCATTGAATCCACGTCGCAGGACGCGCCCAGTCCGACGGTGATCCTTTGAACACGAGCGAGCTGTCGGCTGGGGAAAATGCTGACTTGTGTCGGCCAGAAGGCCTGCCAGTGTCCCCGTCAGATATGCTCCGATTACCTTCATTCATAGCTGCGGTAGTTCGGCCGCCGTTCCGATATTGAACTCCTCCGGCGTTGTTCCATCCCTGTCTGAGTCGCCGCGCCTGCTGGTCGTGGACGACAGTGAGTCCATCCGGGTTTTCCTCCGCTATTTCTTCAAAATGGAGGGCATTCCGGTGGAAATCTTCGCCTCTCCACGGCAGGCGTTGGACAGCTTTCGTGCTGCTCCGCAGAACTACTTGGGGCTGCTGACGGACTGCGAGATGCCGGGCATGAGCGGGGTGGAATTGGCCTGCGAAGTGCGGCGGGTGCGGGCGGATGTGCCGATGATCATCTTTTCGACCTCGGTCACGGTGCTGGGAGCCAAGCGCTTCCTGAAGCAGGGGTTTGTGGAGGCGTTGCCCAAGCCGGTGGCTCTGGAGACGCTGCGGGCCGCAGTGCGGGGCGCGTTGGGGAAGGAATTTGCCGCCGGATCAGCAACGCTTCCGCCCCCTCGGCCAGCGGCGAATTGAACGCCCATCCGGTTTCCGCATTTGCAACCCCCCACCGCCCGCCTACAGTCTGCGGCGCAATGAAAGCGGTGTTTGACCCAATCGAAGCTGGCCTGACGGACCTCCAGCGCGGACGCATGCTCATCGTGGTGGATGACGCGGACCGCGAGAACGAGGGTGATCTCATCATGGCTGCGGAGCACACCACGCCGACGGCGGTGAACTTCATGGCGCGGTTTGGGCGTGGGCTGATCTGCGTGCCAACGATAGGGGAGCGGCTGAAGCAGTTGGGGGTCGAGCGGATGGTCCTCCAGAACCGCGAGACCTTCAAAACGGATTTCCAAGTCAGCGTGGATGCGGCCGCAGGCATCACCACTGGCATCAGCGCGGCGGACCGGGCCAAGACGATTCAGATTATGGCCGATCCGACGGCCGTGCCGGACGATTTGGTCCAGCCGGGCCATGTTTTTCCGCTGCGGGCAAAGCCGGGCGGGGTGTTGCAACGCGCCGGGCACACGGAGGCGGCGGTGGACTTGGTGCGGCTGGCGGGCTGTCGGCCCATCGGCGTGATCTGCGAGATCATGTCTGATGATGGCACGATGGCTCGGCTGCCCGAACTGCGGAAGTTCGCCCGCAAGCACAAGCTGAAGATTTGCTCCATCGCCGACCTCATCAGTTACAGGCGTTCCCGGGAGAAGCTGGTGGAACTGGTGGAGGTGGTGAAAATGCCCACGGACTACGGCGATTTTAACCTGCATCTCTATGTTTCGCGCACGGATGGCCAGCACCACGTCGCCCTCGTGAAGGGTGACGTGCGGGAGCAGTCCGGCGTGCTGGTCCGCGTCCACAGCGAATGCCTCACAGGCGATGTCTTTGGGTCGCGCCGGTGCGATTGCGGGCCGCAGTTGCATCAGGCCATGAAGCAGGTGTCCGATGCTGGTTGTGGAGTTATTCTTTACATGCGGCAGGAGGGCCGGGGCATTGGTTTGGGGCCGAAAATCCAAGCTTACAAGCTTCAGGAAAAGGGCTTGGACACGGTGGAGGCAAACCAGAAGCTGGGCTTTCCCATGGATCTGCGCGAATACGGCCTGGGCGCGCAGATTCTGTGCGATCTGGGGCTAAAGACGATCCGGCTCCTGACGAACAATCCCAAGAAGATCGTTGGTCTTGAAGGCTACGGCTTGAAAATTGTGGAGCAAGTGCCCATCCGAGTGTCCCCCAACCCGCACAACGCCCGCTATTTGAAGACCAAGCGGGAAAAACTCGGCCATTTGCTTTGAGATGCTGGCCCAAGCGCCAGCGGTCACTTTGAAGTGAGCTCGATTCACTATTTTATCCTCCATGCTGCAACGCCTTAAAGCTCCTCAACCGCTGCCCAGTGGCGGTCGTTTTGCCATCGTGGCCTCGGAATACAATGCCCGCTTTGTGGAGGGGATGCTGCGGGCCGCGAAAGCGGAGCTTAAGCTCGCTGGCGCGGCAAAAATCCAAGTGCTGCGGGTGCCGGGGGCCTTTGAGATTCCGGTCGTGGCGGGCTTGCTGGCGCGGCAACACCCACGCTGGGATGCCGTGATTTGCCTGGGCGTGATCATGCAGGGCGAAACCTCTCATGCGCAGCATGTGGGCGAGGCGGTGACGACGGGTTTGATGCACCTCGCCGTGACCACCGGCGTCCCGATGATCCACGAAGTGCTGGTCTTCACCACCGAGGAGCAGGCCCGCGTGCGTTGTTTGAGCAGGGAGTATAACCGGGGGGCTGAGGCGGCCCAGACCGCGATGAAACTGGCCCGGCTGATGGACAAGGCGGGCTTGGCCGACGACGGCGTTCCGTTTTAGCGCAAGTTGGGGTTCGCAAACTTGCCCCCGGCGGCTGCGCCATAAGCCGTCCGACTCCCCAGCAATAGGGTGGGTGAAAAGTCGGCCTGCCGCTTGACCCCGAATGTCCGGCCGTTACTCTCCGTCCACTTTGGCAGCGGCCGATAGGGCCGGTGTCATTTTGGACAAACCTCAAATACGAACATGAAATCACTGATTCTCACTCTCACCACCATTGCCTTCGTGGCGGGCTCTGCCTCGGCGGGCGATGTCACCGGCAAGATCTCCCTCAAGGGCACCCCGGCCCCGGAGAAGGACATCCCGATGGACCCCGCCTGCGGCAAACTCCATGACGGCAAGAAGGTCACCACCCGCTTCTATGTCACCGATGGGGCCGGCGGATTGGGCGATTGCGTGGTGTATCTGGAAGGGGCCAAGGGCGGAGCGGTCTCGGACAAGGCGGTGGTGATCGATCAAAAGGGCTGCGAATACCTGCCCTACATCAGCTCGGCTCAGGCCAAGCAGACCATCCGCGTGTTGAACTCGGACCCTGCGCTCCATAACGTCCACCCCACGCCGTCGGTGGACGGGAACAAGGAGTCGAACAAGGCTCAGTTGCCCAAGGGTGCCCCGCTGGACTTCACCTTCGAGAAGGCCGAGAAGTTCCTGCGCTTCAAGTGCGACGTGCATCCGTGGATGTTCTCCTACGTGAGCATTTTCGACCACGGTTTCCACGCCGTGAGCGCCAAGGACGGCTCGTTCAAGATCACCGGCGTGCCGGATGGCAAATACAAGCTCGTCGTCGAACACCGCAAGGGTGGCAAGGTCGAGAAGGAAATCGAAGTGAAGGGCGGCGCGAAGGCTGACTTCACGATCGAAGCCAAGTAATTCTGTTTTCCTCGTTCAGCCGCCGCAGTCTCAGGGCTGTGGCGGCTGATTCTTTTTGAACCCTTGCTTCCGTCGGAAATGCTCCGGCAGCGATCACAATTATCTGCCTGATTGCGCCTAATCAGACCGGGTGAAATCGTCGCCCGCGCCTTGAAACTCGCCTTTGGCAACCTATCAATGATCCATGTCGCAGCCCGCTGACAATCCTTGGCTCCATCGCTTCGCCCTGCTGACCGCGCTCGCCACGCTGGGGCTGATCGGCATTGGCGGCCTGGTGACCAGCCACGGTGCGGGCATGGCGGTCCCGGACTGGCCGAACAGCTACGGCTACAACATGTTCACCTTCCCGGTATCCATGTGGATTGGCGGCATTCTCTACGAGCATTCGCATCGGCTGGCGGGTTCAGTGGTTGGCTTCCTTACGCTGGCGCTGGCCTTGTGGTTAAACGGCCGACCGGCCGCAAAGTGGCTTCGCTGGGGCGGCTTCATAGTCTTGGCCGTGGGGCTGATGGCCGCCACCAACGCCAGGGTGAAACTCGACAACGTCCTGTTTCTTTGTGGCACTGGTGTGGCGGGATTGGGGATCAGCTTCCTCTGGCCGCAGCATGAACCGGGCAGCCGCCGGCTCGCCCAATTTGGCCTGGTGGCCCTTTTGCTGGTCGTGGTGCAAGGCCTGCTGGGCGGGCTGCGAGTGACGGCGATGAAGGATTATCTCGGCATTTTTCATGGCACGCTCGCCCAATGCTTTTTTGTGCTGATCTGCGGTCTGGCATTATGCACCAGCCGGTGGTGGAAGCAGGCAATCACTGCCCCGCCGTCCGGAATAGTTCCGGTTCAGGTGCGCAAGTTCTTGCTGCTGACCACCCTGTTGATTCTTGGCCAGCTCGCGCTGGGAGCCGCGATGCGTCACCAACATGCGGGGCTGGCGATTCCCGACTTCCCGCTTGCCCACGGTAAAATCTGGCCGGCCACCAACGCAGCGGCCTTGGAGCGTTACAACTCGGCCCGCTTGGACACGCGTGACTTCAAGGCGATCACTGCCGGGCAAATCCATTTGCACATGACTCACCGAGCCGGGGCGGTGTTGGTCTTCAGTGCCGTGCTGGCTTGTTTCCTCAAGCTGCGCGGCGCGCTCGGCGCGGACCACCGGTTGACCCGCCTTGCGCGCGGTTGGTTCGCATTGATTTGCGTGCAGGCCGGACTGGGGATTTGGACGGTGCTGAGCAACAAGTCGGCGGACATCGCCACGCTGCATGTGGTGGTCGGAGCGGTGGCCTTGGTGAAAGGGGCATTGCTTACCCTGCTGGCGAGCGCGATGTTTTCTGCGCGGCCGATGGCAAGTGAAGTCGCGCGGCCTTTCGTCAGCCAGGCCGGCTGATGCGCGCTGGTTTATGATGACGATTAAGCGTGAGACTATGATGCCACGCGACACGGTTCGCTCTTGCCCTTGATGCGATTCCGACTCTAAATGGCGTTCTGTTTTATTGGTGAAAGCTACCGTTTCAAATCCAGCCGTTGCAGATCGCGTGCCTGAAAAGGCCCGTGCTAGCGTGCTGCCGGAGTTGTTCAAGGCCCGGCTAACGATGCTCGTGCTGCTCACGACCCTTGTGGGCTTCTATCTCGCGCATCGGGGGCCAATGAACTGGCTGCTGCTGTGCCACACGCTGCTGGGCACCGGTCTGCTGGCTTGCGGGGCGGCGGCGCTGAACCAATATCTGGAACGCGATTTTGACGCGTTGATGGAGCGCACGGTTGGGCGGCCGTTGCCGGCAGGGCTAATCCAGCCGCAAACCGTCGTGGTCCTCGGCGGCGTGGCGTCCGTGACCGGGCTGCTATGGCTGGCCTTCGGCGCGAATCTGCTCACCGCCGTGTTGGGGGCCGTGACGCTGATCAGCTATTTGTTTATCTACACCCCGCTGAAGCGCAAAACCGAGCTGAACACCATCATCGGGGCGGTGCCCGGCGCGCTGCCTCCGCTCATGGGATGGACCGCGGCGCGCGGCGACCTCTCGATTGAGGGGTGGGCGCTCTTTGCGATTCTCTTCTTCTGGCAACTACCGCATTTTCTGGCCATCGCTTGGATGTATCGAGAGGACTACGAGCGGGGCGGGTTCGTAATGTTGCCCTCGGTGGACCGCGACGGTTCGCGAACGGGACGTTCCGCTGTGAGCCACACGTTGGGTTTGCTGCCGGTTAGCCTCAGCCCATTCATTTTCCATGTATCTGGCGCACTTTACTTGTGCGGCGCGCTGGTCTTGGGATTGGTTTTCTTGTGGTGCGCCCTGCGGTTCGCGCGGGAAATGGACCGCCTCAGCGCGCGGCGGCTTTTTTTCGCCTCCATCCTTTATCTGCCCTTTTTGATGGGGTTGATGGTGTTCGACAAAATCAGGCAGTAAATCGGCAAGCAACGCAAAGCCACCGAGTCCAGAATTGACATTCACTTCCGCCCCGTTAGACAACACGCTCTCCGCGCGGCGGATACAGTAACCAATCTATGCAGGCCACGACATCCACGCACACTCAAGAGGCTCACAGCCACGAGCATCACCACGACCCCGGGTTCCTGCGGTCCTACGTTTTCTCGACCGATCACAAGGTCATCGGCATCCAATACGGCTTCACGGCCCTGGCGTTCCTCTTCTTCGGATTCCTGCTGATGATGTGCATGCGCTGGCAGATCGCCAAGCCGGGCGTGCCCATCCCGATCGTGGGGGGCCTGCTGGAGTCCATGCTGGGAGACGTGGCCAAAGGCGGGGTGATGTCGCCTGATCTTTACAACGCCTTCGGGGCCATGCACGGCACCATCATGGTGTTCTTGGCGGTGGTGCCGCTGGCCTTTGCCGCGTTCGGCAACTACGTGGTGCCGTTGCAAATTGGTGCGGTGGATATGGCCTTCCCCCGGGTGAACATGGCCAGTTACCAGTCGTTCGCGGCGGGTGGCGTGGTGATGTTCGTGAGCTTCTTCATCCCCGGCGGCGCAGCGCAAGGCGGTTGGACTTCGTATTCGCCGCTGGCATCCGTCATCCCCACCAACGGCCAGACCTTCTGGCTGATTGGCATGGTGCTGTTGATCACCTCCTCGCTGCTGGGCGCGGTGAACTTCATCGCCACCGTCATTCAGTTGCGCGCTCCCGGACTTACGTGGATGCGGATGCCGTTCTTCACCTGGGCGCAGTTCGTCACGGCGTTCATCCTCCTGCTCGCGTTCCCGCCGCTCGAAGCTGCTGGCATCCTCCAATTGGTGGACAAGGTGTTTGGCTCCAGCTTCTTCCTGCCCTCGGGTTTGGTGGTCTCGGGCAAGCCCTATGACGTCTCTGGTGGCGGAAGCCCGCTGCTGTGGCAGCACCTGTTCTGGTTCCTTGGCCACCCGGAGGTTTACGTGCTCATCCTGCCGGCGATGGGCGTGATTTCGGAAATCATCGCGTGCAACACCCGCAAGCCGCTGTGGGGCTACAAGTCCCTTGTTTACTCGGTGTTGGCCGTGGGTTTTATCAGCTTCATCGTCTGGGCGCATCACATGTATCTCACCGGGATGGGGACCAAGATTTCCACCTTCTTCCAGACGACGACGATGATCATCTCGATCCCGTCGGTCATCATCCTCACCTGCTTGTTCATGTCCCTTTGGGGCGGCTCCATCCGCTTCAATACCCCGATGTTATTCTCGTTGGCTTTCCTCCCGATGTTCGGCATCGGCGGCCTGACGGGTTTGCCGCTGGGCTTCAACTTCAGCGACCTGCACTTGCACGACTCCTACTACGTCATCGCGCACTTCCACTACGTCGTCGCGCCCGGAACCATTTTCGCCCTCTTCGCGGGCATCTACTTCTGGTATCCGAAGATGACGGGGCGCTATATGAACGAGACGCTGGGCAAGACCCACTTCTGGCTGTCCTTGATCGGGATGAACCTTGTCTTCATGCCGATGTTCTTCCAAGGCCTCTATGGCATGAGCCGCCGCATGTCTGACGGTGGGGCCACTTATGCCCTGACCAATCCCGCCAACGAAGGCGTGGTGACGGCGCTCACCTCCACCGTGATCAAGCTGAACGTTTTCATCACCCACGCTGCCGTGCTGCTCCTCATCGCGCAAATCCCCTTTATCATCAACGTCTTCATGTCCATGTTCAACGGCAAGAAGGTCGAGTCCGATAATCCTTGGCAGGCCACGACGCTGGACTGGCAGACGCCGACCCCCCCGCCTCACGGCAACTTCACCAAGGAAATCGTCGTTTATCGCGGGCCTTACGAATACAGCGTCCCCGGCCACCCGACGGACTTCACTCCGCAGAACACGCCTGACCCGAAGCCGACCAAGTAATTCCTCGCTGTCAGATCCAATTCTCCATCCCACTTTCTCACATGGAAATCCCCTACACAGTCAAACCCCGGCCGGACACCGGGCTTTACAACGCCAAGCTGGGCATCTGGCTCTTCCTTGCCTCGGAAGTCATGCTCTTCGGTGGCTTGTTCTCCGCTTACATCCTGCTGCGCGTCGGTGCGGACCTCTGGCCGCACGGCATGTTGAGCATTCCTATCGGCACCTTTAACACCTTCGTGCTGATCTTCTCCTCCGTCACCATCGTGATGTCTTGGGCGTCGCTTAAGCTGGGAAAATTGGCGGACTTCAAGCTCTACATGGCCCTGACGATTGCCTGCGCCTTCGGCTTCCTCGGCGTGAAGAGCTACGAATATTACGTCAAGTTCACCCACTATGACCTTTGGTTCAAGGATGACGCCACGGCGCAGAAGTATTTCGTGGCCGCTTATGGCGAAAAGGGCGAAGCCGATGTCCGGAAGCATTTCGTGGAGCGCTTCCACCTGCAAAACACCAAGGCCACCTATGATCCGCACGAGGTGCAGCTGGTCGGCCACATTGAAGGCAATCCGCTTTGCACCACGCTCAAGCGTCTGGCGAAGGAGAAGCAGGACAAGATCCTGTTCACTCCGGACCCGAAGTTTGGGAGCCACGATCATCCCAAGGCTATCGAGATTCCATTGAGCGATGTGAAGCGGCTTTCCGCCTACGTCCCGGCGCACAGCACGTTCTTCGCGATCTATTTCACCATCACCGCTCTGCACGGCTTGCATGTGTTGGGCGGCGCGCTGGTGCTCTGCTACTTCCTTTTCACTGCGGACAAGTGGTGGAAGAAGGCACCTGAGCAGTTTGCCAACCGCATTGAGGTTGGCGGCTTGTTCTGGCACTTCGTTGACCTCGTCTGGATCTTCCTGTTCCCCATCATTTACCTCCTCTGAACTGTTCATGAGCCACGATCACTCTCATTCCCACGGCCCCGGCGAAGCTTGCGGTGGCCATGATCACGACGACCACCACTCGCCCGAGGCGATTCATCGCGCGGTCAAAAAATACAAGATGGTGGGGGCGGTCCTGTTCGCGGGCACCGTTCTCACGGTTGCCATGTATTACGTCCACATCCCGAGCGTCGCGATCACCATCGCGGTGGCGTTGCTCATCGCGAGCGTGAAGGCCGCTTTTGTGGCCGGCGTGTTCATGCATCTTTCCGACGAGCGGAAGATGATCTATGGCATTCTGCTCTGCACGGTGTTCTTCCTCATCGGGTTGATGGGATTGACCCTCTGGGCCATGCACGATCCGCCGATGCAGACGCTGGTTGGTGGCAAGCCCGCTTAATGCCATGTCCCTGAAAGCCTTCCACGTTGTGTTCATCACCGCCTCGGTCTTGTTGGCGTTTGGCTTTGGCTGGTTCGAGCTGAGTCGCTATCAGGACACGCGGGATACGGTGGATTTGTGGCTTGGCTGCGGGTCGTCCGGTGCCGGGATTGGTCTCGTGGCCTACGGCATCTACTTCCTTAAGAAACTGAAAAACATCAGCTACCTGTGAACCGACTGCCCTTATTCGCACTGTTCGCTTTGGTTTTGTTCTTCATGGGCACGGCCGATGCGTCCGCGTGCGCCGCCTGTTTTGGCAAGTCTGACTCCAAGCTCGCCGAAGGCATGAACGCCGGAATCATGGCGCTCCTGTTCGTCATCACCAGCGTCTTGGCAGCCATTGCTTCGTTCTTCGTTTTCATCATCCGGCGCGCTGACACCCACCCCCTTCCGCTTCCCACTGAAACTCTCGAACCCTCGAAAGCCTGAGCATGCAACCGAATCCGTCTTTCCTCGATCAACTCAAGCAGGGCTTCATGCCCATCCTCGCCTCCGAGCATGGCAAGGACGTGGACCACTTCATCCTCCTCATCCACTGGCTCATGGCCGCGCTCTTCGTGGGCTGGTTTGGCTACTTCTGCTACACCCTCTTCCGGTTCCGGGCCTCCGCGAACCCCAAGGCGGACTACGTTGGGGCCAAGGGCAAGCTCGCCAACAACGCTGAGATCGCAGTGGTGATTGTCGAAGCCATTCTGCTGATTGGCTTTGCCATCCCGCTGTGGGCGAAAGCCGTCGAGAAATATCCCGCTGACAAGGATGCCACCGTCATCCGCCTGATTGCCGAGCAGTTCTCTTGGCAGGCCCGTTACCCGGGCAAAGACGGTGTTTTTGGCAAGCAGGAGATGAAGCTGATCAGCGACAAAAATCCCCTGGGCTACGTGGAGAGCGACCCGGCCGGCAAGGATGACGTTAACTCCCCGCCCAAGGACATCCACGTCCCACTTCAGCCCGTCAAGCTGGAGGGCCGAGACACCTTCAAGCCCGTCATCATCCACCTCACCTCGAAGGATGTGATTCACTCCTTCAAGGTCACCGCGATGCGCATGACCCAGGATTGTATTCCTGGCATGAGCATTCCCGTCCATTTCACCCCGACCAAGGTCGGCAAGTTCTCACTCACTTGCGCCCAACTCTGTGGCAACGGTCACGCCTCCATGAACGCCATGTTCACCGTGGACACGCCGGAAGAGTTTGAGAAGTGGATCGCTGAAAAGACCTCGAAAGCCGGCGGCGCACCGCAGAGCTTCGAGTAACCGGAATCTCCCTTTCACCGGGCGCGCGCCGCGAGCGCGCGCCCTTTTTTGTGCCCATCGAACCTACTGAAGCCACCCGCACACAGTCCCGCTTCGTCGAGCGGGCGGTATGGGGCGGCATCGTCTTCGTGGTGCTCGCCATCGTGGTGGCCTATGTGCGCGAGCGTCAGCACGCCTCCGCGACAAAACCTCCCGTCCTCGCACAGGTTGCTGACTTCGCCCTCACCAACCAGCTAGACCGCCTCGTCCGGCTCGCTGACTTGCGCGGCCAGGTTTGGGTTGCCGACATCATCTTCACCCGCTGTCCCGGCCCCTGTGCCACGATGACCAAGCGCATGAGCGAGCTGCAAGCAGCTCTCCCGCTCAGCGCCCCCGTCAAACTCATCACCCTTACCACCGACCCAAGGCACGACACCGCACGCGCCCTTGCCAGCTACGCACAGCGTTTCGGAGCGGACTCGAACCGCTGGCACTTCCTCACCGGCCCTAAATCCGACCTGGTGAAGCTTGCTGTGGGCAGCCTCAAGCTCACTGTGCTAGACCAAGAGGAGGCCAAGCGCACTTCGCCCAACGACCTCTTCATCCACTCCACTATCTTCGTCGTCGTGGACAAGCAAGGCCGCCTGCGTGCCGTCTTCGAGAGTCTCGACAGCGTGTTGAGCGAGGACGAACTCCCCACCGGCGCGAGCCAGACCAGCAGCACTTGGGAGAAAAGTGTGAAACCCCGCCTACTTGAAACTGTGAACGCGCTACTGCTGGAACCGGACCGATGACGCTGTCACCGCAGTTGAAGTAGACCGCCTTGAAACCTCAGAGAAACGATGGACACAGAGAAGCCCGACCGGAGGAAGTCCTCCGTGTTCAGCGGGGCTCGCCGGTGTAAACCTGCTTCTGTAATTTGTCTTTCTTCCCTCCAGCTTCACCCCTTTGGGGTGAGGCGGAGCGAAGGCGAGCGTAGCGAGCCGAGCGCAGCCGAACCCCAAAGGGGTGAAGCTGCTCCGCACGCGCAAAACTGGTCGAGGGCGGGCCACGCGCCCGTTCGACGGCACCTTGCAGTTGACGTATTCCTCACATCCTAAACTGGTAAGCCCTACGATAGGAAATCGCTTTCCGGTCTTGCATGTAAGTTTTGATGCAACCAATCGCATCACCGAATGGCACTTTAGCAGCCGCTGATTCGCATACATGCGCACAAACGCTCCTCAGCTCGCTTCACCGTCAGGACCTCCTCGGCGAGCTGGAACAAGGGCGCAGATCGCAACTTTTTGCATTGTTTTCCCGCAGCACTCAGTTTGACTCCCTGCATGATTTCATTCGCCCTGTTTCGGCGCGCCGCATTGCTGGCCGCGTGTTCCCTCACCCTTTCCCTGCAAGCCCATCCCGCCGCCGATGCCATGACGGCAGCGGCCAAGGCCTTCCTCGGCACCCTCAAGCCCGAGCAGAAGACGAAGGCGCACTATACCGACCTGAAGGCCGATGCCCGCCACGCCTGGCACTTCATCCCGACCGAGATGGTGAGTTTCGGACGCAAGGGCCTGCCGATGACCGAGATGACCGAGCAGCAGCGCCAGCTCGCCCTCGCCCTCCTCAAGTCCGCGATGAGCGAACAGGGTTACGGCAAGGCCACCGGCATCATGGGGCTCGAAGCGATTCTCCGCGAACTTGAGAAGGCGGGCAAAGTGGACCGCAACCCCATTCTCTATTTCGTCAGCATCTACGGCACGCCGGATGCGAAGGGCACCTGGGCGTGGCGTTTCGAGGGCCATCACCTCTCCCTGAGCTTCACGGTCGTGGACGGCAAGGAAGTCGCCGCCGTCCCCTCCTTCATGGGCACCAACCCCGCCGAAGTCCGCGAAGGCGCGAAGAAAGGTCTCCGCGTGCTGGGCGTGGAGGAAGACCTCGGTCGTGAACTGGTGAAGTCCCTCAGCGCCGAGCAGCGCACCACCGCCATCTTCGACAAGGTTGCGCCCAAGGACATCATCACCGGCGCTGACCGGGCCGCCAAGCGCCTCACCCCTCCGGGCATCGCCTACAGCCAGTTGAACGGCGCCCAAAAGGAACAGCTCAAAAAAGTCGTGGCCGAATACGCCAACCGCGTCCGCCCGGATGTGGCCAAGAGTGACCTGGCCAAGATCGACAAGGCGGGCTGGGACACCGTCGCCTTCGCGTGGGCCGGCGGTCTGGAACGTGGGGATGGCCATTACTACCGCGTGCAGGGCCCGACCTTCCTCCTCGAATACGACAACACGCAGAACAACGCCAACCACGTCCACGCCGTCTGGCGCGACTTCACCAACGACTTCGGCGAGGACCTGCTCAAGAAGCACTACGAGCAGGCGCACAAGAAGTAGTCGCGCGGCAGAGCGGCGACTTTAGGAGCGCGGGCTTCAGCCCGCAGAGGCATCGCAAGCCGAGCGGCGTGGCATGGCCGAACCCGCAGGAAGCTCGGACATTTCTGCGGCATGAATGCCGCGCTCCCAGTGACGGCCGCGACATCCGCCTGAAGGATGTGCAGGGCACGCCATCAAGGACATCCTCGCGTAGCGCCGGCGCTACAGCCCGAACAGTGTCCGAAGACGTTGCTGGACTTGGGTCTGGACACCCGGCGTGAGGACGCCCATCTGCCTTTGGATAATCGCGGTGGACACCGTGACCATCCGGTGAAGCCGCAGCGTGGAACGCACGCGCAATCCCGTGGCGGCGAAGTCCAGCGTACCCGGCGTCAGCAGAATATCCGTCGGCTCAAGCGTCGGCGGGACTGTGCTGGTGATGAAGGCGAGCACTACATGGCGATGCACGCCAACCGCTCCAGTGAGGCAAACAGCGGGGCGCACCTTCTGACCGGAGAGGTCATCGAACGGAAACGGAACCAGAACGACTCTAAACTGCATCGCGGAAGGCTTCGCCGTCCTTCAGGGTGTAGATGTCCTCCGCCGGGTCGGCGAGGAAGGCAAAGGCGTCGCTGGCAGCCGTTGCGCGCAGCCAAGTTTCTTCGGACTCTGGTTCTGCGGCAGCGGGCAGCACCGTCACCATCAGTGCGGCGTGGGCGGGAAGGTTAAACGGCTCGTCGAGGACAATCTTCTCCCCGTCGTAGTGTGCTTGGAGCGCCACGGTAGGCATTGGGGGGAGAATACGCGCTTCACGAATCAGGGCAAGCGTGCGGTGGCCGCGACTTCCGCCTGACGGAGGTGCATGGGCGCGTCATCCGGGAGTGCTGGCCTAGCCAGACCTCACTTCAAAACCAGTTCCCTTGAGTTGATTTTGTAGCCAACCAAAACGGCTTTCTCGCCTTCCATCTCGAAGGTGAAGGTCTCCCGTCCCGTCCCGTGCTCAAAGGTCGTTTCCTGAACCAGCGCCACAGTGGTCGTCAGGTTGAAGGTCCGAACATTGAACCCTTTGTTCGCCGTGGTTGTGACCTTGCCGAGTTTGCGCAGCACTGCTTCCTCCAGTTCCACGAACTGCTTCTCCTTGGTGGCTCCTTTCAGTTTGGTGTGACTGGCGGAGTATATCTCTGTGAGCTTGCTGTCATTATAGAGCTTGTGGAACTCCGCCACGCTCTGCTCGGCGGCCTTCTTGCCGTTGAACATTCCACCGCAGCCAGTGGCGAGCAGTGCGAAACCAAGAACCAAATTTGTGATGATGGTTCGCATGGATAATGCGTAGTTCAGCCCCCTCACGGCACCCGCTTCACCGCCGGGTCGCTCCAGGGGCTTTTGATTTTCTTGGGGCCGAGGGCACGCACGCGCACCCAGATTTTGCTGCCGCTGGGCAGGCCGGTGAGCGAGGTCCGGGACGCGCTGGAGGTTTCCGCGAACGCCCAACTCGTGCTGGTGACGGGGTCGGCGCTGGTCTGCACTTCGTAGCCCTTGGCCTTGGGCACGGGGTCCCAGACGAGGTCCAACTCGCCTTCCTCATCGCCAGCGGTGGAGGAGAGGTTGCCCGGCGCGGGGAGGGAGGTGGTCGGGGTCTTGGGCGCGCGGTTGCTCATGCCGGCGCTTTCGATTTTGGCGGTGTCGCCGAGGGTGGTTTCCTCCACGTAGTTGGCCAGCGAGTTCATCGCGGCATTGGCGGCGTCCTCGGCGGTGCCGAGGTTGGTGGTGGCGGTCTTGGCGGCCTGCTGCGCGGTCTGCTGCGCGTTGAAGGCGCTCTCCAGCGCGGTGGCCTTGGTCGAGATGACGGTCAGGGCCGGACTGGGCGTGGTGAAGTTCGCGTTGCCGGTCATCTCGGTGACGACTTGCCGCATGAACTGGATTTTGTCGGGAACGGTGTAGCTTTGGAGGTCGAGTTTGATTTTGTTCGCTATGTTACCTTTCCAGCTCTCGCTTCAGTTTTGGGGACGGGCCTTTACTACGCCTGCCAAAAAAGTTTGCAAGGGGTTTCTGGACTTTGCGTTGCGGGCGATGGCGTTGACGAATTCGGTGCCGAACGAAGCAAACCCCAGCATGCGATTGGCTGACCCGGCGACCGGTTTGACAGATTCCGCGACGGGCTTGAGTGACACGGTTCCGAGCGTGACTAACACAGCCTTAAAAAAGACCAAGTGCGCGGCAGAAATGACTAACACAGGGGCTGTGTCAGTGATTTCCGGGGGTGTGTCAGGCTTTTTTGGACGGGGATTACTCAAAGCAGCGGCTTGATAATGAAGGAGTTACGTCAAAAATTGGCGGAATTCTGCATTAACCGCCCTTGGAGCGCCGGCTTCCAGCCGGCTTAACTCGTCCATGCCAACGCAAACGTGCGTTTGGCCGTGCGCATGGGCTGGGCACGGAAGGGTGAACACGAAGATCCCTAGCGATGGCATGGCTTTCGTCCTGGCCACGTCGTAAGCCGGCTGGAAGCCGGCGCTCCGTCAACGGCCTCGTCCCGGCTAAACCCCAGCTCCTTCTGGCAAGCTGCGGGCTGACACTGGCTTTGCCTGCAAACAGCGGAATGCCATGTTTTCCGCTTGCCGCGCCCGCGATTGACGGTCAAACACCTCGCAGAACGCATGAAAAAGCTCAATCACTGGACACTCACGTTGCTCGGCTTCGCCCTGCTCGGTCTCAAAGCCCACTCGCAGGACATGCCGCTCTCGATGCTGCTCATCGAGGGCGAGGGCTGGAAGCTCGTCTCCGAAGGCCACGGCTTCACGGACGCGCCGTGCGCGGATGACAAGGGGAATTTCTACTTCAGCGACATGCGCAGCACGCCGCCCGCGATCTGGAAGGTCGCACCGGACGGGACGAAGTCGAAGCTCCTCGAAGGCACGTCGTGCAGCGGGTTGAAGTGGGGGCCGGACGGACGGCTCTACGCGTGCGTGGGCAAGGACAAGCAGCTCGTGGCGTTCGAGCTGCCCAGCGGCAAGAAGTCCGTCGTGGCCGAGGACGTGCAGCCGAATGACTTGGTGGTCACGCACAAGGGGCACGTTTACTTCACCGAGACGGGCAAGAAGCAAATCACCTTCGTGAACCCGAAGACCGGCGAGAAGCGGGCAGTGGACACGGGCATCACCGCGCCGAACGGCATCACGGTGTCGCCGGACCAGGGGACGCTCGCGGTGTCGGACTCGGCGGGCGTGCATGTGTGGGCGTTGCGCATCGAGGCCGACGGCAGCCTCACGCACAAGGAGCCTTACATGACGCTCCGCACGGAAGTGGACGTGAACGCGAAAAGCCCCGACGGCCGCTCGCCCATTTACAAGACGCGCAGCTCCGGCGACGGCATGACGAGCGACCGGCAGGGCCGTTACTACGTGGCGAGCGCAGTGGGCGTGCAGGTGTTTGACCCGACGGGCCGCATGAGCGGCGTGCTGCCCAAGCCGACGGGCAAGTTCATGACGAGCTGCGGCTTCGGCGGACCGAACATGGACGTGCTTTATGTGACCTGCGCGGACCAGGTGTTCGCGCGCAAGACGAAGGCGAACGGCAACCTGTTCTTCCTCCCGCCGCCGAAAGACCCGCCACCGGCGGCGAAGAAGAAGTAGGTCGAACCGCCCGCCTCATGTCTGCCGCGCGAACGCCCATCTTGCACCTCATCGCAGGCTGCAACGGTGCGGGAAAGACAACCTTCGCCCGCGAGTTCCTGCCGAGAGAAGCGCGCTGCCTGAACTTCCTCAACGCGGACCTCATCGCACAGGGCATCTCCCCGCTCGCCACTGAGGCGGGCGCCATTCGTGCTGCCCGGCTGCTGCTCACCGAAGTCTGTGTCTTGATTCGCCGGAAGGAAACTTTCGCTCTGGAAAGCACGTTGAGCGGGCGCACTTACCTGCATCTGCTGCGCGAAACGAAGCACCACGGCTACCGCATTCACCTGCATTATCTCTGGCTGCCAACGGTGGCCTTGGCCATCGCGCGCGTTCGTGAGCGAGTAAAGAAAGGTGGTCATCGGGTGCCAGTGACGGACATTCGCCGACGCTTCCACCGCAGCCAGAGGCACTTCATCGAGGGCTACGCGCCGCTCGCCGATTTCTGGGCCGTGTGGGACAACCGCGGGCATCCGCCCGTGCCGCTAGTGAATTCGGAGACTTGTCCGCTCTCCGAACTGCCCGCTATGCTCGGCCTGAAATGAAACAACCCAGCGAACAGTTCCAGCGGGAGTTTCTCGCGCCCGCCATGCGGGCCTTTCGCCGTGTCGCCAAGAAGCTCCGTGAGGAGAATGCCCGCCTCGGCCTGCCCCTCGTTGTCGGCATCGGCAACCGCGTGGTCTATGTCCCCGTCAAGCCGGCTCGCAAACCAACCCGGAAGAAATCTCCGACCGTGACCGCCACCAAAATCTCCAAGCCATGAAACCCCTCCTCACTCCCCTGCTCTGCCTCGCGCTCGTCGGTCCGATCTTCGCCGCCGAGAAGAAGGAACCCTCGCCCGACGACCCATACAAAAAGCTCACGCCCGACTCCGAGGAGCAGCCCGGCGTCCCGAAAGGCACCCTCACCGAGCACGAATGGAACGACAGCAAGATTTTTCCCGGCACGGTGCGGAAGTATTCCGTTTACGTCCCGAAGCAATACGACGGCAAGACGCCCGCGTGCGTTTACGTCTCGCAGGACGGCGTGCTCTACAAGGCCCCGACGGTCTTCGACAACCTCATCCACAAGAAGGAAATGCCCGTGACCATCGGCATCTTCGTCCGACCCGGCACCAAGCCGCTCAAGCCCGGCGAAGTCGCGCCGAAGCGCCCGGATGGTCGGCCCGCGCCCGCCTCCAATCGCAGCTTCGAATACGACAGCTTGGGCGACCAATACGCGCGTTTCCTGCTGGAGGAAATTCTCCCCGAGGTCGGCAAGAAGTTTAACCTCACCAAAGACCCCGAGCAGCGCTGCATCGCCGGCAGCAGCAGCGGCGGCATCTGCGCGTGGACGGTCTGCTGGGAACGGCCCAACGAGTTCCGCAAGTGCTTCACCACCGTCGGCAGCTTCACTAACATTCGCGGCGGCAACAAGTATCCCGAGCTGATCCACAGCACGGGGAAGAAACCCATCCGCATCTTCCAGCAGGACGGCAGCAACGACATCGTGAACCAGTTCGGCTCGTGGCCCGAGGCGAACAAGGCGATGGCCGCCGCGCTGAAGGAAAAAGGCTACGACCACAAGTTCGTCTTCGGCGAGGGCGTCCACAGCGGCAACCACGGCACGCAGCTCTTCCCCGAGGCGATGCGGTGGATGTGGCGTGACTGGAAGAAGTAAGCCGCCCGTAGAGGGGGGCAAGAGTGGCCCCCTTACGGCGCATCCCACTGGTGGCTAGGCCCGCACCCACCGCTTCGTCCGGCTACTCCGCAGGATCGCTTCGCAGAGCTTCACCTCGTGGTGTCCGTCCGCCGCCGTGGCGAAAAGTGCAGGTGTCTTCCGGCCGCTGGCGATGTGTTCGTAAACAGCGCGGTAGTGCATTTTGTGGCTATCGGGGAAACCTTCGGGGTGGCCGCCGGGATAATCAGTGAAGCCCACGACATCCTCGCTGAAGCCAGCCGTGGCGCGCTGGAGAATCTGGTTCGGCTCGTCGCGGCGACCGACGAGGATTTCGTTTGGCTGCTGGAGATCCCAGCTCACACTGCCCTTCGTTCCGTAGATGCCGAGGGCGAGGCTGCACTTCCAGCCAGCGGCAACTTGTGAAATGGAGGCGTTGGCGTGGGTGCCATTCACGAAGCCGTGCTCCGCCTTGCCAAATTTTAGCAGCACACTGCCAAAATCTTCGGTGTCCACCTTGTAGGGCTGCATCGTTTTGGGATCCACCTTGGCGAAGGTTTGCACCTGCCCACGCGGGCGGAAGCGGGTCTTGTGAAAGGTCTCCAAGTGCGCGAACACAGCCTCCGTCTTTGCCCCGAGGATAAACGTGACGGCGTCAATCCAGTGCGTCCCAATGTCGCCGACCGCGCGGAGCTTGCCCCCTTCACTGGCGAGGAGTCGCCAGTTGTAATCAGTCGCCTGAAGCAGCCAGTCCTGAAAGAAATGGCCCTGAACGTGGATGATCTGGCCCAAGTCGCCGCGTTGAACCAAGGCCCGCATCTGGAGCACGGCGGGGAAGAACCGGCACATGTAATTCACCGCGAAGACGGGAGCGCCAGCCCGCTGCGTAGCCGCGACGACTTTTCTGGTTTCCTGAGCCGTCATGCCGAGGGGCTTTTCGCAGACCACATGTTTGCCTGCGGCGAGGGCGGCGAGGGATTGCTCGACGTGGACCTTGTTCGGCGAGGTGATGTGGACCACGTCCACGTTTGGCGAGCGATACAGGGCGCGGTAGTCGTAGTCGCCGTAAACCTCGGGAATGCCCCACTGCTGGGCGCACGCGGTCGCGGACCGGGTCGAGCCACATATCGCCGTGACCTGCACGCCCAGGCGTTTGAGGGCCTCGATATGCACAGGGCCAATGAAACCGGTGCCGATGACGCCGGCCCGAAGTTGGTGCAACGGAATGCTCATGGCCCCAGCGTGCCGGAATCAACTGCCAAGGCAAGCTGCGCCGCCACGCGGAACACGAGCTTTTCCCGGCGGTGCGTTACGTGTTTGCAAAAGCCCGGTCAGTGACTATTTTGCCCGCCGCTATGGAATGGATTTCCGACCCGCAAATCTGGATTAGCCTCTTCACGCTCACACTGTTGGAGATCGTGCTGGGGATAGACAACCTCATCTTCATCTCGATCCTCAGCGGCAAACTACCGGCGGAACAGCAGGCAAAGGCCCGCCGCGTCGGACTGTCGCTCGCACTGATTACCCGCATCCTCCTGCTCTGCTCGCTGGCCTGGCTGGTGTCACTAGACAAACCTTTCTGGCAGGCGCGGCTCTGGAGCTGGGACATCGCCATCTCAGGCAAGGATCTCATTCTCCTGCTGGGCGGCTTGTTCCTGATTGGCAAGAGCACCAAGGAAATCCACGAGAAACTTGAAGGCGAGGATGGCTCGGTGACCAATCACCTCGCGCCCACTTTTGTAAGCGTCATCATCCAAATCTTGCTGATCGACATCGTCTTCTCGCTGGATTCAGTCATCACCGCCGTCGGCATGGTCAAGCAAATCGGCATCATGATTACCGCCGTCATTCTGGCGATGATCGTGATGCTCCTCTTCGTGGAGCAGATCAGCCGTTTCGTGGACCGGCATCCGACCATCAAGATGCTGGCGCTGTCCTTCCTGATCCTCATCGGCACCATGCTCGTGGCGGAGGGTTGCCATCAGCACGTGAACAAAGGCTACATCTATTTCGCCATGGCATTCAGCGTGGGCGTGGAGATGCTTAACATCCGCTTTCGAACCAGAAAATCCACCAACGTGGATTTACACCAACCCTACCGCTAACGGGAACTTTGCTGACGCCTATCATGAGCGGCACTCCGTGCCGTTCACCTGATTGATGGTTTACCGGCCCGAACCTGCACGTTTGCAAGTTCAAGGTGCCCCGCCGACACGTTCCGCACGCCAGTAGTCTGGCAGATTCGTTTTCGTCTCGCGCAGGATTTCTAGAATTGCCCGGCGGCTGTCCGGCGCGAGGCCGGCGAACTCCGCCGAGGTGTCCTCCCCAGTGAGAATTTCATGGAGGCGCCGCAGGAGGTGCTCCCGCATCGGCTTGGGTAGCAGGTCAAAAGCCTCGGAATAAATGAGGAAGCTGCACGGATATTTGAACAGGCGCGCTTCCAGATCGAACTGGCGGAAGGACCGCCCACGCCGGTCTTGCGGACCGAGGGCGGCAAAGTAGTCTGCGAATCCTGATGTTCCCTTGATTTTGGATTTCAGCGGGGTCTCCTCGATAAAGAGCAAATACTTGAGGAAACCCTCTGCCATGCTGCGCAGGTAACGGATGTGTTGATAACGGCTCATCGCCATCTGGGTCTCGTAGTGCAAGCGCGTGACGAAGTTGTGAAAATGCGACTCGTGTTCCAGCACCATCAGCGCCACGAGGTCGCTGTGCGGTGCAGCGTAGCCTTCCAAATCCACGAGTTTCTTCAAACTGGTGAGGTTTCCAAGGTAGTTCGGTTTTTCCTCCGCTTTCTGGAAAGCTGCCTTGCCCACGAGATTCCCTCGGTGGGTGGTTTTTCCGTGCGTGCCAGTGACATACCAGCCACCCCAGCGATCTTCCAGAAGAGTGCGGTGGTTCACCTCGGAAACCCCGGTGATCAAATCAATGATCCCCTGCTCGTCCGTCTTGAACGAGCGGATGAGATGCCCGGGCACGCCCATGGTCTTGGCGGATGCGTGGCACTCGAGGCACTGGTTGTTGCGCACAAACTTCGGGCGGGCCGTGTCGGCTTGTTCCAGTGTGTAAAAAACCCCTCCAAGTTTCGCGTCCACCTCGCTAATTTCCAGCACGGGAGCCCCGGGAATCCAGCCGATGTAAACCTCGTCATTGAAAAACAGCGCCCTCGGCGTGGAAGGAGCGATGCGCTCACGCTGAAGCGAGGTCTTCGAGAACACCAATGTCTGCGACTTCGGCGAGATGCCCAACGCCTCCAGCAGCGAGTCACGCCAGCCGCCCGACTGGGGATCAAACTTCAGTTTAATCTCCCCCCGATCCATGCGCGTCTGCAACCGGGCGATCGGGCCGGTGGATGGCGTCTTATTATAGCTGATGGTGTCCTCCTCAAACGGCACCATGTGCGTCGCTCCTTGGAAATCCGATTGTGCCACCGCCCAGATCGGCCATGCAACCAGCACCCCCACGATCCGACGATCACCCGCCACCAAGCCACGGATCCAATTCAGCAAGTTGTGGTTCATGCCGTGAATAGACTTGATCCAGTCGCGTAAAGATTCGCCGATATTGGCTTGGGCTAAACAAGGATTGTCACACAGACAAAGGCGGAGGCCGGAGTGACGGGGGAAACCGCTCTGTCCTAGCAGCAGGGCGGGAACCTAAGGCGTCCGCACTGCAGAGGAGGCGGGGGCCACCGGAGGCGGCGGCAGCTTGGCCGGCATCAAATCGTCCGGCTTGGGCACTCGCACCGCTCCGACCACGCTGATCAAACCATCGTCGTCCGTCTTCAATCCTGGACGGGCACGCGTCGGTTCCGATGCTTCGTAAGTGACCCGGATACGCACTTCCCCGTTGGGGTTGATGATCGTGTGCGTAAACAAACGCGGACCAGTTTGATGCAGCACATGCAGATTGCTGAGGCGGTCCAGCCGGGTCTGCGGCCGATCCGCTGCATTGGCCCGCCCCAGACTGATTTGCTGAAGGATGTTCTCCCGCGCATCGGTCACGCTCACATAAAACCGCAAACGATGCTGCGTGCTGGTGAGCTGTTGCAGCGTGTATTTGCGGAACTCCGCCTCTTGACCAGCCTCCGTCGCCCGCCAGCCAAACTCCTGTTCCCACAACTTGGAGCCAGGGACGATTTCGAAGATTACCGGCTTGGACAGCAGCGGAGCCCGGGCACCAGGATACTTCATTGAGGCCACAAGCTTGAAGCGGCCAGGCCGGGACAGATCAAAACACGGAGCGATGTCCACCCGCGCCTTGGCGGTCAAGGTGTTGTTGACCGTAAAGGCTTCCGAGATGACAACCGGCTTGCTGCGGGCCAGCTGGGGCCCATCGCCCTGCGCATTGACCACGGCGGACACCGTCACGTCCAGCCAGTCATCCTCCGGGCGCAGCGTAATGGGTTGGCCGGACAAATTATACACGCTGATCTCCAGCTCCATTGTTTCGCGCGGCAGGTATCGATCCTGCGCGAGCGTCAATTCGATATTTACCGGAGAGCGCGGACCAACGCCCGCCTTCCCAAGAAAAGGCTGGGCGATCAGGTGCGGAATGGTCCCGCACGTCAGCCACAGCATCAGGAGGAAACGCATGGTGGCAATGTATGGAAGCTGCCGACGTAGGCAAGCGACAATCCTTTGCTCGCTTGGTTTGGTGCCGACGGAGGGGGTCGAACCCACACTCCCGTTAGGGAACAAGATTTTGAGTCTAGCGCGTCTGCCAATTCCGCCACGTCGGCCCAAGACCGTCCTTAGATACCCGATGCCCACTCCGGAACGCAACCTCGTTTCCACTTTTGGCCCCGCTCGCACGAATGCGTTGAAGGCGTTCAGGAATGGGGCTATGCATAAACCAGCCACTCACAGCTCCGTTCTGGACAACTCAATGATGAAGCTTTCGACAACCACCCCCGCCGCCCAGAATCGCCGCGCCTTTCTCGGTCAATCCGGCCTCGGCTTGGCTGCGTTGTCCTCTTTGCTGAATCGCTCTGCCTTCGCCGCCGATTCCGCCAAGCCTGCGCGCTGGTCGGGCGTGGTGAATCCACTCCACTCCGCGCCGCGCGCCAAGCGCATCATCTGGCTCTACATGGCGGGCGGGCCGTCGCATCTGGAGACGTTCGACCCCAAGCCGCAGCTCGCGGAACTTCACGGGCAGCCGATGCCGGAGTCGTTCACCGCCGGACAGCAACTCGCGCAGTTGCAGGAGCAGACGTTGAAGTGCTTCGCGCCGCAGTTCGCTTTCCATCGCAGCGGGCAATGCGGCACGGAGATTTCGGAAATCTTCCCGCACATCAGCACCGTCGCGGACGAACTCACCGTCATCCGCTCGATGCGCACGGACGCCATCAACCACGACCCGGCGCACACGCTGATGAACACGGGCACGATGATTCAGGGCCGGCCCTCAATGGGCTCGTGGGTGCTCTACGGCCTCGGCAGCGAGTGCGAGGACTTGCCGGGTTTCGTGGTGCTGACCTCGACGGAGGGCCGCAGCCCGCAGCCGATTTCCGTGCGGCAGTGGCACAGCGGGTTTCTGCCGGGACAGTTCCAAGGGGTCGCGATGCGCTCGAAGGGCGACCCGGTGCTCTATCTGAACCGCCCGCCCGGCGTCTCCGCAGCGCAACAGCACGACGTGGTCGAGGCGGTGCAGTCGCTCAGTCGCGGCCAGCAGCAGCTCGATGACGACCCGGAGCTGGCCACGCGCATCGCGCAATACGAGCTGGCCTTCAAGATGCAGACGGCGGTGCCCGGCCTCGTGGACGTGACGAACGAGCCACAGCACGTCCTCGACTCCTACGGTTGCAAGCCGGGCGATGGCTCGTTCGCGTCGAACTGCCTGCTCGCGCGGCGGCTGGCGGAGCGCGGCGTGCGCTTCATCCAGCTCTATCACCGCGACTGGGACCACCACAACGACCTGGTGAAGTTCATCCAAGGCAACGCCGCGAACGTGGACCGCGCCACCGCCGCGCTCATCACGGACCTCAAGCAACGCGGCCTGCTGGACGACACGCTCATCGTCTGGGGCGGCGAGTTCGGCCGCACGCCGATGGCGCAGGCGAACAAGGGCGGCCCCGGTCGCGACCATCACATGAAGGGCTTCTCGATGTTCCTCTGCGGCGGCCGCGTGAAGCGCGGCACCGTCTATGGCGCGACGGACGAGCTGGGTTACGCCTCCGTGGAAAACGTCGTCCACGTCCACGACTTGCAGGCCACGCTGCTGCACCAGCTCGGCATCAATCACCAGCGGCTCACGGTGAAATTCCAAGGCCTCGACGTGCGGCTCACGGGCGTCGGCGAGCAGGGCCGGGTGGTGAAGGGAATTCTGGCGTGAGGCATTATGGAATGACCATGTCCGCCACCGTGCGGTTGGCCGGAATGAACGGCAGCACGTGTTCGGTGTAAGGCGTGATGATGTCGAGGAGGTAGGGTTCCTTTGAGTCGAGCATCCGTTGCATGGCCGCGCGGAGGTCCTTCTTAAACATCACACGCTCGCACGGGACGTTGAAGCCCTTGGCCAACTGGACATAGTCGGGGTAGATGGCTTTCCGGTTCTCGGGATCCCCGAGGTAGGTGTGGCCACGATTACCGTCGTAGAACTTGTCCTCCCACTGCACCACCATGCCGAGGTGCTGGTTGTTCAGGATGATGGCCTTGGCGGCAATCTTCTCAATGTGGGCAGTGGCCAGCTCCTGCACGTTCATCAGGAAGGAGCCGTCGCCGTCAATGTCCACCACCTGCTTCTGCGGGCAGGCGACCTTTGCGCCCAGCGCGGCCGGATAGCCGTAGCCCATTGCGCCGAGGCCGGCACTGGTAAGGAACTGGCGCGGCCAGGTGTATTTGAACCACTGGCCGGCCCACATCTGGTGCTGGCCCACGCCGGTGGTGATGATGGCGTCGCCGCCGGTCAGTTCGTAAAGCAGCTCGATGGCGTATTGCGGGAGGATGATCTCTTTCTCCTTGCCCGCGAGGTGGTCCTTCATGTGCTGGGAGGTCAGCACCTCTTCATTGACTTGATAGCGGAAGGGAGCGCGAGCTTTCCATTCGGCGCACTGAGTCAGCCAGCCGGAATACTGCTTGGCCAACGGACGTTTGCGGAGCATTTCGTTCAGTTTTCCAAGGGCGAACTTGATGTCGCTGACGATGGGCAAGTTGGCGGGCTTGTTCTTGTTGATCTCGGACGGGTCAATGTCGATGTGGACGATGGTCCCGCGCTCGCAGAACTTGTCCACCTTGCCGGTCACGCGATCATCGAAGCGCACGCCCAGCGCGAGCAGCAAGTCCGCGCCGGGCTTCACGGGGACCATCGGGTCGTTGAAGGACGCACGCTTTTGGAACTCGCCGCTGACGGCCCAGTTCGCGGCGGCGGAACCGTGCATGCCCAACCAACGGAGGGACAGCTCATGCGTCTCCGGGAACGCGCCGCAGCCCATGATCGTGCTGGTGACGGGGATCTGCGTCAGCTCGGCGAACTCGCGGAGTTCCTCCGAGGCATTGCCGCTGATCACGCCGCCGCCGATGTAGAGCACGGGGCGTTCGGACTTCTCCAGCAGACCGATGATTTCGTTGAGTGCGATGTCGCTGGCGCGCTTGTCCGGATTGTAGCCGCGAATGTTGATTTCCTTTGGGAAGACGGGCTGGGCTTTGGACTGCTGGATGTTCTTGGGCACGTCCACGATCACCGGGCCGGGCCGGCCGGACTGGGCGATGTAAAACGCCTCCTTGATGATGCGCGGGATGTCGTTGATGTCCGTGACAAGGTAGGAATGCTTCACGATCGGCAAAGTCATGCCGAAGAAGTCGGTCTCCTGAAACGCGCCCTTGCCGATCATCGCCTGCGGCACCTGCCCCGTGATGGCAATCAGCGGAATGGAATCCATGTAGGCATCCGCGATGCCCGAGATGAGATTGGTCGCACCGGGGCCGGAAGTGGCCATGCAGACGCCAGCCCGACCGGTCGCACGCGCATAACCCTCCGCCATGAAGACGCCGCCCTGCTCGTGGCGCGGCAGAATGGTCCGAATCTTCGACCGGGTGAGTGCCTGATGGAATTCCATGCTGGCCCCACCGGGATAGGCGAAGATGGTGTCCACGCCCTCGCGTTCGAGACATTTGATGAGGATTTCACTCCCCATCATGGCGGGGCCGATTTCGGCCTTCTCGGTGGCGGGCGGCTTGGACTCGGTGGTTTCCGTTGCTTTGCTCATGGCTTGCTTTTGGTTTTTGGCTGGCGGCGCGTGGCGAACAAAAAACCCACGACTGCTGCCAGCCGTGGGTTCTTGTCGAAATTCGCTTACGCCCGACAAGCTCCCCCGGCGTCGCCGACTACGACGACTACCATGGGCAGAACTTGTTTTACCGGGCCAAACATCAATCCGACGCTAGTAATAGCGAAAAGGCCGGTCAAGCGTGGATTCGAGCGCTCGCAGACGGGCCTGCCCAATGGGAGAGATAAGGCTTTCCCCAACTCCACCAGTCTGGCTCTATCTGCGGGCCGAAGCGGGAGGAGCAGGAATCGAAGTGGGATTACAGGCTGAAGGCGATGCCGGACGCTGCGGGAATGCCACTTTTCCGTCCTGCTCTCCCATCTGTTTACAAACATGAGCACATCTGCCACACCGACCCCTGCCCTGCCCATCGTCATTCTCAAGCCCCGTGAAGCCGACCGCGTCGTCGCCGGCCATCCGTGGATTTACGCGGGATCGGTGATGTATGCCGCTCCCACGATCAAGGACGGCGATCTCGTCGAACTGCGCGATCATCGGAAACACTGGCTGGGCGTAGGCCTGTTCAATTCGCAGTCCAAAATCCAAGTCCGGCTGCTCACGCCGGAACACGTCGAGGTCAACCTAGCCTTCTTCGAGGAGCGCATCCGTGCCGCACTGGCCTTGCGCCAGCGCCACTTCCCCGGTGCCACTTCCTTTCGCGTCGTCAATGCCGAGAGCGATTTTCTCAGCGGCCTCATCGTGGACAAATACGAGGACGTGCTGGTGGTGCAGACCTCCGCGCTCGGAATGGACCAGCGCAAGCCGCTCATCGTGGCGGCGCTGAAGACCATCTTCCAGCCGCGCACCATCGTCGAGCGCAACGAGATGGCTTCGCGCAAGTTTGAAGGGCTCCCGGATGCGAATGGCATTCTCGAAGGCCAGCTCGACGGACCGGTGACGGTCAACCTCAACGGCCTCAAGTTCGAGACCGACCTGAGCGCCGGCCACAAGACCGGGCTCTATCTCGATCAGCAGGCCAATTACCAGCGGACGGCGGAACTGATCGCGCTGAATCCGAATGCCAGCGTGTTGGATTGCTTCAGCTTCCTCGGCGGATTTGCCCTCCACGCGGGCCGCGCCGGTGCCGCACGGGTGCATGGGCTTGACCAGAGCGCGGACGCCATCGCCGCCGCCACGCGCAATGCCGCTGCCAACGGCCTCGCGGAGAAATGCACCTTCGAGCAGGCAAACGTCTTCGACTGGCTCAAAAGCCAAACCGCCGTCGCCCCCCACGAGAAGCTCGTGCCCAAGTTCGACGCCGTCATCCTCGACCCGCCTTCCTTCACCCGGAACCGCGGCTCCGTGCCGGATGCGTTGCGCGGCTACAAGGAAATCCACCTCCGCGCGCTCAAGCTTCTCAAGCCGGGCGGCCTGCTGGCCACCTTCTGCTGCTCGCACCATGTGGACAGCGCGACCTTCCAAGATGTGATTCTCTCCGCCGCGTTCGACACGCGCCGCGTGCTCCGCCGGGTGGCCACCTTCGGCCAGTCACCAGATCATCCGGTTATCCCGAGCATTCCTGAGACCGAGTATCTCAAGGGCTTTGCCTTTGAAGTCGTGCGGTAGCTGGCAGCAAAAAGCCGCGCCCGGATTCCCGGACGCGGCCATGCAAATTGCAGCGCAGGGCTACTTCGCTGGCGCGTTGGTGGAAGTCACCGTTGCGGCTGCCTTGGCGGCGGCGTCTTTGGACTCCTGCGCCTTGGCATGGTCCTTGTCCCGCTGAATTTGAGCGGCGGACAAGGAACCCACCATCCCATCCGTCAGCCGGTAGATGACGCCAAAGTGATTTAGCAGGCTCACAACAAAACAAACCAGCACGATGAAAAGCCCGAGCTTCGGCAGCGCCGTGGGCACTTCCGGGTATTTGACCGCAAACGAGGGCTGGGCCCCGAGCGGCAGCGAGGCCGTCTCCGTCAATCGCCCACCGAACGGCACGTTCATCTTCACGCGCCCGTTGATGGCCCAACCGTTGGCGTCCAGAATGGGGCCAAGGTTCCGCTGGCGAAGCTTGAGCCAGGCAATGAGCATCGAGGGCGTGGAGATCAGCAACACAATGCCGCTGATAGCCAGACACACCTGCCAGAATGGCAGGGTGAGGATACCCGCAAGATACCCGGCCAGCGTTGCAAACAATGTGCCGATGGCGCCGAACGCAACACCCAAGGCCGCCACCGTGCCGACATCCATTTTCTTCTGCTCTGGCTTGGCTTTGTCCGCATTGGCGGCGGTCGTGGCCGCCGCCCCGATCTTCGCATCGGAGGCGGCTTCCGCCGCAGCGGCGCGTTTCGCCACTTGCTCCTCGATCAGACGCACGAGCTTCTTGTAGGGAGCCCAAAACGCCTGGCCGATGCTGATGGGATTTTCAATGACCTTGGTGACCGTGGCATCCCAGTCGCGACCCTTTCGATCGTAGAAAATGCCGTTGCGCCCGGTCATCAGGAAGTCCGAATCACCCCCGGTGAAGGCGGCGGCAATCATCATTTTCTCCCCACTCGGTCGGGTGCAATCACAGTATGCGAGATAGGTTTTGGCCATGCCCGCCAGCGCGGCGTGCTTGCCCGCATCCGCCACGGGCACACACAGATTGCAACTGCGGCCATCGAGATACAACGTGCCCAACTGGAACACCGCCTTGCGCTCGCGGGAGTAGAAATCCTCAAAGGAAACGAAGTTGACCAGGAGCTGCCGGAGGTCGCGTTGCAGCCGGGCCAGTTTCTCGACTCCGGCAATGGAATTGGCTTCGGCCTCGAGGGCTTTGTCCTTGGCAATCAACGCGGTGAGGGTCTCCTTGCCTTTGCCCGCGAGAACTTCGCGGACCCGGGGCAGGCCCAGCTTTTCCACCGCCCCACCAGCCTTGGCTCCGAGCCAAGCTTCGTAGGCGGAGAGCTTGCTGGAGACTGCGGCCCAGTCGGCTTCCGTGAGGCTCGGTTGGTCACCAAGCAACGGTTGGACCACGACCGCGTTGAATTTTGCGAGCGCAGCGGCCCACGCCGGGTTCACCCCGTCGCGCAGCGGCAGTGATTTACCAGCGGCAATGGATGCGATGGGGAAACCAGAAACTTCTGTTGCGCCGCTGGACATCTCCTTCGTGGCGAGCAAAACGTATTCGGCTTCGGAACGGTTCACTGCCGCAAGCGCACGCGGATCGAAGGCGGCCAGCCGGCAGCGGGTGAAGAAATCATCCCCCTTGCCCTTCACGGCTTTGAAAGCGCCCAAGGCATCGGCGGTCTTGTCGCCGAGGGGCAGGATGTTGGCGGCGTCGGTTTCCGACTTCTTTACCCACTCGGAGTAAGCCGCCACTTCAGTGAAGAACTGATCCACCTTGGCCTGCGACACGCCGGGCCGCGCGCTGCGGTCATTCTCGGCGCCCAGACAGGCGATGATGTCGGCAATGACCGCCTTGGTGGCGGCATCTTCGGCTGCTTCAGCGGGGATGATGCCATCGCCGTTGAACTGGGTCTGCGCAAAAATCTTCGCCGTGTCCGAGGCCTCGTCCACGGAAATGCTGGGGGCCTCCTTCTTCCCGAGGTTCAACAAGATCTGCTTGGCGGAGGCCAGCAGGGCCTTGCCCTCCGGGTGCGAATCATTGATCGCGCTCAATTCGAGCTGCTCGCTGCGATGCAGGAACACGTCGGGATTCTTCACCACCGAGCAGCCCCACTTCACTGCGGCAAGGATCTCCGGGACACGGATGCGGCCGTCCTTGTCGAGGTCGAGGAGGTCGAGCGTCTTCGGGTCGAGTTCAAGCCCGCGTGTAGGGCAGCTGAGCGCGGCCCAAAGCTTTTGGTCGAGCTGCGGCAGGTTGATCAGGTCAGCGCCAGTTTCGAAGCGGACCTGATCAAAACCGCCAGCGCGGAAAAATTTCCAGGTGTGCTTGGGAGTATCGCTCATATTGGGTGTAGTGCGTTGAAGCATGAACAGACAGCGCCAGCCAACCGGTTGGCACGGGATTGTCCGTCAGACAAACGTCCCGCCCTTGTAAGCCGAGCCGGCCCAACCCGCAAGCAGTTCTCCTCCGCTGAAAATGACTGAGCGGATAACTGGGCCCGACCCGGGGCGCAGCCTTCAGGCCGCTTCAGCGTTCGATCAGACGATGGCAAAACGATCCGCCAAGGCGCTCGGACAGTGAAGCGACGTAAACGTCGCGCATCCACCGGCTTGTCTTCGAGGGCCGTGTGATGCGGCACCAAATTTACTTGGTCTCCGCCTTCTTCGTGGGCAGGAGCATTTCGATGGCCTTGTCCAACTGCACGTCGCGGCCCGCCAGCCAGTCCTCGGGAGTGAGCCAGAGGCGCACATCGGGCTGCTCGCCGTTGTTCTCCATGTTTGTGCCGTCCATGCGGAAGACGCCGCCCTGCGGCATGCGCGCGCCCGTGCCGTCCGTCAGGCGCATGGCCCAGGTCCAGATGACATAGCCGGGCGTGGGCATGCCCACGATCTTCGCGATGCCGCGCTGGCGCATGGCGTAGGGAAACATCTCACCGTTCGAGTAGCTGTGTTCGTTCATCAGCACGATGACGGGTTTCTCCCACGAGCGGTTCGGGGCCGCCTCCGGGCCCTCGTCGCGGGGGCGATACCAGCCGTGTTGCTTGCGCTCCAGCCAGTCAATCAGGGTGTCCGAGATGTTCCCGCCGCGATTGAAGCGCACGTCGATGATCATGCCCTGTTTGCCGCTCATGTATTCGTAGGCCTCGCGCTCGAAGCGGGTCTGATTTTCCCCGCCCATCGCACTGATGTGCAGATAACCCAGCTTGCCGCCCGTCTGAGCCTCCACGTATTTGCGGAGGCGTTCCGTGCGGTTCAGGTATTGGAGGTTGTCCCATTCGGCAGCGGTGAGAACTTTGTATTTCACCTTCCGCGCGCCATCCTTCTTGGGCTCCTTGTTAACTAGGAATTCAAACTCGCGGTCCTGTCGGTCGTTGATGATCTGGTAGAGCTTTTCGTTCAAGGAAACTTCCTGTCCGTTGATGGCAAGCACGTGATCCCCCGCCTTGATCTGGGTCTGCTTGTAGGAACCCGGAGCCCCCACGGGCACCGCCGCCACCCGGAGGCCCGGTCCGGCGTGCGTGTAGTCAAAAACGAAACCCAAATGCGGCGTGACCGGCTCCGGCACACTCCCGGCGGCGGCCGAAACCTCACTGTGCGATGACTCCAGCTCGCCAATCATCATGCCCAGCACGGTGGAGAAGTCATCGTGCGTGTCCACCGCTTCCAGCAGCGGCTCGTAGCGTTTGCGGATGCCTTCCCAATCCCGGCCGTGGAAGTTGGGATCGTAGAAGTTGTGCTGGTAGCTGCGCCAAAACTGTGTGAAGGCCGCCTTGCGCTCGGCCTTCACATCGCGATCGAAGTCGGCGGTGAAGGTGATTTTCTCCGGCCCCTTGGCGTCGCCGAGCTTAAGCTTCCAGGTGTCGCCACTTTGCATGTAGAGCGCGGCCTTGCTCTCGGGCAGCACGCGCAACCCCACCTTGCCCCCACCCGTGGTCACGCGTTTGGTCTCCTTGCCGTCGTAGCTCACGGTCCACACGTCGCCCTCCGACATGAAGGCGATGGTGCCATCCGTGGTGACGGTCAAATCGGCCGCCGGATTCTGCGAGGCCAGCTTGCGAATGCGCCGGTGGATGTCCTCGAAATCAATCTCGACCTTCACCTTTTCCTTGGGCTTTTCAAACTTCACATCGGTGTCCGTGGTGCGCACGGCTTCCGGTTGCAGCGGCAGGACGTAAAGCCCGGTGCCCTCGCGATCACTCTGGAAGAAGAGGTGTTTGCCATCCGGCGACCATCTGGGCTGACTGTGCTGCGAGTTGAGCCGCGTCACGTTGTGCGCCTCGCCACCGCCGGAGGGGACCACCCAGATGTTCCAGGCGCGGTTCTCGCCCTTGCGGGTGTAGGCGATCCATTTCATGTCCGGCGACCACGCAAAATCACCGCCACCCGAGACTTGCCAGTGCGTGCCGGGCACGTGGACGACCCGCTTCACCACCCCGTCGGCAAGATGCAACGTGAACAGCCCGCCGTCCTTGCCCGCGACCCAAAACGCGAGGTGCTGGCCATCCGGGCAGAGCGAGAGATGGGTGACATTTTCATCGCGCGGCCAGAGGGGCTTCACCGCCAGGGAAGCTAGATCCAGTTCGTAGATGCGTGTGTTGAATTCCCGGTCCGACGTGAAATAAAGTTTCTTGCCGTCCCGCGACCAGATGAAGTCCGAATCGTCACCCACCCAGTCCGTCAGCCGCCGGGCAAACTCTTCGCTGCGACCCGCCACGCCTTTGGTCTTCTCCGTGGACACGGTCCAGATGTCACCCCGCAAGCCGAAGGCCAGGACCTTACCGTCCGGCGACAACTCCGCCTCGTTGGAGCCCGAAGACAGCTTCTCCCGCCGCCGCGTGGTTTGCTTCTCATCGGCGCTCACCACGAGTTTGATCTTCGCCGGGGTTTTGCCCCCCGCCTTGAGCAGGTAGAGATCTGGCCCGTATTCGAAGGCGATGTCGCCCGATTTGCCGGCGACGCTGGGCCAGCGGACCGCGCCGCCGGTGAACTGGGTGAGCTGACGCCCCTTCCCATCCAACTCATAAATCCAAAGGTTGGGCGTGCGGGCAGGGTTGTCCGCGACCTTGCCGATGGGCTCGTTCAGCTTGCTGGCCGAGGGCGTGACCTCGCCGAACGTCACGGTGAGCAGGCGCTTGCCGTCGGGCAGGAACTGCGTCCAGAGATGCTGGCGGTCGTCGTTGGTGAGCGGCTTGCGGCGGCCATCGGCGGCATTGATGATCCATATCTGAGCCGCCGCCGCGCCGACGTAGCGCGGGCGGGTCCAAGGGAAACCATAGCGGCCATAGACCACCGTCTTCCCGTCGGGCGAAAAGCTCGGGTAGTTCATCTGCGCATAATCCTCGCACAACCGCCCCGTCCCCAGAGTCTTCAAGTCCACGGTGTAGAGCGCAAAGTTCGGAGCTTCGCGCCGCGCGGCAAAGACGAGCTGCTTCCCGTCCGGGCTCCAGCCACCCGCCAACTCGGCCCCACCGTGCCAGGTGATTTGCTGCGCCGGGCCACCCTCCGAGGGCACCACAAAAATATCCCAGCCACCGTTGCGTTTGCTGGAGAAGGCAACCCACTTGCCGTCCGGCGAAAAGACCGGGTAGGCATCGGACTCAACATGCGAAGCCAGGACGGAAGCCCGACCACCCTCGCTTTGCGCGACCCACACATCACCGCGATATACAAAGGCGAGCCGCTTGCCATCAGGACTCAGCGCCGGCTGCCGCGCGCCAATGACCGGCTGGGGCGTGGGAGCGGTGAGTTGGGCGGAGGCGGAGGCAGCGAACAGCGCAACGAAAGCGCAGGCGGACAAGGCGCGGAGTTTCATGGGCAGCATTTGATTTCGGCAGACTGTAAAGCCGACGGCGGGACTGAGGGAAGCTTCAGTTCGGAACGACTCGGGACGAGTGCATCTTGGCAGCGTCAGGTTCTTCAGAGCCAATGCTTGCCGAGGGTGACGATCAGTTGGTCGCCAGCCTTCTCCAAACGCACCGTGAAATTTGGAGCCATTCCCCGTTCCGTCGCCATACTTGGCACGCGCCCCATTAGCACGCCAACGGTCGTGCTATCTGCGTTGAAGAGGAAGACGTTGGTGCGGCTGGGGTAAAACGGAACAGGAGTCGCGTCAGTCAACTTGATGCGTGTCTGCATGAACGCACGTCGGGAATAATCCAAAGCCACCGTTTCCGTCAGCTGCTGGTCAGCGGGGAAGGGAAAACGTCGTTCCCACGAATTGAAGTCGTCCCAAAACACGACCGATAGCGGTAGCCCCACGAAAACGATTACGACCGGGGAAAGCAGAAGACTCCACCTCAACCACCGTGGCATTCAGCGCACTGGCTTCGTTCGTGTTGTTATCTGATTGCCGCTTGAAGGCTTGGCATACTGTTAGGAGGCCAGCAACCGCTCCACGGTCCACACCAAGCCAGCGAGGGCGATCAGGCAGCACGCCGGCCGGCGCACCCACGGGCCATACCAAGACCGGCCTTGGCACCACTTCGTTACGCCGAACGCGAGCGTAATCACGGCCAACTGCCCCAGCTCTACGCCGAAGTTGAACGAAAGCAGCGCCGTGCCAATCTGATCGCGCGGCAAACCCACTTCGCTCAACACCCCGGCAAAGCCCATGCCGTGAATCAGCCCAAAGCCAAACACCGCCGCCCAGCGCCACGGCGAGACTTCTGACCGGAACAGGTTCTCAATCGCCACTACCGCAATGGACAGGGCGATGATCGGTTCCACCACCCGCCCCGGCAGCGCGAAGATGCCAAGCACCGCCAGCGCCAGCGTGATGGAATGTGCCAGCGTGAACGCCGTCACCTGCCAGAGCAGTGGCTTGAGTTTCGGACTAAGAAGGAACAACCCCAGCACGAACAGGATGTGATCCAAGCCCTTCGGCAGGATGTGCGTGAAGCCGAGTTCGATGAACTGAGTGGCCGTTGTGCCACGCAAATGGGACGGCTCCAGTTTGTCTGCACCAGGGAGGCGCGGGGAGGCTTCCGTGGCACGGGTGTCCTCTTGGAACGCATCGAGATCAATAACCATCGACTGGCGCGAAGCGACGAGTTGCAGCACGGGCGCGACGTCCTTGCCCCGATGGAAAAGCACTTCAAACAAGGCCGCGAAGCCAAACGCATCATAAAGCGACAGCGACAGCTCAAGCTGCTTTGCCGTGGCCGGAACCTCCCAGCGCAGCGTAAGCGGAAGTGGAGCGGGGCGGACTTCTCCGGGGCGCTCCTCAGTGGTCAGAACTAGCGGGGCGGGCGGCCAGTTTGAAAGCGTGCCGCGCACCGGGGCATTGGTATCCAAGTTGAAACGCACGCGGGACTGCACGTAATCCGCGATGCGGACAGCGGCGGCGCGGCACTCGGCTTCAGTCATCAGCACGACCTGATCATTGGTGCGCCCCACAATGAACTGGAGCAGGTCGGGCTGGTTTAGCTGGAAGGTGAGCGTGAGTGAATTGGTCGCCAACTGGGCGTCCACCCGCGTCACGGAGGTGGTGTGGGCAAAAGCTGGACGGACGAGCCACAAGCAAAGCAGCAAGCCACATAACAGTGGCCGGTGGCTCGGAAGTTCAACGCGAGTCCGAGGGCTCGCAGGGGCGGGCAGGTGGCTCACCCGACCTTGGACTCGTGCTCCCATCCGTCACTTCTTCCGGGAGCGTGCGGCGGAGTCGGAGAGGTTCTTGAGATACTGCTCGACGAGCGGGCTGTATTCCTCAGGCGCGCGCTCGGTCTGGCTTTGCATGAGCGCATTGCGGTCGCGGGCAGGCAGGCCGAGGAAACCGCTGGTGCCCTTGGCTTCACGGGTCTTGCCGTCGGTGCCGCCTTCGCCGTTCCAGTTGCCCTGCTTGCCGTCGCCCTGGCCTTCCTTGCTGCCGGGCTGCGGAGAATTCTGGCCGGGGCCTTTCGCCTGTCCTTTGCCCTGTTGCTGGCTCTCGCCCTGTCCCTGCTGACCTTGACCCTGCTGCGCCATTTGCTGACCCACTCCTTCTTGAGCCAGCGCGAGCGCGGCGGCTGCCTGGGCCAGCGCCTGCTGCGCGGCCTCAGCGTTTTGCTGGGCGGGTTGAGCCTTCCCGGCTTCCGCTTGGGCGGCAGCTTGAGTGAGCGCTTCCTGTGCCTTCTGCAAAGCTTGCTGCGCCTGTTGCGGAAGTGGTCCCGCCTCGCCGGCCGCCAGCGGGGCAATCGTTTGAGCGGCGGAATCGAGCGGCTGGGCGGCTTGCTGCGCGGCCTGCTGTGAGGCGAGCGTCTCGGTCATGGCCTTCACGTCGGACTGCTGCTTGGCGAGTTGGGGCAGCGATGCTTGGGGCTTGCCAGCTTGCGGCGTGCCTTGCGGCTGACCATCGGCGGGCTGGCCGTCCGCTGGCTTTCCATCAGCCGGTTTGCCATCAGCCGGTTTGCCATCCGCTGGCTTGCCATCTGCGGGTTTGCCTTCCGCCGGTTGGCCGTCGGGCTTGGGAGGCGCACCCTTGGGTTGCTCACCTGCGGGTTGTCCCGCTTCAGCCTGAGCGGCTTCCTTCAAGCCCTTCTCCGCCTTGGCCATCTCACCCACGGCACCCTTGAGGTCGTTCTGGCCGAGCTTTTCAGCGGCCTTATCGGCCGCCTGCTTGGCTTCAGCGACGGGCTTGGACTGGGGCTGGGCTTTGGCTTTCTCACCCAGTGCGGCGGCGATTTCCTGCTGCTTCTGCTTGAGCATCTCCTGAAGGCCAGCGGGCTGGTCGAGCTTGGCCAAAGCTTCATTCACCTGCTTCTGCGCGGCGGCCACCGCTTCCGAGGCCTTCGCCAACTGCGGGGTGTTCTTCGGTTCTGGCTGGCCGAGTTCCTGGGCAAGTTGCTGCTTCTTTTGGTCCACGGCGTTCTTGGCAGCCTGAAGATTGGCCATCGCCTTGGCTTGATCGGGACGAGCGGCGGCGGCGTCTGGTTTGTCCAAGTCGGCCTTGGCATCCGCCATGTTTTCCTTGGCGGCCCCCAGATCGGAAGCGGCTTCGGGCGAAAGGTTTTTCGCCTCGGCTTGAGCGGCTTCCGTCTTGGCAGCCAAGTCGCCTTGCTCTTTGGCGGTCTGGGGAGCGGGCTTGTTGTCCGGCTTCTCGGCGGCCTTGGCAGTGTCCATCGCGACCTTTTGCTGGTCTTGCATGAGCTGGCCGATTTCCTTGCCCAGCTTGTCGAGCTTGGCCAAATCCTCCTTGGCCTTTTCGAGCTTGGCGATTTGGGAATCGATCTGCTGCGCGGCCTTGTCGAGCGCATCCTTCGCAGCCTGCTGCGCCATCGGGGCATTGGCCTTGTTCTCCAAGGCCTGCTGGGATTTCTCCATCTGACGGGCAGCCTCGCCCAAGGTCTTGGCCGCTTCCGGCGCGTTCGCAGCAGCATCTTGCTGAGTCTTTTGCGTCTCCGCCTTCACGGACTCCTGCTTGGCTGCTGGCTCGCCAAGCAACTCGGGCTTCTTCTCAGCCGCAGCGGCCTTTTCGGCCTTAGCAGCGTCCTCCTTGACCAGTTCTTGCTTCTGGGCGAGCTCCTCGACCTTCTTCTTGAGTTCTTTCAACTCCGCCACCTTGTCCTGCGGCTTCTGTTGCCGGGCTTCGGCAAGCGCGATCTGCTGCTCCAAGGTTGTCTTGGCCTCCTGCATCTTGGCGAGGGCCTGCTGCTGCTTCTCGGCTGCGGGAGGCTCGTCTTGAGCGCGCCGGGCCGGCTGCTGGTCCTGAAGCATAGCCCGGGCTTCCTGCTGCTTTTCCACGGCCGCCTTGAGTTCCTCGGCCGCCTTGGGAGCAGCCTTTTGGACGTCCTCACGGATGGTGTCGGTCTTGTCCACGACCTCGGCCTGCTTGCGTTCCGCCTCGGCGGCCTCGGTCTTCTCCGCCTTGGGCTTAGAGGCTTCCTTGGTCTGCTCATTGACCTGCTTCTGCTGCTCGATGGCTTTCTCCAGATCCCGCACGGCCTGCCGCATCACTTCGAGGTTGTCGCGAGCGGGCATGAGCAGCTTGGCCAAGTCTTGGAAAACATCGCGCGCACGCTTCTCGTTGCCGGCGGCGGAAAGCAAGTTGGCCGACTTCAAGTCGCCAGTGGCCGAAACCAGCGTCGCGGCGAGCCGGGTTTCCTCGGCCTTGGTCAAGGCAATGCGCGGCCGTTCCGCCGCCGGTCCATCCATGGCAGCAACGACCTTCTCCAGCTTGGTCAGGACGATCTTGGCCTCGTCCCCGATGGTGTTCTGCTCAGTCTCTTGAAGCTGCAGTGCGACTTGGTGGGCCGTCTCGGTGCGACGGGCGTCGCGCCCCTTGGTGAGCGTGGCCAGACCGACGGCTTCCTTGAGGTTGTCTCCCTGCCGACGGGCGAGCGCAGCAAAACGCGAAGCAATCTCCTGCAAAACCTGCTGGCGCTGGTATTCAAGGAGCAGGGCGCGGAGCTGGACGGTTACGTTCTTCTGGCCGGCGAACGCATCAAGGGCGCTGCGCCTTTGGGCATCGGCATCCGAGGTGGTGCGGCTCTGCTGGAGGAGCGTGACGACGCGGGCGATTTCCGTGTCGCTCAGTTTGCCCAGCACGCCTCGAATGGCCTTGAGCACCGCGACATCGTCGCCTTCCAAGCCGTTGCGCTCGTATTCCTCGATGACCGCGCTGAGCTGGCTGCCGACGCGCGAGGTGGTGGCCTTGATCTGCTCCTGCCGCAGCTCCTGCTGAAGAATCTTGTCGCCTCTGGTCGTAAGATCAGCGCGGACCGAGGTGGTGAGCAAGCCAAAGGCGGAAACCGCCAGGACAAGAAGGGCTTTACTGTTCATTTTTGTGGAGTGTCGGAACGACCCAATACGACCAGCGTCGCGAACGTTATCAGAAGGCACAGACGGCGCGTGTCGGGAGGGGGATTCAAGCTAAATTCCGGTGGGTGAAGTCGCGCGCAGCCTCACCGCACCAACTGGAACTCCGGCAGCATCAGCACAGCCCAAAGCAGATCCTGCACCCCCTGCCCCGTCGGCTTCTCGCCGAGGACTTCGCGGGCGAGCGTCAGTTCGGCCGCAGTCGGGACGCGGGCCAGGGCGAACTGGTAGAGCCATTGCGTCAGCGCGTCGCTGTTCGGCCACTGCTTCGCGAGCACGCGGGCGGCGCCTTGCTCCAAGCGAGTAGCCAGCGTCTGGCCGTTGTTGAGATCGATCGCCTCAAGCGTGTTCAACTCGTTCGGACGCACGCTGACGATTTGCTCCCGGTGCGGACGGCCCAGCGCGCGCATGAGGAAATCGTTCTTGAGCAGCGAGGCGCGAACCATTGGCTGCGTGGCGGTGGCGGCCTGCGCAAGTTGCGTGGCGAGCTGTTTGCCGACCTTCACGTTCCACAACGCTGAGTTCGCGACCTCGACTACTGCGCCTCCGGCTTCCGGCGCGCTCTTGAACTTGCCCTTGGCATCCGGCGGCGATTTCAGCGTCTCCCATGTCACATCGGTGCCAATGGTGACAGTCTCACCGTCAGGGAGTGTGATGCGCGCCTCGAAGATGACGCCGGCCGGGTTCGGGCCGGTGCCGCCGTTCTTGGCAACGAGCACGATGTCGTTCGCACCAGCCTTCAGCTTCGTTTCCAAGGGGATGGCCTCGGGGTTCTCCCAGTTGTCACCGGACGCAACCTGTGCGCCGTTGACGTAGAGCTTGAACTCATTGTCCGCCGTGGCGACCGCACCGGCGCGGAGCGGCGCGGACTTGAGGGTGAACTTCTTGCGCGCGGTGAAGGTTTCGCCAGCCTTCGCGTTGCCAGCGTCAGCATGGCCCCAAATCCAGTGCGCGGTGAGCTTCATCGCGTTGATCACCTCGGAGCTGGCCCGACCACGCACGACTTGCGCATCGAAGCGCGTCGGGGCCGAAACGGTGATTTGCCACACGGCATCCACGAACTGCTCGGCGGTGAGGCGCTTGGCGCGCGGCCCGGCGTAGGTGTAGCCGTGCTCGTCGGCGTCCTTGCCCAAAACCTGCGCATGCGACTGGTAGGCAGCCGACGTGGCGATGAGTTCGAGTGTCTTCTTTAGGTCGAACTTGTTGTCGGCGAGATGTGAGGCGAGGAAGTCGAGCAAGTCGTGATTCCACGGCTCGCTCTGCATCGCATCGGTGGGATGCACGATGCCGCGGCCCATCAGACGGTGCCAGAAGCGGTTCACGATGGTGCGGGTGAAGCGGCCGTTCTCCGGGTGAGTCATCAGCGCGGCGAGCTGCTTGAGACGCTCGGGCTGCGACGCCTTCGCATCCACCTGCCCCAGTTCGGGGAAGAGCCAGCTCGCCTGCGCGGTCTTGCCCACGGGCTTGTCGCAGCGGTGAATCTCCATCTTGCCCGTCGAGTAAATCGCCGCGAGACCGTAGGCCTCCTCCAGTTTCCAGCGGTCAATGAAGCTGTCGTGGCACGACGCGCACTTGAGGTTGATGCCGAGGAAGCTTTGCCCGACCGACTGCGCGAACTGAATCTCCGTGGTCGCGCCCGCGCTGACGTCGCCACGCCACTTGATGCCGGCGGCGAAGCCCTCGCTTTCAGGCGTGTAGGCAATCAGCTCGCGCGCGAACTGGTCGTAGGGCTTGTTGTCCGCGAGCGCGCGGTAAAGCCACTTGGTGATTTGCTTGCGCCCGCCGGTGATGAAGCCGGTGCCGGAATAGTCGTTGCGGAGGAGGTCGTTCCAGAACGTCAGCCAGTGCTCGGCGTAAGCGGTGTCGTTGGCGATCAGGTCGCGCACGAGCTTGGCGCGCTTGTTCGGAGACTTGTCGGTCAGGAACTTCGCGAGCGCCTCCGGTTCAGGCAACAGGCCGAGGAGGTCGAGGTGCGCGCGGCGGGCAAAGGTGGCGTCGTCAATCGGCTGGGGCGTGGCAGCCTTCCGCTTCGCGAGGTCGGCGTCGAGGATGCGGTCAATGGGGTTCGTGCGACCCGCCAAAACCGGTGGTAGCGTGGGACGGCGCGGCTTGAGCGGCGGTTCGTAAGCGGGTTTCTTGAAGGCGAAGCCCTCTTCCCAAGGCGCGCCGGCATCAATCCAGTCGCGCAGCAGCTTCACCTTCTCCGGCGAAAGGCGCGCGCCCTTGGGCGGCATCTGCTTGTCGGGGTCTTTGCTCGTGATGACCTCGATGAGCGGGGACTTCGCGGCGTTGCCGGGGAGGACGGCCTTGCCGCTCTCGCCCCCCGTGAGCAGCGACGCGCGGTCGTTCATGCTGAAGCTGCCCTTCTTCTTGTCGCCCGTGTGGCATTCGCCGCAGTGCTCGCGGAGAATGGGGACGATTTGGTGGGAGAAATCCACCTTCGCGACTGCGGCCCCAGCGCAATGGACCAAAACCAACGCTGCCACAAAGGGAACGAGCCTAAACTTAGACGACATGAGAGAGATCATCGGAAATTTCTGGCGGGGAGGCAAGGCGGTTGACTTCACCACCACCACCCACTGCAACCAACTGTTCCGGGTTCGCATCTGGTTTAATTTCCTTGTCCGTGTTGTTATCCGTGTATGGCGGCCAGCTTGAAGACCAAGGATGATGCGCCTCCGAAGAAGAGGATACCAGAACAGCGCGTGCAGAAGGTGTTTAGAGCGGCCTGCTCGCCCTGGCCCAGAGCGTAAAGAGTGGAACCGATTCCCCCTGCCACTGGAGGGCCCTCGGGGACGGCCGCGCACTGGCTGACACCGTTTGCGAGAACTCCACAGCCCATGCCGGCCAAACCGGGGAGCAACCTTCCGAAATGGTCGATGATGAGTAGCCTCATTGCGGCAGGCTAAACAGCGCGTTGGACGATGGCAAAGACGGGCCAAATGGATCGGTCAACAGGGGCTCTCCATGGGAAAGGCGAAGGCTTCCGGCGAGCCCGTTCGGCCTGAACCAAGCAGTCGTCACTGGGCGTTGTAGAAGCACAGCCAAGAGCCGATGCGGGACCCGAGGTTTATCTGGCTCTCGTTATACCAACTGACGTGGCCATCCTCGAACAGGAAGCTTCCGCCCTGCATTTTACCGTCACCCTGCCGATGACTCGTAGTAAATACCGACGCGGATTGGCCGGCCATTGCCCCGACGCCATTGATGGTCACCTTCACTGCGGTGGGGGTGTAAGGCCGCCCCGTTCCAGTTGTAGGCGAAGTGGTAGTCCCCTGAATCTGAAGCATGTCCCCAACGACGGGACCATCCCGATACGCGCTGTCCAGCCGGGTGCGTGTCAACCAATTGGGCACATTGCCGCTGCCGTAGGTAACCCGGCCAGCCACCTGCGCCGCCGTCCGTCCGACCAGATAGAAATAGCCGGACAGTTCCTCGTGGGCCACGATCGGGTTGCCGTAATTGGCCCCGAGGGTCGGTTGCGTAACCAACCGATCGTATGCCCGATGATACTCTCCAGTGGGACAGTAGAGCGGACTGTTCTTGGCGCTCGAAGCAGCCGTGGAAACAGGGATCAAGTAGCTCTGATACAAGCGCAAAACTGACGGGCCGATCCAACTCTCATCCCGGCCGTAGGTGGTCGCGCCGATGACGTCGGACCCCGGCGGAAACTTGTTATCATGATCACCTGCGTAAGTATTAATCGAGACGCCCCACTGCTTGAGGTTGCTCGTGCACAACGCCTTGTTGGCCGAGTTCTTGGCCTTGGCCAGCGAGGGCAACAACATCCCCGCCAGAATCGCGATGATGGCGATGACGACCAGCAGTTCAATCAGGGTGAAAGCCGAACGAGGCTCCAAGCGATCTGTGGATACATGAGTGGTCATGGTGGCGCGCTTTGGTGAACTCGCCGACATTAGCACAAGCCTCCTCTCCGTCTAGGCCGAAACCATCTCCCAGAAAGCGGCTCACGGCCGGCCCACCTCGTAGTAGCGGCGCAATTCCGCCGCGCTGAACGCCCGGGCAGCCAACAGAAACTCGTCCATCGCCCCGAAGAAGCCGTAGTTCACGCCTTGCCGAGCCTCGGCCTCGGTGGGGCTGAGATTGCCGAGGGACAGGTGCGTGAGGGCCAGTGTTTGGCCGGGCAAGACCTTGTGCCGCGCAACGGGCAGGCCGTTGACAAACTGGGTCAACACCCCGGCCGCACCATCCTGGACCGCCGCCAGACAAAGCCATTGACCGTGTCGTTCCGGAGTCACCAACGCGGGGGCCAGATGCGTATCCCACTGCGGCGGCCCGGAACCAGCGCTGCGCTGCAAGTTGAAGGCAAGCTGACCGTTTGACTTGAGCAGCCAATGCAGCGCTCGCGCTTCAGACACATTCGTTTCAGCCGGGCTCGGTGAAGCCTCGCTGGCCACCAGGGCCGTCTCGGGCTGCGACAGGGCATCCACGCGCACCCACGCCAGCAGCGTCAACGAGGTGAAGGTGCCCGGCAAACGGGCCAGCACGCGCTGCCCGCGCCCGCGAAATTCCAGCGCCGCCTTCCCCGGCCAGCGTCCCTGCGTCCAGCGCGCCCCGATGATCTGGCCATCGCTGCCATGACGAACGCGGTTGCTCACCGAAGCATCGAAGCCCGACTGGTCTTCGAAATTGAAGTGGATGCGCGTGGCCGGATCGCGATCCAGATCATCCGCCACCGCGCGCCAGGCGGCCCGGAGTCGGGATGCCTCCAGTTGTTCGCGTTCCCGGACCCGCTCCATCGCCGGAAAGTCCTCCGGCCGAAACGGGGTCTCCATCAAGCCAGTGTCATCGAGCCGACGCGCTTCTTTGGCGGCAATCTGGCTGGTCAGGAGTTCCCCGGTCCGGCTTACCACCACCTTGCCTTCGAGCGCATGCACCTCCTGCTCACCGGCTTCGCTCACCTTCACGCCGAAAGAATTGCCCTGGTTCACCACGGTCAATCCCGGCGTCAGCAGCCGGAAGCTCCTGGCCTGTTCCCCCAGTTCGCAAGCCACTTTGCCCATGAGCAGGAACGCCTCATTGGGCGAGCGCAGTTCGATTTGGGCGGGCCCTTCCACAAACAACCGGGCCCCGGAAAACAGATCAATCTGCACCGTGCCCAACGCCACCCGGACCCAGCCCGCAGACAACTCCGCGCCTTCCTGCCGCTCCGGCTCACCATCAGACCACGCCACCTCGACGACGTGTGACAGCACCGCCACGGCGGGTGATTGAAGCGCACTGCCATCGGCGAAGGGAGCCGGTGGGACTGTGGGCGTTGCCGGGTTGTTGACCTGCTGCAACACCAGCAGAACCACGCCCGCCACGACCGCAAATCCCGCCACCGCCCACCAAGGATTCCACGTGCGTCGCCGCGTCGGCGTAGGCATCTGCGCCAGCCGCGCCATGATGGAATCCTCCAAGCCCGGCGCGTCCTCATGTCCGCCCATCGCCTCTTCCAGCAAGGGCCAGCGCGGCTCGGCGGACTGCGCGGCGCGCACGTAGCCGTGCATCTGAATCTCTTCCACAAACTCGCGGCGAAAGGCAGCGTCCGAGCGCAGGCGACCCAGCAGCTCATCCCGGCGGGCAGGCTGCAGCTCGGCATTCCGAAGCCACGCGGCCACGAGATCTTGGAGATCCTTTTCCATCACGCGGCTGTGCGCTGCATGCACTCACGCAGCAGCTTGTGCGCGCGATGGTTCGTGACGTAAACGACGGCGACGGAGGATTCCATCGCCGCCGCGAGCGCCTGCGCCTTCTGCCCTTCCAGCCCGCCCTGGATGATGCGGCGCATCTTGTCCGGCAGCTTGCCGATGCAGTGGAGCAACCGGGCGAGCTGCTCGTCCTCCACCGCCAATGAAGCCTTTTCCAAGTCCGCCTCAACCACTTCGCTGACCTCGGACCGGAACCGCTCCATCACGTTCTCGCGGCGCATCCGGGTGCGGAAATACATCTTCACCTTGTTGCGCGCGATGCCACGGATCCATGCGCCGAAGTCATCGCCCTTGCGGTAGGAGCCCAGCGCCTCAAACGCCGCGAGGAACACGTCCTGCGCGAGATCGTCCACGTCATCGAGATGGTAGAGTTGGCTGGCGATGAATCCGCGCACGCCCAGGCCGTATTCGCGGACGATGTGGCGGAAGCCATCGCGATGCCCGGCGAGCACTTCGTCGATCGCAGCGTGCAGCGCTTCGATGTCGTGGTTCATTCGGGGAGAGTGTGCCACAGGGCGCAAAAACTTACACGCGGCAAAGTGGGTGAAGGATCGCGGCCTTCACGCCGCAGACGGCGACGAATGCCAAATTGTATTCGAGCCTCATCAGAAGACTTCAGTTCTGCGGCATGAATGCCGCGCCCCTCACCTCCCCTGCCCCGCCGGAGGCTTCGCCGTGGGCCCTAGCGTGATACTCACCTCCACCACCGTGTCCAGCGGCGGCACGTCACGCTGGTGCACGACCCAGGTGTCATCCGCGTCGCGATTGGGGCGGGGGTGGTTGAAGACCGCATCGGGATCGGTGATGAGCGCGACCAGCGAGCCTTCCGTCTGCGCGACGAACTTGCCCTGCCACAGCCGCGACCCGGTGAAGGTGAACGGTCCCGGGCTCATCGGCTCCTTCGCACGCTTGTTGAAGACCAACGCCTCAATGCGCTTCCGCTGCAACTTGCCGGCCTGCTTCCACGATACTTCCATCAACACCGGCTCCCCCGGCAAGGGCGGATTGCGCTCGCCCTGCACCTGGGTGATGGGCCCGCCAGCGGGTGCATTCGTGAGCGGCACGGCCTGCATGCCCTTCGCCCCGAGCAACAGCATCGCCACCTGCAAGTGCTGCGGCTCAATGTCCGTGGTCAGCAGGCTTTCGTGTGCCTTGCCCGCCGTGGTGACGAGCAGATACTCAATCGGACCGTTCGTCATGTTCAGCTTGGCCGGGAAGGAAACTCGCCGCGCCTCCCGCTCCAGCTTCACGCCGCCGACTTGGAAGATGCCCGGAGAAACCTCGCGGATGCTCGACGGTGGAACGGGCTTCGGCTCCGCCGATCTGGGCGGCTGCTGTGCCCAAGCGGAAGCCACGAGCATCAACATCAGGAGTGAGATTCGGAGCGGATGGTTCATCGGTCGAAGGCCGCCAAGCTACGCAGCCCGACGCCGAACGCGAGCGTTTCCTCCGTGGAGCGCTGGCCTCCGGTCCGGCGTGGTTGGCTCGGTTCGCTGAGCACCCCGGGTCGGATACCGGCGCTCCAGCGTTGCGCTTCGCTCAAGCTCGTTTCACCATTCCGCCCAGTTCATACGTCCATGTCTGCCATGCGCATTAGTCTCTGCCTGTTCCTCGTCGCGTTCACCGTCGCGCTTCAACCCTCGCGTGCCCAAGAAACCGCCAAGGAAGCCCAGTTTCTCACCAACACCCGTCAACTCATCTACGAGGGCCGGCGCAGCGGTGAAAGCTACTTCTCCGCCGACGGCAAGTTCATGGTCTTCCAGAGCGAGCGCGAAGCGGACAACCCGTTCTACCAAATCTACCTGCTGAACCTGGAGACCGGCGACGTGAACCGCGTCTCCCCCGGCACCGGCAAAACCACCTGCGCCTTCCTCCGCCCCGGCAGCGATGACGTGCTCTTCGCCAGCACCCACACCGACCCCGAGGCGAAGACCAAGCAAAAGACCGAGTTCGAAATCCGCGCCTCCGGCAAGTCCCGCCGCTATGCGTGGGATTACGACGACCGCATGGAAATCTTCGTGTCCAAGCGCGACGGCTCAAACATCCGCCGGCTCACGGACGCGCCCGGCTACGACGCCGAGGGCAGCTACTCACCGGACGGCAAGCTCATCGTCTTCTGCTCTCTGCGCCACGCCTACACCGGCACACTCTCGCCCGAGGACAAGAAGAAGCTCGAAGTGGACACGGCCTACTTCGGCGACATCTACCTGATGAACGCCGACGGCTCGAATGTCCGCCGCCTCACCAGCACGCCCGGCTACGACGGCGGCCCGTTCTTCTCCCCCGACGGCCAGCGCGTCATCTGGCGGCGCTTCAACGAGAAGGGCGACACCGCCGACGTTTACACCATGAAGCTCGACGGCTCCGACGTGCGCCGCCTCACCGACTTCGGCGCGATGTCCTGGGCGCCCTATTTCCACTCGTCCGGCCAATACGTCATCTACACGGCGAACAAGCACGGCTTCGCAAACTTCGAACTGTTCCTCGTGGACGCCCTCGGTGCGAAGGAACCCGTGCGTGTGACTTACACCGACGGCTTCGACGGCCTGCCCGTCTTCTCGCCCGACGGCAAGAAGCTCGCGTGGACGAGCGGCCGCACGCCGGAGAAGAACTCGCAGGTCTTCATGGCGGATTGGAATCACACGGCGGCGCTGGCGGCGCTGGCACAAGCGCCGAAGCGGAGCGGGGCGAGTAATCCGCCTTCAGTATCCAGTGTTCAGTCCAAGGCCGCGACGACACAGCCCGCAGCCCGCAGCCCGCAGCCCGCAGCGCCGCCCAAAAGCTTCACGTCCGAAATCAAATCTGCCGACCTGCAAGCCCAAGTCGGCTTCCTTGCCAGCGAGGCCCTCGAAGGCCGCCTCACTGGCACGCCCGGCGCCCAGCAGGCCGCCACCTTCATCGCCGATTACTTTAAGTCCGTAGGTCTCCAACCCCTGTCCGGCGCAAAGGACTTCTTCCAGCCCTTCGAGTTCAGCTCCGGCGTGCGCGTGCTGACGAATCAAAACTCCGCCACGCTTCACGCCGCCGCCGCGCCCGCGACGCTCGCCCTCGACAAGGATTTCCGCCCGCTCGCCTTCACGGCCAACGGCACCGTGGAGGGCGACGTTGTCTTCGCCGGCTACGGTCTCTCCGTGCCCGGCAAAATGGGCGAAGGCTACGACTCCTACGCCGGCCTCGACGTGTCGAACAAGGTCGTGCTCGTCCTGCGCTACGTGCCGGAGGAGGCCGAACCCAAGCGTCGGCAGGAACTGAACCGCTACGCCGGCCTGCGCTACAAGGCCCTCATCGCCCGCAATCGCGGTGCCAAGGCCCTGCTCGTCGTCACCGGGCCGACCTCGCCGAACGCGGGCGAGCTGGCCCGGCTCACCTTCGAGAGCGGCGCGAGCCACAGCGGCATCGTCTGCGCCAGCATCGCCGGCGACGTGGCGGCGAAGATGTTCACTGCCGCCGGCAAGGACTTGAAGAAGACCCAGGCTGCGCTCGACAAGGAAGACCCGCATGCGGAAGGAGCCTTCCTCCTCAAGAACGTCGCCGTGAAACTTACCACGGCCGTCGAGCATGTGAAGAAATCCGACCGCAATGTCCTCGCGCACATCCCGCCCGTGGGCACGAAAGAGTATGTCATCGTCGGCGCGCACTACGACCATCTCGGACACGGCGAGACCGGCGGCTTCGCGCGCAAGGACGAGGAAGGCAAGGTCCACCCCGGCGCAGACGACAACGCCAGCGGCACCGCCGCGCTGCTCGAACTCGCAGGTGCGTTCGCCGAGGAAGCCGCGCGCAAATCGACCGGCGTGCGGCGCGGCATCCTCTTCGCCGCGTGGTCCGGTGAGGAAGTCGGCTTGATCGGCTCTTCGCACTTCGCCGAGAAGCCGCCGCTCCCGCTCTCGAACGTGGTTGCCTACGTGAACTTCGACATGGTCGGCCGGCTACGGGACAACAAGCTGAGCCTCCAGGGCATCGGCTCCTCGCCCGCCTGGCGGAAGCTCATCGAGAAGCGGAACGTCGCCGCCGGCTTCAACCTCACCTTGCAGGAAGACCCCTATCTGCCGACCGACACCACGCCGTTCTACCCGAAGAACGTGCCCGTCATCGCCTTCTTCACCGGCAGCCACGAGGAGTATCACCGCCCCGCCGACAAGCCCGACACGCTCAACTACGAAGGCTTGGAACGCATCGCGAAGTTTGCCCGCGCCCTCATCACCGACCTCGCCTCAGGTGCCGAGCGCCCGGCCTACGCGAAGGTCGAGAAGAAGGACGGCGGCGGCGGACGCGAGCAACTCCGCGCCTACCTCGGCACCATCCCCGACTACGCGCAGGAAGTGGCCGGTGTGAAACTGAGCGGCACGCGTGGCGGCAGCCCTGCCGACAAGGCCGGGCTGAAAGGCGGCGACATCATCGTGGAATTTGCCGGCCAGAAGATCGCCAACATCTACGACTACACCTACGCCATCGAGGCCGTGAAGATCGGCCAACCCGTCAAGATTGTCGTCCTCCGCGACGGCAAGCGCGTGGAACTGACCGCAACGCCGGAAGTGCGAAAGTGAGCGTGACGGGGACACTCTTGTCCCCGAGTCCGAGAGCGAAGCAAGCAGCGGCTCACGGCGGACAAGAGTGTCCATCTTACCGACTGCCAGCGGGCGCTTGCATTGCCGGCACCCGCTCCCCACCGTATCGCCGCCATGCGCGACGTTTCAGCCAGCAGCCAGCCGACGCCCGAGGAATTCCAACGACGCCTCAATGACTTGATGCGCAACCTCCAAGTGCCGCCGCCGTCCACCAGCGGCGCGCAGTCGGGCTTCGACCGCAGCGCGGAATCGCCTTCCGGCGATGCGACGGAACCCGTGCTCCAGTTCGAGCGTAAGCCGCGCGACGTCAAGGCGCACCTCGACCGCTTCGTCATCCAGCAGGACGAGGCGAAGAAAGTCCTCAGCGTCGCGCTCTGCGACCACTACCACGCCGTGCAGGCCGCGCTCGCGGGCAAGGCGATGCCCAACTACACCAAGCAGAACATCATCCTGCTCGGTCCCACGGGCGTCGGCAAAACCTACCTCGTTCGCAGCATGGCAGACCTGATTGGCGTGCCGTTTGTGAAGGCGGACGCGACCAAGTTCAGCGAGACCGGCTACGTGGGCGGCGACGTGGAGGACATCGTCCGCGAGCTGGTGCGCCGCGCGGACGGCAACATCGCCCGTGCCCAGCACGGCATCATCTACATTGACGAGATCGACAAGCTCGCCAGCGCGACGAACTCCTCCGGGCGCGACGTGAGCGGGCGCGGGGTTCAGACCAACCTCCTCAAGCTCATGGAGGAAACCGAGGTGCCCGCGCGCTCGCCACAGGACATGGCCGCGCAGATTCAAGCGATGATGGAGACGCAGCGCGGCGGGAAGAAAGGTCCCGCCACCATCAACACCAAGCACATCCTATTCGTCGTCAGCGGCGCGTTCGACGGGCTGGACAAAATTGTCCGCAAGCGCCTGCGCGAGGCGACCATCGGCTTCGCCGCCAAGCCCCATTCCGCCGCCGACGCCATCAGCGTGCTGGGCGACACGCAGACGCGCGACTTCATTGATTTCGGCTTCGAGCCGGAGTTCATCGGCCGCCTGCCGGTGCGCGTCGTCTGCCAGCCGCTCGCGGTGAACGACCTGTTCCACATTCTCAAGACCAGCGAGGGCAGCATCATCCGCCAATACGAGCAGGACTTCGCTGCGTATGGCATCGAAGTGCTCTTCCACGACGACGGCCTGCGGCGCATCGCCGAGCGCGCGGGCGAGGAGCGAACCGGCGCGCGCGGCCTTATGACCGTGAGCGAGCGCGTGTTGCGCGACTTCAAGTTCGAGCTGCCCAGCACCCATGTGAAACGCTTCGTCGTGACGCGCGAACTGGTGGACCAACCCGCCGCCGGGCTGAAGCAGCTCCTCGCCGAGCACGCCAACGAGGAGCGAGTGGTCATGAGGCAACTCGTCCACGACTACGGCGAGCGCTTCGCCAAGGAACATTTCCTCACCCTGCGTTTCACCGACGCCGCAGCGGACGCGCTCATCGCCGAGGCGCTGGAAAAGCAGCTCTCCGTGCGCGATCTCTGCGGCCAGAAGTTCAAGGACTTTCAATTTGGCCTGAAACTCATCGCCGGCAACACGGGCCGGAAAGAGTTCACCCTTGACGCCGACGCCGTGGCCGCGCCGGAGAACGTCCTGAGCGAGTGGGTGGTGGCTAGCTACCGGAAGGAGAGCTGAAAGTGGTGCGTGGCTGACCGCAGTGCATCGTTGGTCGAACCGTCTCACACAGCGACGGAGACGTCTTTCAGCACCATACCGATTCCCAGCGAGGCTGATCGATTTCTGACGTGCCGCGCTCGGGGCCTTCTCCCTTCCGCGGCGGTGGGGAGAAGGTGGCCGCAGGCCGGATGAGGGGTGCAGCCACCCTCGCCGACGCACGCACCCCCTCACCCCGGCCCTCTCCCCTTGCTCCGCGCAAAGGGAGAGGGAGCCAGAGCACGGCACAGTCTTTTGAGCCGTTGATTTAGCGACAAAAAGCGCTTCAGTCGCGCCGTTGCTTCGGCCACTCTCAGCCATCATGAATTTGCTGCCCTTCTCAAATTTGCCCGCCCACTCGTCGCGCACCTTTGTGCCTGCGCAAATCGATCTCGGCGTTTGGAGCCAGATCGCGCCGCTCTTCGACCAACTCGATGCCCGCGCAGCGCAGTGCCAAACCGTCAGTAACTTCGAGCGGTGGATTTTGGACCAAGGCGAACTCGCCGCCGCGCTCGATCAGGAAGGCAGCCAGCGTTACATCGCGATGACCTGCCACACGGACAGCACCGAGGCGGAACAGGCTTACCTGCAATTCGTCGAGCAGATCGAGCCGGCGTTGAAGCCACGGCAATTCAACTTGGCGAAGCTCTATCTGGCCCACCCTCTCCGCCGACAGCTTGACCCGCGTCGCTACGAAGTGCTTGACCGCGACACGGCGCTGCGGGTCGAACTGTTCCGGGAGGAGAATATTCCCCTCGAAACGGAGGAGTCCAAGTTGGCCCAGCAATTCCAGAAGCTCTCCGGCTCGCTCACCGTGAACTTTCGCGGAGAGGAGAAGACGCTGGTGCAGATGGGCCGCTACCTGGAAGAGCCCGACCGCGCGTTGCGCGAGGAGACGTGGCAGCTTGTGGCGCAGCGCCGCGCGCAGGAGGCGGACAAGTTTGAAGATAATTTCGAGGCGCTGCTGGGGCTGCGCGAACGGATCGCCCGCAACGCCGGCTTCCCGAACTACCTCGCCTACGCTTTCCGCGCGAAGGGCCGCTTCGACTACACGCCTGAGGATTGCGTCAAGTTCCACACTGCCGTGGAGACAGAGATCATGCCGGTGGTGCGCTTGCTGCAAGCCGAGCGCAAACGCCAGCTTGGCGTCAGCTCGCTCCGCCCGTGGGACGCTGCCGTGGACCCGCTTAACCGCGCGCCGCTGCGCCCGTTCACCGAAGTGGAAGACATGGTCACGCGCACGCAACGCGTCTTCGACAAGCTGGATGCCGGGCTCGCCGGCGGGTTTGCCCAGATGCGCGATTTGAAGCTGCTGGACCTCGCGAACCGCAAGGGGAAAGCCCCCGGTGGCTATCAGGCCACGCTCGCTGAGGCAAGGCTGCCCTTCATCTTCATGAACTCCGTGGGCCTCCAGCGCGACGTGGAAACCATGCTGCATGAGGCCGGCCACGCCTTCCACACGCTGGCGGCCAAGGGCGAGGATCTCTACGGGTATCGCAGCGCACCGATTGAGTTTTGCGAAGTCGCCTCCATGGCGATGGAACTCCTGGGCAACCAGCATCTGGAGGAGTTTTACTCATCGACGGATGCGAATCGCGCGCGCAAGACGCATCTGGAAGGCATCATTGGCTTCTTCCCGTGGATGGCCACGGTGGACGCATTCCAACACTGGATTTACAGCCATCCCGGCCATACGCGGGACGAGCGCCGCGCTGCGTTCCTCGGCTTGATGGATCGCTTCGGAGGTGATGTGGACTGGAGCGGACACGAGACGGCCCGCGCAAACCACTGGCATCGCCAACTGCACATCTTCATCCACCCGTTCTACTACGTGGAATACGGCATCGCACAACTGGGCGCGTTGCAAGTCTGGGCAAACTCGCATCGTGATCCCGTCAAAGCGCTGGGCGATTACCAAGCCGGGCTGGCGCTTGGGGGCTCGCGGCCGCTGCCGGAACTGTTCGCTACCGCTGGCTGCCGCTTCGACTTCAGCGATGAGACGGTGCGACCCCTCGTCGCGTTGGTGCGAAGCGAGCTGGCGAAGCTCGGTTGAGCGCGCCATTGCCGAGCTGGCCAAAGTTGCCTAGGCTGCGCGAAGTGTTTCGCCCTTTCGCCTTCCTCTTCTGCGGGGCATTGCTGCTCTTGGCGGCCAAGCCCCTTTGTGCCCAAGGGCGGCTGATCGATGGAGCGCGCTATCACCTCGGCACCGAAGGCTTTCCCGAATGGCAGGAGTTTGTCGGCCAGAAACCGCACGGGCGGACCCTGACGATTCACTTCCAAGCCCAGCGAAACGCGACCGAGCACACCCTGCTGCTCCGTCAGCGCGATGTGAAGCACGGCTGGCAGGTGCATCTCAACGGCCGACGGCTGGGCAACCTCGTCACGCAGGAAACCCCGCTCGTCCACGCGCTCCCCGTGCCGCCGGGTGTGCTACAAGACGGCACCAACTCGCTGGCCATCCTGCCACCCGCCGCCGTGGACGACATTGTGGTCGAGGAGTTTAGACTCGTGCCGACCCCGCTGGGGGAAACCTTGTCGCATGCCACCTTGGAACTGCGCGTTACAGAGCTGGGCACGACAGTCCCTCTGCCCTGCCGGTTGACGATTGTGGACGCAGCCGGCGGACTGGCGCCGCTGCAACCAGCCACCACGAACCAAACGGAGCTCGCTGCGCGGCCGGGGGTGCTCTACTCGCGCGATGGTTCCGCCCGCGTGGGTTTGTTGCCCGGCAATTACACGGTCTTCGCCTCGCGCGGCTTTGAGTATTCGGTCGTCACGCAAGGCGTGAGCGTAGCCTTGGGCCAGACGCAGTCGCTGGCGTTCTCGCTGCGCCGAGCGGTGCCCACGCACGGCTGGATTGCGGCTGACACACACATTCACACGCTCACGCGGAGCCGGCACGGCGATGCGACGGAAGATGAGCGAATGCTCACGATTGCTGGCGAAGGCATCGAACTGGCCGTGGCCACCGACCACAACCACCACGCCGACTACACCGAGGCCGCGCTGCGCACGCGAACCAGCGACCGGTTCACGTCCGTCATCGGCAACGAGGTGACGACCAAGGCTGGACACTTTAATGCCTTTCCCATTCACGCCGACAGCACGGCGCCCGACTTTACCGCGACGAACTGGAGCGCGCTGCTCAAGGGCATCCGCGCCACGCCAGGCGTGCAAGTGATCACGCTGAATCATCCGCGCGATCTGCACAGCGGATTCATCCCGCTGGGGCCCGCGAATTTCAACCCCGTGTCCGGGGCGGCCTTGCGCGGGCAGGACTTCAGCTTTGACGGGCTGGAAGTCATCACCTCCGCCGCGATGCAATCTGACATCCGGTTGCTGTTTCAAGATTGGTTCGCGTTGCTGAACCACGGCCACCGGGTCACGGCGCTGGCGGCAAGCGACACGCACGACGTGAGCCGGTTCATCCTCGGTCAGGGCCGGACTTACGTGAAATGTGCCGATACCAACGTGGCCGGCATCAATGTGACCGAGGCCTGCCGAAGCCTGCGCGAAGGGCGGGCGCTGGTGAGCTTTGGCCTCCTCGCCAACCTCCTGGTAAATGAGCGGTTCGACGTCGGCGATCTCGCACTGCGGGGAGAACGCGGCGTGACCGCAGTCGTGACAGTGCTCGGTCCCGCGTGGGTGCAGGCGGACCGGGTGGAACTGTTTGCCAATGGCCTCAAAGTAGCGGAACAGAAAATCATTTCGTCTGCGGAAGTCACCAAGGCTCGAGTCACCTTCCGACTGCCGGCGTTGAGGCATGATGCGTATCTGGTGGCGATTGCCAGTGGGCCGGGAGTGACGGCCCCATTCTGGGAGACGCCGCGCCCTTATCAGCCCACCTCAAAGGTCTTCACTCCGCGCGTGCTGGGTGCCACCAATCCCGTGTGGGTGGACGCGGACGGAGATGGCAAGTTTACGGCGGCCCGCAGCTATGCGGAGCAACTCGTGAAGCGCCATGGAACGGTCGCCGCGAAGCTGTTTCCCGCACTGGCAAACTTTGACCAAGCAGTCGCCGTGCAAGTGGCCAGCCTCTGCCACGCGGCGGGAAAGGACTTGCGCGCCATCGAGTTTGTCCACGCGTTGCGCAATGCCGCGCCGACCGTGCAACGCGGCTGGATGACCTACGCGGGAACGGTGCCGTAAACAAAGCCTCACTTCACCGGTGTCAGCAGGCCGCGCACCTGCATCCATTCCTCGGCGCGCTTGGGCCAGGTAGTGACGGCGTGCTGGCTCGGGCGCAGCCCGTAACCGTGGCCACCAGTCGGGTAGAGGTGGATTTCGGATGGCACCTTGGCGGTCTTGAGCGCGAGGTAGTAAAAGAGCGCCGATTCAACCCGCACGCCGTCATCCTGCGTCATGGCGAGGAAGGTTGGCGGCGTGTTCGGTGTGATGGGCAGCTCCGGGGACACCTTGTCCCCTTGCTCCTTCACGGTGAGGTAAGCGGGGTAAATCAACACCGCGAAGTCCGGTCGGCAGCTCACCTGGTCAGCCGCATCCACCGGCTCATAACTCCGTTTGTCGAAGTTGTTGCACGCCGCCGCCGCCAGATGGCCGCCCGCAGAAAAGCCCAGAATGCCAATCCGCTTTGGGTCCAGCCCCCACTCCGTTGCGCGGGTGCGGACCAATCCCACCGCGCGCTGGGCGTCCTGCAAGGCGGCCGTGTGCTTTTCCAAGCCGGGCCGCTTGGGCACACGGTATTTCAGCAGCACCCCGGTGACGCCGATGGAATTCAGCCAATCACAGATCTCGGAGCCTTCGAGGTCGTAGGCGAGAATGTTGTAACCACCACCAGGGCAAATGATGACGGAGGCACCTGTGTCTTTGTCTTTCGCCGGGCGATACACCGTAAGGGTGGGCTTTGAAACGTTCCCCAGACGGATGACAGATTTGCCCTGAACGGTCCCGCTCTTCGGCCCCGAGGTGTCCTTCTCCTCACCGATTCCGCCTTTCTCACCGGGGACTGCGTTGGGCCAGAGCGGAATCGGAGCCGCCGGAGCGGCGGAGGTTCGGTGGGGCATGACAAGCAAAGCGATGAGTGGAAGAACTGCCAGCGAAGCGGATCTCATGGCGGCGATGAAACCACGGAACGGAACGGGCGCAAGATTAAGATTGGGCTGCGCCGCTGCCATCGGCTGCGAAAGCACTGAATTGACATCGCTGGCCCATGCGTCTTTCTACCCGCTGAAATTTGCATGAACACCAACTTGCTTGCCTCCGCCGCGCTGGCCGCCCTCTGCTCCCTCCCCTGCACTGCTGCCGAGTGGCCGCAATGGCGCGGGCCGGCTGGCCAAGGCCATGCCACGGCCACCGGCCTGCCCGCCACTTGGAGCGAGACCAGCAATGTCGCGTGGAAGACCGAACTCCCCGGCCGGGGCTGGTCTTCGCCGGTCATTGACGGAAAGCAAATCTGGCTGACCACGGCCCTCGAGACGCCCGCCAAAAAGGAGGACGCAGAGCGTCGGCTCAAGGGCAACACCGGCAATCAGCCGCTGAACCTGCTGGCCCAGGTCGAACTGCGCGCCCTGTGCGTGGATCGCGATTCCGGCAAGCTCACGCAGAACATCCTGCTGCTCACCGTGCGCGATCCGCAGTGGGTTCACGCGCTGAACAGCTACGCCTCCTGCACCCCGTTCATCGAGGACAACCGGCTGTATTGCCATTTCGGCGCGCTCGGCAACGCGTGCCTCGACACCCGCACCGGCAAGGTGCTGTGGACCAACACGGCGTTGGCGGTCATGCACGAGAACGGTCCCGGCAGCTCCCCGGTTATCTGGAAGGATCTGATGATTTTCCACCTCGACGGCAGCGACGAGCAATTCATTGCGGCACTCGACAAGCACACCGGCAAGCTCGCGTGGAAGACGACGCGCGCCGGGGAAATGAACTCCAACCCCCAGCTCAAGAAATCCTACGGCACGCCGCTCGTCCTCAACATCAAAGGGAAGGAGCAATTGATTTCACCGGGTTCGGACTGGCTTTACAGCTACGATGAGAAGGGCCGCGAGCTGTGGCGCGTGAAGTATGGCCTGCTGGGCTTTTCCATCACGCCGCGCCCAGTGGCGGGGCTTGGCATGATCTTCATGAGCACCGGGTTCATGAAGGCGGAGATTCTGGGCATTCGCTATCAGGGCCTAGACAAGCCGGAGATCGCTTGGCGCTACAACAAGGGCGCCCCGACCATGCCTTCGCCACTGCTGGTGGGTGGTGACCTCTATTTCGTGAACGACGGCGGCATCTTCACCTGCCTTGATGCGCAAACCGGGGCGGAGATCTACCGCGAACGGCTGGGGGGCAACTACAGCGCCTCGCCGACCTTTGCCGACGGCCGAATCTATGTTCACAGCCGCGAAGGGCTCACCACCGTCATCAAGCCGGGCCGCAAGTTTGAAGTGCTGGAGAAGAACCAGCTTCCGGGAAAAATCTTCGCCTCGCTCGCCGTGGCCGACCGGGCTTTGTTTCTCCGCACGGACACGGGGCTGTATCGCCTCGAACACAAGCCCGGCAAACAGGCCGCGCGGTGAAGCGGCGCAAACGGGGATTCACATTCCCGGCACCCGACTGGGCGCAATTGGCCAGCTAGGCTTCACCTCTTCGTCCAGCGAAGAGGGGGGAAGATGATGCTTAAGCTTTCGTTCAGCCAGAATGCCGACCATCGCGGCGTTGTCGGTGCAAAGGGATTTGTCGGCCAACCGCAGGAGCAGGCCTTGTTCAGCGCACGACTCGGCCAGCTGTCTGCGCAAGGCGCGATTGCAAGTAACCCCACCGGATGCGGTCACACAGGCTACGCCCAGCCGCTTGGCCGCCCGCACGGTTTTCGTCACGAGCACATCAACAATCGCGGCCCGCACACTGGCGCACAAATCCCGCACCCGATCCGGGTCATCGAGGATGAACGGCTGATCGCGCAGGAAATAGCGAACGGAAGTTTTCAAGCCGCTGAAGCTGAAATCATGGTGAAGCTCCCGGAGCATCGGACGCGGGAAGTCGAAGGCGCGCGGATCTCCCTGCTCGGCCAAGGCATCTAGTTTCGGTCCGCCGGGATAGGGCAGCCCCATGAGCTTGGCGACCTTGTCAAAACACTCCCCGGCCGCGTCGTCCACGGTGTTGCCCAGCAGGTGGTGCTTCAGTTCAGCTTCCACGAAGACCAGCATCGTGTGGCCGCCGCTGACAATGAGGGAGACGTTGGGTTGGAAACGGGAGAAGTCCGCCCGCAGTAGGGACGTCTGGGCGATTCCAGGCTGTCCGCCCGCTGCTTCAGGGGCGATCCAAGGCGAGTAGAGATGCGCCTCGTGATGATGAATGCCAAAGAATGGCTTGCGCAGCGCAAAGGCCATCGCCTGCGCAGCGCGGGCTCCGATCATCAAGGCCTGCGGCAGGCCGGGCCCCGTGGTGGCTGCGATGGCGTCAAATTGCGCCAACGCTAAAGCGGACTGGCCAGCACCAACTGACTCGGGAGCCCCACTTGCCGTCCTCAGCGCGGCCCGCGCGATGGGGAGGAGGTTGCGCAGATGTTCGCGGGTGGCCAGCTCCGGAACGACTCCGCCATATTCAGCATGGAGTTTGATCTGTGATGCAACGCCGTTCGCCAAAACGAAACCATTGTGAACGACGGCCACGCTGGTTTCATCGCAGGATGATTCGAGGGCGAGGAGCACCGCGCCTACTTCTTGACTGGTTCAGCGGCATTCTGCGCCGCCACCTTGCCCAGCGGCTTGCCCTGCTTGTCATAGAGGAGGATGCCCTTGAGCATGTCCGTGGCGCGATCGAGTTGGGGATCTTTCGCGTTTTTGACCAACTCTCGCTCCTTCTCGTCGAGGGCATCGAGCGGCGCGCCGGCGCGCTTGATGGCCAGATGGCGCTCCTCGTCGGCCGACATGGGAACGATGACATCCGGCGTGATGCCCTTGCCATGGATAACCTTGTGGCTGGGCGTGTAATACTTCGCCGTCGTCAGCCGCAGCGCGGAGCCATCGGAGAGTGGCAGGATGCTTTGCACGGAGCCTTTGCCAAACGTCTGCTCCCCCAGCACCACCGCGCGCTTCAAGTCTTGCAAGCAGCCAGCCACAATTTCCGAAGCGCTGGCGCTGCCGCCGTTCACCAGGATGACCACCGGCAATTGTAGCCGGGCCTTCACGCCAGAGGCGTTGTATTGCGCCCGATCGGCAGCTTGCCGGGCTTCGGTGGAGACTACCAGTTGGCCGCGCGGCAGAAACTTCTCGGACACTTTGACGGCCTGATCGAGCAGGCCGCCCGGGTTGTCGCGCAGGTCAAAGAGCAGGCCCTTCATGCCGGCCTTCTCCATCTTCACGAGCGCGGCCTCCATCTCGGAACTCGTCTTCTCGCCGAACTGCCGCATCCGCAGGTAGCCAATCTTGTTTTCATCCAAGACGAACTCGCCGCGACCGTTGAGGTCCCGGACGCTCGAAACGCTGATGACTGCCCGTGTGATTTTGACCTCGAGCTCCTGCTCTGTGGCCGGACGGAAAATCGTGACCGTCACCTCGGTTCCCGGCTTGCCCCGGAGGCGGCGCACGGCGTCATCAATAGTGAACTTCTCAGTGGATTGCCCGCTGATCTTCGTAATGCGGTCGCCGATAATAATGCCCGCCCGGCTGGCCGGAGTGTCCTCCATGGTTTCGGAGACGGTGAGGGTAACTCCCTTGCCGGCATTGGTGCGGACCCCAATAACAATGCCCACGCCGCCAAAGGCCCCTTCCGTGTCCTTGCGCATGTCCTCATATTTGCGGGCCTCCATGAACTCGCTGTGGGGATCGAGGGAATTCACCATGCCCTTGAGCGCCGAGTGAATGAGCTGCTGGTAAGTCACCTTGCCCCCGTCCACATAATGCTGCCGGATGGTTTCCAGCACGCGGGTGAACAGCTCGATGTTCTCGTAGGCGTTCTCCTTCGCCGCAGTTTCCGCCTGCGTGAGATAAAGGCGCGTGCCAAACAGGAGGTTCAGACCGAGCACGACGACCAGCAGGCTGAGGAAGAAACGTCGTTTCATAATGCGTGTGGCGCTGACAGTAAAAGCCGTTGGCGGGGTTGGCAAGTGAGGGCTTTCCCGCAGCGCTAGGATGGACTGGCCGACCGTCTCAGCCGTTCATTCTTTCCAGCAACAGGCTCAGATAAGGCAGATCCGCCGGTGAAGTCGCCTTCGGATTCGGCTCTTTGCTCTCCACGAGTGCCACCAACTGGCCAATCAATTCACAGGCTGCCGTGTCATCCGTCACCAACTTCCCCTGCTCCCGCACCGCCGTCAGCGCCCGGCGGATGACCTCCATCCGGAACGCCTGCGGTGTCTGCACCGCCCAAAGTCGTGAGCGATCGATATGCTTCGCCACCCGCGTCCCGCCGTCGGATTCCTTGATAGTGTCCGTCACTCGCTGCGCGGCCACCGCTGCTCCGGTCGCCCGTGTCGCCGCGATGGTGGCTGCAATCACGGCCAAACTTGTGCAAGGCCGCGCCCCATCTTGGATTGCGACGATTTCGCAGTCCGCCGAAACCGCCTGCAATCCATTCCAGACCGAGTCCTGTCGCTCCTTGCCGCCGATGGCCAGCCGGTAGGGCTTTTTAAAACCAAACTCCTTCGCCAGTTGGTGAAACTCCGCCTGCATCCCATCGCGCACCACAATCACCAGTTCGCTGATGCACTCGACCGCGTCGAACCGTCCCCACGTGTGCGCCACGATGGGCCGCCCGGCGACTTCGAGGAACAGCTTGTCCACGCCCGGCCCCATGCGCGTGCCGGAGCCGGCGGCGACGATGACGGCGGCGACGTTGGCAGCTTTGGAACTGGCGATTGGTGTGTCCACAGCCTAGTCAGATTAGATACGACTCCCGCAACGTGCAACTCAGCGACTGGAAACCTACGCCCTCAGCAGCTCGTCGGCACTTCCTGCAACACCTCGATGCAGTGGGGAATCGCGCCGACCACGAAGCTCAGGCATTCCACCGCACCACTGGGCTTGCCCGGCAGGCAGACGACCAGCGTCTGGTCCACGACGGCCGCGAGGTTGCGGGAGAGAATCGCGTTCTTCGTAATCTTCAAGGACTCCATCCGCATCGCCTCACCAAAGCCCGGCAGCTCGCGGATCGCAATCTCGCGCACCGCTTCCGGGGTCACGTCCCGCAGCGCCACCCCCGTGCCGCCGGTGGTGAGCACCAGCGAGCAGCCGCGCGCGGCATGCTCGCGGATGGCGCGCTGGATATCCCGCTTCTCGTCGGGCACAAGCGCATCTGCCAAGAACTTCCAGCCATAGCCCTCAGCTGCCTTGCGCAAGGCCGGCCCACCAAGGTCGTCGTAAAGCCCCTTTGAGGCGCGGTCTGAAATCGTGATGATGCCAACTTGAATTTGCATGGGTAAGTGTTAGCGCAAATCCGTCGCGACGCAAAGCCGCGTGTGCCGACTCAAGCTGGGACCAGCGTTAGGCGTTTGACAGTGTTTAGCGTGAACCCTAGTGTGCGCCCCACTTGCCCCGACCAGCATGAACGCGCCAGACGCTGCAATCCCCGTTATGCCTGAGGGCACGGTCATCTACATCGTAGATGACAACCCATTGCTGGGAGAGATTACCCGCCAGCTGATCGAGTCCGCTGGATACGAGACGCGGTTATTCGAGCAAGGCCTGCCCGCTCGGGATGAATTGCTGGCCACCGATCACCCCCCGGTTGTGCTGGTTACAGATTACGACATTGGCGACATCACCGGGCTGAACCTGATCGGCGAAATCCGCACCAAACTGCCGCTGCTCAAGACCCTGCTGGTGAGCGGCACCGCCCAGCCCTCTGTAATCGCCCAACACCCCATCCAGCCCGATCATTTCCTGGCCAAGCCCTTTCGCGCCGACGATCTCATCGGTGCCGTGGACCGCCTCGTGGCGCAGTCACGCAACGGTGCCGTTTGACTCGGTTCGGTCTCCTTCTTACCGTCTGCGCTGATGTTTGAACTCGTCGCGCCCTATTCTCCTGCGGGCGATCAGCCGCAGGCCATCGAGAAGCTGACGGCGGGCGTGCAGGCCGGAGCGAAGCATCAGGTCCTCCTCGGCGTCACCGGCTCCGGCAAGACCTACACCATCGCCAACGTCATCCAGCAGATTCAGCGGCCCACGCTCGTCATCTCGCACAACAAGACCCTCGCTGCCCAGCTCTACGCCGAGTTCAAGTCCTTCTTCCCCAAGAACGCCGTCGAATACTTCGTCAGCTACTTCGACTACTACCAGCCCGAGGCCTACATCCCGCGCAGCGACACGTTCATCGAGAAGGATTCGAGTCGGAACGACGAGATTGAGCGCCTGCGCCTCTCGACGATGAGTTCCCTCTTCGCGCGTCGCGACGTCATCGTGGTCGCCAGCGTCTCCTGCATCTACGGCATCGGCAGCAAAGAGGACTACGAGGCGATGGTCATCCCGTTGCGCGTTGGCCTGGCCTTCGCGCGGGAACAACTTTTGTCGCGGCTCGTGGACATCCAATACACGCGCAACGACATCGCCTTCGAGCGCGCGCAGTTCCGCGTGCGCGGCGACACGCTCGAACTCCGCCCCGGCTACACCGAGGACGGCCTACGCATCGAGTTCTTCGGCGACGAGATTGACCGCATCACGCGCTTCGAGCCGCTCACCGGCGAAGTCTTGGAACAGCTTCAAGCCGTCGTCATCTACCCCGGCAAACAATTCGTCACCACGAACGAAAAGCTCAAGGCCGCCCTCCTCACCATCCGCGCGGAACTCGGTGACCGCATCGCGTGGTTCGAGAAGCACGGCAAGCTCCTCGAAGCCCAACGCATCAAGATGCGCACCGAATACGACCTCGAGATGATGGAGGAGATGGGCGTCTGCTCCGGCATCGAGAACTACTCGCGCCACATCGCCCAGCGCCCGCCCGGCTCGCGCCCGACCACGCTGATTGACTTCATGCCGCACGATTTTCTCCTAGTGATGGACGAATCGCATGTGAGCGTGCCGCAGATTGGTGGGATGTATGCCGGCGACCGCTCGCGCAAGGAAGTGCTCGTCGAGCACGGCTTCCGCCTGCCCAGCGCCCTCGACAACCGGCCGCTGGACTGGCTCGAATTCCAGTCGCTCCAAAAGCAAACCATCTACGTCAGCGCCACACCCGCCCCGCGCGAGATGCAGTGGGCTGGCAGCAAAGTGGTCGAACTCGTCGTCCGCCCCACCGGCCTCATTGACCCGACCATCACGCTCAAACCGCTCAAGGGTCAGATTGACGACCTCATCGAGGAATGCCGCAAGCGCGTCGAACTGAAGGAACGCGTCCTAGTCACCACCCTCACCAAGCGCACCGCTGAGGAACTCACCGACTACCTCCGCGACATCGGCATCAACGTCCGTTACCTCCACAGCGAGGTGGACGCGCTCGAACGCGTCGAAATCATTCGCGGCCTGCGCAAAGGCCAGTTCGACGTCCTCGTCGGCATCAACCTCCTCCGCGAAGGCCTCGACCTGCCGGAAGTTTCCCTCGTCGCCATCCTCGACGCCGACAAGGAAGGCTTCCTCCGCAGCGAGACCAGCCTCATCCAGACCGCCGGTCGCGCCGCGCGCCACCTCAATGGCGAAGTCATCCTCTACGCCGACGTGAAGACGAAGAGCATCCAGCGCTTCCTCGCCGTCTGCGAATACCGGCGCAAGAAGCAAGTCGCCTACAACACCGCGCACGGCATCACCCCCCGCAGCGTCACGCGCGTGATGGAGGAAAGCCTCTCCTCGCAGAAAGAGCTGCGCGATGTCGCCACCGGGATGCTGAACGAAGCCGCTGGCGACTTCGACGTGACCGAAACCATCCGCGAGCTGGAAGGGCAGATGATTGAAGCCTCGAACAACTTGGAGTTCGAGAAGGCCGCGCTCTACCGCGACCAAATTAACGAGCTGAAGCGCATGGCCGGCGGCGAAGCCCCGGCCCGCCAAATGACCTACAGCAAGAAGCCCGCGAAGTCCCGCAAGACCGGCCAGCCCACTTGGACCCCGAGGATCTAACACAAGGACCCAAGGGCGCGACGACGCCAAGTCCGGAGGCATGAGATAGCGTTGAGGCTTTCATCCCAAATTGTGCCTGCTCCGCGTCTTTGCGGCCTCGCGCCTTTGCGTTGAAATCTCTCCCTGCTTCACGGCACGCTCTGCCCGTGACTTCCTCGGGCACACGCATCCTCCGCTGGCTGGCAGCCCCGTCTCTCTTCATCGCCGGCTGCGCCTGCCTGTCACTGAGTTCCTGCTCTACCGTAGAGCGCACCGTGTCCGCCCCACCGCAAGTCGAGGGCGCGACCTTCGTCGGCAACCAAGCCTGCGCTGACTGCCACACGAACTACACCCGCACCTTCGCCGCGAGCGCACACGGGCGCTTCCACTCGGACAGCCCGCGCCTCGCCGGCCAGACGGGTTGCGAGTCGTGCCACGGGCCGGGCAGCAAGCACGTCCAGACCGGCGGACAGGGGCGTGACAAGTTCATCGTCAACCCGCGCAAATCCCCGGACACGTGCTTCGCCTGCCACGTCCAGACCCACGCGGAGTTCCGGCTGCCGCACCACCACCAAGTCCTTGAAGGCAAACTCCACTGCGGCCAGTGCCACGACGCGCACGGCTTCGACATCCACAAACCCAAGGGTGGACTCGCCCTCTCGCGACTGAACGAGACGTGCGCCAACTGCCATCGCGAGCAGAGCAAGGCCCACGTCTTCGGCCACGAGGCGTTGCGCGAAGGGTGCGTGGCCTGCCACACGCCGCACGGCTCGTTCACGCAGAAGCTCCTCCACCAGCGGGACGTAAATCTCTGCATCAAGTGCCACGCGCAGACGCAGACCACCGCTGGCGACATTGTCTTCGGCAACACTTCGCACGGCGCATTCATTCGCCGCGGCACGTGCTGGTCAGCGGGCTGCCACACGGCGGTGCATGGCTCGAACATTGACCCGAAGCTGAGATACTGATGAAACAGTTTTCAGTTTTCAGTTTTCAGTTTTCAGTCGCGCTCGCCGTCGGCACAGCGGGTGTGATGGCGGCTGATTTGAGCAAGTTGCCACCGTCGGCCGTTGCACCCATTGACTTCGCGAAGGACATCCAACCCATCCTCGAAACTTCCTGCCTCCGCTGCCACGGCGCTGTGAAACCCAAGGGCGGTCTCCGCCTCGACACGCGCGACGCGGTGTTGCGTGGAGGCACTGGTGGTCCGGTCATTCTGCTTGGGCGCAGCGCGGAGAGTCGGTTGATTCACGCCGTCGCGCGACTCGACGCGGAGACGCAGATGCCGCCGCCGGGTAAGGGCGAGCCGCTCACCGCCGAGCAGGTCGGCAAGCTGCGCGCGTGGATTGACCAGGGCGCGAAGTGGGACGAGGCCGCGTTTAGTCGGCAGCCCAAGATTGAGTTTTCCGTCGCGCCCGCGATTCGGGCCATCTCGGTGAGCGGCAACGAGGCCAAGTTCCGCGAGCATACGGGCCTGCGCCCTGGCATCTCCGGCGGCGCGGCGAGCTTCTCCTACGCACAGCAACTCGACGCGGACACGCGCTTCTCGCTCTCTGGGCATGCTTTGTCTCGGGAGGAGGATTACGCGGTGAAGCTCTCACTCGACCGTGGCGACGTGGGTTTCATCCGCGCCGAGTTCGAGCAATGGCGGCGCTACTACGATGACACGGGTGGCACCTACACCCCGTTCGCCACGCCGAGTCTCCGGCTGGGCCGCGAGCTGTTCATGGACGGCGGGCGCGCGGCGTTCGACGTGGGACTGACGTTGCCCAACTGGCCGCGCGTGACGCTGGGCTACGAGTTTCAGTTCCGCGACGGCGCGCAGTCCACGCTGCACTGGGGCGACTCCACGCAGGCCGGCGTAGTGCGGAACATCTACCCGTCGCTGCGCTTTGTGGACGAGCAGACGCACATCCTGAAGCTCGACCTCGAACACGACTGGCGCGGCACACACCTCGAAAGCAAAGCACGGGCTGAGTTCTATGCCCTCAGCACGCGGAAAGAACAGGCCGCGCCCGGCAGCGCTTTCGGCGGCACCCTCACGCCCTCGTCGTTTGTGCTGGTGCGCGAGCAGGCGAGCCACTGGCAGGGGCAGAACGCGCTGCGGATGGAGCGGCAGTTGGCCGACTGGCTGCTCGGCTCGGCGGGCTACCTCTACGCGCGGATGGAGGGCGACGCGGGTTTCCAGATGAACACCGTGACGGCAGCTGGCGGTGGCGCGTTTGGCGAGCAATGGTTCGCGAACCAAATTCTGCTCGACCGCGAGTCGCACCTGTTCAGTGCGTCGGCGCTGGCCGGACCGTGGGCGAATCTCTCCCTCTCCGCCGCTGTGCAGAGCGAATGGACCCGCCAAACCGGTCTCGGCGACGAGAACTTGCGCCTGGGCAATCCCGCGATTCCGTTCCTCTTCTCCGTGCCAGTCACGTTGAGTTCCCAGCTCGACACGCACGCGACAACGGAGCAGTTCGGGCTGCGCTATACGGGCGTGCCGCACACGGCGCTATTTGCGGAGGGGCGGTTCCAACAGGAGGCGCGCGGCACGTTCGAGCGGCAGATCGGCGGCGCGGAGCCGTTCCTGCGCCGCACGGACGCCGGCGCCGACAGAAAGGAGTTCCGCGCGGGCTGGCACACGTCGCCGTGGCCGGGCGTGACCTTCTCCACCAGCTACAAGCGCCGCGAGCGGCGCACCGACTACGCAAACTCGGAATACGTCATCGCGGCGGGGGGCGGGCCGTATCCGGGCTTCCTGCGACAGCGGGCCAGCACAGGGGACGAGGTGGACGCCCGCGTGGCCTGGCGCGCGGCTTCGTGGTGGCAGACGCACATCGGCTACCGGCTCGCTGCGACAGACTACGTGACGGCAACGGATGCATTGGCGGGCACCACACCGGGCGGAGCGGTCTTTGCCGCAAACCACGACGCGCACACCTGGAGCATGGGGCACACGCTCGCGCCGTTCCGCCGTTGGACGCTCAACGCGAGCGCGAGCTACACGGACAGCCGCGCAAGCAGCGCGCAGAACGGTGTGGCCTCCGTGGTGCCGTGGCGCGGCGGCATCGTGAGCGCGCAGGGCGGCGCGACGTTCGCGTGGACGGCAACAACGGACTTGCGCCTGAGCCACGCTTGGTCACGGGCGGACTACGCGCAGAACAACTTCGCGGGCGGATTACCGGCGGGCTTGGAATACGACCAGCACTGTTTGCAGGCTGGCCTCACCACGCGGCTGAAGCGCGGGGCGACGGCGAACCTGCAATACGGCTTCAACCGCTACACCGAGCCGACGGGTGGCAATGCTTACGACTACACCGCGCACAGCATCCTCGGCACGCTGAAGCTCAAGTGGCCGGAGTGAGTCCCGGGCGGCAGTAGCCGACGCGAGACGGCTCCATCCGACAAAGCAGTTAGAACCTCCTCACGTCGGCTGCTACCGGTGGATGAGCAGGTTCTTCAACACCGTGAACACCGTTTCCGGCGAGAGGTGGGCGATGCCGTCGGAGTTACGGAGGACACGGAAGGCGGGGCTGCGGGGGTGCCAGATGGCTTCGTTGGACTCAGCCCACAGCGCAAGGCCGGAGAGGCCGACGGCAGCGGCGAGATGCGTGATGCCGGAGTCGTGACCGACAAAGCCGAGGCAGTTGCGGAGGGACTTGGCGAGTTCGGGGAGCGGCTGGCTCTGCGAAAGGCGGACACGCGTGGACGGCAGCGGATGAGCGAGCTCTGTGAGCCGGTTGCCTTCGGCTTCGCCACCGACAAGCAAGACATTCCAATCCGTGCCGGACATGACGTGGGCGAGGAACTTGGCCCAGTGCGGCAGCGGCCAGTTCTTCTTCTCGCTGCCGCTGCCGGGGTGGACAGCGAGCACGGGCGCCGTCAGCGCGGGTTCGGCAAAGCTCAGGCGCGGCACGGGGTCGGGGTCGAAGATGGCGAGGCGTTCGAGCGGCTTCAGGAGAACGGCGGTGGCGTGGACGGGCTTGGTTTCGTCCGGGCGGTGGGGGCCGGCGATGAACTGTGCCTTGGTGCAGGCCCGCACGTTCTCAGCGAAGAAGCCGTCCGGGTCGTAGAGGTAAGAGACGATGACTTGGAAGCCGGCGAAGTAGTGGCCCGTCGCATCGTCGAGGTCGCCCATGTCAGCAAAGAAGCCGGCCAGCGCGCGGGCTTCGACGGGGCGGACGGCGTCCGCGAGGCCACCGTGCAAGGCGAGGGAGGCGATGTGCGGATAGCCGAGGACTTCGAGATGCGTGTCGGGGAACTGCCGTCGGAGCGCCGCGAGCACCGGCAGCGTGAGAATGAAGTCCCCGATGGCACCGCCGCGGATGACGAGGATTTTGCCTTTGGCCACGGGAATCGCTCTGGGGATCAGCGGGTTACAATCTTCCAGCCGAACTGTTTGGCCATCTGGCGGACGTAACGCTTCTGCGCGCGCAAAGTGTCGGCTGGGTATTCGCGGTTGCGGGCGGTTGGCTTGGGGACGCGCTTGGCTTCGACGACCTTGATGCGGACTTCGTCGCCTACTTTGACCGACGGTTGTCCACGCCACCGGAGGTTTTCGCGCTCCGGTGTCTTGAGGCCACCAACTTCAAGGAATAGCTGCTCCGCTGGGCCGGCTTGGTCAGCCGCTCGGCGGACCCAACAGACGTTGGCGGAAACCACTCCCGTCTGCCCGACGCCAGCCACACACGTCCGCTTGCCGTTCAGTGAAACTTCTAGTGCAACCATGTCATCCTCCGTTCCTAAATACCGTCGCCCCCAGCACCGCCACCAGCACGCCGAGCGCGAGGCGGAGGGCGCAACCGCTTTTCACCCGCGCGTCGGTCGCGGTCTTCCACTCGATGATGTCCCGGCAACGCCACGGCGAAACCGTGAACCAGATGCCGGCGACAATCCACAGGTAGGCCCACACGCCCAGCACCCAGCGCCAGTTCGAGTCGTGCCAGCGCTGCGCATCGAGCACGAGCTTGGCGACGAGCATCAGCACCAGCGCAAGGCCGCGCACGGCGAGGAAGTCCTTCAGGTAGAGGCAAGTGCCCAAGCCCAAAGCGCCGAAGCCGGCATACATGAACGGCTTGAAGGCGCTGAAGTCGGCGATGTTCTCCTGCTTCACATGCCAGAGGAACCACGCGGTGGCGATGGTCATCAGCACGTAGCCGGCGGTGAGGTTGCGCGGGAACTTCCGCAGCGCGTCGCGAAAGCCGGCGGGGTTGCTCAGGCCGTAGAGCTGCGGAATGGCGACGCCGAGGCCGAGGACAATGCAGAGGTTGGAAAGAGTCATGGGAAACCACTAATGAACACCAATGGACACGAATTCGGGGCTAGCGGAAACGGCACCTTTCGACTCGGGAGAAGCCGGCAGGGTTCCGGGTGACTGAACACGGCGGAACGATTCGTGTTCCTTCGTGTCCATTCGTGGTGCATCCAGGTTCACAATCGCCGGGTCGCCGTAGAGCGTGAAGGGCGCGGCGCGGACGATGCGCAGGTCCATCAACTGGCCGATGTGCCGCTCGCTGCCCTCGAAGATAACGATCTTGTTGGCACGGGTGCGGCCTTCCAAGCGGGCGGGGTTCTTGCGGCTCGGCCCTTCGACGAGGATTTGCAGCACGCGTCCTTCGGATGCTTTGTTTTTTCGCTCGGCAATCTCGTTGATGACGGCAAAGAGCTGCGCGTGGCGGGTCTCGATAACTTCCTCAGACAACTGGTCCGGCATCGCGGCAGCCGGGGTGTCGCGGCGCGGCGAGTATTTGAAAACAAAGGCGTTGTCGAACTCGACCTCCCGCGCGAGTGAAAGTGTTTCCACGAAGTCCGCGTCCGTCTCGCCGGGGAAACCAACGATGATGTCCGTGGTAATGCCCATCTCGGGGTGGACCGCGCGGAGACGGCGGATGATGTCGAGGAACCGGGCGCGGGTGTAGCCGCGATGCATGAGCTTGAGAATGCGGTCGCTGCCGGACTGGACGGGCAAATGCGCGCTCTCGACGAGCTTGGGCAGGCGGGCGTAAGCGTCCACGAGGTCGTCGCCGTAACCCTTTGGGTGGGGGGAAGTGAAGCGGATGCGTTCAAGGCCCTCGATGGCGTGGACGGCTTCGATGAGCTGGACGAAGGGGGAAGTGGCGGCAGGCATCTTGCCTGCCGTGAAGGGCGGCGTCCCGCTGCCCGGAACGGGGTGCAGAAGTTCGGGGATTTGAGATCCCGTGTTGCCCGTTCCGCCGGGCGGGACACCTGCCGCTAGGTCACCCCGCCGTCCGTAGCTAGTGACGATCTGGCCGAGCAAAGTGATCTCCTTCACGCCGCGCGCGACCAGTTCGCGGCACTCGGCGACGATGTCAGGGATGGTGCGGCTGCGTTCCTGCCCACGCGTGTAGGGGACGATGCAGAAGGTGCAGTATTGGTTGCAACCTTGCATGATACTCACGAAAGCGGTGACGGACTTGGACTTCGCCGCGCCGTTGAGCAAGTGCTCCTTGATGGTCGCCTCGCTGCCACGCTCTGCATCGGTGTCCACCACCTTGTTCCGCCGACCCGCGAGCAGGTCATCCACGTAGTCGGCGACACGATGGAATTTCTGCGTGCCAACGACGAGGTCCACGTCAGGGAGCTGGTCAATGAGCTCCTTGCCCCGGCTTTGGGCCATGCAGCCGAGGAAGCCCAGCACCACATCGGGGCGTTGCTTGCGGAATTGCCCGGCGAGGTTCTCCATCTTGCTGAAGGCTTTCTGCTCGGCATTGTCCCGCACGCTGCAAGTATTGAGCAACACCACATCCGCAGCCGTTTCCGAGGCGGCGAGGGTATAGCCCTTGGCGACGAGCTGGGCGGCCACAGCCTCGCTGTCGCGCTCGTTCATCTGGCAACCGTAGGTCTTGAGGAAGACGCTGGGCATGAAAGTAAAACGGCGCGCAGCTTAGGCACGGCACGCCGGAGGGGAAAGGGGAATGTAGCGGCACCCATTTGATGCGATGCGGACAGGCAAGCACCAGATTTTTAGCCCCGTGCAGCGATAAAACGGCGCAGCGCCTCCCGCACCGAGGTGAAGGCGATTTCCTCCAAGTTGATTTCCGAAAGTGACAGCCAGCAAATCTCAGCGACCTCGCCCGGCTCAGCCACCGCCGTCTGTGCAGGAGCCTGGCCGAAAAAAAACAAGTCCAACACGGAGTAAGTCACCTCCTGATAGTGATACTGGTTGGGTTGCGAGCAGAGGTAGTCCAACCGCGTAATCGTGAGGCCGACCTCTTCGCGAATCTCCCGCCGAAGAGCAGCTTCCGCCTCTTCCCCCATGTCGATGAAACCGCCCGGAATCGTGAGCTTGCCCTTGTGCGGGTCCTTCGCACGACGCACCAGCAAAACGCGCCCATCCACTCCCTGCAAGATGGCTCCGGCGGCGCTGGCGGGGTTGAAGTAAAACAGGAACTCGCAGGCGGCGCAGCGGAACGGCTCAGCTCCGGGATGCGGATGAGGCTGCCCACACCGTGGACAGTGGCGGAAGGCTTCAGCCGGGCTCATAAAGCGAACTCAGTAGCCACCTGCACCGAGGTTACCAGCGTGGGTGGCCGTCCCCTGCCCTGCGAGTTCCGCCGCCTCGCGTCGGCGATACTCGTCCATCATCGCGGCGGTGGCCGTCGCGCCGCAGCGCGAGCCGCCGAGGTCGCGGACCTTGATGAGACCGTCGAGGTCGCGCACGCCACCGGCTGCCTTTACCTGCACCTTCGCGGACACGCTCGCGCGCATCAGCGCCAGGTCGTGCTCCGTCGCGCCTTTGTAGTTGTAGCTGCCGTCCGGCTGCTTCACGAAGCCATAGCCGGAACTGGTCTTCACCCAGTCTGCGCCGGCGTGTTCGCTGATTTGGCAGAGCATCTTCTTGAAGGCGTCGCTGTCCATGCCCGCGCCGCCTTTGGTGAGATAGTCGTTCTCAAAGATGACTTTCACCTTTGCGCCGTGCCGGTGGGCCTCCTCGCAGACCGCCTTCATGTCACGCTCGACGTAGTCCCAGTCACCCGAGAGCGCTTTGCCGAGGTTGATGACCATGTCTATCTCCGCCGCGCCATCGCGACAGGCCAGTTCGGTCTCGTAGCGCTTCGACTCGGTGGTGGAATTACCGTGGGGGAAACCGATGACCGCGCCGACCAGCACGCCGCTGCCCTTGAGCAGTCCCGCCGCCAGCTTCACGGCGTAGGGTTTGATGCACACGGACGCGACCTGATACTTCGCCGCTAGCTTGCAGCCATCCTCCAACTCCTGGTCCGTCATCGTCGGATGCAGCAGTGAGTGGTCAATCATCTTGGCCAGTTCTTCGTAAGTGTATTTCATGCGGTTGTCGGATGCCCAAAGCCTGCCACGGTCCCGGCGACGCACGCCTCGTTCTTGTTGGCGCACAGCCGCGTAAGGAAAAACTCTTCGCAGAGCGAGGGCAAGGTGTGTTTCAAAGGCTCCAGCTTCCCGTAGTCGCCGTGGCCCTTGAACTTGATCGTCACCATGAAACGACGGCAATGGCGCTGACGCACCCAGTCGAGCACCAGCTCCACGCTCCGTTCGGGCGCGGCGATGACATCGCAGAGCAGCCAGTCCACCGGGGATTCCGGCACGAACTTGAACGCGTCGCCTTGGTGAAAGGTCAGGCCCGGGTTCGCCATCAAGTCCTCGCGCAGCGGCGAGCGGTCCACAGCGATAACGCGCGCGCCGCGGTTCAAGGCGACATAGCTCCAACTTCCCGGGCACGCCCCGAGGTCCACACACGTCTCTTCTGCGGCGATACGTAGGCCAAGGCGCTGCTCGGCCTCGACCAGCTTTGCGAAGGCGCGGCTGGGCGCGGCTTTGTCACTGGCCACTGGAAGCTCGCCCTTCACGAACGGCCAGACACAGCGGCGCAACTGCCACGGCACCGGCGCAGGGGCGACCGAGAGAAAGCCCGAGTCCGGTGCGGTCAGCAGCAATTGCACGAGCGAGGAGGTTTCGCGGAAAGGCACCTCTGCTTGTTCTAGCAGCCGCAGCAGCTGCCTGCGTCGCTTGCGCAACAGCTCCCGAAATGCCTCGCGGATGAAGCGCACTCGGTTTCCACCTGCGCCTTCACCGCCGTAGTGAGCTGCAAGATGCAATCGCCACGGTTGGCCTTCCGGCAGGCGTGGCACGGTCGCGTCGAACAGCCGCTCGCTCCAGTCGCGGATTGACGCGGCGCTCACTGGCTCGGCGTTGGGGAGCAACTGCCGCGCGAAGGCCAACACCGGCGGCGTGGTGGAATGCAGAACCACGTCCGTCCGGAGCAATCCGGGCGCGAGCAATTCCGCCTCCGCGCTGACGAACGTGCGCTTCAGTTCGTCGCAGAGGAACGGCTCGTCGGCTGGTTCGGTGAGAAAGAGGTGCATGGTATGAGTGGATTACGGGCTTCAGCCCGCTTCAGTGTCCGATACCCCGAAGGAATCAAACGCCACCAATCGCAGCCTCCTGAAGCGGCCTGAAGGCCGCGCTCCGGTTACACAGCTCACGCCAACTCCAGTCCGCGCATCGTGCCAGTGCTGCTGGCGAACTTGCCGGCCTCGATGCCGAGCCGTTGCAGCATCGAGACGTAGAGGTTGGGCAACGGGTAATTTTGTTTCTCGTCGAAGGCGAGGTGCTGGCCGTGCTTGAACCCACCGCCTGCGAGCAACATGGGCATGTTACGCGTGTCGTGGCTCGACGCATTGCCGAGGTTCGAGCCGTAGAGCACCGCCGTGTTCGCCAAGAGGTCCGCGCCAGCTTCCTTCGACGCCTTCAGCTTCGTGAGGAAGCCCGCGAGCAACTTCATCTGCTCCAACTCGATGACGCGGAGCTGCGCGAGCTTCTCCGGGTCCTTCCCATGGTGCGAGAGGTTGTGCCAGTCCTGCGTGATGCCTTGGATAGGCGGCACGCTGTTGTGGCCGGAAATCATCACCGTGACGACGCGGGTCGAGTCGGTCTGGAGCGCGAGATGCGCGAGGTCGAACATCAGCCGAGAGCGCGCCACGAAGTCGGCGGCATTCTGCACGTCGGTCGGCGGCGGGACGTTGACCGACGGCTTGGGTTTCTTGGCCCAGTCATCTGCGAGCTTGAGCCGCTGCTCCACCTCGCGGACCGTCGTAAAATACTCGTCGAGCTTCTCGCGGTCGCTCGCGGTCACGCGAGCGGAGAGACGTTTCGCGTCCCCAGCGACAGTATCCATGATGCTCTGGCCGTCGCGGAGGCGGTCGCTCTGCTGCGCGACTTCCTTGGCCGTGCCATTGACGAAGAGCTTCTTGAAGACCTCGCTGGGCTTGTAATCCGCCGGCACCTTCACGCCGCTGCGCGAGACGGACAAACCCGTGCCGCCGTTGCCCGTGTTCAACACGAGGCTGCTGAATCGCGTCGCGGGCGGAAGCTTTTCCAGCACGAACTGGTCGAGTGAAATGGTGTTACGGAAGCTGCTCGCGCCCGGATGCGGCGCGGCGCTGAGGAAACTCGCCTCGCTCGAATGCCCGCCGTCCACCTCGGGATGGGACACGCCGGAGAAGACCGTCAGATCGCCGCGAAACTCCTTCAACGCCTCCAAGTAGGGCGTCAGTTCAAAGTCGCGGCCCGCTTTCGTTGGGAACAGGTTCTCCGCGTGAATGCCCAACGTGGTGCAGCACGCCACGAGCCGTCGAACCGGCCCGGCGGACGCCGCCGCTCGGGTGAATGGCGTGAACGATTCCAGCACCGGAAGCGCGAGCGTGACGCCGGCGGCGCGAATGAAGGTTCGGCGGGAGGGCGTGGTGGTCATGGTGCAACTCAGGTGAATGGAACTTAACTTGGCTTCAGACGGACGGCGAGTTGGTTTTGCTGGGCTTTGCTAGAGAGGCCAGCTTCGCCGCCAAACGCACGGCCGCGAAGAGGTTCTCCGCGCTGGCCTTGCCCTGCCACGCGATGTCGAAGGCGGTGCCGTGGTCCACGCTGGTGCGGACGACGGGCAGGCCGAGCGTGGTGTTGACGGCGCTGTCGAAGGCCAGCGCCTTCATCGGGATGAGCGCCTGGTCGTGATACATGCAGATGAAGGCGTCCGTCTCGCGGCGGCGGGCAGGAAGGAACGCGGTGTCCGGCGGGAGCGGCCCGATGATGTTCGAGCCTGCTGCGCGCGCTGCCACCACTGCCGGCGCGATGATGTGTTCCTCCTCGCCGCGACCAAACAAGCCGTGCTCTCCCGCGTGAGGGTTCAACCCCAGCACGGCGAGGCGCGGCTCGCGCCCGCGCTGGCGACGCACTGCCTCGGCAGTGAGTTCAATCACGTCGAGGATGCGCCGCGTCGTGAGCGCGGCGGGAACTTCGTGGTAGCCCACATGGACGGTGACGAGGCTGCACGTCAGCTCTTCGGAGAAGAAGGTCATGCAAGAACGTTCGGCCTTCATTAGCTCGGCGAAAATCTCCGTGTGGCCGGGATATTTGTGGCCGGCGGCATGGAGTGCCTCCTTGTTCAACGGCGCGGTGGTGATGGCGTCCACTTCGCCGTTCAGTCCGGCCTCAATGCTGGCGAGGACATAGCAAAACGCGGCGTTGCCGCAACGCGCATCCACTTGACCGGGCGTCACACTGGCCGCGTCCAGGCACTGCAAATCCAGCACGCTGGGGCGGCGCACTTCCCGGCTGCGATGCGGCCACGCAGCCTTCTTAATGATTGGGGCAGTGAAAGACACCCCTACCTTTTCCGACACACGTCGCAGCACCCCCGCGTCGCCAAAAACGACTGGCACGCAATCGTGTGCGAGGTCGGCACTCGTTAGCAGGCGCAAGCAAATCTCCGGGCCGATCCCGGCAGGGTCGCCCATTGTGACGGCGATAAGTGGAAGCTGGGTTGTCATCGGATGCGGCAAGCAACCGCGCGCCTCACTGACGGACTTCCACAATGCAGTCAAAAAACTCGCCCAGGCGTTTCTCTCCGCGCGTGATGTCGAAGGCCACATGGCGAATGCCCGGCGTGGCGTCCGCTGCGGCGGCGAGGCGGAGCGTGAACTGCGAGCGGCTTTGCGCGGGGACCGTGCCCTTCCAGCGGCCCGACGTGGCCGTCAAGCCCGGCGGCGCGTGCGGCAGGATGTCGAACGCGAGCGGCTTCGACTCGAAGTTGCGCACGTTCACCGTCACCTCGACCGATTCGCCGCGCTTCACCGCCACGCGATGCGGCTCGGCGCGCACCCAGAAGGGGTCGAACCACCAGCGGTATTCCGGCTCGGAACTGAGGGACTTGAACGCATCGCGCATCTCGTAGGACCAGGTGCGGTAGCGCTCGATGAACTTCGCCGGCTGGTCCATTACGAACGAGTGGCCGCCGAGCAGGATGTCGGGCTTGAGCTTCGAGAGATACTCGGCGGCGACGATATAGCCCTCGTCCAAGATGCCGCTGGTGCGCGCACACATTGCCTCGTGACCGCTCTGCTTCGGGTCTGCGGGGTTGCCGAAAATGTTGTCGCCGGTGAAGGCCACCCTGCGCCCGTCAATTATGCCCGTCAGGCACAGACCGAACTCCGTCTGGCCCGGCATCCAATCAATCGTGAAGCGGAAACCTTCCCAGTCGAACGTCTCGCCGGACTTGAAGAGCCGATCGAACTTGATCCGCTCCACGCCGTTGCCGTAGGCCTGAATCGGCGCGGCGTAGTCGAACGCCTCGGGCCGTTCGCACACGTCCTTCATGCGGTCCAGCGCCCAGAACTGCGTGCCCCAGTTCTGCTTCAAGTGCGGGGCCTGCAGGAAGTGGTCGCCGTGCATGTGCGTCAGCACCATCGCGTCAATCGCCTTCAGCCCGAGCTTCTGCCGCATGCCTTCCAGCGCAGTGTCGAGGATATTGGTTTGAATCAGTCCGCAATCCACCACGAGAGCCTTCCCGCTGTCGGCGAGAATCATGTAGAAGTTCGGGGCGAAACTCGGGCCGCGAAACTTGAAGACGTGCGGCGAAACCTGCCAGACGTTCGGCACCACGGTCGGCTGCGAGGTCGTGTCCTGCGCGGCTGGCGCGAACGACATCACCGGGTAGCCGCGCACGAGCAGACGCTCAAGGTTGTAGAGCTTCTGCTGGAACTCCTCGATTTGCTTCTTCGCGTTCGCGATGGGCGCGCCGTGCGACGGCAGCATCCACGCGGGATTGTAGGCCGCGATTTGCCCGCTGCCATTGGCAATGGCCCACACGCCGGCGGCAAACCCGTAGTCCCAGTCCGTGTCGAACCACGTGTGCATCTTCGCGCCATCCAGCATCACGTCGCCGGTGAACGCGAGCCAGCGCCCGCCTTCGTTGAGGAAGTAGGACATACCGCCCGGGCTGTTGCCGCGCGTGTCCACGCAGCGGAACTCGCGCCCGCGCCAGGTGAACGTGTCCATCCGCTGGAAGCCTTGATCGAGCTTGATGGGCTCGACGGCGGGACGAACGAAGCTGGAGCCATGCACCGTGAACGGATCGCCGAGCCGCACGATCATTTTGCGGTAGCTGGCCGGGTTCTCGAAAAGCGCCCGTTCAAACTCCGGTGCGCCGATTTTTGCTTCGGTGCCCTTCAACTTCGGGGCCCCTTGGCACTGCTCGCGGTGATGATGCGTGAACAGCACCCACTCGACCTTCTTCACCCCAATCTCCGCGAGGTGATCCAGCACACTGCCGTCGCCAAGGTCAATCAGCAGCGCCGCGTCGCCATCACGGATGACATGGACGTTGCAGGTGTCGGTCCAGGTGAAGAGGTTGGGGTGGCGTGCGGCGTCCGGTTGGGTGAAGCGCGGAGCTGCGGTGAGTGGAAGGGATAGCGCGAGCAGCAGCGTGCCGACGAGGGCAAGCCCAGTGGATTTGGGGAGCGGTGAGTTCATCTGTGGAGGTAGGTTACGGGCTGCCGTGCTTGTTCTTCAACCACCGGAGCGCGTCGAGTTCTCCGTTGACCTTGACCCGGTCGAAGTAGAGGAGCGCCTCGCGCTCGGGCAGGCTGCCGAGCAGGTCCTGCACCGGCACCACTGAATGGATGGCTTGACGGTGCGCGTCCAGCTCCGCCAATCGGTCGCGCACCGTGCGGCCATCGTTGCCGAATGCGCTTTCGGGCGTCTGGGCGGCGAGGAATTTCTTCTCGATGGCCATGCCCACCAGCTCGGCAATCAGCGTCCGGCCGGGCTGGCTTTCCAACTGCCACGCCAGGTTCAGCCCCATCTGGCCGACCGCCTGCGCAGATGCGGCGTCACCGGACTGCACGTATTGCTTTTGAAGATCGGTCATCTGCGTGGCCAGGTCGCGTAGGGATTGCAGGTGCGGCAGCACGACGCCGAAGATGCCGGCCACCTTGGCCTCCAACGGCCCGCGGCCGGCCGAGAGGAAGGCTTCCTCTGCGCTCTGCATGTGGTCGAGCGTGTAGTCCTGCAGCTTCGTCTTGCCCCCTGCCTGCATCAAATCTTTCACCCCATCATCGGCGTGGCCAGACTTGAAATGGTCGAGGGCGGACAGATAGTCGCCCAGCGGATTGTCACGGGCGAGTTGCCGAAATGCGGCGAGTGCCTGCCGCTTCTCCTCGGGCGTCTCGCCGCGCAGGGCGAGGTCGAACTGCACGCGCGGGTCGTCGGGGAACTTCTCTGCCGCCTCACGCAACCAGGCTAGGTCGCCCGTGGCACGCGCCGCCGCGAGGAGGCTCTCCGCGCTGCGTTTGTTCTGCTGAAGATACGCCTCCACCTGCGCGCGGGTTAGTTTCGGAATTTCCTCCCCTTTCAGAAGCCGGGCGAGCGTTTTCGTCGCGGGTGCTTCCAACGCGCGTTCGTTGCTCCCCGCTATCTGCGGCAACTGCGGCGCGGGCAGCCGGGGCAGCGCCGGACCGCGCACCGACGTGCCCGTGGCTGGCTGCGGCTCATCGACAGTCGGCGGAGCGACCCATGTCGCAGCGGGACGCCGCGCGAGCATCAACGCGACCAGCGCCAGTAGCACCGCCGATAGCAGCCAGAGGACTCGCGTGCTCATGCGTGGCGGGGTGCCGTCGGAAGGCGGCCGGTTGGCACGGTGCTCATTTGGTCTGGAAAGTGGAGCTGGCGACAACCTCGTGAATGAGCGTGCGGAAGCCGTGCTGTTTCGCCCCCGCCTTTCGCACGATGTCGCTGATGACAGCTTCATCCGTAAACTCCAGACCGTGGCCGGTGGCGTAGATGAGGAGCTTCTCGGCCAGGCCGCGCGTGATCGCGTCCGACTCGGCGAGCAGGAGGCGCTTGAGCTCCGCGAGGTCGGCGAACTTGCGGCCGTCGGCGAGAGCGTCGCCGGGGTCCACCTTCGGGCCGAGGGCGACGCGCTGGTCCTTGGTGTTCACCACCAGAGTCGTGTATTCCACCCCGCGCTGATTCGGCGCGGGCGAGATGCGATACCGCTCGCGCCAGCCGCCGATGACGTCGTAGCTCTCCAAGGCGAAGCCCAACGGGTCAATGCGCGCGTGGCAGCCGGCGCAGCTCTCCACTTCGCGATGCTTCGCGAGCTGGTCGCGGATGTTCTTCGCGCCGCGAATGTCCGGCTCGACCGCTGGCACGTTCGGTGGCGGGGGAGGCGCGGGTTGGCCGAGAATACGGTCCATCAGCCACACCCCGCGCAACACGGGCGAGGTCGTCGTGCCGTTCGCCGTAACCTTGAGCACGCTCGCGTGGGTCAGCACGCCGCCGCGATGCCACTCGGGCTTCAGCGCGACGCGCCGCACGTCCAGTCCGCTCACCCCAGGGATGCCATAGTGCTTGGCGAGTCGCTCGTTCAGCATCGCGAAGTCACTCGCCACGAAGTTCAGCGCACTCAAGTCCTTTGCCAGTAGTTCGCCGAAGAACGCGTGCGTCTCCTGGAGCATCGAGACTTGCAGCAGCTCGTCGAACTCTGGGTAAAGCCGCGCGTCTGGCGTGGTGAAGTCGATGTTTCGCAGCGCGAGCCACTGACCGGTGAAGTCGGCGGTGAAGGCGCGGGCCTTCGGGTGGTTCAGCAGCCGCTCGGTTTGCGCGCGCAGCACAGCAGGCTTGGCCAAATCACCTTTCGCAGCGGCGGCTAGCAGCACCGGGTCCGGCGTCGTGCTCCAGAGGAAGTAACTCAGGCGCGCCGCGAGCGAGTAGCCGTCGAGCTTGCCGGGCCGCTCTTCGAGCATCAGGAAGCGCGGCGAGACGAGGATGGCTTTCAACCCCACGCGCAGCGCGTCAGCGAACTTCACGCCCTTGTCCAAGCGCTCGCGCACCAACGTCAGATACGGCGCGAGGTCCGAATCGCTCACCAGGCGGCGGAAGGCGCGCGGGGCAAACTGTTTTACTATGCGCTCGGCATCGGCGTAGGTGCCGCGTTCCAAGTCCACGTCGCCGAGCAGTTGCTTGCGTGTCGCGGGCGGCCACTCCTTCGCATCAAGCGGCCCCTCGACCTCGAACCACTGCACCGCGATACCGGGCCCGGTGTATTCCTCCGCTTTGTTCTGCCACGGGATGGTGCCGTAGGAGACGAACTTGAGCGTGTCGCCGCGCCCGTCGATGCGCTCGACCATTTCTACGACCCTGGGCTTGTCTGCGGGCACCTCGAAGTGGTCGAGCAGCTTCGTCTTCCCCCCAACGCCGAAGTTGCCCGCGTAGAGCCGGAACAGCGCCGGCTTGCCCTCGGTCTGAAAGCCCTGCGCGGAAATGCGAATGCGATAGCGACCCGGCGCGGGCGCGCGGAAGCGCTTCAGCTCGGTGGGCGAGTAGCCGGAGTTGAAGAGCGCCAACGCATCGCCGGGCAAGTGACGCGAACTCTTGGAGTCCCAGCCAGCCACGAGGTTGGTGGCCGCGATGTGCTCCTTGAAGAACTTGGGTGCCGGCCCGATGCCGATGGCCGCGTCGAGCGCCACGTCGGCGGCTTCGAGATACTTCTCCACTTGCACCGGCGAGAGCGTCAGCGCGGAGGAAACCTTGTCGAAGCCGTGGGCAGAGCCGTCCTCGGGGAGCAACTCCATCAGATTCACCTCAATGCCGAGCAGGTCGTGCAGCGTGTTTTGATACTCGAAGCGGTTCAGCCGCCGCAGCGCGACGCGCCCCTCGGACATCTGGCGTGCGGCCACCGCCACGCTCAGTTCGCGCCCGAGCCAGTTGAGCACCGCCTGCCGGTCCGCGTCCGACGGCTGTGCCTTCTTCTTGGGCGGCATTTCGCGCCTTTCTAGTTGAGCGAAGACCTTGCCCCACGTCTCGCCAATAGCGGGCGAGCTGAAGTCAGCGGGGAGCGTGTCGAGGCGCAGCTTGCCCTTCTGCGTGTCTGCGTCGTGACACTCGAAGCAGTGCTTTTGGAGAAACGCCTTCGTCGGCGCAGGCAGAGGCACAGCCGCAGCATCCATCAGCAAACACACACTCATCGAGGCTGCCAACAACCATCTCATTAGGGACTGAATCATCTGATGTCGCATTGCTGAGTCCAACAATGCCTAGGACTCATCAGCCTGTCATCCATCCGGTTTGAAACACCGGCGAAACCTCGCAAATTGAACGCCCAACTCCGAGCCGGCGAGTTAATCGGTGACGTGGCCACACGGGATGCGGTTGGGCTCAGTTCGTGAGATGACCACCAGCGCATCAAGGCTTCAGCATTCCCTCCAGTTTCTTGCGCTCGTCCTGGGTGAGGGGCTTCCACTCAATAGTGACCTTGGGCAAATCTGTGCGCAGCTTCGCGACGTCCGCTTCAGAAATGTCCGCATGCTGGAGCGTGAGCTTCTTCAAGTTCGGCAGCGCCTTGAGCTGCACGAGGCCCGCGTGCGTGAGGCGGACTTCGTCGAGCGAAAGCGACTCCAGCGACTTCAGCTTCGCCAGCGAGACAAGCGTGGAGTCGTCAATGCTCAACGGATTTGGCTTACCGTTCCATTGGCGCAACCGCTGGCCGAGCATGAGCGAACGCAGGGCGGTGAGCTTGAGCAGGTGCTCGTTGCCCGCCTGCGTCTGGTAGGTGTGCCAGGTGCGGAACTCCTTGAGCTGCGTCAACTCGGCGACCGCCGCCATGCCCTGGTCGTTGAACGGCGTGCCAGCAACCGTGAGCCGCTCCAGCTTCGGCAACGACTTGAACGCCGCGAAGCCTGCGCCGGTGAAGCCCTTGTCGGGAAACGCGATGTGGAAGAACGACGCCGAGCGCAGGTTCGGCAGCGCAGCCAGATGCTTCAAGCCCGCGTCCGTCACCTGAATTCCATCGGTGCCCAATTCCTCCAGGGCGCTCAGCCCGGCGAGGTGCGCGAGCGTCGTGTCCGTCAGCCCCTTGCAACTGCCGTAGAGGGTGAGCGACTTCAGCGACTTGAACTGGCCGATTTGCTTGAACTCCGGCTCGCCCAACTTCGAGCAATCGCGGAAGAAAATCTTCGTGACCGACCCGTTGGCCTCGGTGATCTGGCCACCCAGCGAACGGAGCGTGACGGCCACTACAGCATCATCGGCGTGAAGCGGAGTGACCCAGCCAGCCAAGGTGAGGGCGGTGAGCAGCGAGAGACCGAGTGACACGCTGCGCGCCTTCTCCCTTCGCGGAGCGAGGGGGGAGCGCGGCGGCGGCGCAGCAGTTCCGCGAGGCTCGCCTTTGCCATTGTATGAGTTTGATTTCATCGGAGTCTTCATGTTCGTTCAACCGACGCAGAACGGCCGCAGCACATTCCCCGCGACGCGCAGGGCATCCTGCCGGCCCGCGAGCGACTTCCCGAAGGTCGGGTCTTCCACCTCGATGCACAAGGGGCCGCGATAGCTTGTCGCCATCAGCGCGGCCATGAATTTGCCCCAGTCCAGCTCGCCGTAGCCAGGGATGCGCGGGGTGTGCCACTCATTCGGGTGCGCGAAGGATCCCACCTCGTTGAGCCGGTCGCGATGTAACTGCACATCCTTCGCGTGCAGGTGGAACAGCTTGTCCTGAAACTCGCGCAACGGACTCGTCGGGTCCATGTGCTGGAGCACGAAGTGGGAAGGATCGTAGTTCAGGCCAAAGTGCTTGCTCGGAATGTCACTGAATGCCCGCCGCCAGATGGCTGGCGTGGTCATCAGGTTCTTCCCGCCTGGCCATTCGTCGCGCGTGAAGGACATCGGGCAGTTTTCGATGCCCACCTTGATGTCGTGGTCCTCGGCGAAGGCGATGAGCGGCCGCCACAGCTTGAGGAAGCGCGGCCAGTTGTCGTCCACGCTGCGCGTCCAGTCGCGCCCGACGAACGTGTTCACGTTCTTGAGGCCCAGCACGGCGGCGGCCTTGATGACTTTCCTCAGATGCGCCACCGCGACCTTGGAAACATCAGGACTCGGGTCGAGCGGGTTGGGATAATAGCCGAGCGCGGTGAGCGAAACCCCGTGCTGGGCGCAGAGCGCGTGGACCTCCTCCGCGCGCGACCGCGTGAAGCCGTCCACGTCAATGTGCGTGACCCCGGCAAACTTCCTCTCCGCCTTGCCCACCGGCCAGCACATCACCTCCACACACCGGAACCGCTCGGCGGCGGCAAAGGCGAGGATCTGCTCGAGGGACAATTCCGGCAGGATGGCGGAGACAAAGCCGAGTTGGAACATGGTGGGAGTGTCTGAAAAACCAACCCTCGCGCAAGGAACTTCGCTCCCCCGCCCTGCGGAGCCCTGCTGGGTTGGCAGGGTCAGTCGCTTCAGGTTTGGGACGGAACCCTGTTGGCATTCTCGGGCGGTGCGCTGCGGAACGACACGGCCGCAAAGGCGTGGCTGGAGGCGGTGACGAACGCTCCGCTGCTGCCGGGCTGGAATCTGCCGCCCGATTAGCTGGAGCAACAGGCACTGGTGGCCGTCCGCAAGGAGCGGCGGCGGGTGGAAGTGTAAGGTGCTCCGGGACGCCAGCCGGCAACTGCGCACGTTCAAACCCGAATGGCCATGTGCAAAACGCTGCGGCCTATGCAACAAATGTTCGTGATGGACGCGGGCGGGAACGAATGGAATCCAACGCCGACAAAACCCGCACGAGTCATCTCGTAAAGAATCCAACCAAGCACCTGTTGATGAGCGGTTGGCTTTTTCATTTTGTCAGGCACGCACCTTGGTAAACTGTGACGGCAGAACCTTCCGCCAGAAAAGCTGAGGATGGTTTGCGACTCAGGCTTTCGCGAAACTGTTCGCCATAGAGACCGACGACATCGCAATCCAGTTTTGCGTCGGCGACATCATAAACCCGCCAGCGTGGATGTTCGACGCGATATTCCAGCGTCGAGCCGTCTCGTTGTGCGTTGTAGCCCCAATAGTGTTCCGTGATGAATTCAGCTTCCGAACCTTCGGTCAGAGGTTGCGCCTCACCGCGAGTGGTCAACTTCAAACCGTTTTGCCGACCCCCAAAGGGCCAAGTGTATTCCGCTGACCTCACCGCTCCAGATTCAAGTTCAATCCGGTGCGCCATCGGCAGCGCGATGTAGGGTTCGTTGTACACTTTGCGCGCGGTGAGTGCGATGGCTGCGCGGGGTACGATTTCTTTGATGAAGACCACGCCACGTCTCCAGCCGTCTTCGGCTTTTCGGCGGACGTAAATCCGCAAGTTTACTTCTTCAAAATCACGATGGAACGGAATGGGGATTCCGAAAACACGGGTCTTTAAAAACAGAAAGCCAACAACCGAAATCAGATTCTTTCCGCTCCACAAATCAAGTTCCGTTCCTCTTGGGACATATGGCGCGAGCACGGACGGATCAATCTCGTAGTTTAGCATCGCCAAATGCTTCCACTCTGCGGTCAGAAATATTTTCTTCTCAGAATTGTTCACTTGGTTGAACCAAAAAGCTTTTCCACCTTCGCCTTCACCGCCGCATCCATCTTGATCAACGGCGGCCAGGGGCGTTTGAAGCCTTCGCCCGGGATTTTCTTCGTCGCATCAATGCCGAGTTTGCTGCCGCTGGCCGTGTTCATTTCTTCCTCACCCGGTGTTTCACGGATTGGGTTGCGGCCAGCGCGTCGCGCAGCACGGGAATGGTCAGCCGGTCCTTGGCGCGGTTTGCGGCGAGCTTGCTGGCGAGAATTCGTTCGAGTGAAAGCACCTTGAGCTTTTGCCGCCCCAGCGAAATCTCCACGCAGTTGTTTATTTCGTCGGCAAAGGTTCCCAAGCCATCCATGCGAATCACGATGTCGAACAGCTCCGCCCCCGCCCCGGCCAGCATCGGCGGATTGAAATTGCTGGCCGGCACATACGCCGCGCCGACTTCCTGCAACGCGCGGGAAATTTTCAGTTCACCAAGATTTTCAAACCAGAGGTCAACGTCCAGCGTGACGACGGGCGCGCCCTGCAGGGTGGCGGCGGAAAGTCCAACGACCGGCGGCGCAATTTCTTTTCTGTAAAAGCAGCGATCATCAGGTTGCGGGTTGGGTCACTGGTTCCATGTTGAGGTAGATTTTTCCGGTTTCCCAGTCGTCGCTGGTCTCGGCCAGGAGGGCGGCGATTAAGCGCAGGAGGGATTTTTC
>CAMCFN010000003.1 GCA_945874145.1 Akkermansia muciniphila
TCGACCAGTTTTGCGCGTGCGGAGCAGCTTCACCCCTTTGGGGTTCGGCTGCGCTCGGCTCGCTACGCTCGCCTTCGCTCCGCCTCACCCCAAAGGGGTGAAGCTGGAGGGAAGAAAGACAAATTACAGAAGCAGGTTTACACCGGCGCTTGGCCACGGCCAACGTGGTCGCGGTCAAAGGATAAATCGGTGCGGTTACGCGGCAGAACCGCACGGTGCGGCGGCAAAACTGCGTGGTGAAACGGTGGATTCGCGCGGCGGAATGGCCCCGCCAACCGGTGCGCAGCGGCCCCGTGCGGTCCCGCCTTGCCGCCGTGCGGTGCCGTGCCTTCACCGGGTGCAGGAACCGCCGGTCCGTGCCACCGGACGGTGGCAGGGCGTGGATGAAAGGGGGATACGCTGGCGAAAGGGTTGTCGGTTTGGTTTCCATTTTCCTGACCTCATTCAGAGCTGACCTGCGTCCGCTGCTGGATGTGCCAGCATTTTGCAAATCAGTAGGGTGCCTGTCTGTCGGGCAGAACCTTACAAACGGAGTAACGGCGTGAACTCCTTGGGCGGCAAATCTATCCGTTCCCACCCCATTCTGAGGGGCGGCTGTCGAAGCCACCCACGCCGCAGGGCGGACTGCCGGCAGCACGGACCGCGATGGCCTAGACCGTTTCCGCCAGCCCGTGCAGCCGGGCGTAGCGGACGAGTTCCACATGGCTGGTGATTTCCAGCTTCGTCATCAGACGCTTCTTGTAGGTCTCCACGGATTTGGTGCCCAGCTTCAGTCCCGCCGCCGCTTCCTTGGCGCTTTAGCCGAGCGCCAGATAGCGCAGCACCTGCACCTCCCGGTGACTCAAGTCCGGGACGGGACGGGGTTTCGCGTGCTTCTCCTCCGCCAGAATGCCGGCCGCCTGCAACCGCAACAAAGCGTCTATGTAAACCTCTCCCCGGCCCACGGTGCGCAGCGCGGTGAGCAGTTCGCTGAGGGGCGAGGCTTTAAGCACATAGCCACTGGCACCCGCCTTGCCCATGTGGAGCAACATCAAAGGGCAGACGTGGGCGGTCAACGCCATTACCCGCGTCTTGGGGCAGGCCTGCCGGATCGCGCGCGTGGCCTCCACCCCATCGAGCTTGGGCATGGAGATGTCCATCACCACGAGATCGGGCTGGGTGCTTTTGGCCTGCGCCACCGCCGCGTGGCCGTCTGCCGCCTCGCCCACCACCGTCAAGTCCGGCTGGGTGGCCAGATACTGGCTCAGGCTCTCGCGGAGAACGGCGTGGTCATCGGCGAGCAGGATGCGCAGCTTATCCACGGTGCAGGGCCATTTCGCGATGATTACAATGCGTCAAGATGTTCTTATTGAGAGCAAAGCGGTCATGGATATTCAGCGGCGGTTGTGTATTCTACCCGCAACAAGATCTGGGGTGCTGCAACGCCTATCGCGCCCCGTCACCGCCAAGCCACGCCATGGCAACCCCATCCCCCAACTCTCCCAAGGCCAACGTGGTGGGGCCATTACTCCGAAGCCACCGGACGAAGGCTGGCCTGACGCAGAAGGAACTGGTGGCGCTTTGCGAGCCGCGGGGCCTGAAGCTGACGCGGGCCACGCTGGCCAAAATCGAGTCCGGGGTTCGGTTCGTCAAAGCGTGTGAATTGTTCATTATCGCCAAGGCGCTCGAAGTCCCACTGGAGCGCTTCTACCCGCCCAACTTCGGGCGCGGCTAACCTGAAATGCTTCGCGGGCCGCGGCCCAGGCAAGTCATCGGCGGCAGTTCTCGGGGGGGGGGTGATTCCGGCGCCGACATCAGCGGCAAACAGCACGAGGACTTCAGCGCAGTCCCGAGAGTTGCCGACGCGCGAGGAAGAGATCCATGCGGGCGAGGAGGAAGTAGGCCCAGCGTTGCTTGAGGCGGCTCCAAAGGGTTTGGGACGCCTGCCACTCCGTCCGGTTGATACGTTTGCAGTGGGCGAGGTTGGCCAGGAAGAGCTGGCGTCCGCCCTCGGCGATACGCGCGTTCCGCAGGCGCAGGCTCAGCTCGTAGTTGATGTGCAGGCTGCGGGTGTCGAGGTTGGCGGAGCCGACGTAAACGACATCGTCCGCGAGGATCAGTTTGGCGTGCAGGATCTGGGGTTGATACTCGAAGAGTTCGACGCCGCCGGCGAGCAGCAGGCGGTAGAGCCGGCGCGTGGCCCATTGGGCCAGCGGCACGTCGGACTGGCTGGGGAGGATGAGTTGCACCCGCCCGCCCCGGCGGACGACGGCGGTGAGCGCGCGGCGCAGTTTCCAGGTGGGCAGGAAATAGGCGGCCATGATCTGCACTTGCCGGGCTTGCTGCAAATCGGCGCTCAGCGCTCGCTTGAGCTGGCTGAAGCCGCGCCCGGGCCCGCTCATGAGCAAGTCCCCGTCCACGCCGGTGATGCGGGCGTGGGCGCCGGTCTTCATCACGCGCATGAAGGCGGGGTGGCGGAGTTCCGCGCGGGTGAACATTTTGTCGAAGGATTGCGCGAGGGGCACCGCGAGTGGCCCGGTGAGGTGCAGGCCCACATCGCACCAGCCGCGTTTCACCCCGTCGCCGACGTATTCGGGGGCGATGTTGAAGCCGCCGAGGATGGCGGTTTCTTCGTCGCACACGAGGAGCTTCCGGTGGTCGCGGAACATGAAGCCGCGGTGGGTTTGCTCGTTGAACCAGCGGAACTCCCCGCCGGCTTGTTGCAAGGGCTGCCAGAAAGTGTTGCCCAAGTCTTGGGAACCCCAGGCATCTACGAGGACATACACGGGCACGCCGCGCTGTTGGGCGGCCACCAGCGCGGCGCGGAACTGGTCGCCCGGTTTGCCGGCGCTGAAGATGTAGGTTTCCAGCCGCACCGAGCGGCGGGCGGCCGCGATGGCGGCGATCATGGCCGTGAAGGCTTCGTCGCCGTTGGCCAGCCAACGGAAGGCGGTGCTATGTGAGGCGATGGACATGACGACGCGGAGGGGAGCTTAACCGGCTGAACCACGAACTGGCCAGCGTGGGGAGCGAAGCGAACCGCTCACGTGACGGCGGCATGTTTTGCGTGGGCGCGGGAGGATCTGCCCGCCGGCCTCATGCCTGCTTGCTCAGGGAGACGCCGCCGACGGCCACGATGCGGCCGGACTTGTCGCGGATGGGGAACTTCAGGGTGAGGTAGTGGACGCGGCCCTGCGGTTGGTCCACGAATTCTTCTTCCTGCACGGGGTGGCCTTTTTCGATGACCAGCCGGTTCACTTCGAGGAAGCGCTTGGCCATGTCGGTGGGGAAGATGGCGCTGCAGGATTTGCCCAAGGCGGTGTCGCGTCGCACCCCGGTGGCCCGCTCCCAGCCCCGGTTGGCCATCAACAGCAGGCCGCCCACGGACCAGGCGTAGAAGGGTTCGGTGATGGAGTCCACGACGGCGCGGAGGAGTTCGCACTCGGTGCCCAAGCCCAAGGCCAAGGCTTGCAGTTGGGGCGCAACGAGCGGCGAATTCGCGTCCGGGGGCGGGCAGCCTGCGCTGGCGCTGGGTGGCGGGAAGGGGGCAGGCAAGTGCGGCGCGGGGTGGTTGGTGGATTTTTTGAGTGGCCTCAAGCGAGCCACAAGAATGCAGGCAAGGCCTGATTTTCCAAGCAGAAATCCTCGCGGCGGCTCGGATGTCCCCGGTCGAAGTTCGTCCGCGCGTTCTCACTTGGCTTTGCCGGGTTACGCGGTATTTATTGTTTGTGGACAGCAAGAATTTTCAAGATGCAGCGCTGGTGCTGGTGGGGCATGGCTCGACTTTGAATGCGGAATCCGCCGCTCCAACACACCAGCACGCGGAGGAACTTCGGCGGCGGGGGCTGTTTGGGCAGGTGGTCGAGTGTTTTTGGAAGGAGGAACCCTGCGTCAGTGGCGTGCTACGGGGGGTGTTCGCGCCGCGCGTGTTCATCGTGCCGTTGTTCATCAGTGCGGGCTATTTCACGGAACAGGTGATCCCGCGCGAACTCGGCCTATCGACTGGGCAGGTGGAATTTCCGCGTGTTCAGCAACGCGGCGGGCAGAGGCTCTTCTACTGTGGGCCGGTGGGCACCCATGCCAGCATGACCAATGTGCTGCTTGCCCGGGCGCAAGGAGTGGTGGCGGCGCACTCCGAGGCGGCGGCACCGCCCCCCCAAGCTACTGCGCTCTTCATTGCCGGACATGGCACGGGCAATAACGAGAACTCGCGTAAGGCGATTGAACAGCAGGTGGATTTGATCAGGGCGCTGGGTAAATATGCCCAAGTGCATCCGCTCTTCATGGAAGAGGAGCCGCGCATCAACGAGTGCTGGCAGATGGCGCAGGTGCCGAATCTGGTGGTGGTGCCTTTCTTCATCAGTGATGGGCTGCACTCCTATGAGGACATCCCGATGATGTTGGGCGAACCAGAACCAGTGGTCCGGGAACGGTTGAGTCGTGGCCAGCCCACTTGGCAAAACCCCACGGAACGGCACGGGAAGCGGCTTTGGTATACCTCGAGCATCGGCAGTGAACCCCGGATGGCGGAGGTGATCATCGAGCGGGTGGAAGAAGTCCTAGGCTTAGCGCAGGATCAATAATCGGGCGAGTTTGCAATTGACATTCGGGGCATTCGTCTCTTACGAATGGCCAGTATTTACAGCGGGAAACACGGGCACGAAAGGTCTTATGAATCGGATCATTGCGACGACTGGAATGGCGGCGATGGGGGCACTGGCATTGCTGCCGGCGGAGGCTCAGGAGGCTAAGCCTTGGAACATCAATGCGAATGTTCGGAGTTTCTACGACGACAACTACACCACGCTGCCTTCCCGCGCAGCGGCGGGACAGCCGACAAAGCGCAGCACTTGGGGTTTGGAGTTGAGCCCAAGTGGTTCCTACCTGCTTACCCGGGACCAAACCTCCCTCGCCCTGAGTTCCAAGTATTCGATGCGGTATTTTGAAGACCGGACCTCCGGTTCGGCAGACCATAGTTTTGATTTTGGAGCGGATCTGGCCCATCGGTTTACGGAGAAGCAGCGCCTCAACTTCACGGAGTCTTTTGCCATCGCCCAAGAACCTGGTGTTCTGGATCCCAGTTCCGCAGTGAGCACTGCACTGCGCACACTTGGCAACAACCTGCGCAACAACCTGCAGGCGAAATATACTTGGGACGACATCATCGAGCGATGGTCAGGGGAGGCAAGCTACTCTAACACCTACTACGATTTTCAGCAGGACAACAGCACCACTGGCGGGCCTGGCTCACGTTCGGCTTTGCTGGATCGCGTGGAGAATAATTTCACGCTCGCTGGCCGATATCGGATCTTCGATGAGACTGAGACCGAGTTGTTGATGGGCTACACCTTTGGCCTGAGTGAATCTACCAGCAAGGACTTCCTGATTGGAACCGTCTTGCCTGAGGCACGTAATCGTCGCAGCCATTACTTTTTCACCGGCATTGGGCACAAGTTCACCCCCACAATCCGTGTCAACGGCCGTTTGGGTGTGCAGTATGCCGAGTATCCCAATGCAGCCAAGGCCGACGCCGCGCTGGCTGCGTTGGTCCCACCCGGTGCGCCTTATGCCCGCTCGGTTGCCAGTCCCTACTTGGATGCCAGCGGTGCCTGGGAATATCTGCCGAACAGCACTCTCCAAGTGGGCGCGAGCGTAAACCGCATCACCACGGACATTGCCACGTCCGTTGATGCTCAGGCCACTACGTTCTACGCCTCGCTCAACCATGAGTTTGTGCCTGAACTGAAAGGTAGCCTCTTGGCCCAGATCCAGCAGTCGGAATACCGCCAATCCGTCGCTCCGCGTGATGTTTCGGACCTTATCTTCACTACGGGTGCCAATCTCGAATGGCGCTTCAGCCAGTTCTGGTCCGTGGAAGGCGGCTACAACTACGACCGGCAGGACTCCGACATTGGCGGCCGCAGCTACTATCGCAACCGTGTTTATCTGGGCTTTAAGGCCTCGTTCTAAGGCTTCTTCCCGATTGACGATTTACTGATTTGCAAGGGAGGCTAGAACACGTTCTAGCCTCTCTTTTTCTTACCCTTCATGGACGCGGCCCCCAATTACTCTGAAGCGAATTCCGGGACACCGGAGAACCGCCTGCACTTCCTTGATTACTGGCGCATCATCCGGATGCGCAAGCTGATCATTTTCACGGTTTTCGTGCTGGTCGTGGCCACCACCACGGCGCTGACCAAGTGGATTGAGCCGACCTACATGAGTTCGGTGCGCATGGACGTGCAGAAGGACACGGGGGACATCCAAGGCCTTGGTCAGCAGCAGACCCAGATGGGCTACGATCCTTACTTCGTGATGACCCAGTTTGAGATCCTCCAGTCCAAGGATGTCCTCTACAAGGTGATCGACGATTTAAACCTTACCCAGCGATGGAACCAGAAATTCCGGCTGGGCGGGTCGAAGTTCGAGACCTTTCAGGTGCTGAGCAAGCTCATTGACCCGCGAAACGTCCGCAACACCTCCATCATCGAGGTCAGCGTCTACAGCAAGGACAAGGCGGAGGCTGCCGAGATCGCGAATAAGATCGCCGAGGTTTACAAAACCAACCGCGATGAGCAGCGCAAGCGGCTGGTGGAGGAAGGCATCAAAACGCTCAAGGAGAAGCTGCTGGAGCACAACGCCTTCGTCGAAATTGCCAAGAGCAACGTCACCCAGGTGCTCAAGGAGAAGGGCATCGTGGTCACGTTCGAGGGCCGAGATGCGATCATGTCCCTCGATACCGAGACCATGCGTGCTCTCGATCTGGAGGCCATTCAACTCCGCACCAGCCTGACCCAGAAGCAGACCCGCTACGACGAGTTGAAAAAACTAGCGTCCGACCAGCTCCGTAACGCGATTGGGGTGTTCGTCAACGATGAGTTGCTCTCCCGGGGACTTGAGAAGCTCAGCGTGGCGAAGCAGGAATTCATTAGCAAGAGCAAGGACCTCGGCCCCCAGAACCCGGAATATCTGCGGATGCAGGCGGTTATTATGGAGCTTTCCTCCCAGATCGATGCACGGGCTAGTTCCGTGATGTTGGGACTAGAAGCCGAGCTCAAAGCCCTGGTAAAGACCGTGGAGGAGCGCACACAGAAGCTGGAGTTGGAAAAGTCCAAGAGCCGTGAGATTGCAGAGGGCAAGCGCACCTATTCCATCGCCCTTCAAGAATTGGAGCGCCAGCAGCGCCTGCGCGAGCTGGTGGAGAACAAAATTAAGGTTGAGGAGATTGACGCCGCCATCAAGCGCAGCACTGCGGTGCGCATCATTGACATTGCAGAAGCCGCGATCAAAGCCGCTTATCCCAAACTGGTGCTTAACATCGCCCTCGGCGTGTTTGTGGGCCTGGTTCTCGGCGTTGGTCTGGCCTTCTTCATCGAATACCTCGACACCAGCGTGAAGACGATTGACGACGTCGAGCGCGCCCTTCAGGCCCCGGTGCTCGCGGTCATTCCGCAGAATGTGGGTGCGCTCCTTGATGAGGGAATGGACAGCCCTCACGCCGAAGCCTATCGCGTGCTGCGGACCAACGTGCTGTTCACCCGGAAGGACGAGACGGCCAATGCCATCACCGTGGTCAGCGGCGGGGCGGGCGAGGGCAAGTCCACCACCGTGCTCAACCTCGCCACCATGTTTGCGCAGAATGGCAACCGGGTGTTGCTGGTGGATTCCGACCTGCGCCGCCCCAGCCTGCACAAGCGGCTCAACCTCTCCAACTCGCTCGGCCTCACCAACTATTTGCTAGGCCAGAACAAGCTGGAAGAAGTCATCCAGACCACTTCGCAGCCCAAGCTCGACTTTCTGCCCAGCGGCCGGCTCCCCAGCAGTGCGCTCGGCATCTTGAACTCGCCGCAGATGAAGGAGTTCATCAAGGAAGCGAAAAGCCGCTACGATTTCGTCTTCTTCGACGCCCCGCCCATCATGGGGGTGAGCGATGCCACGGTGCTGGCCAGCGGTGCGGACCTTTGCATCCTAGTCATCCAATATCGGAAATACCCGCAATCACTGGCCATCCGATCGCGGCAGATGGTGGAGAAGGTCGGCGGCCGGCTCATCGGCGTGGTGCTCAACAATATCAACCTCGCCAGCGACGCCTCTTACTACTATTACAGCGGCTACAACTACCACAATAACAACAACCCCGAAGAACCGGGCAGCAACGGCAAACCAGAAGGCAAGGCCGACCGTCGCAAACCGCACACGACGGCTGATGTCACTCCCAACATTAAGCCGAAATACTGATTGCGGCGCACACCGCCAACAGCCAATTTGATTGCATGAAGCGTTTCTGGAGAACTTTGCTGGTGGGCTGGTTCGCTGTGTTGCTGGCAGTCCTCTTCCCCCTGCATACGGGATGGGCTCAGAGTCAGGCGACGCCGAAAGGCGCGGCTGACTCCACCGACATCCTGAACGTCGGCGAGCGCATCGTGGTGATCTTGGGAGATATTCCGAACGGTCCGCCGCCCCAAGAGGTGGTGATCTCAGAGGATGGAAAGATCACCCTGCATCTGGACAAGACGTTTACCGCCGCAGGGAAGACTCGGTCGAAGCTGGAGAAGGAGATCAAAGAGTTCTACGTCCCCAATTTCTATACGCGGATGACGGTTATCGTGAAGCAGGAGGACCGGTATATTTACGTCGGCGGTTTCGTCAAGGCCCCGAACCGCTACCCCTTCACCCCTGGCTTGACGCTCTTAAAGGCCATTTCCGCCGCCGGCGACTTCAGCGAGTTTGGCAAGAAATCAGAAGTCACGATTACACGCGTCGGGGATCGCAAAGAAGTGGTGAATTGCGAGCAGGCGCTCAAAGATCCGAAGTTGGACCGCCCGCTCTTTCCCGGCGACCGCGTCTATGTGCCGCGCCGTTTCTTCTGATGGTTCAGTTGCGCGTTCTCAACGGCGGGCGGGCGGGCACGGTCCATGTTGCCAGTCAGTTTCCCTGCACGCTGGGACGGGCCGCGAGTGACTCGCTCAGGTTGAACGAAGCCGGGGTCTGGGATCATCACCTGCAACTCGATCTTCAAGTTCCAGAGGGTTTCCGGCTGCGTCGGCTCGGACAGGGTCGCGCCAGCGTGAATGACACGGAGTTCGACGACCTCATTCTGCGCAATGGAGATGTCATCACGCTGGGCGCGGTGAAGCTTCAGTTCTGGCTGGGCGAAGTCACGCAGGGGAACAACCGGCTCCGGGAAGCCTTCACTTGGATCGCCGTGGCCCTCGCCGCCGTGCTTCAAGGGATATTGGTCAGCCTGCTGCTCTGAGAGTCCGCCTAGGCCAGCCGGCGTTTGGCCAGTTCACCGATGGTCCAGAGGTATTCGTCCACGAGTTGATCCACCACGTTCCGCTTCTTCATTTCCGCCGGCATGACCTCCCAAGTGTAGGTTTCCATCTCCAAGTGAGAGCAGAGGGAAGGGGTTTCCTTGAGCACGTCCATCACCCCCCGCACATGATCGGCGGTCGTGTCAAAAATGGGGGTTGGCACGGCATGCAGAGGGATGTGGAAATGGATGCGCCATTCGTCAGTGAGCGCGGGCGGCAGCTTGTTGTGCAATGCCAGTGCTGCGTCCAAGTCCTTGTGCCGCGTGATGCTGCCATCGGCGGAACGGGCGATCACCTGATGGAAATAAACATCGTCGGCGAAGGCGTGTAGCGCCTGCCGCGTTTCCGCCGTGGGCTTGACCTTGAGCGCGTTGCTGAGGTGCAGCTTGCTGATCTTGATCTTGTGCTGCTGCAAGCGGCCCAGCGCCTCCCGGGGCGACTCGTATTGGAGGGCGATGTGGCAGCAGTCGTAATTGATGCCCATGTGCTCATCCAGCCGCAGATCCCCGGGCCGGTCGGCGCGCATTTGCTCGATAAACTCGACCGCCTCGGCCGTGGTTTCGAGAAAGCAGAGCGGTTCCGGCTCAAGCCCGAGATGCAGCGCCTTGCCCGTCCGCCGGCTCACGCGCTCGATGTGCTCCACGCACTTCCACAGGGTTTCGCGGGCCGTCCGCACCTGCGCGGGGCTGCGGATGAACTCCTTGAACGACACCGGCACGGTGCTGACGCTTCCCTCGATGCCGGCCGGAACTATTTCGCCGAGGAGGTCGAAGAGCAGGTTCGTGTAAGCCAGTCGCTCCGGCGTCGTCCAGTCCGGCGCATAGACCTGCTCCTTCACGCGGCTGCCATGGAAGCGGCCGTAGGGAAAGCCGTTGATGGTGAAGACGTAGCAATTCTCCGCTTCCAGCCAGCGTTGGAAGCCCGCCAGCGTGGGAGGATCTGCCAGCTCCCGCGCCGCGTCCGCACCCAGCCGCAGCCCGATGGCGTAAGGGGCCTTGGTGCCCAGCCGATTGCGCACGGCCAGCACGTATTTCTGAAGCGATTCAAAGGTCTGCGGCCAGGACTCTCCCCGGTGGATGTTCGTGCAATAGGCGAGGTGGAGACCGTGCTTCAATTTCATCGCGGCAAGGTGTAACAACAAGCTGTCCGCACCGCCACGCTTTTGGTGATTCCGGGCGGAGCGAAAAAATCGTGACCTCTGAAACTCAAGAACAGTTCCTCTCTCGCTTCCGCCGCTCCGTGATGGAAGGGGCCTTTGTGAAGCTCACGCTGGGTGCGCCGCGAACCGTGGAGGCGGGGCTGAAGAACATCTTCATCCGGCCGGTCCAGCTTCGTGTCGGACTGCGGCTGGCCTTCAACTTCCGTTATGCCACGCGGGACATCCTGAAAAACCTCACCCCTGACGAGGCGCACGAGGAACTCGTCCGCCGTCTCGGCGTGGGCTTCGCTTCCGCGAATCTCTTCACCACCACCGAGTCGGTGGAGCTGGCGTTCCGTCCCGATGGCTCCGCGCGCCTGACCACCGGCAAACCCGTGCACCAGTCTCCGCCCTCGCTGGAACACGACCGCAGCAAGCCGCGCAGCATTCTGTCCACCGAGCCGTGGTTGCATGAGCTCGGCGTGACGCAGGCCGATGGGCTGGTGCGCGAGGCGATGGGGGCCAAGTTCCGGCAGATCAACCAGTTCATCGAAGTGCTGCGGCCATTGCTGGCGGAGGCCTTCGCCCACGGCGCACCGGTGCCGCCCATTGCTGATTCGAAGTCCGACCGGGCCACCGGCCGCACGCGCCGCCGGGCCAAGCGCATCACCGAAATGCTCGACGAGCACCGCCCGGAGACCGTGCTGGTGAAACGGCCGTTGAACGTCGTGGACATGGGTTGCGGCAAGGGCTACCTGACCTTTGCCACCAGCACGCTGCTGGACGAGTTGAGCTTCGTCGGCAGCCGGGTGTTTGGGGTCGAGGCGCGCACTGAACTCGTGGTGGAGGGCAACCGGGTCGCGCTCGCGTGTGGTTTTGGTCGGCTGCATTTTCAGGCCGGCACCATCACCGCCACGCCGTTGGACACCGTGGATGCGCTCATCGCCCTGCACGCCTGCAACACCGCCACGGACGAAGCGCTCGCCCGGGGCATCGCTGCCGGGGCGCGGTTGCTGGTCGTCTCGCCCTGCTGCCATCAGGAGTTGCGACCGCAAATCATCGCCCCACCCGTGCTTGCCCCGGTGCTGCGGCATGGGATTCTGCTGGAGCGCGAGGCGGAATTCATCACCGACTCACTGCGCGCCCTGCTGCTGGAATGGGCGGGTTACGAGACGAAAGTCTTCGAGTTCATCTCCACCGAGCACACGGCGAAGAACCTGATGATCACGGCGGTCAAGCGCAGCCGGCGCAGCCCGCGTGATGAACTGGCGGCGCGCGTCCGGGAGTTTGCCGCGCACTACGGCGTTCGTTCCCAACGCCTGGCGACCTTGCTGGGCTTTGAACTGGTGGAGGGAAATGGCGGCATTGCTGCGGGTGCGGAAGCTTGACTGCGAGGCGCGGCTTTCAGGCCGCTTCAGTGTCCGATAAGGGCAAACCGATGGGCCTGTGGACCTGCGGATCGTGAAGCGGCGTCAACGCCGCGCTCCGCCTAGGGCTTGCGACACCAGCACGCTCGACGCTGTCCGTTGCCCCGAGTAGGCTCGCCGCAGTGCACGAAATCGCATTTCAAATCGGCAGCCTGACGGTCCATTGGTATGGGATCTTCGTGGCGGCAGGTTTCATGGCTGGCTACTGGACGGCCATGCGGCGCGGCCTGCGGGATGGGCTGTCGCCTGACAACGTGGCGGACGTGGTCTTCTGGCTGCTGCTCGGGGGCATCGTGGGCGCGCGGGGGCTTTACGTCATCACGTTCTGGCGCGAGGAGTTTGCCGGGCAACCTCTCACCAACATCTTCACGGCGCGCAGCGGGTTTGTGTTTTACGGCGGACTTATCGGCGCGACGATCTGCGGCATCGCTTACGCGCGGGGTAAGCGGTTGCCCGTCTGGAAGCTCGCGGACGCGCTTGCGCCCAGTGTGGCACTCGGGCACGCGCTGGGTCGCATCGGTTGCTTCATGACCGGATGCTGCCACGGACGCGCGTGCGAACTGCCTTGGGCGGTGCGTTTTCCGGTCAACCACGCAACTCAAGGCGTCGGGGTGCATCCCACGCAGCTCTATGAGGCAGCACTGAACTTGGTGCTCTATGGCGCGCTCGCTTGGCTGTATCGACGGAAGAAATTCGATGGACAAATCTTCGCCGTCTATCTGATGGCCTATGCACCGGTCCGCGCGCTGGTGGAGCATTTTCGTGGTGATTACCAGCCGGAGAAATACACCGGGGCGCTTTCCCCCGGACAGTTGGTGAGCATCGGCATCTTCGCGGCCGGCGTCGGGTTGTTCGCCTGGCGGAGCAAGTGTGGTGGTGCCAAGTCCAACGAGTCCAAAGTCCCCAGCCCAGCATGACTGAACGTTCTGAAACCTTTACGATTGAGCAGACGCTGCCCAGTGAGCGGCTCGACCGCTTCCTGCACACGCGCTACCCGGCGGCTTCGCGGAGCGCGCTTCAGCGGCTCATTGAGGAGGGCGAAATCACCGTCAATGAGCAGACGGTTAAGCCAACTCACGTGCCCCATGCCGGCGAAGTCGTCACCGTCCGCTGGCCCGGTCCGCGCCCGGACAAGGCGGAGCCCGAGGACCTTCCGCTCACCGTGCTTTATGAGGACGAGGTGTTGCTGGTGGTGAACAAGACGCCGGACATCGCTGTGCATCCCGGCAACGGCCACGAACAACACACGCTGGTCAACGCGCTGCTGCATCATTGCAAGGGCCAGCTCAGCGGCATCGGCGGCGTGGCGCGGCCTGGAATCGTTCACCGGCTGGATTTGGAGACGAGCGGCTGTCTGGTGGTGGCGAAGAATGATGCGACCCATGTAGCGCTGTCCGCCCAGTTTGCCGATCGCGAGGTGGAAAAGATTTACCATGCGGTGGTCTGTGGTGCGCCGACGCGTGTCACCGGCGAAATCAAGGTGCCCATCGCGCGCCATCCCACGCACCGCAAGCGCATGGCTGCGACCGAGGGCGGGGGCCGCGCTGCTTGGACCACCTACGAGGTTTTACGGCGGTTCAAGGCGGTGAGCTTGGTGCAATGCACCTTGCACACGGGCCGGACCCACCAGATCCGCGTTCACATGGAGCATCTCGGGTATCCGCTGGTGGGCGATTCCATTTACGGCAAGCGGCAGAATGCCCGGTTGGTGGAGCTGACGGGCTATGAGGCGCCCCGCCAGTTGCTGCACGCCGCCCGGCTGGGCTTCACGCATCCGAAGACCGGCGAGAAGCTCGTTTGTGAAGCCCCGTGGCCGCAGGACTTCTCGGCTGCTGTGCAGACGTTGAGCTGAGGCCATGACCCAAGCCGTGGCAGTTAAAAGGCGCAGCCCGCGCCAAGCCCCAGAGAGCGAGCAGGCTCCAGCCCGAGGTCTACCAACGCATCCAGTGGTGGACCGGTTGTTGCCCGAGCGTGAATTGCTGGGCCGAGGGTTCACGTTTATTGCGGGGGTGGATGAAGCGGGTCGTGGTCCGCTGGCCGGCCCGGTGGTGGCGGCGGCGGTGATGTTTCCGCTGGAGTGGTTGCGCGGGGAGTTTCCGCCTGAACTGGCGGATTTGAACGACTCGAAGCAGCTTGCCGAGGCGCGGCGCGAACACTACTTCGGTTGGATCACAGCGCATCCGGCCGTGCGCTTCGCCGTGGCGCTGGTCGATGCGGCGGTGATTGATCGCATCAACATTCTCCAAGCCACGCATCGCGCAATGAACGAGGCACTGGCCCAGCTCGTCCCGCCGCCCGCGCACGCCTTGGTGGACGGCCGCCCGGTGAAGACACTGCGGTTCTCGCAGACGGCCTTGGTGAAGGGCGATGCGCGCAGCTATTCCATCGCCGCTGCGAGCGTGCTGGCCAAGGTGACGCGCGATCGGCTGATGGTGGCGGCTGATCAGGAGTTCCCGGGTTATGGATTCGCGGAGCACAAGGGCTACGGCACGCCGGCGCATCTTGCAGCCATCGCACGATTGGGGCCATGTGCCATTCATCGCCGTAGCTTCGCGCCCCTGAAAGCGGGGCCGCCGGAGTTCAGTATGAAACCAGCGTGATGAAACGCCTCTGGGAGAAAATCAAGGCCATCGCCGCGACGGATCAACCGGAGCATCTCCGGCGAGGGAAACTCGGGGAACGCGCGGCCAAGCAGCATTTGCAGGCGCAGGGGCTCAATTTTCTCACGGCGAACTTCCGTTCGCTGCGCGGCGAGATTGACCTCGTTTTTCGGGAGCAAGACTGCCTCGTTTTTGTGGAGGTGAAGACGCGTTCCTCGGAGGACTGGGGGCGGCCTGCCGCTGCGGTGAACGCGCGCAAAAAGCGGCTGCTTTCGCAGGCGGCGCTGGACTACTTGCGGCTGCTGAAGAACCCGGAGGTGAAGATCCGCTTCGACATCGTCGAGGTGCTCTTGGCCGAGGGCAAAGTGCGGGAAATCCGTCACCTCCCGGCCACGTTCACGCTGGCCGCGCCCTATCGTCATGGCTGAGAAAGTTATGAACCTGCTGCTTCGGATCGGCGTCTATTTGCGGCATCCAAATTGAAAAGCTTCGATTCAATCACGCGCTTAAAAGCGCTGCTTTGCCACTCGGTTCGTGGCGGCAGGTTTGTGGCTGCGCTAGGTCTCGGCGTGGTGCTGCTCGTGGGCGGCTGTTCGCAGCAACACTATCGCACGCAAGCGGACCGGGATATTTATCGCATTCTGAATCGCAAAGAGCAGGCGCTGTTCGGGCACACGAATGCCTTCACGATCGACACTCCGTATTCCCAGCGCGACCCGAAGGATGTCCGCTGGGAGCAGTTGTTTGGCGAGAGCAAGGGCGGCCAAGGCCGGCGGCTGCTTCCACTCGACGAGGCGCTCAAGCTAGCCGTGGCGCACAACCGGCAATACCAGTTGCGCAAGGAAACGCTTTACCTCTCCGCCCTGACACTTACAGGTGAGCAGCGGGAGTTCAACAAGCTGCCCTTTGCGTCTGTGAACGCAGGCGTGGCCCGGGAGGCCGATGGCGACGGGCGGGTGGACGGTGGCGGCAGCCTGGGCTTCACCCAGCTATTGCAGGCGGGCGGCACCATCAGCGCCACGCTGGCCAATGACATGCTCCGCTATTTCACGGGAAACTCGGGGCGCTCGGTCACGACGGTGATGTCGCTCAATTTCACCCAACCTCTCCTGCGCGGCTCGGGGGCGGACGTCGTGGCCGAGGCGCTGCGGCAGGCGGAGCGCGATGTCATTTATGATTTGCGGAGCTTCGCCTTGTTCCAGCAGACCTTTGCGACGGACATCGTGACCACTTACTACCGGTTGCTGCAACGCAAGGACGCCGTGCGCAACGCGTGGAACAACTACGAGAAGCTGCGCAAGACCCGCGAGCTGCTGGAAGCTCAGTCGCAGGCCGAGCGGCGCGCCAAGTTCGAAGTGGATCAGGCCCGGCAGCAGGAACTGCAAGGCAAGACGGCTTACATCGGTTCAGTGGTGCTCTATCAAACGGCGCTGGACCAGTTCAAGATCACGCTCAACCTCCCGCTGGGGGTGGATTTGGCGCTGGATGATTCCACGCTGGAAAATCTTCGCCAGAGCGGTTTGCTGCCGGTGGACACCAACGAGGAAGCCGCGTTCGCCGCCGCCGTGGAGCGGAAGATGGACATTCTCAACGAGATTGACCGTTTTGAAGACAGCAAGCGCAAGATCGTCGTGGCGGCAAACCGGTTGAAGGGCAACGTCACGCTCGTCTCGGGCGTGTCCTTGGGCAACGATGCCGCGAACTACGCGAATTTTGATGTCTCGCAATATCGGGCTAACGCCGGGTTGCAGTTGGATCTACCGTTCGAGCGAATGCTTCAGCGCAATGCCTACCGGGCCACGCTCATCACCTTCGAGCGCACGCTGCGCTCCTTGGGCCTGACGTTGGACACCGCCCGTGATTCGGTCCGGCAGGGCATTCGCAACCTGGAGCAACTCCAGCAGAACTACATCATTCAGACTAACGCGCTGGAGTTGGCAAACCGCCGCGTGGCCGTCTCGGACATGCTGCTGCAGGCGGGCCGCGCCCAGACGCGCGACCAGCTCGAGGCGCAGACCGCCCAGCTGCTGGCGCAGAACGCCGTTACGCAGGTGCTGGTAGATTATCTCACGGCCCGGCTGCGCTTTCTCGTGGATGTGGGCGCGCTTCGCATTGACGGTGCGCAGTGGTGGCTCCAGCCGCAACCCCTCCCCGCGCCTGTCATGCCGATCCGCCGCCAGAAAAATGACCCCGGAGATCAGGCGGTGGCTCCGCCCGACAAGGTCTTTGGAAACTAAATCATGCTCGCTCGTTGCCTCCAATTTATCCGCCAACGCCCGGTCTGGATTCTGTTGTTTCTCCTCGCGCTCATCAGCGGCGTGACCTACGCCTCGCGGAGCCGGAAGCCCACCACTTCGGCCAACAGTTACTACACCGTGAAGCGCGGCGACTTCCTCGTCTCGCTGGTCGAGGGCGGCACTTTGCGCGCCGTGCAGGAGCTCATCATCCGCAACGAACTGGAGGGGGCGACCACGATTGTTAGCGTCGTGCCAGAGGGCACGACGGTGAAGAAAGGCGATTTGCTGGTGGAGCTGGACGCGTCCAGCCTGAAGGAGAAGATCGCCAACCAGGAAGTCACCGTGCAGAACGCGGAAGGTGCCCACGGCAAGGCCAAGGAAGATTTGCAGATCCAACGACTGACCATGGAAGGCTCCGTGCAGGACGCGGTGCTCAAGGTCGAGTTCGCCGAGTCTGATTTGGAGAAATACAAGGAAGGTGACTGGCCACAGCAGAAGCGGGCCATTGAAGCGCGGGTCACCATTTCTCAGGAGGAAATCCAGCGTGCCCAGGATCGTCTCAACTGGACGCGGAAGCTGGAGGCCACCGGCTATGCCACCAAGGATGAGCTGAAGGCCGATCAACTCACCGTGAAACGGCAGGAGATCACCATTTCCCAGGCGGAAGAGGAACTGAAGATCGTCACCCGCTACGAGTATCCCAAGCGCGTGCGCATCCTGGAGGCGGCCGTTGACTCGGCCAAGCTGGGCTTGCTCCAGACCAAGCAGAAGGCCACGTCCACCATCAAATCCTACGAGAGCGACGTGGCCACCAAGCTCACCACCTTCGAACTTCAGCGTGAGCGGCTCGCCGAGATGAAAAATCAGTTGGAGTTGACCAAGATATTTGCGCCGCAGGAGGGGTTGGTCGTTTACGCCACCGGCAGTTCCAGCAGCAGCGGCATCCTTATCGAGCAAGGGGCCTCCATCCGGCAGAAGCAGGACTTGATCAAGCTGCCGGACGTGACCCAGATGATGATTGAAATCAAGGTCCACGAATCCCATGTCCGCCAGGTGAAGCCCAACCTCGGCGCTTACGTGACCATTGATTCCCTGCCCGACAAGCAGTTCACCGGCGTGGTCCGCAAGATTGCTGTGCTGCCGGACACCGCCAGCCGCTACTACAACCCGAACATGAAGGTTTATTCCACCGAGGTTTGGATCAATGAAACCCTCAACGACATCAAGCCCGGCGTTTCCGGGCGTGCCGAAATCGTCGTCACCAACCTGCCCGGTGTCCTGACCATTCCCATTCAGGCGGTCACCACCGTCAAAGGCCAGCAGGTCTGCTTCGTCCTGCGCGCGGGCAAGGATGCGCCGGTGCCGGTCGAGGTCGGCTTGTTCAATGATCGGATGATCGAGATTCGCAAAGGACTCAAGGAGGGGGACCAGGTGCTCCTTTCGGCCTTGGGCAACAGCGACTCCATTTCGCTCGATGGCTCCGTCTTGAACCGTGAAGAAGACGGCACCAACCGCCCTTTGCCCAAGCTGCCGGCCATCCCGGCCGGGGGCAAACCGATCAAGGACACCTCCCTCCCCCCGGGAGTCCGGCAGTCCTCCGGCACTGGCACCGCCAAGTCCTCGGGCGCCGGCCGGCCGGAAAAAACCAGCAAGCCCGAGCGCTCGGACGCAGGTGCCGCCGACAAATCAACCCGCACGGCTGAACGTCCGGCTCGTAGCTCCACTGGTCCATGAGCGAGCGCGCCATCATCCGCATTGAGCGGCTGGAAAAAATTTACCGGATGGGGGATGTCGAGGTCCGCGCGCTGCGTGGGGTGGATCTCACCATTCACCCCGGCGAATACGTTGCCATCATGGGGGCCTCCGGTTCCGGCAAGTCCACGCTGCTCAATGTCCTCGGCTGCCTCGACCGGCCCAGCGGGGGGAAATACTATCTGGGCGGCGAGGATGTCGCGACGATGGACGACGACTCGCTCTCTGCCTTTCGCGGCCGCACGCTGGGCTTCGTCTTCCAGAGCTACAATCTCATCCAGCAACTCACGGTCATTGAGAACATCCACGTTCCCCTGTTTTATCAGGGCAAGGATCTCTCCGAGTGTCAGGAGCATTGCGAACAACTCGCCCGCATGGTGGGGCTGGGCGAGCGCCTCGACCATCGGCCCAAACAGCTCTCCGGCGGCCAGCAACAGCGCGTGGCCATTGCGCGCTCACTGGTGAACGATCCGCTCCTCATTCTGGCCGACGAGCCGACTGGCAACCTCGATTCCAAAACTGGTCTCGAAATCCTCGACACCTTTGACCGACTCAACGCCAACGGCAAAACCATCGTCCTCGTGACCCACGGCAATGAAGTGGCTGAACGCGCCCAGCGCGTGGTTCACATGAAGGATGGCGTCATCGACCGGGAAGTGATCAACCGTCCGCCGCCCCTCCGATCGCAGGCTGCGAGATAACTCCTGCCCGGTGAAAACTGGCGGAAGGCCTGCGCGAACCGTCAACGGGACTGCCCGCGTCAGATCAGCTCGGAAATCGGGTTGCCCCGTAGCAACACGGGGCTGGGCTGGCCAAACTGGTTGTGGAAAACCGTGTCCGTCGGCACGCCCATCTGGTGGTAGATGGTGGCCAGGACATCATTGAAATGCAGGGGCCGGTCCAGCGGCAGATCACCGGCCTTGGTGCTCGAACCCAGCACGACGCCGCGCTTCAATCCGCCACCGGCCAGCATCACGGAGAACACCTTCTCCCAGTGGTCGCGACCGGCATTCGCATTGATCTTCGGCGTGCGGCCAAATTCGCCATACATCGCCACCAGCGTGTTATCCAGCATGCCCCGCTCGTCGAGGTCATCCAGCAAGGCGCTCACCGCCATGTCCATCGGCGGCAGAAGGCGATGCTTCATTAAGTTAAAATTGTCCTCGTGCGTGTCCCAGTCCTGCCCGCGCTCTTGGTTCAGCGTGTAGTTCAGCAGCGTGAAGGGCACTCCCGCCTCGGCCAGCCGGCGGGCAAGCACAGTCTGCTGGCCCCAAAGGTGATGACCGTAGCGCTCGCGCAATCGCAGGGGCTCACGCGTGAGATCGAAGGCGCCGCCCGCCGCGCCGCCCGCCAGCATCTCCACCGCGTGCCGGTGATACTTGTCGAGTCCCTCGATCTCATCGCGCCGGGCCTGGCCGTCAAAGGCGCGCAGCAGTGTGAGACGATCTTCCAAGCGCTCCGCCGAGAGTCCCTGGCTCAAGCGCAGATCCGGCGGACCCGTGAAGGCGGTGCGCGCGTGCTCGGGCGGCAGACCGGATTCCAGCGGTTCGTAAGCCACGCCCAGCGGACCGGCCCCACCGTAATGCACGCGGTTCCCCAACTGGCCCGAGTGCGGGATGGCGACGTAGGGCGGCAGCAGCGGAGCGCGGGTGCCGCAGGCACGGGCGATCACGGCACCGATGCTGGGGTGCGCTAGGTTGCGGTTCTTCGCCTCGACCGAGGCATCCGGCAGATCGCCGCCGGTCAAGGTCTGGTAGATCGCCACCGGATGGCTGGGCGAGTCCACGTAACAACTGCGGATCAGGTTGAACTTGTGTGCGCGCTTGGCCAGCAGCGGCAGGTGCTCGGCGAAGTGGATGCCCGGCAGCGTGGTCGGAATGCTGCCGAAATCGCTGCGGTATGCAGATGGCGCGTCGGGCTTGGGATCAAAGCTCTCGTAGTGCGACAAGCCGCCTTGCAGGTAAATCAAGATGACCTGTTTGGCCGGCGCGTTGTTGCGGACAGTTTCCTTAGCTCGCAGCAACTCCGGCCACAGCAGCGCCCCCGCAACCGCACCGCCGCTCTGGAGCCAATGACGGCGGCTGAGGGCGGCGTAAGTGTTTATTTCAGGGCGGAAAGCCAAAGGAGCAGTTGGTTGGTTGGTTTGAAACGGCCGGTCTAAATTCGCGCAGTTGGACGTAGCCCACGCGGTGGGACATTCGTTTTCTTCTGGGGCAACGCACCCTACTTCTTGTCCTGTTTGCGGAGGATGTCTGCATGCACCCGCGCCACGTCGCCCATGTAACCGTTCTGGTTGGCGCGCTCGGCGGCCTTGAAGATGTATTCGCGGGCCTGCTTGGCGTCCCCGATGGCCTCGAAGTAAATGCCGAGGTAGAGGTGCGCGTAAAACATTGGCTCGCCGGAACGGGTCTCCGCCGGCGCGGCCTTGGCCGTGGCGAGCACGTCCTCCGGCTTGAGCTTTCCGGCGAAGAGCTGATGGACTTGGGACATCGGAATGCGGCCGTCGCCCTCGATGGGAATCAAGCCCTTCTTCGCCTTTTCCAGCCCGTCGGCGCGTGCGGCGCAGAGGAAGTGCCACACGGCGTTCTCCACGTCATTCGAGTTCACCGTCTGGTGGATCTCGAACTGCTCCTTCCCGTCCTTGAACCGGCCGGCATAGTAAAGCGCGATGCCCCGCTGCCAGTGGTGCGGTTTCTGGGCCGGCTCAAATTCCAGCACCTTGTCGAAGTCCGCGATGGACTCGGCCATCTTGCCCGCCTTGAAGTGCGCCTCGCCCCGCGCCTGCCAGGCGCCGGCGGCCTTGGCGTCCAGCTTGATGACCTCGGAATAATCGGCGGCGGCCTTCAGATACTGGCGCTGCGTGTTGTGCAACTGCGCGCGCAGCAGCCAACTCTGCGGCTTCTTCGGCGCGGCCTCGATGAGCTTGCCCGCCAGCGCGATGGCTGCGGGGATGTCGCCCTTGCGGTAGGCCGCGATGGCCTCCTGCGCGAGCGCGCTCGTGTCGGCTTCCTTCGGACGGATCGGCTGGGCGGAGACGTGCGCGGCGGCGAGCAGCGTCGTGACGGCAATGGCGATGAGTTTCATGAGGTGTGCAGGTCAGCGGCTGGCGGCGACAAATTTAAGCCGGCAATAATCTTCGTAGCGATGGAACGACGGGAACTTGAGCGGCGCACAGCTTGTCAGGTCGGGCGACTCGTGATTCTTCGAGTAATCATAGCGGCACAGCGCGAAACCCCACGTGTCGCCCGTCTTGGGTCCGCCGCCCGTGCGGTGGAAATCCTTCCACGGTATGCGCCCTTCCACCGACCAGCCGGTGTCATTGTCGCGCCAGTCGTTCAAAGTCCCCCGGCGCACTACCGTGGTCTGCATCGCGAACTTTCCGTCCGCCGCCGAACTTTTCGCCCGGCGCAAGCCACCCGCCCCGCGCGAGGGCAGGAAGGTGTGGAGCCGCGCGTTCAGCGGGTTGACCTGGAATTCATAGTAGCCATTCGCCTGCTCGGCTGGCTTGAAGAACAGCTCAAACACATCGTTGTCCCACAGATTGCCGTTGGTCTTGGTTTCATCGGCATAAAGATCCGCATCCTCCATCTCGGCATGGAAGTAGATGAACTCGTCGTCCCAGAGCAGGCGCGCCTTCGTCTTCGTCCGGCCCTTCCGATCCGCCCAGAACGCGACAAACGATTCGATGACCGCCGCGTGCTGCCACGCCGGCTCGTCCGCCTGGCCATCCAGCTTGATGGGGCCGGTCGCCCGCCGGCACTCGTGGCTGGTGGGGATGTCCAGCGTCGCGGCGGCCGAGGCTGACAGAACGGCAAGGCACAACAACAGCGCGGCAGACACGATGGGTTTCACGCCCGCACGATAGGAAGCCTGCGATACGGTTGTCACTTCAGATTTTTGGAGCTTGGACCGGTGCCCGCTGTTTTCTAGCTTCTGCCTGCTATGAATCCTGTTCGCTCCGCCGCGCTCGCCGTTGCGTCTTCACTTGTTTTGGCCGCCACGCTGTCCGCTGCTGACTACAAACCGCCGCAGAAGGACCTCGGCTTCCCCACTTACAAGAACGCGCCGCCGGGCAAACAGATGTCCGGTCAGCACGCGCCCGCCACCACGCCCGCCCTGTCGCCCGAGGCGGCGCAAGCCAAGTTCACACTGCCGCCGGACTTCGAGATTCGCCTCTTCGCCAGCGAACCGGAGGTGGTGAACCCCGTGGCGATGACGTGGGACGAGCGCGGGCGGCTATGGGTGGTGGAGCTTTACGAGTATCCGCTCGGCGCGAAGCCCGGCGAGAAGGGCCGCGACCGCATCAAGATTCTCGAAGACACCGACGGCGACGGGCGCGCGGACAAGGTCACGGTCTTCGCCGACGGTTTCAGCCTCGCGACGGGCATTCTGCTCGGACACGGCGGCGTGTTCCTCGGGCAGGCACCGAACGTCCTCTTCTTGCAAGACACGAACGCCCCGGCGGGCGCGGGCATCGGCGCGTTTCAGAAGGCGAACAAGCAGACGGTGCTGCTCACGGGCTTCGGGCTAGAGGACCGGCATGAGTTGCTGAACGGCTTCACCTGGGGCCCGGACGGCCAGCTCTACATGACCCACGGCGTCTTCACGCGCGCGAATGTGAGCGACCCGCAAAACTCGACTGCCCCCAGCGTGCGCATGGACGCCGCCGTCGCGCGCTACAACGTCCAGACGCGCAAGTTCGAGGTGTATGCCGATGGCACGAGCAATCCGTGGGGTGTGGACTTCGACCGCGCGGGCAACGCCTTCCTCAGCGCGTGCGTGATTGACCATATGTTTCACATGGCTCCCGGCGGCATCTACGTGCGGCAGGGCGGTCAGCCGATGTTTCCCTACGCCTACCAGATGCTGCCGAGCATCGTGGACCATCGCCACAAGATGGCGGCCTACGCGGGCATCCAGGTCTATCTCGGCGACCAGTGGCCGGCGGAGCATTACGGCACCATCTTCTGCGGCAACCTCCACGACAACGCGGTGCATCAGGACACGCTCACGCCGAATGGCAGCACGTTCAAAAGCTCCGCGAAGCAGGACTTCATCCGCGCGAACGACGGCTGGTTCATGCCCGTGAGCCAGCAGGTCGGCCCCGACGGCGCGCTCTGGATTATGGACTGGTATGACAAGTATCCCTGCTACCAAAACGCCCGCGCCGACCCCGAGGGCGTGGACCGCGAGCACGGCCGCATCTGGCGCGTGGTCCACACCGGCACCGAGAAGGGAAAGAAAGTTCCGTCGCGTCCCGAGGTGAACATGGACTTCGGCAAGCTCACCTCCGCCCAACTCGTCGAGCGCCTCGCGCACGCGAACATCTGGCAACGCAAGATGGCGCAGCGCGTCCTGAGTGAGCGATGGATTTCGAAGCCGTTGACAACCACAGGCGACTTGCTTGTTGTTGGCACCAAAGCGGTCCAAATCGACTACCCCGATCAGTTGCTAGAGAAGATGGCTGTATCCGGTCCAACGTTTGAATCGCGGCTCACGGCACTCTGGACGCTTCACAGTTGTCGCTACCTCAACATATCTCACTTGGAGAAAGCGGCTGGAGACAAGGAACCTGCCGTCCGTTACTGGGCCGCACGGCTTATAGGAGAACGGCATCAAACCTGGAATGGCGAATTGAGGCTGCTGACGAGACTCGCATCGGACTCCGAGCCCAGTGTCCGCACCGCTGTCGCCACGGCATGCCGACAGCTTGTATCTGGCTCGCTGACTGTGAACACACCGCCTCTAGTCGCTCCGCAAGTTAATCACCCTGACTACGAGGCCATTCTTAACATCCTAGCCGCCGTCATCGCCGCGACACCCAACGCGAACGACCTCACGTTGAACCACCTCGTCTGGATGGCCGCCGAGCCGCTCATCGCGCGCGACCCGAAGTTCGCCTTCAACCTGTTTGGCCAAAGCCCGGTCCGCACCGCCGCGCTCACCGGCACGCTGGCTTACAAGACCATGCGCCGCGTGTGCGACCTGCAAAACCCCGCGCAACTCGACCTCGCACTCGACTTCCTCGGCGCGCTGCCCGCGACCGACGCGCTCCTGCCCTTCGCGCTCAACGGCCTCGTGGACGGACAGAAGGGCAAGGCGCTCAAGCCCGCCAAGCCCACCGAGGCCGTGCTCAAACCGCTCCTTGCCAGCTCGCGCGAGGATGTGGCCCGCTTCGCCCGACAGCTCGGCGCGCTGTGGGGCGACGCCGGTGCCATGCAGGCCAGCCTCGCACTCGTGAACGACGCGAAGGCCCCGCTCGACGAACGCCTCAAGGCCGCACAGACCGCCCGCCAGCTCAAGAACGACGCCGCGCGTGAAGCTTTGATGAAAGCCATCACCCCCGGCAACCCGGAGCCGCTGGTGCTCGAAGCCATCGCCGGCCTGAGCCAACTCGGCGGGCAAACGACCGCCGAGGCGCTCTTCGCGCAGTGGAAGAATTTCAGCCCCGCCGCCCGCCGCACCGCCGCCGAGACGCTGGCTTCGCGCGGGAATTGGGCGTCACAACTCCTCAGCGAGCTGGAGCAGAAACGCATTCTCGCCAGCGACATCCCCGCCGCCACCATCCGCACGCTCACGCGCAGCGAAGCCGATTACGGGATGCTCGCCAAGCGCGCCACCGCCATCTTCGGTCGCGTGCGCGATGCGAACGCGGACAAGCTCAAGCTCATAGCCGCGAAGAAGGAGATGATTCTCGGCGCGAAGGGCCAGCCGGATTTGAAGGCCGGTCACGAGGTCGCGAAGAAGATTTGTTTCACCTGCCACAAGCTCCACGGCGAGGGCGCGGACATCGGTCCCGACCTGACGGGCGTGGGCCGCAGCAGCCTCGACGCGCTGCTGGCCAACATCATTGACCCGAACCAAATCATCGGCGCGGGCTACGAGATGGTGGAGATCACCACCAAGGACGATCGCAGCGTGAGCGGGCGGATGGTTGAGAACACCGACTCGCGCGTGCGCCTCCTGAGCGCCGGCCCGAAGGAAGACGTGGTGGCCAAGAGCGACATCGCCAAGCTGCGCGTGAGCGAGTTGAGCGTGATGGCCGAGGGCCTGGAGCAAATGTCCGACGCTGACTTCCGCAACCTCATCGCCTATCTCCTGAACCCGCCGGGAGACAAGGCACCGTTCAGTTGGAAGAATGATAGTCGGGCAGGCGTCCCGCCTGCCGCGGGTCCGAAGGGAACGAAGAAAGCCGCCGCCATTGACCACGAGTCCGTCGCGCTGTGGAACCCAGAATGGCGCGTCATCGCCCCGGACTTCGAGGGCACGCCTGCGAAGCTCGTCGAGTTCGCCGGCCAGCGGAACGTCCTGCTCACACATCCCTTCGACCGCGAGAAACCCGCCGCCCTCGAACGCGAGCTGACCATCCCCGCCGGCCAGAAGTCCACGCTGAAGTTCAGCGTCGCCGCGCACGAGAAAGGCGACTGGGAACTCCGCGTCCTCGCCAACGGCAAGCCCTTGCACAAGCAGTTCATCGCCCGCCAAGGCAGCGACGTCTGGCTACCCGTGACCGTGGATCTCACCCCGCTCGCCGGGCAGAAGGTCACGCTACGGCTGGAGAACGCGGCGAACGGCTGGAGCTTTGAGTTCGCGCACTGGGCCGCGATTGAAGTGAAGTCCGAGCGCGTGACGGCGGCCAGATGAGGCCGTTGCAATCCGCGAGGCCTTGAGCAACTTGAAGCCATGAAGCTGCGACGGCACCGGAACGACCTTTGGTTCGCGCTCGTTATGCTCGTGCTCACTGTGGCGTGGGGAATCGTCGGCTGGTTTTGGGGCTTTGCGCCAGCGCTCACTGGCTTTGGTGGTTTGGGTTGGGAATGGGACGCTGCGATGTTTCGCTCCCAGTTTCCCAGCTTTCTTGTCGACCCAGCCTCTGTGGGAGCCGAGGGAGACGACATCTTCACGACTTGGTTCATAGCTGAAATCAAAACCCGACTGACCCTTGTAGCCGGGAGCTGGCTGGTGGGGATGGTCGTGCTCTGGTTCGTTCAACGTCGCTACCGTCGGTCTCTGGTCCTGAGGATTGAGTCGTGGAAGCCGCGTTAGCGTTTGGACTGCGGCGGCTTCACCCCTGATTTTCCGTGCATCACTCAGGCTTCGCACTCTGGTCGCCGCCAGCCCCGCTGGGTCCGCCGAACCGATCCGATTGACGGTGGAACACCGATGGGGCAGGTGCTCCATCGTGGCTTGCCCTCAATCGGTTCGGCTTTCCATTCCCACTTGGCGACTGCCAACCATCGTCATGCAGAGAGCTTCCTCTCGTTTCCTAAGCTGGGCGGTGGAGAAAACTCTTGCCGTCATCGGGTTGCCGCCCACTATTCCCGCACTGTTCAGCCATCATTCAAAACCGACACAATATGGGCCGCATCTACAATAGCATCGTCGAGACCGTGGGCCACACGCCGCTCGTCCGCCTCAACCGCATTCCCGCCAGCCTCGGGGTGGACGCGTCCACGCAGATTCTTCTCAAGTGCGAGTTCTTCAATCCGCTCGGCTCCGTCAAGGACCGGATCGGCATGGCGATGATCGATGCCGCCGAGCGCAGCGGCCGGCTGAACAAGGACACCGTCATCATCGAGCCGACCAGCGGCAACACCGGCATCGCGCTGGCTTTCGTCGCCGCCGCCAAAGGCTACAAGCTCATCCTCACCATGCCGGAGACGATGTCGCAGGAGCGGCGCGTATTACTGGCGATGCTCGGGGCGAAGTTGGTGCTGACCGAGGGCGCGAAGGGCATGAAGGGCGCGATTGCCAAGGCCGAGGAACTCGCCGCCAGCACGCCGAACTCGTGGATTCCCCAACAGTTCGAGAATCCCGCGAATCCTGAAGTCCACCGCAAGACCACGGCAGAGGAAATTTGGGCGGACACCGACGGCAAGGTGGATTTCCTCGTCGCCGCCGTCGGCACGGGCGGCACGATCACGGGTTGCACGGAAGTCCTTCTCCCGCGCAAGCCGAGCTTCCGTGCCATCGCCGTCGAGCCGAAAGATTCGCCAGTCATCTCGCAGACGCTTGCGGGCGAGCCGGTGAAGCCCGGTCCGCACAAGATTCAAGGCACGGGTGCAGGCTTCGTCCCGGCGAACTTGCACCTCAAGGACGCCCGGGGCGGCGCGCAAATCACCGAGTGCGTGCAGGTGTCCAACGATGATGCGTTCGCGATGGCTCGCCGGTTGGCGAAGGAAGAGGGCCTGCTCGTGGGCATTTCCACCGGTGCGAACGTCTGGGCGGCCATCGAGGTCGCCAAGCGCCCGGAGAACAAGGGCAAGATGCTCGTGACCATCGCCTGTTCGACCGGCGAGCGCTACCTAAGCACCGCGCTCGCGGCGGACGCCCGCGCCGAAGTGGGGGCATAGCGGGTGAAACTTCTGTGCCACCGGCCTTGAGTGCGATACGCGGTGGCGGTGCCGAGCCACGGAGGTAGGTGCCCGGGGGGGAGATGGATGCGCTTGCAGCAGGGTAGGGGACGTAAAGCTCTTCAACGAGCACGCGTTGAGCTTGGGGGCAGAAGGGCTGGGCAAACTGCCGGCCAGTTCCGCCTGTCGTTCTTGCCCTAGGCGTCCGCTCATCAGATGGGGCATAGATTCTGCGGGGACGTTTTAGCGGGCGGTTGGCACCTCCGTCTTGAGCGACTGGCGCATCATACCAACTGCTCTACCCGCCTTTTGGCGCGTGCATCGCGCTGCCGCTTGGTATCTGACTTGGGTAAGCTTTGCTGTGGCCCTGAGCTTCACGCTGTGGCGGCTGAACTCCTGAACTGTTTCAACTCGAATGACCATTCCCTCGGCAACTTCTCTCCGCCACCTGGGCACGCTCGTGTTTGCGTGTCTTGCCATCACCATGAACGCTGACGCCGCCTCTGAAAGAATGCTCTTCGACTTCCAGACCGCGACCAATTCCACGGCGTGGCAGGTCGTGAACGACGACGTGATGGGCGGCGTATCGACGAGCCAGTTTCAAATCCTCACGAACGGCGGCGCGATCTTCAGCGGAGTGGTCTCGCTGGAGAACAACGGCGGTTTCGCTTCGGTGCGCTCCTCGCCCGTGCGGGAAAATCTCAGCGGCACCGACGCCTTTGTGCTCCGCGTGCGGGGTGATGGACGGCATTACAAGTTCACCGTGCGCACCGAGTCGGGTTTCGACGCGCCGAATTATCAGGCCGAGTTCACAACGAAGCGCGGCGCATGGGAAGAGCACCAGCTCACCTTCAAGGACTTCGTGCCGACGTTTCGCGGACGCGTGCTGACCGAAGTGCCGCCGCTGAATCCCGCGAAGATCACTTCTGTGGGCCTGCTCATCTCGGACAAACGAGCAGGCCCGTTCCGGTTGGAGATCGGCTGGATCAAGACGACCGGCCGCCCGCGTTGAGGAAGCATCTCACGATCCTTGCTTCAGCAGTGCTTGCGCCTGGTTCGTGATCAGCGCGACGGCCGGATGCAAGATGCGGCGTTCGGCGGTGATGGCGTGGAAGCGCATCCGGCAACCCTTCGCGTTGCCGATCATCTGGAAGCCATAGCGTTTGACGGCTTCTTCCAGTGCCACGGTGGGCACGGCAATGAAACCGCGTCCTTCCGCCGCCATGACTTTCATCAGCGCCAGATCTTCAAACTCCGCCACGACTCGCGGTTCAATCCCCTGCTCGCGAAACCATGTCTCCAGCGCCCGGCGCAGAACCGTGTTCTCCGCCGGCAACAGCGCAGGAGCGTCGTTAAGCGATTTCGGGAAGCCGCGTTTCAACTTCGCGGCCAACGTCTTCTCGGCGCACAGAGTCGCACCGCTCTCGCCCAGCGCATGGGTGAACATCTTGAAGCTCGTGCTGCTGGAGGCCGGCTCGTCGGAGAGCACGAGGTCGAGACGATGCGCCGCAAGCTGGGCGAGCAAATCCTCCATCTTGCCTTCGCGGCAGATGACATGCACGGGCTGCGACAGCGCAAAGGCCGGTTTGAGAATTTCGTTCGTCACCAGTTTTGGAAACGAATCCGTCACTCCCACATAGAGCTTCAAGGTGCGCGTGCCCGGTCGCTGCTTGACCGCGTTTATCAGCTCGCGGCCGAGGGAGAAAATCTCCTCCGCGTAGCCCAGGACGATTCGCCCGGTCTCGGTCAGCTTGTTGTTCCGGCCTTCGCGCTGGAAAAGCTTTTCCCCGACCGCGGACTCCAACTCGCGGATCTGTTCGGAGATGGACGACTGGGAGACACAGAGCTTCTCTGCGGCGCGCGCGAGGCTGCCTTCCGTGGCCACGGTCCAGAAGTAACGCAGGTGGTGGTAATTCAGCCATTCCATCGTGGACGGAGGATGTTTCGGATTAACCGAAGCGTCCATTCGGAAAGGCGTATTAGTCCGCCGCCCGTCTCTCATCCATGCTGTCAAGGTGAGAGCTGGACTGTGGTGGTTCACAGGGAGCCACCGGCCCGGCGGTAAAGCGAACGGCACGATATGATTTGGATTCTGCTGCTCGGAACGATGGCGCTGTCGATGTGGCCGAGGTGGCGCGTGAAAGCGATATACAACCGCTTCAACCAGAGCGAAGTCCGCTCGGGGAGCAGCGGTGCGAGCTGGCGGCGGAACCTCTCCGACGCGCCGGCATCCGCGACGCAGAGATCACGCACGCCGAAGGGATGCTCGGGGCAGCATTGCGAGCCGTTGCACAAGGGGTTCGCGTTGTCGGCGGCGAATTACTTCGGAAGGACGTCCGCAGCGAGTGGCGTGGCCGCGCATGAGTGCGGTCATGCCCTCCAGCCCGCTCGCGTTTATAAGCCGCTGCATGGACGGTCGGGGTTGTCCGCTACCGTCCTCGGTTCGGTGGCGAGTGGCGGCCTGGTCGGAAGCAAGCGCCCGTTGCTGGCTGTGTGTGCTTTCGAGGCATAAGGGCGTTGCGCATCCGAGAATCGACTAAACACTATGAAAAAACTAAACACTATGAAATCGAAGGCTCTCAAATCGAAACCGGCAGCCAAGGCAATTGCCGGAACTCCGCAGACCAAACGCGCTCACATCGAGTTCACTCACCCAACGGCGCAGTCGGTGAACATCGCAGGCAGCTTCAACGACTGGCATCCTGGTGCCACGGCGATGGTTGCCCTTGGCGGCGGTCGGTGGGCCAAAGAATTGACCTTGCCGCCGGGCAGCTACGAATACCGTCTCGTGGTGGACGGCGAGTGGCTGGCCAATCCCACTGCGCTCGAAAGCGTGGCAAACCCGTTTGGTGGAACGAACTCCGTTCTTCGGGTGACCAGCGACCCGGCGACGCCGGTTAACGGCGGGGCGGTGGAGAATTTATGAAACAGATGACCGACAAAGTCTGGCACCAGTTGCCGAGGGAAGAAGTTGCGCAGTTTCTCGAGGTGAACTTGTCCACAGGACTGTCGGGGGAGGAGGTGCGCCGCCGCCAGAAGGAGTTCGGCCCGAACCGTGTCAGCGCGCGGCGCGGCACGCCGGCATGGGGAAAGTTTCTCCAGCAGTTCAACCAGCCGCTCGTTTACATTCTACTCTTGGCAGCCGGCGTGACGGCGTTCCTCGACGAATGGGTGGATTCGTCGGTCATCTTCGGCGTCGTGTTCATCAATGCCATCGTCGGCTTTTTCCAGGAAGCCAAGGCTGAGAAGGCCATTGAGGCGCTTGCCAAAATGGTCGCCACCGAAACCACCGTGCGCCGCGATGGACGCAAACAGCGCGTCCACTCCGAGGAACTCGTGCCGGGCGACGTGGTGCTGCTGCAATCCGGTGATCGCGTGCCCGCCGATTTGCGGCTCTTCCACGTCCGGAATCTCCACGCGGATGAATCCGCTCTCACCGGCGAATCGCTCCCCGTGCCCAAGCATCCCGACCCGCTGACGCTGGACACGATTCTGGCCGAGCGGAAAAACCTCGTCTACGCCGGCACGCTCATCACCAGCGGCCAGGCCGAAAGCGTCGTGTGGGCCATCGGCGATCAGACCGAGACTGGGCGCATCGGACGGCTCATCGCCAGCGCGGTCGAGTTGTCCACGCCGTTGACGAAGAAAATCGCGCAGTTCAGCAAGCTCGCGCTTTGGATTATCCTCGGGCTGGCGGCAGCGACGTTTGCCATCGGCGTCGCGCGCGGCGAAAAGCCGGCGGACATGTTCATGGCCGCGGTGGCCCTGGCCGTGGGCGCGATTCCCGAAGGGTTGCCCGCCGCCGTCACCATCGTGCTCGCCATCGGCGTGTCCCGGATGGCGAAGCGACAGGCCATCATCCGCAAACTGCCCGCCGTGGAAACGCTGGGCAGCACCACCGTCATCTGCTCGGACAAAACCGGCACGCTCACCGAGAATCAAATGACCGTGCAGGAAATCTTCGCGGGTGGAAAACTCTACGAAGTCACGGGCAGCGGCTACGAACCCAAGGGCGACCTTCGCCTCGATGGCAACGTCATCAAGGTGCCCGAGCATCCCGCGCTCGCCGAATGTCTGCTCGCCGGCGTGCTCTGCAACGAGTCGCAGCTCAAGCGCGAAGACGGACGGCTCAAGGTGCAGGGCGACCCCACCGAAGCCGCGCTGCTCGTCGCCGCGGAGAAGGGCGGGTTGCTCCACAGCGACACCCATCGCGAGTCGCCGCGCGTGGACACGATTCCGTTCGAGTCCGAGCACATGTTCCGCGCCACGCTGCACGAAGCGCACCAGGGCCGCGTCATCTACAAAGTCGGCGCGCTCGAACGCCTGCTCGAAAGCTGCACCGACGCGCTTGGCGACAACAACGCACTGGTCGCGCTCGATCGGGACACCATCCATCGCGCGGCCGAAGCGATGGCCGCGCGTGGACTGCGCGTGCTTGCCTTCGCGCGCCGGCACGTAGCTGCGCACCAAGCCAACCTCGAACCCGCCCACGTCGCTGAAGGGCTCACCTTCCTCGGCCTGCAAGGCATGATGGACCCGCCGCGACCCGCCGCCATCGCTGCCGTGCGCGAGTGCCAGCGCGCGGGCATTGCCGTGAAGATGATTACGGGCGACCACCTCGTCACTGCGCGCGCCATCGCTGGTCAGATCGGACTGAAGGGCCGCGAGGAGCACGGGAGGCTCGTCGCGCTCTCCGGCCGCGAGCTGGAAAGGATTTCCGACGAAGAGCTTCCCGAAATTGCCGAGCGCACCTCCGTCTTCGCCCGGGTCGCGCCCGAACAAAAGCTTCGCCTCGTGAAGGCGCTCCAGGCGCGCGGCCACGTCGTCGCCATGACGGGCGACGGCGTGAATGACGCGCCGGCCCTCAAGCAGGCCGACATCGGCGTGGCGATGGGAATCACCGGCACGGACGTGGCGAAGGGTGCCGCCGCGATGATCCTCACCGACGACAACTTCGCCTCCATCGAGGCCGCCGTGGAGGAAGGCCGCGGCGTGTTCGACAACCTGACCAAGTTCATCGTCTGGACGCTGCCGACCAACGTGGGCGAGGCAATGGTGTTGCTCACGGCCATCCTGTTCGGCACCACGTTGCCCATGCTGCCGGTGCAATTGCTCTGGATCAACATGATGACAGCCATTCTCCTCGGCCTGATGCTCGTGTTTGAACCGAAGGAGAAGGATCTCATGGGCCGCCCGCCGCGCGACCCGAAGCGCCCGCTGCTTACCTTCCCGTTGCTGATGCGCACCGGCTTGGTCTCGCTCATCATCCTGGCCGGGGCGTTCTGGCTGTTCTTTTGGGAATTGCGATCCGAAGGCGTGACCGAAGCCGCCGCGCGCACCGCCGTCATCAACGTCATCGTGCTCGTCGAGATCGCCTACCTCTTCAGTTGCCGTTCCCTTCACCACTCCGTCTTCGCCATCGGGCTGTTCACGAACTGGTGGGCCATCGGCGGCGCGTTGGGGATGTTGGCCGCACAACTCCTTTTCACGTATCTTCCGCTGATGAACAAACTCTTCCACACCGCCCCCATCGACGCGGAGTCCTGGCTGCGCATTGCCGCGGTGGCCGGTGCGGCCTTCGTTGCGGTGGAAATTGAAAAGTGGATTCGCTTTGGCGGACGTCGCGGCGAACACGCCGTCCCGGAATAAACTCTGCCCCGCCATGAACACCGTCGCCTTCTACGACACCAAACCTTACGACCGGCAACACTTCGAGCGGGACGCCTGCGCCGGACGTCTGCGCTGGCAGTTTCACGAGTTCCGCCTCACCAGCGAGACCGCCGCCAGCGTGGACGGCGCGCAGGCCGTCTGCGTCTTCGTCAACGACCGCCTCGACCGCGCTTGCTTGGAGCAACTGCACCGCGCCGGGGTGCGGCATGTGGCGTTGCGCTGCGCCGGCTTCAACAACGTGGACCTCACCGCCGCGAAGTCGCTTGGCTTCGCCGTCACGCGCGTGCCGGCCTACTCGCCTCACGCCGTCGCCGAACACACCGTCGGGCTGCTGCTCACGCTCAACCGCAAGATTCACCGAGCCTGGAACCGCGTCCGCGAACACAACTTCTCGCTCGCCGGGCTGGTCGGCTTCGACGTCGCCGGCAAAACCATCGGCATCGTCGGCACGGGCAAAATCGGGAAAATCACCGCGCAAATCTTTCGCGGCTTCGATGCGACGGTGCTCGCCTTCGACCCCGTGCCCGCACCGGACTGGGCGCGACAGCACGGCATCCGCTACACGGAGTTCGACGCGCTGCTGGCCGCGAGCGATGTCGTGTCGCTGCATCTGCCGCTCACGCCGCAATCCCATCACCTTCTCAATGCGGAAACCTTCGGACGGATGAAGGCCGGCGCTCATCTCATCAACACCAGCCGCGGAAAACTGGTGAACACCACCGCGCTCATCAAGGCGCTCAAGAGCGGCCAGCTCGGCGGCGTGGCGCTCGACGTTTATGAAGAGGAGGAAAATCTCTTCTTCGAGGACCACTCCGGCGAAGTCTTGCTTGATGATGAACTGACGCGATTGCTCAGTTTTCCCAATGTGCTCGTCACGGCGCACCAGGCGTTCCTCACCAGGGAAGCGCTGGGGGAAATCGCGCGCGTGACGACGGCTAACCTGGTCCGGCTCGAAACGGGCGAGGCGTTCCTGCCAGGGACCACACTATGAAGCCCCCTCCCCACCGCGCTCCGCACCGCGAGATTTCCGCCGCCCTGAAACCGTCGCGACTCGAAGCCTCGTCATCGCCCCCCGCGTATTCCGGCGGCCATCTCGCTCGATATCGCCCTGACCGACATGCTCGGCTGGACAGTGCTGCACCAGTTCAAGCTGGACCCGGCGACGCGGCACATCTCGGTGCAGAGCGTCACCCTTGAGGAGGAGCGCCAGCACGGGCTCTCGCACGGTGCGTTCGCCTATCTGGTGAAGGCGCCCACCATCACCGCGCTGGAAGAAGCCATCGATCGCATCAAGAGCTTCACCGCGCCGCGCACGAAGCGCCTGCTCATCGTGGAGGACAACGTATCGAACCGCAGTCCATCGTCGAACTGCTGGGCTTCACCGACAGCAAGACCGTGAGCGCCGGCACCGGCCGCGAGGCGCTGGACGCCTGCCCGTTCATCAACGACCGCCCCGACCGTGCGTGTCTGGAGCAACTTCACCTTCCCTGATGGGCTTCTGCTTATCCGCAAACTCGGCTCTGGCAAAACTGGTTTGGTGGGTCATATGCCATGGTGGATAGAAAGCCTCCATCCCGCTGGCTGCAATAAATTGGAGGAAGATGGCTTAGCCACTTGCGCGCGCCGCGGCCACGTCAGTTGATTGGGGCAGCCGGGACGGGGCCTGCCGGTTCGCCCGCGCCGTCGTAAAACGCTCGTTGACGTGCGGCTCAAGGGGTATTATACGCACACGTAATAAATGACATTGCCACCCTATGAGCGCTCCTGAGCTGTCGGTTGTTTTTTTCCTTCAGATGTTCGTCATCTTGGCCGCGTGTCGCTTGGTGGGGCTCGCGGCCAAGCGCATCGGACAGCCGCAGGTGGTGGGGGAGATGATTGCGGGGGTGCTGTTGGGGCCGTCACTGTTTGGACTCATGATGCCGGCCTGGCAGAAGGAACTTTTCCCGGCGGATTCCCTCAAGGTGCTCTTCGTCGGGGCGCAGTTGGGGGTGGGCATCTATATGTTTCTCGTCGGAGTGGAATTCCGGATCGAGCTGTTTCACAGCCGGGTGAAGAGCGCGGCCGCCGTGTCGCTCTCCGGGATGCTGGTGCCGTTTGTGCTGGGCGCGCTCCTGGCCCCGTGGCTGTTGAAGGTGCCCGGGTTGTTCGGTGAGAAAGTGCGACTCCACGAGGCGGCGCTCTTCCTCGGGGCGGCCATCGCCATCACGGCGTTTCCGATGCTGGCGCGCATCATCTACGAACGCGGATTGACCGGCACGCCGCTGGGGACGCTGGCGCTGGCTGCCGGCGCGATTGATGACGCGGCGGCGTGGTGTGTGCTGGCGGTGGTGATCGCGAGCTTTGGTGGCGGGGCGATGGTGGCGGTGAAGGCCATCGGGGGCGGGGTGGTTTATGCGGTGCTGATGCTGACGGTGGGGCGGCGGTTGTTGCTGCGCTTGGGCGCGGCGGTTGAGCGGGCCGGGCAGTTGACGCCCCAATTGCTCGCGGTGAGCCTGATGCTGTTCATGCTGGCGGCCTGGGCGATGGATGCGGTGGGCGTGCATGCGGTATTCGGGGGTTTTTTGCTTGGAGTGGCCATGCCCCGGGGGCGGCTGACGAAGGAGCTGCAGCGGCAGTTGGAACCGTTTGCCGTGGTGTGTCTGCTGCCGATGTTCTTTACCTACTCGGGGTTGAACACGCGGTTGGACATGGTCAACAACCTGGAAATGCTCGGCATTGCGCTGGCGGTGCTGGCCGCCTCGTGTCTGGGCAAATTCGGTGCCTGCTGGGCGGCTGCGCGGTTAAGCGGGGAGGATAACCGCACTTCCCTCGCACTCGGGGCGCTGATGAATTCACGGGGCCTGATGGAGCTCATCATCATCAACATTGGCCTGCAAAAGGGCATCATTCAGCCAGCGCTCTTCTCGGTGATGGTGCTGATGGCAATCGTCACGACGTTGATGGCGACACCAATTTTCGAGCTGGTTTACGGCCGGAAAGCTCGGGCTACGGGTGAGCTCGAAGGGGCTCCGATGGATGGTTGAGCCACGGGCCTGCGCAAGGGTTGCTCGGGCTGAAGTTACGGCCGGTCACGGTTGCCGGCGGAAAAACACCTTCTCCCACCATTGAATCCGCGCTTGGTTTGCCGCACTCTCCGCGCGGCTTGGCCGTATGAAAATCGCGCTCGCACAGCTTAACACCACGGTCGGAGATCTTGTCGGGAACGAGGTCCGCATCCTTGCAGCTTACCAGCGCGGGGTGGCGGGCGGGGTGGACTTGGTGGTTTGCCCGGAATTGGCGACGACTGGTTATCCGCCGAGGGATTTACTGCTGAAGCCACATTTCGTCGCGCAGAATCTCGCGGTGCTCGAACGGCTTGCGGCGGCGACCGGAAAGACCGGCTTGCTGGTGGGGTTCGTGGGGAACAACCACGGTCGGCCGGGGCGTGGCCTGACTAATTCGGTCGCGCTGTTGCAGCAGGGTAAGGTGATTGAGGTGCGCACCAAGATGCTGCTGCCGACTTACGACGTTTTCGATGAAGACCGCTATTTCGATCCGGCAGAAAGCAACGAGCCATTCACCTTCAACGGGCAACGCATCGGCGTGACCGTGTGCGAGGATCTGTGGAACGATGAGGATTTCTGGCGGGAAAGGCGCTATCGGCGGAACCCGGCGGGGGACTTGGCCCGCAGCGGGGCGGATTTGCTGGTGAATGTGTCTGCGTCGCCCTGGCATTTGGGGAAGAACACGACCCGGCGCGAAATGCTGTCCAGCCTAGCCGCGAAGACGCGCTGCCCGCTGGTCTATTGTAACTTAGTGGGTGGCAACGATGAACTGGTCTTTGACGGGGCCAGTTTGGTGTTTGATGGTCTGGGCCGGCTCGTGACGCAAGGGGCTTTGTTTGCCGAGGACTGGCTGGTGGTGGACACGCGTCAGATGCGGGCGATTTCACCACCGGTGGCCACGGATGAGGAGATGCTTTACCGAGCGCTCGTGCTGGGGTTGCGCGACTACCTGCACAAGTGCGGGTTCAAGTCCGTGGTGCTGGGATTGAGCGGTGGGATTGACTCGGCATTGACGGCGGTAATAGCCGTCGAGGCGCTGGGGGCGGAGAACGTGCGGGGAGTTTCCCTGCCTTCCCAGTATTCCTCGCAGGGCAGCCTGGATGATGCCCGGGTGCTCGCGGAGAATCTCGGTATCCGATACGATGTGATTCCGATTCAGCCGGCATTCGCGGCGGTGAAAGGGCAGATGAAAGACGCTTTTGCGGGACTGCCGGAAGATACGACGGAGGAAAATATCCAAGCGCGGTTGCGCGGGGTGATCCTGATGGGGCTATCCAACAAGTTCGGCTCCCTGCTCCTCACCACGGGGAACAAGAGCGAACTGGCGGTGGGCTACTGCACGCTCTACGGCGACATGTGCGGCGGGTTGGCGGTCATCAGTGATGTGCCCAAGACGATGGTTTATCGGTTGGCCAACTGGGTGAACCGCAAACTTGAAATCATCCCAGCCGCCTCTATCACCAAACCCCCCAGTGCCGAACTGCGTCCCAACCAGACCGACCAAGACTCGCTGCCGCCTTACGATGTGCTGGATGCAATCCTGGAGGAATACGTGGTGAAGTGCCGGCCGGCCGCTGAAATCATTGCCGCTGGCTTCGAGGTGGCGGCGGTGCAGCGGGTGGTGAAGCTCATTGACGCCACGGAATATAAACGGCGGCAGGCCGCCCCTGGCCTAAAGGTGACCAGCAAGGCGTTTGGGGTGGGGCGGCGGATTCCCATTGCCCAGCGGTGGCGTGAGGTGCTCTAAGCGGCTGGGGATGAGGGGGAACAAAAAACCGGCCAACCTTGCGGCTGGCCGGTTTGAATAGCGATTGAATCAGCTCAAATCGAGCTTACTTCTTCTTTTCGGCATTGCACTTCTCGCAAACCTTGCCGTCCTTGGCCGCTTCAACGCAGCAGGGATGGGCGCAGGCCTTGCCGGCCGCCTTGGCCTTGGCGCAGCAGCTGCCTTCCTTGATCTTGCCCTTCAACTCTTTGTCAGCCGCGAGAGCGAGGCTGGCGGAAACGGCGACGATGAACGCGACCGCTGTGAGCATTTTGACGAACTTCATAGGTTGTCCTTTCTTACCGACTTAACTAGCTAGTTTGTTTGACCGATCCGGCGAACCGTTTTAGGCACCACGCTTGAGACGTGCCGGCGTTCGGTTTGACGGGCAGGTGTCTCCCATATTCGTCCCGGATTGTCCACCGGGAAATTCGTGTCAGCGGGGTTGTCCTTCCGGTGCTGGGACGAGTATTCAGTCTGCGGCAGGCGCTTCGTTGAGCACTCCGAAGACCAGCCTGCCGCTGGCAAAGCTGGATGCCGACATTTAGCCATTTGCCTCCCGGAATGGCAAAAGTGGTGCAAGGTGGGCAGAAGTGGCCATGCAGATTGCCCCTTGCCCGCTTAAAGTCGCAGGCATAAATGCTGGGCAATCGCCCTGCCAATCAAGCACTTCATCGCTTTCATGCAAAATGCTTTCCACTCGGCATCGTGCCTGCTAAACCCGGGTTGTCAGTTAGCGCAAACAATCAACCTCCCAGATTCACATCCATGGCGAAATATAAACTCGAATACATCTGGCTCGACGGCTACGAGCCCGTCGCAAACCTCCGCGGCAAGACCCAAATCAAGGAATTCGCCAGCTTCCCCAAGCTGGAGCAACTCCCGATGTGGGGCTTCGACGGCAGTTCGACCCGGCAGGCCGAAGGCCGCACCTCGGACTGCATGCTCAAGCCCGTGGCGGTCTTCCCCGACTCGACCAAGAAGAACGGTGTCCTCGTCATGTGCGAGGTCATGATGCCGGACTGCGTCACCCCGCATCCGAGCAACGCTCGCGCCACCATCCTTGACGACCCCGGCGCTTGGTTCGGCTTCGAGCAGGAGTATTTCCTCTATCAGGACGGCAAGCCTCTCGGCTTCCCGGAGTCTGGCTTCCCCTTCCCGCAGGGCGAATACTACACGGGCGTCGGCTTCAAGAACGTCGGCTCCATCGCCCGTGAAATCGTGGACGCCCACCTCGACCTCTGCCTCGAGGCTGGCATCAACCACGAAGGCATCAATGCCGAAGTCGCGAAAGGACAGTGGGAGTTCCAAATCTTCGGGAAAGGCTCCAAGTCCGCTGCCGACCAAGTCTGGATGGCTCGCTATCTCCTGAACCGCCTCTGCGAAAAATACGAGGTGGACGTCGTCTATCACTGCAAACCGCTGGGCAAGGATGTGGATTGGAATGGCTCCGGCATGCACTCCAACTTCTCGACCAAGTTCATGCGCGAAGTGGGCGGCAAGGAATACTTCGAGTCCCTCATGGCGGCGTTCGACAAATACAAGAACGAGCACATCGCCGTGTATGGCCCGGATAACCACCTCCGCCTCACCGGCCTGCACGAGACGCAGTCCATCGACAAGTTCAACTACGGCATCGCCAACCGTGGCGCGTCCATCCGGGTCCCGCACAGCTTCGTGAATAACGACTACAAGGGCTACCTCGAAGACCGCCGCCCGAACTCGCAGGGCGACCCCTACAAGATCGCCAGCCGCATACTCCAGACCATCGCCACCGTTCCTCTGCCAACCAAGAAGGCTGGCAAGAAGTGATGGCGTGAACGGGCGTGGCATTCCGGTTCCCCGGGCCGCCGCGTAATCAGTTTTGGTCCGGCGTCGAAGCCGGATCTTTGAAGGGGAACCCATCGTAAACGACACGGCGCGGACTTCGGTCCGCGCCGTTTTTCCATTTGTATGCGGCCACTCTTGTCCCCCGTCCGGCAAAAGGCTGCGATTACAAACCATGCCGGAAAGGCGTGACCGCCTCGCGCCCGTGCCTTTTCCCTTTTCATCTCCGCCACCTTTGGCCAGCCTTCGGGGCAGCAACTATGGCAAAAGCGCATTCCTACAAATTCTGTTTCGGTCCGTGGAACATCAGCGAAGGTCAAGACCCCTACGGTCCGCCCGTTCGGCGACCGCAGACTTTTGACTGGAAGCTGGCCAAGCTCAAGGAGCACGGCTTCGACGCGATGATGTTTCACGACGACGACGCGGTCCCCGACCTCGCCAACAAGTCCGCCAAGCAAATCATCAAAGAGGCCCGCGAGTTGAAGAAACGCCTCGACGGCCTCGGCATTGCCGCCGAGATGGTCGCGCCGCGCCTGTGGTTCCACCCGAACACCATTGACGGCGGCTACACCAGCAACGACCCCAAGTGTCGTGCCTACGCCATTGAACGTTCGAAGGTGTGCATCGACATCGCCCACGAACTCGACACCGACCTCATCGTTCTTTGGCTGGCCCGCGAAGGCAGCTACATCCGCGAGTCCAAGAACGCCCGGCGCGCTGTGGATCAGCTCGTCGAAGCCTTCGATGCGATGCTTGCCTACAACAAGCGCATCCGCCTCTCCATCGAGCCCAAGCCCAACGAGCCGATGGATCACGCCTACATCCCGACCATCGGCCACGCGCTTGCCATCGCGCAGCTCACCCGCGACCCCAAGCGCGTCGGCTGCCTCATCGAGAGCGCGCACGCGATCCTCGCGGGCCTGGACCCGGCGGACGAAATCGATTTCGCCTGTGCCTTCGGGAAGCTCTGGTCGCTCCACCTCAACGACCAGAACGGCCTCAAGTATGACCAGGACCGCCCGTTCGGCTGCACCAACCTCCGCAGCGCCTTCGACCAGATCCGCTCGCTCGAACGCAACGGCTACGGCCGGAAGGGCGAATATGTCTGCTTCGACGTGCATCCCTTCCGCACCACGAAGGAGGAGCACTGGCTCGACCACCTCACGAACAGCCGCCGCACCTTCCTCCGCCTGCTGGAGAAGGTCCGCAGCTTCGACGAGAAGGCCGCGCAAGCCTTGGTCGCCGACCGCAACTATCAGGCTCTCGACCAGATGGTCATTGAGCACTTGATGGGCAAGTGAGGTGGAATCGCGCTGCCCTCCTCCCTCTCCGCCTCGAATGGGGAGTTGAGCCGCCGCGAACAATTCCGGGAGGCCTGGCGCACGCGTCACGCCGGCTTTGGTTTCGAAAGGGCGTCCTCTTGCTATTCTCGGGCTAGGTCGAAGCCGACCAAGGCTGAAAGACATGCCGCCATCCGGCGCGCGCGAGGCATCATCCGGCGCAAGCCGGGCGAGAAGCCCTTTGCCGAATGGTGGGCCGACCACAAGGCGGAGGAGCGCGTGCTGGAGGACCGCCGGGCCGCCCTGCCTGCCCCCCAACCTGGCCGATAGTCCATAGACCTTTCCCGCGTGAAGGCATGGACTATCAGTCATGCCGAAACGTGACTCCGTCCTTGCCGCCCTCGGGCAAAACGTCCGCCGCCGCCGTGAGGCGCGGGAACTCACCCAGGAAAAGCTCGCCGAGCGGGCGGACCTCGACCCCACCTACATCTCCGGCATCGAGCGCGGGCTGCGGAATCCCGGCATCAAGAACGTCGCCAAGCTGGCGAAGGCGCTGGGTTTCTCAACAGCGGAACTGCTCAAAGGGGTGGACGCGTGAGCGCGAAACCCAAGGTAGGGCGGGCTGTCCTCAGCCCGCCGTCGGCAACGTCGCCCAAAAGCGGCGCGGTGAGGACACCGCGCCCTACCATCCTCCGCGAGGAGCCCACGCCCTACCGCACCGCCGCCGATTCTTCTCCCTCGCCCCCCGGAGGGGAGAGGGGTGAGGTGGGTCAAGGCACCGCCTTGCGCTTCATCGACCTCTTCTGCGGCATCGGCGGGTTCCGGCTCGCCTTCGAGCGGGCCGGCGCGAAATGCGTCTTCTCCAGCGACTGGGACAAGTTCAGCAGGCAGACCTACGCCGCCAACTTCGGCGAGCCCCCGCACGGCGAAATCCATTCCGTGGCCGCTACTCCTTCTGAAAAATCTCGGCGCGATGCACCGAAAGAAATCCAAAATCAGGCAACGCCGCATCATCGGGCAAACACAGCGGCTGGCCCGCATAGGCACCGAAGCTCTCGGCGACGGTGCGCTGCGAAAGCTCCGCCTTCAGTTGCGGCGAGAGCAGCAGTTGCAGCGTGTCGTCGAAGGCAATGAGGCCAAGGTCAAACGCTGCGTCGTGAAGCCGTGACAGAGACAGGCCATTGCGGACGTTCAACCGCTCGGCGGGGTGCGCGCCCCAAGGCAAAATGTGCGATGCAACCAACAGTTCTCGAACGGCCAGACCTGTGACGCCGCAGCGCCCGCCGAAGTTGTTCAACACGGCGTCGCGGAAATAGTCCTGCCCTCGGCGCAACTTCACGGTCGCCATCGTCTCAGTTGGGCCAGTCGGGGGCCGCTTGAGCACGCGGACGCCTTCGCGCGGCAACACCTCAAGCTCGCTGCTCTCATCTACGCCGAACAACTTGCGCAGAGCTTCCTCACTCACGGGCACGACCTCGTTGAGATTGCCGTGGAACTCATTCCACATTTCGCGGTCGAGCGCGCTCGCGCCTTCCAGTCCTTTGATGCCGCGCAGTTTCAACGCCGGGTCGAGCGAAGCGAAGTTGCAGAGTTTCATCGCCACGCTGTTCACGCCGCGTTCGAGCTTGTCCGCCAACGCGACAATTGCCGGTTGCCGCGCGTGAAGCTGACCAAAGGTCAGCTTGTGATAGAGGTTCAACGCGACGAGCAACTCATCGTGTGTCCATCGTCTTCCGGCAGCCATGTGAACAAAGTGCCAAGTTTCCGGTGGCGTGCGAAGCATGAAAGGGCTTGCCCCCGCAGACAAACCTGGCCAAGTAGTTCCGGCGTAATGCCAAAGCGAAATGCGAAACACCCGGACACATTCACCGTCATCTGCCGCTGGCATCCGGCCGGCGATGCTTGCGAGCCGTGGCAGTTAATCGCCGTGGTCATCGCTCGTTGCACCGATGCGCAGGATGCAGCCAACAACGCGTGTCTGTATTTGATTTGGGACCGACAGGGCATGGCGGAGCCGTGGCTGGTGGTTGAAGGCAAACCGAGTTTGTCCATTCCAGATGGAGGCAGCTTTGACGCGGACGAGTTCGACGAGACCATCACGTTCACCGGCAAGATTATTTCCAAGCGCGAGTTGAGTTGAACCGAATTGCACCGCATCAACCGCCTCGGCTGGATTGATTCCAAAAAGCTCAATTCCGACGGCGCGTTGAAACCGTGCCTCGCGCCGCAGTGCGGCGGGTTCACGCTGGAGGCCGAGCTGGGCATTCCCAAGAACAGCGTCGCTGAACCGGACTTCCTCGGCTGGGAGGTGAAGCAACATTCAGTGTCGAACTTCGTGCGCCCAGATTCCGGCACGGCCATCACGCTGATGACGCCGGAGCCGACGGGCGGCTTCTACAAGGAGCGCGGCGTGGAGGCGTTCATCCGCAAGTTCGGTTACCCGGACAAGAATGATAAACCGGACCGGCTAAACTTCGGCGGCGTCCATCGCGCCGGTGAGCGTCAGGCTTCGACCGGCCTGACGATGCACCTCGTGGGCTACGATTCGGCAAAAGGAAAGATTACTGACGCGAGCGGGGCCATAGCGCTGGTGAGCGACACGGGCGAGGTGGCGGCGGCATGGGCGTTCAGCGGGTTGCTGGCGCACTGGTCGCGCAAGCACACGCGGGCGGCGTATGTGCCGTCCATGCGGCGCACGGAGCCGCACTGGCAGTATGCCTACGGCGCGCGCGTCCGGCTGGCGCAGCGGACGGATGGATTGCGGTTGCTCAAGGCGCTGGCGTGCGGTGCGGTGTATTACGACCCCGGCATCAAGCTGGAGCAGGCGTCCACGGAAAAGCCAACTTCCAAGAAGCGCAGTCAGTTCCGTGTTGCGTCAAAGAACATCGCCACGCTCTACGAAACTTTGGAAGCGGTGGAGGTGTGAGGACGGTTGGGAAACGCTCAACGTCCAACGTCCAGCGTTGAACGTTCAAAGTTGAGCGTTGGACGTTGGAAGTTCATGGTTTCTCCCCATGTCTGACGTCTTCACCAAGGCCAAGCGCAGTGACGTGATGTCGCGCATCCGGTCGCGGGGGAACGCGGACACGGAGCTGGCGCTGGTGCGGGTGTTCCGCGCGCACGGCATCACGGGATGGCGCAGACATCTGAAGTTGAGAGTGAGGGAGTTGAGAGTTGAGAGTCGGAAACCAGCGCGTCCGGCCGGTCACCTTGCCTCTCAACCCTCAACTTTCAACTCACGACTCGCCGTCCGCCCTGACTTCGTCTTCCGGGAGCTGCGGCTCGCGGTCTTCGTGGACGGCTGCTTTTGGCACGCGTGTCCGCTGCATGCCACGCAGCCGAAGGGCAATGCGGCGTTCTGGCGTGCGAAGCTCGCGCGCAATCAGGCCCGGGACCGGCTGGTGACGCGGACGCTGCGCAAGGCCGGCTGGCGGGTGCTGCGCATCTGGGAACACGATTTGCATCAAGCCACCAGGCGGTGGGCAAAGCGGAAGCAGAAAAGACGCTCGACACCTCACCTTGGCCCTATCCCCGGTCGAGGCGGAGAGGGAGCAGAAGCGCGGTTGGTGGCACGATTGCGGCGGGCGTTGGCGAAATGATTGGCCGCTGGCGGCGGCACTCATTACAACAGCGGCCCGATGGCCCGCTCTGGTCGCCACAATTTCACAGGTGCCTTGCAAGCCAGCTTTCTGCTGGTGGGGTTGATGTTTTTCATCAAGGCCGTCGAACTCGGCGCGGGGATTTCCTTGGCCGGCTTCGGCATCGTCCCGCGTGACGAACGCGGGTTGATTGGCCTGCTCTTCAGCCCGCTGCTGCACGGCAATGCCGCACACCTGCTGGCCAATGCGGCTCCGCTCTTCGTCCTGCTCACGCTGCTGTTCTGGGACCGCAAGTATCACCCGTGGCGCACGCTGGCGTTCATCTGGCTGGCGAGCGGGCTGGGCACCTGGCTCATCGGGCGGGGGATGACGAACGGCCAGCTCACGGTTCACATCGGGGCCAGCTCGGTGATTTACGGGTTGGTCGTGTATCTCCTCGTTGCGGGTTTCCTCATGGACAGTTGGCGCGCGGTCTTCGTGGCCATCGGTGTGGGCGTGGCCTACGGCGGCATCTTCTACGGCGTGCTCCCGCAGTCCGGCCCCATCTCGTGGGAAGGCCATCTGTGCGGAACCATCGCGGGCTTCTTCACCGCGCGGCACAACCACGGGTAAGTTGCGAACGGCGAATGTCGAATGGAGAATCCGTTCTCGAACTCCGATTCGACATTCGCAATTCGACATTCGCCATTCCCCAACCCACCCTTTGCTCATGGACATCGCGACCGCTGCCCGGCTGGAGAAAATTGAATCCGCCCTCGCGCACTTGGAACATCAGCACGAGCAGCTCAATGGCGTGGTCACCGAGCAGGCCCGTCTCATTACCCGGTTGCAAAAGGAAGTCGCGCGCGCCTCGCAGGCCATGGAGAGCCAGGAGATGGAGCGTATCCGCGCCAACAATCAGAAGCCGCCGCACTATCAGTAGGAGCGCCGGCCTCCGGCCCGGCGAATTGATGCAAGTTGCTTGAAAGCGCCGGGTCGGAGACCGGCGCTCCAGGCGGTTAGTAAAACTTCGGCGGTGGAGCCTTCACGAAGGTCGTCTCGCGCAGGTAAATCGGCTCCAGTTTCTCGCCTGGCTGGAAGTCGCTGCGTGTGGATGCCAGCCGTCCGAGTTCACAGGCGGAGGGCAATAACAACCTGAACCCGACAAAGGGACACTTCGCATCCGGGCTGGCGAGCAATTCACCTGCTGCCACTAGCGCCTCAACCGCCTCGCGCTTGAGCAGCCGCAGCGGAGTAACCTCGCGACAGCCTTCCGTCGTCACTTCGTAGCTGGCCGAGTAGAACTCCCCGCGCAGCGCATCAATTGCCACCGCGACGCGTCCGGTCAGTCCAGCCGACCGCGCCGTGGTCGCCAGCACGTCCGCGCTGCTGATGCCGAGCAGTTTCACGCCGAGCGCCAGTTGCCAGCCTTGCGCCAGCGCGATGGCCGAGCGCACGCCGGTGTAGGAACCCGGCCCCAGCCCGACCGCGATGCACTGAATCTGCTCGCGCTCCAAGCCTGCTGACTTCAGCGCCGACTCAATCAGCTCAAACGGTCCCGGGGTAATGCCTTCCGCCTCGGCGAGGCCGAGCACGCGGTCGCCTTCGACGACCGCCACGCCGCGTCGGGCGGAGGAGAATTCAAGCGCCAAAATCTTCATACTCAATTCGCCGCCTCGTCTCGCTTTCGGAAGTGAACTTCACCCAGCGCAGCCTTCCGCGGGGACTTTGAACCCTGAGCTGTGGACTTTGAACTTCATCCCACCACCGCTCCGCCCACTCCACCACGGTCACGCCGCGCGGAGTGAAGAAGTATTCGTCCAGCCCTGCACCGACGATTTGCGCGCGCGTGTCGAGCCGGTAGAGGTCGAGATGGAAGAGCGGCACGCTTCCGCCGAGATGTTCGTTGACGAGCGCGAACGTCGGCGATGCGATGCGCCCCGTGATGCTCAGCCCGCGCGCCAAACCCTTCACCAACTGCGTCTTGCCCATGCCGAGGTCGCCGCACAGCGCGATGGTCCAGCCGGGCGCGGCCTCGCGCGCCCACGCCTCGCCGAGCGCGGCGGTTTCTTCGGGGGAATGGGTCACGACCGAGTTCAAGATGTTGGCTCCCTCCAGAGCTCATCGTCGTCAGCATACTGCTGAAGGATTTCGGCGCGTGCCCGAAGCAGCTCACCGAGTTGCGGCCATTGGTCGGGCGTGCCGATGTGGCAAGTCGGATGCGCCTCTCCTCGCAACATGTGGGCCGACGCTTCGGACCAGTGCCGGGCGAAGGCAAGAGGAGCTTCGCGAGGGTGCCGGCCTTCGTTGCTGCCGATGTAATCCGACGGCACGTCACCCGTAATGACCCACCATCCGACCCAACCCGGATTGGACTTCGACTGCACGGCCCACAACGCCAAGTAAGGCCAAACGTGAAACGTTGGATCCTCTCCAACGCCGAGATGGTCAACCCGCTCCGCGTTGAGATAATCCGCCGCCCGCTGACGTTCGGCATTGAGCCAAGCTGTTTCTCTGTTGGGCATAGTCAACGGTCGGCCTCAACTCGCAAAATGTTCGTAGCCGCGCAGGTTGAACTCGCGCAGGCCGCGCTCGTCACGGAGGCGCAGGCCGAGCGGGGCGGTGATCTTGCCGACGCACGAGAGCTTCACGTCGGGGAACTGCGCCTTCCACGCGTCCAGCAGCGGCACGGCGGTCCGGCTGGCGACGGTGAAGAGCAGTTCAAAATCCTCGCCGTCCGTCAGCGCGGCAAGGAGCGGCGGCTTGGCGGAGGATTCCTCGCGCGCCTGGAGTTTCGCGGCGCGGCTAATGGGAATGGCGCTGCCATGCAAATCTGCCCCCACCCCGCTGGCGGAAAGGATGTGTCGCAGGTCGCCCGCGAGGCCGTCGCTCAGGTCAATCATCGCGTGGATGGTGAAGCGCTCGGCCAGCCAACGCGCCTCGGCCAGACGCGGCTCGAAGTCCAGATGCCGCCCCGCCAACGAGCCGCCCAGCGTCCCTGTGACGAAAATGGCATCGCCCGCCTTTGCGCCCGAGCGCAGCACCTGGCGGCTGCGCGGCACGGTGCCGAGCAGCGCAATGGAAAGCAGCAGTCGCTCGGGATTCGTCGTCGTCTCGCCGCCGACGATGGCCACGCCGTGCTTCCGCGCGAGCGCGTTCATCCCCGTGTAGATGGCCTCAATGCGTGCGGCATCGAACTTCTTTGGCAGTGCGAGCGTGACGAGGGCGTGTGTCGGCGTGCCGGCCATCGCGGCGATGTCGCTGAGGCAGCGGGCGAGCGCCTTGTGGCCGATCTGCTCCGGCGGCGCATCGGCAGTGAAGTGGACGCCCTCGACGACGGCGTCGGTTTTGAAGAGCACGAGATGGTGCGGCAGGCCGAGATCAAGCACGGCGCAGTCGTCGCCCGGGCCGGCCAGCACGGAGTCGTGCGTGGGCAGCGTGGCCGCAAGCCGGGCGATGAGGTCGAATTCTTTCACAAGCAAAGTAGCCGCCAAGGTAAGGAGGCGGATGAAGCGATGGAAACACGAACGGTCCGCCTCCTTACCTCGGCGGCTGCGGCGTGCGGGACATAGTTCGGCTTCGATTTCATTGCATTTTGAAGAGCTCCTTCAACTCGCGCTGGAACACGAGGGCGAAGAAATTTGCGGTGTTAAACAGGCTGTGGGTGAGGATCGGCGTGAGGAGGCTGCCCGTGCGCTCGTAGAGGAACACCAGCACCAGCGCGAAGAAGGTGAGCGGGATGAAGGTCGCCATGTTCGCGTGGGTGAGGGCGAAGAACAACGAGGTGCCCCAAAGCGCAAGCTGCGGGTGCCCGCGCTGCTTGATGGCTGGATAGAGGATGCCACGGAAGATGAGCTCCTCGACCACGGGGGCGAACAGGATGGCCACCAGTCCGAAGAAGACGCGTTGCTGGAAGCTTTCCGTCTGCTGGAGGGTCTGGACCAGTTGTTGCGCCTGCGGTTGCAGGTCAACGGTCTGGATGTCGTGGCTCACCAGTTGCTGGTGCAATCCTTCCAAGCCAAGCGAAGAGAGATGTTGGAGGCCGAGCGCCACAGGGAGCGCAACGAGCGCACCCAGCACGGCGAAGGCAGCGGTCCGCCCCAAACCTTCCGCGCGAATGCCGAAGCCTTCACGCCAGCCGGTGCCGTGGGCGCGCAGAAAGGCGGCAATCATCAGTAAAGCCAGCCCGTGCAGGGCCACGGAGTTGGTAACGAACAGGAAGAACCTGCCTTCAATGGTGTTGGCCGCGCCCTGCGGCAGCAGCGCGCTGGCGGCGAGCATCACGAAGGACATGCAAAAGCAAATGCCCGCCACGAGCCGCAGCAGCGGTTCAGCTTCCCATTTTCGTTCCGGCAACACGGGCGCAGGCTAGTCGCGGAGCCGCGGGGAGAGAATGGAAAAGATGGCGACCCAACTCGTTTTGACCAACGGAGTGCAACCTTCACACAGCCGGTGCAGGCCGCGCTCCCGGGCCAGCGCATCCGCAGGGCAGGGGAGCCCGCTTTGGAGCTTGGAGCTTGGGCGGGGGAAATTACACTCCGCCCGTGAACATCCGCGTCTGCGAAGGCGACCTGCATCTCCTGAACCTCCACACCAGGATGCCATTCAAGTATGGCATCGCCACCATGACGCACATGCCGATGGTGTTTGTGCGGGTGGCGTTGGAGGTCAACGGGCGGGTGTCGCTCGGCGTCTCGGCCGATGTGCTGCCGCCCAAGTGGTTCACCAAAGATCCTGCGCGTGATGTGGCGGACGAGCTTTATGAGATGCTTGATGTCATCGAAACCGCCGTGGAGACAGCGGAAGGCCTCCATGCTTCGAGCGTCTTCGACCTCTGGCTGCACCTTTACGATTCGCAGGCCGCTTGGGCGACTGCCGAGCACAAGCCCGCGCTGCTCGCGCACTTCGGCACTTCGCTGGTCGAACGCGCGGTAATGGATGCGTTTTGCCGGGCCGTTGCCAAACCGTTTCACCGTGCTTTGCTGGACAATGACTTCGGGCTGCGGCTCGGGGAGTTGCGCGGGGAGCTGGGTGGTTTCACGCCCGCAGCGTGGTTGCCCGCCCAGCCGCATCCCGAGGTCATCGTGCGCCACACGGTGGGGCTGGCCGATCCGCTGACGGATGCCGCCATCGCGGATAGTGAGCGGTTGCACGATGGCCTGCCGCAGAGTCTCGCTGCGAGCATTCGTGCTTATGGCCTGCACCACTTCAAGCTGAAGTTGAGTGGTGATTTTGCCGGTGATGCCGAGCGGCTGGAACAGGTGGCGCGGGTGCTGCGGGCGGAGTGTGGGGATGATTTCGCCTTCACGCTGGATGGCAATGAGCAGTTCAAGTCCTTCGCGGAGTTTCGGGAGTTTTGGGAAGCCCTGCGTGCGAATGAGTCACTCAAGAGTTTCCTGGAGCGCCTGCTGTTCGTGGAACAGCCATTGCATCGTGCGGTGGCGTTGGAATCGGGCATTGCCGGGGCCTTGGCCGAATGGCCGGAGCGGCCGCCGTTCATCATTGATGAGTCGGATGGCGAGCTGGCCAGCTTGCCCACCGCACTGGCCCTAGGCTACGACGGCACCAGCCACAAGAACTGCAAGGGGGTTATCAAGGGCATCGCGAATCGCTGTCTGCTGGAGCACCGCCAGCGACAGAAGCCCAAGCGCCCGCTGCTGATGAGCGGCGAAGATTTGTGCAACGTCGGTCCGGTGGCGCTGCTTCAGGATCTCGCGGTGTGCGCCGCGCTGGGCATCAAGAGCGTCGAGCGCAACGGTCACCACTACAACGCCGGTTTGTCCCAGTTTCCGCGCGGAGTGCAGACGCAGGTGCTGGAGGCGCACGGCGATCTTTATCAGGCCACTCCAGCGGGGTGGCCGACGTTGGCCATCCGCCACGGCCGCGTCGCGCTGGGCTCGGTGAACGAGGCGGCGTTCGGCGTGCGCTTCCTGTTGAACCCCGGCGAGTTTACTCACGCGGATGAATGGGACTGCGACTAAACCCGTGCAAATGCTGGCGAGTGGATTCAAGCGTGTGCCCATGAGTCGGAAGCCGTGCGCAGCCAGCGCGCCATCCCGACCGTGAACGTGCGTCCACACCACCGCCCACTGGTCCTTGCGTTCACGCTGGTCGCGGTGGTTTTCGCCGTGTTTTTTCCCACGCTGGAGTCGGGTTTCCTGCGTTGGGATGACGACATCAATGTGTTTGAGAACGACAAGGTGCAGGGCCTGACGGCGGCGAACTTGCGCTGGATGTTCACCGACTTCGAGCAAGCCATCCGCTACAAGCCGCTCTCCTGGCTCGCGTGGGCGCTAGTGCATGAAGTCTTCGGGCTGAATCCGTTTGGCTACCACCTCGCGAACGTCCTGCTGCACTGCGTGAACACGGTGCTGGTTTTCTTGCTCATCCGGCGGCTCCTACAGCTCGTTACTCCCGGTGGCAGCCGACGTGAGGTGGCTCCATCTAAAATGCGGAATGAAAGTCAGAGCCTCCGCACGGCGGCTCCTACGATGGACGCCTGTGCCGCACTCGGCGCGCTGCTGTGGGCGATACATCCGCTGCGCGTCGAACCGGTCGCGTGGGTCACAGGCTTGCCTTACGGGCTGTCGCTGCTGTTTCTGCTGACGGCGACGCTCCTCTACCTTCGGTCGCACGCTTCCGAAGCGGAGTTATCCGCCCGCAAGCGGGACTACTGGCTGTCCGTCGCCGCGTTCGCGCTGGCGGTGCTGTCCTATCCCATCGTGATCGGCTTTGTCGCGGTGTTGCTGGCGCTGGATTTCTATCCGCTGCGTCGCTTTGGCGGAGTGCCGGTCTCCGACCCGGCGCGCTTCGGCAAACTTCGTGCCGGGTCGGAGGCCGGCGCTCCGCAGATGGGGTTGCGGAGCGTGCTGATGGAGAAACTCCCCTTCCTCGCGCTCTCGCTGCTCCTTGTGGCCGGCACGGTCTATGGCCGCTTCCATGTCACCGGGACTTGGGACAAGCCGGTAACACTGGACAACTTCCCGACCTCCGCACGCGCGATGCAGGCGTTTTACCTGTGGGCCTACTACGCGTGGAAGCCGCTGCTGCCGTTCGACCTCTGCCCGGTTTATCCCGTGCTCATGGAGAGCAAGTTCAACGAAGCACCCTTTGTCCTCAGCGCGCTCGGCGTGCTGGCGGTGAGTGCATTTTTGTTTGTGAAGCGCTGCGTCTGGCCCGCCACCTTCGCGCTGTGGCTTGCGCACCTCGGCCTGCTCGTGCCGATGCTGGGCCTCACCGAGCGTCCGCACTATCCACACGACCGCTATGCAATCATCAACGGCATACTCTGGTCCATCGCGCTGGCGGCCGTGCTTTGGAAGCTGGCGCAGACACGCGTCAAACCCGCCGCGGTGCTGGCCGCCGGTGCCGGCCTGGTGGTGCTGCTTGCGGCAATGAGCTGGCGGCAGACCGGCATCTGGCATAGCGACCTGCCGTTCTTCACCGACATGGCTGCAAAGCTCCGTAGCCCGCACTACCGCAGTCAGGCGTTGATGAAACTCGGCAACGCTCATGCGGATCTTGGCGAAGACGTGAGGGCTGTTGCGAGCTATCGCGAGGCGCTGCAAATCAGTCCAGCCTCCGCGACGTTCCATCTCCACTTCAATCTCGGCAATGCGCTCGCGCGCCTCTCGCTGTGGTCAGACGCCATCGCGTCGTATGAAGCCGCGCTGCGCCTCAAGCCCGACAGCGCCGCCGCATACTTGAATTTTGGCGTGGCGTTGGGCGCGAAGGGAGAATTAGACCGCTCTGTGGACCAGCTTAACCGCGCCCTGCAACTCAACCCGCAGAGCGCCGACGTCCACGCGCAACTGGCCGAGGTGCTCAGCAAACAAGGGAAGCCAGAGGCAGCCCGGCGGCACACGGCGGAGGCGGAGCGGTTGCGGAATCTGCTGGCTCCGCCTTGAAGCGCGGCGCGGCCATCTCGTTCAGCCTCAGACCCACACGTCTCGATTTTCCAACTGCCCGCGCAACGCCTTCCGGTAGCAATGCCGGTCCGGGGCGACCATGCCCTTGGTCTGCCCCGCTTTCACGAAATCCCTGGCAAGCTGCGGCGATTCCCGCCAGTCCGTAAGCCGGGTCACATCGCTCTCGGCCCGCTGGCAGTAGAGGAGGTGGTCAAAACCCGCGCGTTCGTGAACCTTGCCGTCATGGATGTGGACGGTGGGGAAGAAGAGTGAGGCGATGTTCGACCGCGGGAAGGAGAAGGCCATCGGGTGGACGGTCTTTGCGCCTGGCTTCAGCTTGAAGACGGCAAAACCGTAGTGGCGATAGGCCGGCAACTTCTCCCAAGTGCCGGCGGGCAGACGGAAGCGCTCATCCAGCCGCACGAAGTCCGAGATGGTCGGGACGAAGGAAGCTTCGAAGCTGCCGACCTGGACCACCGCAAGCAATGGAACCGCAGGCGCAGAGGCGGGGGATTTGACTCCCCACATTGGTTTCGGTGGCGGTGGCGGGGGGAAGCCTTTCTCCAAATCCGCGAAGAACTGCGGATACTCTTCCAAGCTGATGAACGTGATCGCCTTCTCCCCCGACCCGGCGCGCACCGGCACCGGGAGGATCATCGCCAAGTCCTCCTTCGCCGAGACGGTCATGCTGTAAGCCATGAACTGCCGGTGCGCGTTCTCGGCACGGGTGAAGATTTTCGTGGCGCTCACAGAGTCAACAGGGCGGGAGAAGCAGCACATGGGCGGAATCGGTTGAGTTGATTGATTCTTCGCCACGCGCGTTCGTTGGCAAGCGATTCTTCAATTTACATCGGTGTCTGGCGCACCAAGCCGACGGAGTGGGTAGCTCGACATTCGAATGTCGAGCTACTCGCCCAGCAGGTGCAGCACGAGCTGCCGGCGGTGTGGCGCGGTGCGGTGTTCCCAAACGTAAATGCCCTGCCAGGTGCCCAGCGCGAGTTCACCGCGCACGATGGGAATGCTCAGGTTCACCGTGGTCAGGGCCGTGCGGATATGCGCGGGCATGTCATCGTCGCCCTCGCAGGTGGGTTGCCGGGGCGGGTCGCGGCCGGTGCGCGGCGGCCTTCAGTTCAGTTTCTCCTGGGCCAGACCTGAACTGCGACCGTGGTAGGCCAGCAGGAAATAACACAGCACGCCGGCCACCGCGACCGTGAGTCCGATCCAGAACACCGACCAGCGCGTGCCTGTGGGAGAAGTATTGAACGCGAACCACCAGCCGCCGCCGAGATAGCCGAGCAGGTTCCCCACGCCGCCGGTCATCAGTGCCATCAGCGCCTGCGCCCGCGCGCGCCAGCCGGGGGCCACGCGTTCATCGAGGTAGATTTGCGCGGTGATGAACACCAGCGTGAACGAGCACCCGTGCAACACCACGCCGGCCAGCACCCCCGCGCGGTTGTCGAGCGCGCACAACGCGAAACGCACCACGCCGAAGCCCAGCCCCGCGACGATGATCCACTTCAGCCGCCACCGCGCCAGCAGGCCCGCCAGCCCGAACATCACGATGATTTCCGTGACTTGGCCGAGACTCATCCACGCCGTGGTGTGGCCCAGCCCCAGCTCCTTCAAGTGCGGCGGCGTGTAAGGATAAAACGCCGCCAGCGGAATGTTGAACAACGCCGCCGTGATGAAGACCACGCGATGATCGTGGTTCTTGAGCAGCGTGAGCGCGTCCAGCCCCAGCCGCTGCCGGATCGTCACTGGCCCGCTGACGGGCGGCGGCTCCACCACCGGCAGTAGATAGCTCAACGCCGCCACCACCGCCCACGTCACCGCGCCGCTGTAGCCCGCGAGCGCCGTGGTGTCCGCGCCCAACGCGCTCACCAGCAGGCAGCCGCCCATCCAGCCAATCGTCGCCATCGCGCGGATCGGGCCGAACTCGCGCTTCGGCTCGCGCAACCGCGCGAAGACGATGGTCGAGGCGATGCTCCACGTCGGCGACGAACAGAGCGCGTGAAGCTGGATCAAGCCGATGACCAGCCACGGGTTCCAGCGCTGTTGAATGCCCGTGCTGGCCAACGCCATCGCCAGCCCAGTCGCCAGCGACAGCCCGCGCAGAACGCGCACCGGCGAGGCGTGGCGGTCCGCCATGGCCCCGAAGATCAACGGAGAGACAAACGCCGCGAGCGCCGAGGTGGCGAAGGCAAACGGCTTGACCGCGTGCAGCCCGTTGGCATCCAGCACCGTGCTCAACGGCACAAACCACATGCCCATCGCCGCGCCTTGGATGAGAAACAGCGCGGCGAGTTCGGTGTATTCCACCCACGGTCGGGGGCGACGCTCCACTTGCACGGGCGCAGTGTAGCGCAGGACAGAAGTTTGTCGCGCCTCCGCTGCGTAGCCGACGACGTGCAGAAGCGGACTTGGGAGCGCCGTAAAATCCGCCTCCTCACGTCGTCGGCTGTGGGGCTGCTTCAGCCGCTGCATGAAGCCGTGGCTTGTCGGCTGGCCCAACCGAGTTACCATTTGCTGGAGAACGATCCTGTTGGCCATCTGAACCGAGCAATGCTGGCTGTCTTTATCACCTTTTGTGGGCTGGCGTGGGGCATTGCAAACTGCCGAGCCCAAGTTTGGCCGCACATGGACGCAATTGAGGGCAGCTCCGCTGTGCCTGGGTTGTTCAGTCGCTTGGGGAGGACGAACTTAGCATGGGGGATGGAGGTGGGTGTTTTTCAACTTGGAATTAAGAACTCCAAGGATGTTTATGGCCCCGGTGAATCAGTGCATGCCTTCGTTACGTTAGCAAATCTTTCGGCGCCTCTGGCTGGTGCTTGTCGAAGACCTTGAGCTTTGAACATGAAGAGCAAGACACACATGCCGAGGTATCGCCTTTTGCTGCTGGTCATCTTGATCGGCTTGGCTACGTGGTTGTTCAGAGAACACAACCAGCCGGAGCGCGGCCAGAAACTCACCGTGAACACAGGCGTGCAACAGCGATCAAATGCAGAGTTTCGCCCAGCCGAGCGCACCGGTGCTCACAGTCAATCGGGCGAGCTTGAAAATCATCCGGAGGTCGTATTCGTGGCAAATCGGCTCGCCGTGGAGCCCAGTGTAATTGCCGACCGGGCAACTAAGACTAAAGCCATCATGGAAAACAAAAATGTCGAGATTCGCTTCTACGGACAGGTAGTGGATCAAGATGATAAGCCGCTCTCTGGAGTAACGGTCCGTGCCGGAGTTCGCGAATGGGCGGTCAAAAACTTGTTTGAGCCAGTGGGGCGAAGCCACTACCAGACCAAAATCACCGGACTGGATGGAATTTTCACTTTCGACTCTCTGCGTGGCGACGTGCTCGATATTGAATCAATTCACAAGGAAGGCTATGTGGTGACGACGAAGCAAAAGAAGGGTTTTTCTTATGGTCCGCTACCGCACCACTTCATGCCGAATCCGCTGGACCCGGTGATCTATCGTATGTGGAAAACCAACGGGGCGGTGCGGCTTTACCAGGTGCAAGTCGGTGGCAGTATTCCGCAAGACGGCACGCCCGTCCCCTTGGACTTGCGCCGCTGCAAGCGCGTCACGGAGCTCGGCTTGGATACTGACTTGCGCATCATTCTCCAGCATGGCGCACCGCCGGAGCAGCGCGGCTTCCAGCCCCGCTTCCCGTGGCGGTTCACCATTGAAGTCCCGGATGGCGGGGTCATTGAGACCCAAGATGAGTTCATGTATCTGGCCCCGGAAGCGGGTTACCAAAGCAAGTGGACGATGGACACTGCCAAGGACGCGCCGGATTGGAAGGCACGGCGCGAACTGGAGTTTTACCTGCGCAACCGGGACGGACAGCAATGTGGACGGCTCAAGGTCATGTTTGAAGTTGAGCCGGGTGGGACCGGCTACTTTGCGATCAATGGCTTCTTGAACCCGGCTGGCCGCGTGCTGGAAATGGATGACACCGTCACGTCCTTGGCCAGACCGCCAATGTCCCCAGCCGCGCAGGGGGTGATGAGCCCCACGCCTGGGCCGTTTCTGCCGCCGGGTTTTCCAGGCCAGGCCAACCGCCCCGCGCCATTCATCCCTCAACCACCGCCCGGCTTCCAAGCCCTGACCAACCGACTCAACCCTCTGCTGCCTCCCGCCCCGTCCCGCCCGCCCAAGTAGGCGGCGGCTACGGCGCTACTTCAGCGTGAGCACGAAAGCTTGGATGTCGGCGAGTTCCTGGGCGCTGAAGATGTCGGCCATCGGGGGCATGGGGGAGACCTTGAGCTGCTCAAAACCCTTGGCCAGCACCTTGCTCGGCTCCAGCAGGCTCTCGCGGATGTAGTCCTTCGTGGCGCGCGTGGCGATGCCGTCCAGCGCGGGGCCGACGGTGCTGCCCTGACCCTTGGCCGTGTGGCAGAGGATGCAGGCGGCGGCGTGCTTGAAGAAGATTTGCTCGCCCCGCTTCACGTCGCCGGCGGCGAGCGCGTTTGGGTCCTCGGCGGGAAGCAGTTCGCAGAGCTTCACATCGTCCCACAAGCCATCCCCCTTGGCGACGTGCAGGACGTTGATGCTCGCGGTGGTGCGGTTGCCGCTGGTGAAGAGCACCTCCACCTCCGTCCAGTCGGTGTCCCGGCGGCGCACCGTATCTGTTTCCGCCCGGCCGATATGGTCGTTGAGGCTGACCTTGCCTTGCAGGGCGTGGGTCTTCACCCAGCCGCTCAGGCGGTATTGGGTGTTGGGCTTGACTGGCACATCGGCATGCAGGCTGGTGTCGGCGTCGCCGCGCGTGATGCAGCGGACCGCCTGCTTGCCGCCGTGGAACTGCCCGGCGTCGGCAACCACCTTCCACTCGGCGGTTTTGTTGGCCTCGCGATTGCCGTAGTCGCGGCGCTTCCAACCCTCGGGCAGGCCGTCCTTGCCCACGACTTCAAAGCCGGGATTGGGCAGGAGGTTCGTGCCTTCCTTGTAGGCTTCGGCCTTGTGCAAGCGGGCGATGACCCGGAGCGCCTCGGTGTGCCATTCGTCGGCGCGGTTGGCGGGATTGCGGGCGAGGCTGGCCGTGACGGTGGTGATTTCCTTGGTGGTGGCGAACTCACCGAGCTTCACGAACGCGGCTAGCTTCGTCAGCGGGTCGGGGTCGCTGATGACGCCGGAGCTGAAGAAGGTTTTCACGCCCCGCGCATCCGTGCCGATGGCGCGGGTGGCGTTGCGGCGGACGGCGGGATGCGCGGCGTGCAGGGCGGTGTTGTGCGTCTGCTCGTCGAGCTGGCCCAGACCGTGAAGCGTCCAGAGCGCGTGCAGGGCCGGGAGCGGGGCGCTGTTGGTGGCGGCCTGCTTGAGGGCGGGCACGGCGTCGGTGCGCTTGTCTTCGATGAGGAGGCGCTGGGCGGTGAGCCGCCAGAAAGGGTTGTCGTGGCGGAGGGCGGCGACGAGTTGCGGAGTGGCGGCGCCTTTCAGCGAGGTGATGGCCGACGGCTTTGCTGCGTGCGAAACCACGCGGTAGATGCGGCCGCGGACGTGGTCGCGGAGGGGATTCTCGTGCGCGCCGCCTACGCCGGTCTTGGCCGGATAACCGCCGCGATCGACGCTGGGCGTGGGGTTGTGCTGGATGATGAAGTTCTGGAAATCAGCGAACCAAACCGCGCCGTCCGGCCCGACTTCGGCGAAGACCGGCGACATCCACTCATCACTGCTGGCCACGAGGTTGAAGTAATCCTTCGCCACATAACCCGCGCCGCTGGGCTGCAAGTCCATGAGCGCGATGTTCTTCATGGTCGGCTCGCAGATGAGCGCCTTGCCTTGGAAGCGCGCGGGAAGATTTCCCGAGTGCAGAATGGCGCTGCCGGCCGCCGCCGTGTAGCCGCCCATCACGTCCACCTGCCGGAAGTTCGGGGTGATGGTGTGGCATTTGTCCACGACGTTGATGCGCTTGGCGGTCATGGCGCGGAGGCCCTTGGGCACGATGGTGGCCGGGATGCCGCCGAAGAAGATGGGGGCGTTGTTCGCCGTGCCGCCGAACTGGTCGCCCCACTCGTTCGCGCCGTGGCCCCAAGCGTTGTTTGAGAATTGGTGCAGGAACTCCAGCGCGGAGCCATCGGCCTTGAAACGATAGGTGCCCATGGCGAACTGCTTTTTCACGCCGCGCACCTCGCCGTTGAAACCCGAGTAGCCCACGCATCCGTAAAGCCAGTTGTCATGGCCGTAATGCAGGCTGTTGGCCTGCGCGTGCGTGTCGCCGATGCCCCAGCCAGCGAGCAGCTCCTGCCGCACGTCGGCCCGGTCGTCGCCGTCGGTGTCCTTCAGAAAGAGGAAGCGCGGCGGCTGCGAAACGATGACGCCGCCGTTGGCAAAGACGAGACCGGTGGGGATGTTCAGCTTCTCGGCAAAGACGGTGAACTTGTCCGCCTTGCCATCACCATCTGTGTCCTCGCAGATCGTGATGCGGTCATTGCCCATGCCGTCGGGCTTCACGTCGTGCGGGTAGTCGCGCGTCTCGGCCACCCAGCAGCGGCCGCGCTCGTCCCAGGCGAAGGCGATGGGCTTGCCGATCTGCGGCTCGCTGGCGAAGAGCTGGAGCCGCAAGTCAGCGGGCACCTGCGTGCGCTCCATGCTGCCCTTCACGCTGAAGGGATGCTGAAAGGTGATTGGCTGCGGGCGCTTCTCGTAGTTGGCGACGGTCGGGCTGGCCTCGCGCTTCTCCGGCTCGCGCTGGGCAAGGAACTTCTCCCAGTCCGCCTTGCGTGGCGCGGAGAGGGCGGCGAGCAGGGCGGTGCGGAGTTGTTCGGGCGTGGCGTCGGGGGCGACCTTCAGCACGGGCACGAGCGCGCCGGAGGGGAGCTTGATGACCTGGTTGAGCGCGGGCTGCCCGTCGGCGTGCGGGCGCAGTGCCAGCGCGTCATAGCGCCCGAGCACGTCCGCGCCGGGCGTGGGGCTGGTGGCGTAGTCGAACCAGATGGCGTCACGCCCGAGGTCGCGCATGGCGGCGTGCAGCGGGCCGACGGCGTTCTGCTCCGTGCCCGCCGCATCGAAGTAGAGCACCCGCACCGGGCCGGTGGCGGCAGCGGCGGAGTTCGGACAGAGCAGGCAGCACACGGCGGCAAAGGCGGCAGCTCCCACGAGGAGGCGGAGGCGGATATCTGGCATAAGGGCGCAAACCCTAGCGATTCGATCCGGGAAGGCCATTAACTTTCGCGCATTTGAAATGAGGTTTTTGGCTCCGCGCCGCAGGCAAATAGCTTAGTTCAAATACGCGAAATCTCATGGCCCGACCGGGCTGGGTTGAATACGTTCCGTCTGACAGCGTGCGCCAGCCGACTACGACTACCAATGCCGTCATGAACAAATCCACCACTTCTGTCCGAGCCGCTTTCACGTTGATCGAGCTGCTCGTTGTTATCGCCATCATCGCGATCCTCGCGGGGATGCTCCTGCCCGCCCTTTCCAAGGCCAAGGCCAAGGGGGTGCAAGCCCGCTGCATCTCCCAGCTCAAGCAGGCCAGCCTGGCGGTGCTGCTCTACGCGGAAGATCACGAAGAACGCCTGTGTGGTCGGCCCACGTCCGGATTGTTGCACGGCCAGACCGCCACCTACACCTCCGCTGGCGGGGTGGACCAGTTGATTTACTACATCGCCCCTTACTTGGGATTGCCCCGGCCGCAATTGCTCGCCGCTGGGGTCACCCAGGAGGCGGATATTTTCTTTTGCCCCGGCTTCAAGCGCGCCACCCCGCACACGCTGGGCTTGAACCGGGTGGATTACATCATCACGCCGAGCGTGCCGATCAACGGGACAGCGATCGTGATCCCGGGCAGCATGATGCCCTTCGGCTACCCCTCCGGGGCGCTGATGGCCCCCCCGTTGCGACTCTCGCAGGTGACCAGCTTGGGCAACCTCGCGGAGATCTGGATGATCGTGGACGCTGACCGCGTGGGCACTCCCACCGCTGGCTGGGCCGCGCAACTTCCCGTCCGGCCCGCGCATGGCAACCTCCGTAACGCCACCTATTACGACGGGCATGTGGATCAGCGAAAAACGCCCGGCTACGTCGATCCCGCCATCAACCCGCATAACTACTGAGCCGCTCAAGCTGCCGGTCCTACAACGCCACGATGGGCGCGGTGGACTTCTTCTTTTAACGCGGTCGCGCGGTCCGCGCTCGACAGCTTTCGTCGGCCCGCTGATGCTTTATGCGTGCCCGCTGCCTCCCCGCCATTGCCAGTGCGCCCCCGCAAGGTCGCGCTGCTCATTGAGACGTCCAACGCCTATGCCCGCGGCCTGCTGGAAGGGATTGTGGCCTACCAACGCGAGCAACGTCCGTGGTCGCTCCATCTCGCCGAACAAGGGCGCGGGGACAAGCCGCCGGCGTGGCTCGTGGATTGGGACGGGGACGGCATCATCGCCCGGGTCGAGAACGCGGCCATTGCCCGCGCCCTGCGTCCGTTGCGCCTGCCCATCGTGGATGTGAGTGCCGCGCGCCTGCTGCCGTCGCTGCCGTGGTTTGAGACGGATGACGCGGCGGTGGCTCAGATGGGCTACGAACACCTGCGCGAACGCGGCTTTCGCAATTTTGCCTACTGTAGCGATCCACGCTTCAACTGGTCCAACTGGCGGCAGGAACACTTTGAGCGCGCGGTGCGGGCCGAGGGTGGCAGCTTCTTCGCCTACACCTTGGCTGGTGCGGCGGCGGGCGGCGGTGATGAGCCCGAGGCCATCGCCCACTGGCTCCGCAAGCTGCCTAAGCCCGTTGCGGTCATGGCGTGCTACGATTTGCGCGGGCTGCAGGTGCTGGACGCCTGCCGCCGCCTCGCCATCCCCGTGCCCGACGAGGTGGCGGTCATCGCCGTGGACAACGACGCGCTGCTGTGCGAGCTCGCCCACCCGCCGCTCTCCAGCGTCATCCCGAACACCCGCCGCACCGGCTACGAGGCCGCCGCGCTGCTGGACGCCCTGATGGCGGGCGGCCAGGCGCGCGGGGAGACGCATTTGATTCCGCCGCTGGGCGTGGCCACACGGCAGTCCACTGATGTGCTGGCCATCGAGGATCCGCACGTCTCGCGGGCGGTGCGCTTCATCCGCGAGCACGCCTGCGACGGCATCAACGTGCAGGATGTGCTCCGCGCCGTGCCGCAGGCCCGTCGCCTGCTGGAGGCGCGCTTCCGCAAGTTGCTCGGACGCACCCCGCACGCGGAGATCCTGCGCGTGCAACTGCAACGCGTGAAACAGCTCCTGACGGAAACGGATCTCACCATCGAGGTGATCGCCGAGCGCACCGGCTTCGCGCATTCGGAATACCTCAGTGTCGTATTCCGCCGTGAAGTCGGCCTGCCTCCCGGCCGTTATCGCGAGCAACATCGCTAGGTTCGTGGTCGCCGCCTCGCTCCGTCGGCCACCTTTTTTGTGGCCGGTCCCGGCCGCCTTCCGTAGCCTCCGCGCTATGAAGTTCATACTGCGATTTGCCCTCCGCGCGACCGCCCTGCTGGCCGCCTTTGCGCCCCTCTTGGCCCAGGCCCAGAAAAGCTACTCCTTCGGCATGATTGCCAAGTCGCAGGGCAACATGTTCTTCCTCGCCGCCCGCGCCGGGGCCGAGGACATGGCCAAGGAGCTCGGCGCGAAGCACGGCATCAAGATCAAGATCGACTGGCGCACCCCTAACGAGGAGGACGCCCAGCGCCAGGCCGAATACATCGAGCAGCTCCTGCTGGCCGGCACGGACGGCGTGATCATCTCCTGTTCCGACGCCAACAAGCTCACCGACGCCATCAACAAGGCGGACCGCCAGGGCGTCCCAGTCGTGACCTTTTCCGGCGACGCCCCGGCCAGCCGGCGCTTCGTCAGCATCGGCATTGATGACTTCAAGTGCGGCGAACAGACTTTCATCGAGCTGGCCAAGCTCATGGGCGGCAAAGGCACTGTCGCCGCCATTGATGGCAATCCCAACGCGCAAAACCTCCAGCAACGCGCCGCCGGCTTCCGCACCGCTGCCAAGCGCTCGCCCGGCATCAAGGTGCTCGACATTTTTTACCACAAGGAAACCCCGCAGGACGCCGTCGCCAAGATCGAGCAGGTGCAGCAGGCCAACCCCGACATCGCCGGCTGGGGCTTGCTCGGCGGCTGGCCGCTCTTCACGGACAACGCCCTCAAATGGCCCGCCGGCACGGTGAAATGCGTCTCCGTGGACGCGCTGCCACCGCAGCTTGCGTATGTCCGCAGCGGCCATGTGGAAATCCTGCTGGCGCAGGACGTGTATGGCTACGGCCAGCGTTCCGTGCAGCACCTCGTCAACAAGCTGCACCTCAAGAAGAACCCCGCCTCCCCGCAGGATGTCACGCCGCTCATCTCCGTGACCAAGGCGAACGTGGAGGCTTACGCCAAGAACTGGGAGAAGTGGCTGCCCAAGTGAACGGCAGCCTTCAGGCTGCTTCCGTGTTCGTGCGGACCGGGTGAAAGGATTGGTCGGCGGAATTACGGACGGCGAAGCGGCGCAAACGCCGCGCCCAGGTCGGTTCTTCGCAGCTTCAATTAAGCAGTTGCCAATAAACCGCGCTTTGCCCATAGAATCCCGCCGCGTTCGGTCGCGCTGGTTGCAGGATTTGGTGAATCGTCAGGTGAACGTGGTTCAGTGATGATTTGAAACCCGGTGGTCGGGAACAGTCGGAGCAGTAGTTGCGACAGGAGCAAATCATCAATGAACAACAACAAACTGTTCGTCGGCAACCTCGCGTTTGCCACGACGGAAAACGACCTGCAGGACGCCTTTGCCGCGTTTGGCACGGTCATGGAAGTCAACCTCATGATGGACCGCATGACCGGCAAGTCCCGTGGCTTCGCCTTCGTCACCATGTCCTCTCCTGAGGAGGCCGAGAGGGCCATCCAAGGCCTGGCCGGCAAGAACGTCGGTGGCCGTGACCTCACGGTCAACGTTGCCCGGCCTCGTGAAGAGCGTCCCGGCGGTGGCGGTGGCGGTGGCGGCTATCGCGGTGGTGGCGGTGGTGGCGGTGGCGGTGGCGGTTATCGCGGTGGTGGCGGTGGCGGCGGTGGCGGTGGCTACCGTGGTGATCGCGGCGGCGGCGGCGGGGAACGCCGTGAGCGCAGCGACCGTTACTAATCGCTGACGGATCAATCTCGCGCGGGGGGCTGGCAACAGCCTCCCGCGTTTTGCTTTTTGACTGGCTGAATTGTAACTGCTCACCGCGTGAGCGATGGCGTCAAACTTTCTCCGAGCTGCCGGCGAGCACGTAGGATCGCAACCGAAGGGCGTTGCCGATGACGATGACATCCGACAAGCCCATGGCCGCTGCGCACAGCACCGGACTGAGCAGCCCGAGGGCGGCCAGCGGCACGGCGGCGGCGTTGTAAAAGAAGGCCCAGAACAGGTTTTGCTTGATGGTGCGCAGGGTTGCCTGCGCCAGTCCGAGGGCCTCCGGCACGGCTTGCAAATCAGATTTCAGGAGGAGGATGTCCGCCGCCTCCCGGGCCACGTCACTGGCCCGGGCCACCGCGATGCCGAGGTCCGCCTGCTCCAGTGCGGGCGCATCGTTGATGCCATCGCCGACAAACGCCACCCGTTCGCCCCGCGCTTGAAGCTGCTGCACAATCCCTGCCTTCTGCTCCGGTCGCACCTCGGCAAACACGTTGGCGCGGGGAATGCCGGCTTGTTCGGCCATGGCAGCCGCCGTGGCGGCGGTGTCGCCGGTGACAACCCAGGCCACTTGGCCTTGCCGCGCGAGCTGGGCCACCACGCGAGCGGCCTCGGGCTTGAGCTGGTCGCGCAAGGCGAAGACGCCCAACAGCTCGGCATCCCGGGCCAGTCCCAGCACCGTCGCTCCCTGACCAGTCCACTCCGCGACAAATGCGGTCGGCACCGCTGTGGCTCCGGCTTCGTTTAGCCAACGCAGCGAGCCCAGCCGCCAGACCGCCCCTTGCGCGGTGGCTTCGATGCCCGACCCGCGCACTTCACGCCAGTTGGCAAACTCCATGAGACTGGCCGGCGCGGGCCGGCTGACCAGTGCGCGGCTCAGTGGATGATTTGAGGGAGCGGCCAATGCGGCGGCAACTTCTCCGGCTGATGAGCTGTCCGCCTTCATTTCCAACCTTGCCGCCACGGCGAGTTTTCCTTCGGTCAGCGTGCCGGTCTTGTCGAAGAGCACCGCTGTGATGCGCCCGCTCTTTTCGAGGGCGGCCCCGTCGCGGATCAAGATGCCACGCCGGGCCGCCGCGTTCACCCCGGCCATGATGGCGGCGGGCGTCGCCAAGCCCATCGCGCACGGGCACGCCACGATCAGCACGCCCGCCGCATGAATGAAAGCGGCCGCCAGCGGTGAGGGAAAATGCCCGGCCGGCAGGAAGGGCAGCAACGCAGTGGCCGTGCGCAAGGCACTTTCATAAGCGAGTCCCCACCACAAGCCGGTGGCCAGCGCCACCAGCACCACCATCGGCACAAACACCGCGCTGACCCGGTCGCCGAGCTTTTGGATGGCGGCGCGACTGGTCTGCGCGCGTTGCACCATGACGATGATTTGTGCTAGGGCGGTGGCCGAACCCGTGGCCGTGACGCGGAAGACCAGCCGTCCGTTTTGGTTCACCGTGCCGCCGTAGAGCTTCGCGCCGGTGGACTTTTCCACGGGCAGGGATTCGCCCGTCAGCATGGCCTCATCCACGGCAGATTGGCCTTCGATCACCTCGCCGTCCACCGGCACGCGATCCCCCGGCCGGAGCACGACGCGGTCGCCGACTTGCAAAGCCGTGACGTCAACCGCGCGCTCTTCGCCTGACGTCTCCAGCCGGTGAGCTTGCGGCGGGGTGAGCGTGAGCAAGGCCCGCAAGGAGCTGGCCGCGCGCGCGCTCATGCGGGCCTCCAGCCAATGCCCCACGCTGATGAGCGTGATGATCGCGGCGGCTTCCATGAAATATCCATGCCCCGTCCAGCCCGTGAACAAGGCCCAGGTGCTGAAGCCAAACGCCGTGGTCGAGCCCAGCGCCACCAGCGTGTCCATGTTGGAGCTGCCCGCCCGGAGCTGTCGCCAGGCCCCGACATAGAAGCGTGCGCCACACACCAGTTGCACCGGCAACGCGAGGGCAAAGGCGGTCCACTGGAACCAGCGTGTCATCCCCAGCCCCAAGCCCCACTCCCCCAACATCAGCAGGCCGGTAATCAATCCCCCGAACCCGACGTTGAACTGCCAACCCGCCAGTGGTGACCAATCGGAAGGTGGCTTGGCGGGGGCGGCGAGACTGATCGGTTCGGCGGGAAAACCGACGGCCTGCAGCGCGCGCACGATGGCGTCCGCTCGGACCGGTGCGTCTGGCTGCCAATGCACCGTGGCCCGGGCCAGTTCGAGATTGACCACGGCGTTCGTGACGCCGGGCACCCCCTGGAGTGCCTCCGTTGCTTTGCGCACGCAGCCTTGGCAGTTCATGCCATGCACGGTGAATTCCATCGGGCTGATGGTGGCCCCGGGCTGGGCCGGATCGCAATCAGTTGAACACGCGCTGCTCATCCAGACCACTTAGCCACAGTGCGCGCCTGACTGCACCCTTCATTCTCAACGCGACCCAGCGTAGGACGACGAATCTTCCAGCGGATGTGCCCCGCCCGTTGGAAGCTTGCCAAAGCGCCCCCCCCTCCGCATCTTTTCGGCCGTATGAGTAATAAGACGGCGGTCATAGTGTTGATAGCGTTGAGCGTTTTGCTCGGAATTGGCCTGCTCATGCGGCACAACGCAGCCGAGGAGCAGAAGCGGAACGACACCGCCCAGATCACCAAGCTGGACACCAATTTGAAGGCCACCGAGGGCCAGCTCACCGACCAGAAGAAGGTCAACGAATCCCTGCTCCAGACCAACGCCCTCATCACCACGAACCTCGCCGTCAAGACCGAGGAAGCCAAGGTGCTGACGGCCAAAGTCGAAGCCACCTCCAGCGAATTGACCCAGACCAAGCAGGTGCTCACCAAGACCCAAGCCGAGGCCAAGGCTGCGCAGGCTGCTGCTGAGAAAGCCGCCGCCGCCGCCCTGCAGGCCGAGGCCGCCGCCAAGAAAGCCCAGGCCGAGATTGCTGTCGCCCAAGCGGAAACCAAGACCGCTCAGGCCGCCACCAAGCAGGCGGAAACCACGCTCAAGTCTGTCCAGACCAAGGCGGATGCTGATGCGAAGACCGCCGCGACCCGCCTTGCCGCCCTTGAAAAGTCCAAGGCAGACGAAATTGCCCGGCGCGACGCCAGCATACAGGACTTGCAGACCACGCGTGACCAGCTCAACGCCAAAATCGTCGGGCTGAACGCCGACATCGCCAAGCTCCAGACCACGGTCAGCACGCTCAACGCCCGCATCAACCTCGTTGAGGGCGAACTGCAAGTGGCCAACAACGACAAGGCCTTCCTCACCAAGGAGCTGCAACGCATGCAAACCGAGCGCACCGAGATGGAGCGCAAGATGAACGACCTCGCCTTCCTTCGCGAACAGATGTCCACCATCAAGAGCGAGCAGGCCATCGGCCGGCGCGTGGAATGGATGCGGCAGGGTGTCTTCATGGATGAGCGCAAGGGCGGGCAACTGCTCAACGACGGGCTGCGCCCCCTCCCCGCCGCCAAGCCGATGAGCACGCGCGGCAGCCAGCTCAATGTCGAAGTGCATCGCGACGGCACCGTCACCATCAAGCCGGCCGGTCCAGCCGCGAAGCAGGGGGACAAGGGGGCTGAGAAGAGCGTGACCGTCGGGCCCGACTTCCCCGCCACGCCCACGCCGAAGCAGAAGTAAGGCGCGACCGCTGGCTTTGGCTGCCCGGCTGAAGTATGCAGTGTCCAGTAATCAGTGAGGCGAACCACCGGTCACTGACTGAATACTGAACACTGAATACTCCTCCTTCATGTCCGGCCTCCCCTCACTGAACGACTCCTTCGGTCGCACGATGCGCGACCTCCGGGTCAGCATCACGGACCGCTGCAATTTCCGGTGCCTGTATTGCCTGCCGGAGACCGAGGAGGCCGCCAACTTCTATCGCGGCAAGTTCGACGCGCTCAAGAACCCGCAGCCCACGCTCACGCCCATCGTCCGCGAGTGGAAGCCCAAGTCCGCGCTGCTGACCTATGAGGAGATCGAGCGGGTGGTGCGCGTCGCCGTTGGCTTGGGCATCGAGAAAGTCCGTATCACGGGCGGCGAACCGCTCCTCCGCCGTGACGTGCCGGGTCTCGTCGCCCGCCTCGCGCCCATTCCCGGCATCCGTGATCTCGCGATGACGACGAACGGTTCGCAATTTGCTCCCCACGCCGCTGCCTTGCGGGCCGCTGGTCTGCAACGCATCAGCTTCAGTCTCGACTCGTTGGAACAGGAGAATTTCAAACGCATCACTGGTCGCGACGGCCTACGCTCGGTGCTCGCTGGCATCGTCCAGGCCAAGGCGCTCGGCTTCGCGCCCGTGAAGGTCAATGCGGTGGTCATTCGCGGCCTGAATGATCATGAGCTGGAGCGGCTCGCCGAGTTCGCGCGCGAACAAGACGTGAGCTTGCGCTTCATCGAGTTCATGCCGCTGGATTCCGGCCGCGCCTGGCTGCGCGACCTTGTCGTGCCGGGCCGCGAAATCCTCGCCCGGCTCCAAGCGCGCTTCGCTCTGCGTCCAGTGGTGTCGGAGAACAAGTCCGAGACTGCGAAGCGCTGGACCTTCGCGGACGGGCGCGGCGAGATCGGCATCATCGCGCCGGTCACGGAAGCCTTCTGCGGCCATTGCAATCGCCTCCGGCTCACCGCCGATGGGAAGATCCGCACCTGCCTCTTCAGCCTGCACGAGCACGATCTGAAACCCCTTCTGCGCGGCCGTGCCGGGGATGCGGAGCTGGCTGCGCGGCTGCGGGAAATTGTGCTGGGGAAAGAGGCTCGCCACCACATTGGCGAGCCGGGTTTTCAGCAGCCCGAGCGCACCATGAGTTGCATCGGCGGCTGAACAGGGCAGGGGACCGAACGCAGCTCCAGCGCGTTACGCCCCGGGATCAGCCGGCTTTGGGAGCAGGCTTTCCACCGCATTGAGGATTTCCTCCACGCTGAAAGGTTTGGCCAGCGCCAGGTGCGCTCCCAGCTTCTGGGCCATCACGAGGATGGCTCCGCCGGTTCTGGGCACGCTGCCGGTGATGGCGATGATTTTGACCTCGGGGAACTGGCGGCGAATGTCGAGGATGGTTTCGATGCCGTCCTTGCCGGGCATGTAAAGGTCCACAATGGCCACATCCGCCGGGGCTGCCTGCAGGGCGGCTATCGCCGTGGTGCCGTCCTTGGCCCGCCGGGCCTCGTGGCCGGCCAGCGTCAAGGTCCGCTGCATCAGATGACAAAAGTCATCCTCGTCGTCGGCGATGAGAATCCGTGCCATTTTGGTTGTGGCTGTCCGCCTGCCTTTGCCTGCGTTTACGGCGTGTGACAACTGAGAACGTCGCGAGCAATAGCCGGACGGACGTGGGTAGTCGAGCATTTACCGCTCGCATTTACCGCTCGCGTTTGCCGGGGCATCTCGTTTTGATTTCCGCACCGCATGGCCATCAACATTGACCTCTCGGGCAAGGTCGCCCTCATCACCGGCGCGTCGCAAGGCATCGGCGCGCAGATGGCGCGCACTTTCCACGCTGCCGGCGCGACGGTCGTGCTGAACCATCCCGACCTCGGCACCACCCGCGCCGACGCGGAGCGCTTGACCGCCGAGTTGAACGCGCTCCGCTGCGACAGCGCTGACGTGCTCGCGGCGGACGTTGCCGAAGCCGAGGCCGTCCGCACGATGATGCAGGCGGTGCAGGAACGGCGCGGTGGACTGGACTTCCTCATCAACAACGCCGCCATCCTCCGCGACCGCACCATCGCCAAATTATCGCCCGATGACTGGCAGGCCGTGCTCGACGTGAACCTCACCGGCGTCTTCCACTGTTGCAAGTTCGGCCTCGAAGTCATGCGCGACGGCGGGGCCATCGTGAGCATGGGGAGCATCGCGGCCATTCAAGGCTTCTTCGGCCAGACCAACTACGCCGCCGCCAAGGCCGGCGTGCAGGCCATGATGCGCGTGCTCGCCCGCGAGTGCGCGCGACGCGGCATCCGCGCCAACGCCATCGCGCCCGGCGTGATTGACACTACGATGGCCGCGACCATCCCCGAGGCCGCCCGCACCGAGATGCTTAAGAACATCCCCCTCGCCCGACTCGGCACGCCCGAGGAAGTCGCCAACGTTGCGCTCTTTCTCTGCTCGCCACTAGCCAGTTACGTCAGCGGCCAGACTATCGAGGTCAACGGGGGCTGGAGAGGGTGAGAGCTGCCGCGCGCATCGTCTCTGCGGCCGAGGCCGTGGCTGAGATTCCGTCTGGAGCGACGGTTGCCATCGGTGGTTTCGTCGGCGCGGGGCATCCGGAGATGCTTTCGTCCGCGCTGGAGCGGCGCTTTATGGAGAGCGGTTCCCCGCGCGACCTCACGCTGCTCTACTGCGCTGGCCAAGGCGACCGTGCGGAACGCGGCTTGAACCATCTTGCCTACGCCGGCCTCGTGAAGCGCGTCATCGGCGGCCACTGGAACCTCGCACCCAAGCTGGGCCGGCTCGCGCTCGCGAATAAGATTGAGGCCTACAACTTCCCGCAAGGCGTCCTGTGCGTGCTGCTCCGCGAAATCGCCGCGAAGCGCCCCGGCGTTTTCACACGCATCGGGATGAACACGTTCATTGACCCGGTCAACGGTGGCGGTCGACTCAATGCGCGCACCACCGAACCGCTCGTCGAGCGCGTCCAGCTTGATGGCGAGGATTGGCTGCGCTACCGCACGTTTCCCGTCACCGTCGGCCTCATCCGCGCGACGACGGCCGACGCGCACGGCAACCTCACGCTCGAACGCGAGGCACTCATCGGCGAGGTGCTGCCCATCGCGCAGGCCGCGCACAACCACGGCGGCATCGTCATCGCGCAGGTTGAGCGTGTGGTCGAGCGCATCACCGACCCGAAGGCGGTGCGCGTGCCCGGCGTGCTCGTGGACTACCTCGTCGTCTCCGGCGGCGCACAGCACGACCAGACTTTCGCCGAACCGTTCAATGAGGCTTACGTCACGAGCCTTGGAAACGATGCGGCTTTCCAACCGATGCCGTTCAGCGAACGCAAAATCATCGGTCGCCGCGCGCTCCGCGAAATCCGCGCCGGCAACATCGTGAACCTCGGCATTGGGGTCCCTGAGGCGGTCGCAGCCGTCGCGGCAGAGATGGGACGGCTCGCGGAGTTCACGCTTACCTTGGAAAGCGGCCCCATCGGTGGTTTGCCAGCGGGTGGGTTAAGCTTCGGTTGCAGCGCGCACCCGGAAGCCGTCGTGGACCAGCCTTCACAGTTTGATTTCTACGACGGCGGCGGGCTGGACATCGCCGTGCTGGGTGCACTGGAGGTGGACGCCGAGGGCAGCGTGAACGTGACCGCGCTTGGCGGCGGGCGCTTCGCGGGCGTGGGCGGCTTCGTGAACATCACGCAAAGCGCCAAACGCGTCATCTTCGCCTGCACGTTCCGCGCGGATGGACTGGAGGTGGATGCGAGTGAAGGCGCGTTGCGCATCAAGCGTGAAGGCGCGAAGGCGAAGTTTGTGCGCCGCGTTGCGCAAGTCTGCTTCCACGGGCCGTCCGCCGTGGCGCGCGGGCAACAAGTCCTCTACGTCACCGAGCGCGCCGTGTTCGAGCTGAAGGCGGATGGCCTGCACCTGCTCGAACTTGCGCCGGGCGTTGACTTGAACGCCGACGTGCTCCAGCGGATGGAGTTCAAGCCCTACCTTGAACAGTGCGCGCGGATGCCGGTAGAGTGCTTCACGCGGTAGCCCGGAATGCCGGTCTCCAGCGCGGGGTTCACTTCGGACTACCTTCAGGCATTTCTGTCAGCTCCACCTGGTTCGTTTCCCGCGCGCACCAGACGGAGACGAGCGTGATGGCGGACATGCCGATGAGGTAGAGCGCCACCGGCCAGGGCTTCCCGTTGGCCCACTTCAGCAGCGCCGTGGCGATGAGCGGGGCAAGGCCGCCGGCGAGCGGCGAGGCGAGCTGGTAGCCCAGTGACACGCCGCTGAAGCGCACCCGCGTGCTGAAGAGCTCAGAAAAAAACGCCGCTTGCGGGCCATACATCGCGGAATGCACGACGAGACCCAGCGTGATGGCGAACCAGAGACCCGCCGTCGCGCGGGTCTCGACAAGCCAGAAAAACGGGAACGCGAACAACGCCAGTCCCGCCGCCCCCGCCAGGTACACCGGCCGGCGCCCGATGCGATCCGAGAGCGCGCCAAAGAATGGAATCGCCACGAGCTGCACTGCGGAACCAATCAGCACGCCGTTTAACACATCGATTTTCGTGGTGCCAAGCCGGGTCGTGGCATAGGAGAGCACAAAGACGGTGAAGACGTAAAACGCCGCGTTTTCCGCGAAGCGCGCGCCCATGGCCACCAGCACATTGCGGGGATGCAACCGGATGGCTTCGAGCACCGGCAGACGCGGGGTGACCTCGGCTTTGCCTTGGGCTGCTTGGAACAGCGGGCTTTCCAGTATTCGCAACCGGATGAACATCCCGACGGCGAGCAGCAGAATCCCCAGCAAGAACGGCACGCGCCAGCCCCACGCGAGGAAGTCCTGCTCCGGCATCGAGGAGCACACGGAGAAGACCGCGTTCGCCAGCAGCAGCCCGACCGGCACGCCGGCCTGCACCCAGCTCGCGTAGAATCCGCGTTTCCCGCGATGCCCGTGCTCCACCGCCATCAGCACCGCGCCGCCCCATTCACCGCCGACGCCCAGCCCTTGCACGAAGCGCAGCGTCACGAGCAGCACCGGTGCGAGCACGCCCGCTTGTTCGTAAGTCGGCAGCAGGCCGATGCAGAACGTGGCCACGCCCATCAGCATGAGCGTGGTCACGAGCACGGACTTGCGCCCGAGCTTGTCACCGAAGTGACCGAAGATGACGCCGCCCAGTGGACGTGCGAAGAAGCCGACGGCATAGGTGGCGAACGCCGCCATCGTTCCCGCCAGCGGGTCCACGGTGGGGAAGAACAACTTGTTGAACACCAGCGCCGCCGCCGTGCCGTAGAGGAAGAAGTCATACCACTCGATGGTGGTGCCGATGAAGCTGGCGAGGACCACGCGACCTACGGGCGTGGGGTTGGGTGAGGGGCTGGGCGGCGAGACGTTGATTTAGTGAGTGAACGATTTGGCGTGGCAGAACTCAAGTCCGGCCGCCGCTTGCGATCATGAGCGGAAACGCCTTCGCCTGCGTCTCTAGCTGGACATGAAACCAAACGTCTCCCGCTCGCTCGCGCTGGCCTCGCTGGTCGTGGGGCTCTTGGCCGCGCCCCTTCACGCCGCCACGTTGGTGAAAAACGGCCAGCCCACCGCCGTGCTCGCACTGCCCGCGGAGCCGGACGCGCATGAACAACTCGCCGCAAAGGAGTTCCTCGCGCACCTCGAGAAGATGTCTGGCGCGAAGCTGGAGTCCGCCACAGTCAACGCGGCGGAGGTGGGCAACTTCATCAAGCAGAGCAAGGCGGCGGGCCGCATCCCGGTTTTCCTAGGACGTAATGTGCGTGACCGTTTGCCGCTGCCCGCGACCGCCCTGCGCGGCGCGTTTGCACTGCACGTCTCGGTGGACGCGGTGATGATCGCCGGGGTTGAGGAGGGCACGACTTACGGCGCGATGGAGCTGCTCGAACAGCTCGGCTGCCGGTGGTTCATGCCCGGCCCGCTCGGCACCGTCATTCCCAAGCTCGCCACCGTGGACGTGAGCACACAGCAGACCGCGCAGTCGCCCTCGTTTCCCTCGCGCTGGTTCCAGATGCCGGACAAGGACTGGCAGGCGCGCGTGCGCTGCGGAGGCGTGGCCTTCCCCGGCGGTCACGGGCTGCCCGCGCCGAAGGTCACGGTGGACAAGGCTACGAAGAAAATTGAGAACCAAGAGGTCGCCGAGATGTTCTCGCTGGTTAAAGGCGTGCGCACGACACGACAGCATTGCGTGTCGAACCCCAAGCTCGTCGAGTTCGCCATCAACCATGTGAAGCAGGCGCGCAAGGCGGGTCGCGGGCCGGTCATCGGCATGGGGCCGAACGACGGCGGCGGCTTCTGCGAGTGCGAGCGCTGCCGCGCGCTGGACGGCGGGGACTTCGATCCGTTCTCGAACGAGCTGTCCGTCACCGACCGCTACATCTGGTTCTTTAACCAAGTGCTCAAGGGCGTCGAGGGCGATTTCCCCGACACGAAGCTCGCCTTCTACATCTACCACTCCTATATGCGCCCGCCGAAGCGCTGGAAGCCCGACGTTCGCATCATGGGCGCGCTCGCCCCTATCGCGCTGGACCGCGTGCATGGCTTCTCGAATCCAATCGCGCCAGAGAAGAGCTACGCGCGTTGGCTCTATCAGGAGTGGGGCAAGCTGCTTCCCGAACTCTACGACCGCGGCTACTGGAGCAACCTCGCGGACCCCGGCTTCCCGTTCATCATCGTCCATCGGCTGCGTGATGAAATTCCCGCGTGCCACGCGCTTGGGGTGAAGGGCTGGCGTGTCGAGACCTTCCCCAACTACGCGCCGCAGTTCCCCTCGATGTATGTCGCGGCGAAGCTCATGTGGAACCACAAAGCCGACGTGGACGAGCTGCTGAAGGATTGCTACGAGAAGTTCTTCGGCCCTGCCGCCGGGCCGATGGGCGAGTATGTCACGCTGATGGACGCGGCCTTGCGCGACGGCGATTTCGCCACTGGCTGCGCGTGGGACATGCCGCACTTCTACCCGCCCGCCTTGCGCGCCAAGGCCCGTGGCCTGATCACGCAGGCCACGAAGCTCGCGCCCGCCGGCAGCGATTACGCCGCGCGCGTGAAGGTCATGAGCCAGTCGCTCGACATGCTCGACGCGTTTAACACGATGATGGACGCCCGTGCGCGCGTGGACTTCGTCACGGCGAAGGCGGAACTGACCAAGCTTGATGTCGTTGCCGAGGAACTTATGGGCGTGAAGCCCGTCGCGATGGTTTCCGACGGGCGCTTCAGCACTTACGTGAACTACATGAAGCGCTTTTACCGACCTTGCACCGAGCAGGGATTCAAGCGCGTGACCGAGGGCAACCAGCTCATCGCCGCCGCGCCGGACGAGTGGCAGTTTCAAATCGACCCGGCGAAGATTGGCGAGGACATCGGCCTCTGGCGGGCGGAAACCACCGGCGGCAACTGGCAGCGACTCAAGACCTCCAGCTCGTCGTGGAGCAATCAGGGGCTGCGTTACTACAAGGGCCTCGCGTGGTATCGCACGACGGTGGACGTGCCCGCGAAGTTCGCCGGGCAGCGCGTCTTCCTCTGGTGCGGCGGCGTGGACGAGGCGGCGAAGGTCTGGGTGAACGGCCAGCACCTCGGCAACAGCCCCGGCGCGGCGTTTTATCCCTTCGAGATGGACGCCACCGACGCGGTGAAGCCCGGCAAGAACACAATTGTGGTCTGCGTCTCGAACCAGATTGTGAACGAGCTGGGCACCGGCGGCATTGTCGCGCCGGTCATCCTCTACGCGCCTGCCGCGGGCAAGGACGCGAAGCTGGAAAACATCCGCGACCTCAAGCCGACGTTCCCGTGAGGCCCGTGCCGGCGGCTTCCAGCCGCCGTGTTGCGCGTGGATTGCTCGGGGCCGGTTCGTGTTTCCGCTGCCCACACACGGCCGCTTCCAGCCGCCGGCACGACCACTTCCCGTTTGACGCCCCTTCGCGTTCTGCAAAAGTCGCCGCCATGAAGCCACTTCTCCGCACCGCCCATGCTTTTGCCCTCGCCACCCTGCTGGCCGCTCCGCTCGCCCGCGCCGAGGTGAACGTCGTGGAGAAGGTCGCCACCGATGTTTACTTCCACGAGGGTGATATTGGCCGCCATGGGCACTGCAACAACGGCTGGATCATCTTCAACGACTACGTGCTCGTCATCGACGCGAATTTTCCCTCGGGCGCGCAGGTCATCCTGCCCAAGATCAAGGCCCTCACCGACAAGCCCATCAAGTTCGCCTTCGACACCCATCACCACGGCGATCACGCCTACGGCAACCAGGTCATGCACGAGGCCGGCGCGACCATCGTCGCCCACGCGGGCGTGCTGGCGGAGATGAAGAAATACGAGACGAACCTCTTCGGCGGCGGCAAGCCGGGCCGCTGGGAGGACGCCGCCAAGGGCCGCAAGGACGTCGCCGCCAGCAAGCTCCGCCCGCCCAGCCTGCTGTTCGAGCAGAAGATGGCCTTCGACGACGGCACGCACCGCGTCGAGCTGCTGCACTTCGGCGTCGCGCACACGCATGGCGACGGCTGGGCTTGGCTGCCCAAGGAACGCATCGTCTTCACCGGCGATGCCTGCGTGAACGGCCCCTACAACTACACCGGCGACGGGAACATACACGAGTGGATCAAGACCTTGGACAAGGTCATCGCGCTTAAGCCGCTGAAAGTCTGCCCCGCGCACGGTCCCAGCGGCGGTCCTGAGGTGCTGGTGAACCAGCAGCTTTACTTCAAAACTCTCCTCGCCGAGGTGAAGAAGCTCAAGGACGCGAACAAGACCGCCGCTGAAGTCGAGGCCGCTGCCGACACCATCAAGGCCACCCTCCGCAAGGACGAGCGCATCGCCATCTACGTCGGCCAGTTCATCACCATGCAGTTGCAGAGCGCCTGGACCGAGATGGGCGGGGCCCCGTTCCCCGGCAAGAAGCAGGCGCAGGTGGAGCCAGTGAAGCTCAAGGCCCGTGCACTGGTGGCGCAAACCGGTGCCCGCTGAAGTCACGGCTGGTCCGGCCAAATCCCCTTGTTGCCAAATCCCGCCGCCTTTCCTAACGTCCGCCCATGTTCCGCCGGAACCTGACGACTACCATTTAGCGTCCACGCACAACCCGTGGACGCCGACGCCTCGCACTGATTGGTCGAGGCGTTTTTGTTTTTGAACTGACCCAGCAGCTCTATGCGCTACGTGATGAAGCAAAAGCTCTTCAGTTGGGGCGACGACTTCCGCATCAAGGACGCGGCCGGTCGGGACGTCTTCTTCGTGGACGGGCGTGCCTTCAGCCTCGGTAAAAAACTTTCCTTCCAGGACTTGAACGGCCACGAGCTTGCCTTCATCCGGCAGAAGCTCCTCTCGTGGGGCCCGACCTACGAGGTCACCCGCGGCAACGAGCTGCTCGCCGTGGTGAAGAAGCAGTTGTTCACCCTGTTCCGCTGCAAGTTCACCGTGGATGTGCCCGGCCCCGACGACCTCGAAGCGCAAGGCAGCTTCATGGACATGGAATACCGGTTCGAGCGCGGCGGGCGGACCGTGGCGGAAGTCTCCAAGCGCTGGTTCAGTTGGAGCGACAGCTACGGCGTGGACATTGCCGATGGGGAAGACGACGTGCTGATCCTCGCCAGCACCGTGGTCATTGACATGATTTGCCACGACGACAAGCAACAGCACTAAGCTTTTATGGCCGAAGAAAACCAACCACCGCAGCCGCCCGCCGCCCCGAACCCCGAGCGCAAGACGCTCGACGACCGCGCCAAGATGACCGAGCTGGAGCGCATCCGGCACTCGTGCGCCCACGTCCTGGCCACCGCCATCCTGCGCCTGTGGCCGGACGCCCAGTTCGCCTACGGGCCGCCCGTCGAGAACGGCTTTTACTACGACCTCGAATGCTCGCACCGCATCTCCCCCGAGGACTTCGCCAAGCTCGAGGAGGAGATGAAGAAGGAGATCAAGGCCAACAACGTCTTCGAGAAGCTCACCGTCACGCGCGAGCAGGCCATCGCCGACGCGCAGAGCGGACGCCTCGGCGGTCTCGCCGAGCGGCCCGGCAACGCCAGCAAGTTCAAGCTCGACCTGCTCAAGAACATCCCCGAGGGCGAGCCGATCTCCTACTTCAAGAACGGCGACTTCATTGACCTCTGCGCCGGGCCGCACGTCATGCGCACTGGCAACATCGGCGCGTTCAAGCTCACCACCGTGGCCGCCGCCTACTACAAGGGCGACGAGAAAGGCCCGCAGCTCCAGCGCATCTACGGCACAGCCTTCAAGAACAAGACCGCGCTCGAGGAGTGGCTCAAGCTCCAGGAGGAGGCCAAGCGCCGCGACCACCGCAAGATTGGCGCGGAGATGAACCTCTTCGCGTTCGACGCGGACTTCACCGGGCCGGGCCTGCCGCTGTGGCTGCCCAAGGGCGGGGCCATCCTCGAGGAGCTGGAGAAGCTGGCGAAGGAAACGGAGTTTCAAGCCGGCTACGTGCGCGTGAAGACGCCGCATCTGGCGCGGGAGAAGATGTATAAAACCTCGGGGCACCTGCCTTACTACGCGGAGAGCATGTTCCCGCCGATGCGTTTACCAGTAGAATCCGAGCCTGAACTTAAGGCCGAGCTGGAAAAACTGCGCCAAAGCAACCACGACCTGTTTGAAAGATTTGTCGATAGCGCCCCTGCTTCGAAGAATCTCGAGCAAATTGAGGCATGGAAGGCGGATGAGCCCAAACAAGCGCTACGGACTGAGATGCTCCAGCGCGACACCAAGATTAAGAGCATTGAAAGCGCTCTTGCTCTGGGTGAGCGCTACTACCTCAAAGCCATGAACTGCCCGCACCACCACCGCATCTTTGCGGCGGAACCGCGCAGTTACCGCGACCTCCCGCTCCGGCTCGCCGAATACGGCACCTGCTACCGCTACGAGCAGTCCGGCGAACTCTTCGGCCTCATGCGCGTCCGCTCGATGAACATGAACGACGCGCACATCTACTGCACCCCCGAGCAGTTCGCCGACGAGTTCCGCGCCGTGAACGAGATGTATCTCAAATACTTTCAAATCTTCGGCCTCGGCAAATACCAGATGCGCTTCAGCACCTCCTCGCCCGAAGGCCTCGGTAAGAAATACGTCAACGAACCCGAGCTGTGGAAGCAGACCGAGGACATGGTGCGCAAGGTCCTCGTTGAGTCCGGCATCAACTTCGTGGAAGTGGCGAACGAAGCCGCCTTCTACGGCCCGAAGATTGACGTGCAGGTGTGGAGCGCCATCGGCCGCGAATTCACCATCGCGACGAACCAGGTGGACTTCGCCGTGCCGGCCAAGTTTGGCCTCACCTACCGCGACCGCGACAACACGGACAAGACGCCGCTGTGCATCCACCGCGCGCCGCTGGGCACGCACGAGCGCTTCATCGGCTTCCTCATCGAGCACTACGCCGGGAACTTCCCGCTCTGGCTCGCGCCCGACCAGGTCCGCGTCATCACCCTCGGCGACGACGCCCCGCTCCTCGCCGCCGGCAAGGCGCTGGTGCACGAACTGCGCCAGAACTTCGTGCGCGTGGACGGCGACTTCACCAACGAACCCATGAAGGCGAAAATCGCGAACGCCGAGCACCGCCGCATCCACACCATGCTAGTCCTCGGCCCCCGCGACCTCGAAGCCGGCAACGTCTCCGTGCGCCTCCACACCGGCGGCCCGCAGGGGGCGAAGCCGACGGCGCAAGTCGTGGCGGATATCGTGCAGAGCATCAAAGAGCGGCGGGCGTAGCGGACTCAGACGGGCCTTGTCCTATGGAACTCGACCTTGAAGGCCAATACGCCGAGCGCGCCTACCCGCTGCTGGCTTCGCTCGTTACGCCGCGGCCCATCGCGTGGGTGACGACTCTCGGGCCGGATGGCGTGGTGAACCTCGCGCCGTTCAGCTTCTTCAACCTGCTCGGCGCGAACCCGCCCATCCTCGGCTTCTGCCCCGGTGACCGCGACGACGGCACACCCAAGGACACCGCGCGCAACATCCGGCAGATGCACGAGTTCGTGGTGAACCTCGTGGACGAGGCGACCGCCGAGGCGATGAACCGCACCGCTGCGTCACTGCCTTACGGCGTGAGCGAGCTGGCGAGCGCGGGACTGACTACGCTGCCGTCGTCGGTCGTGAGGCCGCCGCGCATTGCCGAGTCGCCAGCCAGCTTGGAATGCACGGAGTGGGGCACGCTCCAGATCGGCGACAACCGGCTCATCATCGGCCTCATCAAGCGCATCTACGTCCGCGACGAGTTGTTCGACCCGGCCACGCAACGCATCCGCACCGAGCGGTTGCAAACCATCGGGCGCATGGCCAGCCCGCACTGGTATTGCCGCACGGGGGACCGCTTCGAGATGAAGCGGCCGGATTGAACAGTCCGTAGAACTTGACCCTCCACCCAACTGTCATGCCCATGCCTGCCCAGCTCATCCACATTCAGCCCGGCGAAGGCCCGGCGTTCTCCGCTGTCGGCGATGTTTACCGCATTCTTGCCACGGGAGATCAAACCGGCGGCGTTTATGCGTTGTGCGAGGCGCGCGTGCTGCCCGGTGGCGGACCGCCGCCGCACATTCACCATCGCGAGGACGAATCGTTCTTCGTGCTGGAGGGTGAAATCACATTTCAGCTCGCGGGGAACAAAGTAGTGGCGATGGCCGGCTCGTTCATCCAAGGGCCGCGCGGGATTCCGCATGCCTTCAAGAACGAGAGCAGTGCGCCGGCGCGCATGCTGATTCATGTGTCGCCGCCGGGCTTCGAGAAGTTCCTTGCCGAATTTGCCACGCCGGTGCCGTCCTTCGATTCGCCGCCCACGCCGGTGACCCCGGCGGACATTCAGAAGCTGCTCGCCGTGGCTCCCGCTTACGGCATTGAAATCCTCCCGCCGCCGCACTGAGTTCGCCCGCGACACGGCAAGCCGGAGGCTTGCGCCACGCTACAGCGCCCCTCCCAGAACTTACTCGAAGGCTTCGCGCACGGGCTGGCCGATGGTGTTTGGGGGCAGTTTGAAGCCGAGCAGCCAGGCGATGGTAGCGGCGGTGTCGGGCAACGAAATTGGGGTGGTGAGCGAATGGCCCCGCTTCACGCCAGAGCCCCACGCAATCCACGGAATGGTCATGTCCTCCGGGCGATCCACACCGTGGCTGAGGCCGGCCCCGCCGTGGTCGGCAGTGATCAGGAAAATCACATTGGTCACGCCGGCTTGCGCGATGCCGGTGCGCAGGGTTTTGAGCGCCGCATCACACTCGGCTAGGGCGACGAATTGCTCAGGAGACGGCCAGCCATAGTAGTGCCCGGCGATGTCGGCGTCCGAGAGGTGGACGAACATGAGCCGGGGCTGGTGTTGCGCGAAGTATTTCAGGGCCTGCTCGGCCACCTTGCTCGCGGAGAAGACGTTCGTGCCGTAGTAGTCGCGCGGGTCGGGCACCGGGTAGGAAATCACATCCGCCGAACCGGGCGGGAAGAGGTAACCGAGCTTGTCTTTGGCCGAGAACATCGCGGCGCTGAGGCCGTTGGACTTGGCCAGCATGAAAACAGTCGGGAACCGCAGCGGGCCAAACGCGGGAATCCACATGTTCCAATAGACTTGATGCACTTCCGGGGCTAGGCCGGAAAGCATCGAACTGTGGGAGGGCAGGGTGAGCGGCGGGATAATGCTGCGCGCGGTCCAGGTGGTCGCGCCCTCCCTAGCCATCGCGTGCAGCGTGGGCATCTGCGCCTGTTGCAGGAAGTCAGGTCGGCCGCCATCCAGGCTGATGAGCACAATGTGGGCGGCGTGGGCCGGCACAGTGGCGGGGGTGAGCGGCGGACGGTGCGGTGCTGCGGCAGATGGTGAGCTTGGCTGACTTGCAGGTGCGGTCGGGGGGGCAGTTGGCGGCTGTTTCTGGCAGCCAGTGACCGTCAGCAAAGCTGCCAGCAAGGCACCGATCCGGATGTGGCAGGTTGGTTTCAAAGGAATTCCCAGCAGTCGAAGCGGGCGGCCTGACCGTAAGGCTCTCCGCGTTCATCGAGGAGATTCCACACCACCGCCTGGGCGATGCGGAAACGCCGGCCGGACTTGGCGATGCGCACGCCGGAGTAATTCGCGATGTGGCCATGCTGGGTCACCTCGGCGAGCAGCCGGGCGCGCTCCTCACGGGCCACGGGTTCGGCCGTGAAGCGCGATGGCGTGCGGGTGAGTTCTTCCCAGGGCGTTTCCCAGAGGGCGAGTGCCGCGCGGTTGCCGTAGTTGAGCACCGGGTCGGTCTGGGTGCCGTGGGAGACGAGGACGAAGGGGGCTTCAAACACGTCACGGGCCAAGGCGCGCGGGTCGGTGGCGGACGGCAGTAAATCCCGCCCGAGCCAGTGCCGAAAGCTCCGGGCCAGCGTGGCTGCGTGGGCGATGGCCCAGTCCGATGCCCAAGGGGCTTCCATGAAAAGGTTGGTCTGGTTGCGGGGAAAAGCTGGAGCCAGTGGTCGGTTTCGAACCGACGACCTGCTGTTTACGAAACAGCTGCTCTACCCCTGAGCTACACTGGCAGTGGCAACCGCACCTAGCGTGGTGCCGATTGCGGGCGGAGTTTGGAAGGGGAAGCATCTAAGGCAAGTAAAATCCCGACAGTAAAATCCCGGCTACGGCCGCGGCTGGCACGTTCAGTAGTCTGCGATGGAGCCGTCCTTGAGCCGTCCGCGGGTGGGCCACTCGGGCTTGGCCGGCTGCTTGGAGAGTTCGTCCAGCTTGGCTTCATTTACCTCGCAACCGAGACCTGTGCCGGTCGGCAGGGAGGCGTAGCCGTCCTTGTCCACCTCCCAGGTTTTTTGCACGAGATCCTTGGGCGTGATGCTGGGGTAGTATTCGTGAATGAGGAACAAAGGCACCGACGCGGAGACATGCAGGCTGGCGGACATGCCTAGATCCGTGGTGACGCTGTGCGGGGCGATGGGGACCTGGTAGGCCTCGCCGAGCATCGCAATCTTCAGCAACTGCGACATGCCGCCGGTGTGCGCCATGTCCACCTGGAGGAAATCACCGACGCGTTCCGACAAGTAGGGGATGACCTCCCAGATGGTGCGGGCCTGCTCGCCGATGGCCAGCGGGATGGAGACATGCTGCTTGATGCGCTTGAATGCCTCCATGTTCCCCGGCACGGCGGGCTCCTCAATGTAGGTGATGTCGTAGGCCTTGATGGCGCTGGCAAGCTGGATGAGGAACGGCGGCGGCAGCGCGCAGTGGGCGTCGAACATCACCATGCCGTTCGGGCCGACCCGCTTGCGGGCCTGCTCGATGTTGCGCACATGCCGCTCCATGTCCGCCGGCGTGCCGGAGAATTGCTCCGACCCCGCGCCGACCTTCGTCGCCGTGGCGGAGGGATACACGCGGACCTTGTCGCGCGTGGGGCCGCCGAGCAGCCGATATACGGGCACGCCCCAGAGTTTGCCGGCGATGTCCCACAAGGCCATGTCAATGCCCGCCAGCGTGTGCGTCATGAACGGCCCGCCGCGCATGTCGCGGTGCGAGCGGTAAATCTTCTGCCAGAGAAACTCGATGCGGGTTGGGTTCTCGCCGTTGAGCAGCTCGAACAACGAGCGCGCCAGCATGGCGGCCACGTAGGGCTCCAACTGGTCGATTTCGCCCCAGCCAGCCACACCGTGGTTGGTCTCGATCTTGAGATATACTTTTCGCGCCACGGGGGTGGCCGTGAGCTTGGTGATGCGGATCGAGCTGCTGCGGTCGGCCACGCTGGCGGCGGGGCTCTCGGCGGCGATGAGCGTCTGCGTCAGCGCGACTTTGGCGGCGGCCACGGGGCCAAGGGAGGTGAACCAGTCACGGCGATTCCACATAAGCAATCAGGGGTTTTGAAATGAGCGGGGCAGGAGAATGATTCAAAGCGTGGCTTTCCAAGTCTGGGGCGTCCACCGGCCGGTTTGCCAGCCATCTTTGGTTTCGTATTCGCGGACGAGCAGGCCGTCACCGCGCACCTCGACATGAAAAAACGCCTGGGCCGGGCCGCTGAAGTGCGCGGCATTGTCCACGTTGAAGACGGCGACGCCCTTGGACGCCTTGGTGGAGTTGCCGTCCCAGCGGAACACGTTCCGGAAGTGAGTGTGCCCGTAAAAGATCGCCACGCGCCGGTCCTTGATGACGTTGTGGAAGGCCTTCACATCCGCCGGGTCCCACTCCCACTTGGTGAAATCAGTGTCGGGTTTCTCGACTGTGTAGCGGGCCATGTCCACATGATGCATGAGCACGAGCGGTTGGTCCTTCGTGGTGTTGGCCGCGAGGTCTTCCTGGAGGAAGGCCAGGCTGTCCATGGCGGCGTAGCGCCGCTTGCGGTTTACGCTCTTATCGGTGCCGACGATCAGACCCAGCGCGGCGAAATGCACGCCGCCCCAGTCCCATGAGTAATGCAGGCCGTTCGGGCTGATCGCCTTGAGGTTCTGCCGCGCCCGCTGGCGGGCGGCCAGCTTCTCGATCATGAGTCCGGCGCCGTGGGGGGAATCATGGTTGCCGGTGATCTCCATCACGGGGGGCTGGAGCCGGGTGCAAAATTCTTTGTAGTAAGCGGCCCATTCGGTGCGCTGCATGATGGCGGACACCGGGCCGGTCTTGTCCCCGGTGTCGATGATGTCGCCGACGTGCAGGATGCCGTTGGGCGCGGGGACCTTGCCGCCGCCGGCGTCCGCTGAAATCTCCGTGCCGGGCAGGCGATTGAGCGTATCCACCAACTGATGAGTGTAGGCGGCGGAAGTGGCGTCCATGCGTTCCGGCTCCGTTTTTTCCGCGAGGAAATGAGTGTCGCCGACGACAAAGAAACTGGCACTGGGAGCGGTGGCTTCAGCCCGGAGTGGCAGCGCGGCGCTGCTGAGGGCGAGGCCGGCTTGCTGGAGGAATGCGCGACGATTAAGGGTGTTTGCGGCGGCGGGCGTGGCGGGCATGTGGGAAGAACAGACGTGGGCATCAGCTCATCGCTTCGCAGGCAAAATGCAGGTGCATGGTGCTGCGGCTCATTCGGCCCCGGGCGGCACGAAGGCCACGGTGGACTGGATCGCGTGGTAGCAGGTGCAGCCTGAACTGGCCTCCACCTGCACGATCACCCCGCCGGCCGGGATGATGTTGATCAGGCAGCCGGGGCGCATGCCGGTGAAGGCCATCAAGGTGCCGCCGGTGCCAGCATCGCGCATCACGGTGTAACCATCGCGGTAGAACAGCATCCCGGCGGACGCGGACATCTGGCCGCACGCGCCGTTGGGCGGGACGGACCACGGGATGGGGCCCTTGGGGCCGGGCTTCATCACGGTCGCTCCGGATTGGAGGTCGTAGGCCTTGGGCCGGCCGATGACGTGGTTGCCAACCAGCACCGGCCGGACGCGATTGCCGATGGCCTGGTTCCAGAGCTGCGAGCCATCGCTGGCGGACAACGCCAGCGCGCGGCGTTCATGTTCATCGCCCTTGGCCGCACCATAGGCGTTGTAAATGCCGGCGAGCAGAACCACGCCGTTCTTCGCGGTGAGACAAAGGCTGCTGGTCCAGCCGCCGCACAGGGTGAGGTCGTGATCCTTAGCCCATAGGGTTTTGCCCGTGGCGAGGTCGAGCGCGACCACCGTGCGGAGGTAGGGCGGCGGCGGGCCTTCGGGCTTGGGGGCCTTGCCCTTGGCGGCGAGTTTATAGGCCTCGGCCACGGTGGGCACCTTGGGCGCGGCGGTCTGTCCACGATGCTCGACGAGAAACAGCTTGCCGCCTTGGAGGGCGAACGTGCTGTTGCGGATGGCGGGGCTGTCGTAACGCCATTTCAACTGATCCGTGAGCAGGTCATACGCGAAGATGGTGCTGCTAAACTGGTAGCCCGCCGAGGTGCTGCCGATGAGCAGATCGCCCTCCGCCGCCACGTAAGCCCAGACTCCACGGGTGCCATCCGGTCCGGCGGGCACGGGATACGTCTTGCGGGTCTCGCCCGTGGCGAGGTCCAGCCGGTGGCATTCCTTGTCGGCGGCCACGAACAGGCCATGCGGGGAGCAGGCTAGGTTGCCGCAGTCCTGCGTGATGTCGAGCCGCTCGGCCCCGGGAAATTCCCGCTCCCAGTAGGGCAGGCCGTTGTAGGCGTCGAAGCTCAGGAGCAGCGGCATTTTCGTGAGCTGGCGATAGCCTTGCACAAACATGCGGCCGGCGATGGACAGCGGGGCTTCGCTGCGGCGGTGGCGGTCGTGCATCTTGTCCGCGCCGGGCTCGCCATACCACAACACCTCGGGCCGGCCCCGCACGCGCTCGTCATCGGAGGAGCCGGTGTTGCCCGCGTCGGCGTATTGGTGCGTCCAGTCACGGGCACCGGGGAGCTGGCCGCGAACCAGTTTGGTCCAGGTGCCGGAAGTGCCGAGCGAGACGGTGGCCACGCTGCCGGCCTTGGCCCACGTGGCGGCGGGTGAAGCGGTGCCGGCGAGCAGGATGCCGCCATGGGGCTTCAGCACGCGCAACACCTCACGCTCGGTCGCAGCACCCTGACCCAACACGGTCCCATCCACGACCACGAGGTTCGCAAAATACGGCGGATACGGCAGCCCGTTGGTCTGGCCGGCGGGCACCACGTCCACCTCCACTTTGGCACCATAAACGCCGGCGGCGGCCAGCGCGGCCCGGGTGGTGGCCGCCCGGGCGGGATCGGTTTCGGCCACATGGATCTTTAAGCTGGAGCGGCGTGCGAGCTCGTGGGCCAGACGGCCGGCATCGCCGCCGATGACGAGTCCGTAGCCGCGCTGAATGCCCGTCTGCTTGAGAATTGCCTCGGCCTGGGCGGCGATGCGTCCGGTGGCATCGGCCGGCGGGTTGCCCGGTGCGGGTTTGCCCGCCAGCGCGGCCGGTGCGCCGGGGCCAAAGCAGTGCAGGCGGCCGTTGCCGGTGCTCACGATGAGCCGGCCATTGGCCACGGCCAAGCCCTTGGCCAGCCCGTCCACCTTGCCCGTCCAAACGGACTTGCCGGTCGTGATGTCCACGGCGAAGACGGAGTTGGAGCCGCCCACGATCACGTGTGTCCCAGTCGCGATGAGCAATTGGAGCTGCGGTCCGTTGAAGGTCCAGCGGGCGGCTTCCTTGGGCAGCGTGCCCCGGCGCGGTGCGGCATCGGCGGCGGCGCGATCAATCGCGGTGACGACATTGTGGCGCTCGGTCGTGTCGCGTCCGTATCTCGGCGGCGGTGGCCCGGTGAGGCGGAAGTAATGGCTGCGGGTGGCCAGCAGTTGGGCGGCTTCCTTGAGAGTGGAGACATGCTTGCCGTCGGGCGTGTAGCAATGCAGCTCGTTCTGCGATCCGAGGTAGTAGAGGTCGTCCACCAGCACACCGTAATCACCGCTCACGACGCCTTTGCTGGGGACAATCAGGTAGGTCTTCACCATGGAGCCGCGCGAAGCCCCGTCCGCGCGGGCGTAAGCCAGCGGTGCGGTGCGACCACACGGAACGTAGAGCTGGTCCGCCGTGGCGAGCAGGTAGCCTTGCGGCGCGAGCGCCACATACGCCTCGCCGGACTTGGGCGCGGCCGTGGTCTTCCACAGCGGCTTCCCCGTGGCGGCGTCGAACGCGGCCACCGCTGTCTCGCGGGCGGGGAAAATTCCCGCCCCGCAATACGCCACGCCACCGTCCACCAGGACGCTCGTTCGGACCGGCCACAAGGAACTCATCCGCCCTGCGCCGAGAATGCGCGTGGTGCCCGCGCCCGGCCGCGCGCTCCACACCAGGCGACCTTCCCTGGCGTCGAGGCAATACACCAGCCCGTCATCTGAACCAGCATACACGCGGCCTTCTGCCACGGTGGGGGCCAGCCGCACCGGGCCTTCGGTGAAGAAGGTCCAACGCTGCGCACCCGTTCGTGCGTCCACCGCGTGGATGCCGTTGTCCACCACCGAACCGAAAAAGACCGTGTCACCCGCCATTGCCACATGGGTGGCGTCATCGAAGGCAAGCTTGGGCAGCTCGTTGTAGCCCGGCTGCGGACTCGGCCACGCCCGCGTCGGCTCGGCCGGCGGGGTGTAACTCCAGAGTTCTCCTAGTGGCAGGGCGAGCGTCTCCTGCGACACTCCGCTGCGCGCGCGGTCGTGCATGTAAGTCGGCCAGTCTTCGGCCGGGGCCGAAGCTCCCAGCAGGAGTCCGGCGAGCAGCAACGCTTGCCGCGCGCCGAGCTGGACTTTGCCCATGAAGGTTTTGGAACTCCTGATTTTGGACCTGAGGCAAAGGGGGGTCATGGCTGGTGCGATGCGAGCATGTTAGCTGAGGGAAGATGGACGCTGCCAAGCAAGGAATCCTCCAATGACTCGTGCGCCTTTTGGTCCGGCAGATATATTTTCTTCGTGCCCATTCGTTCCGGTTCATGGTTTGCTTCCCGCGTCTTCAAAACATGTCCGACCTCATCAAGAATGCCGCCAAGCGCGGCTTGAAGCAGGCCGCGCGCTGGGCCAGCACCGGCAAGAACCTCCCACGGCTCAAGGGCATGCAAGCGTGGTGGCAGCGGCATGTCGGCAACCAGAACGAGATCAACGCCCTGCGCGAGCAATATGCCGGCCTGATCCACGCGGCGGACAAGCGCACCCTGCTGGCCGCCCACGAGCGGAAGATCCACTCACAGTTTGGCGAGGATGGCCTGCTGCTGCATTTCTTTTCTAAGATTGGTGCGCCGAACAAGACCTTCATCGAGTTCGGCATCGAGGACGGCACGGAGTGCAATGCCGCCAATCTCGCACTGCACTTCGGCTGGGGCGGCTTGTTTCTGGAGGGCAGCGACTCGCTGGCGGACCGGGCCCGGCTTTTCTACCACCGGGAACATGCCATTCCGGCGGATCATGTGAAGATTCGCACCGCCTTCATCACCCGGGAAAACGTCAACGACCTCTTCCTGCAAAACGGCCTGCGCGGGGAAATCGACTTCCTCTCGGTGGACGTGGACGGCGTGGACTACTGGCTCTACGAAGCCATCACGGTGGTCCAACCGCGCTTGGTGGTGTTGGAATTCAGCACCACCTATGGCCCGGATCGTTCGCTCACCGTCCCGTATGAGCCGGCGTTCGAGCGGTATGCGAAGCATCCGAGCGGCTACTATCAAGGGGCTTCCCTGCTGGCGTTGACCAAACTGGCCGAGCGCAAGGGTCTTGTGCTGGTCGGTTGCGGCACGGCGGGGGCCAACGCCTTCTTCGTGCGCCGCGATTTGGCGGCGGCGGCCGGGTTGCCCACCTACACGCCGGCGGAAGCGTATGAGATCAACGCCGTCTGGCGGGCACGCCATACGGACCCGGACGCCTTCGAGGTCATCAAGCATTTGCCCCTGATCGAGGTCTAGCGCCCCAGCCTGCATGAACACCAAAAGAGGCATTCTGTTCGTCGCTTGCGGGGAAAAATATGTGGAAGAGGCGAAGACGGCGATTGCGTCCTGCCGCGCGCACCTCAAGGGCTATCCCATTGCCTTGGTCACTGATTCCAAGTCCGTTCCGGCCGGTCTGGTGGACTTGATTATCCCGTTGGAAAAGCCGGAGAAGAGCTTCGCCGTCAAAATCCAACCGCTCATCAACACCCCGTTCGAGGAGACGCTCTTCCTCGACACGGACGTGCTGGTTTGCGAGCCATGCGACGAAATCTTCGCCCCATTGGAGCGCTACGATCTGGCCATCGCGCATGATCCTTACCGGACTTCCTACAAGATCGAGACGCTCCCAGTCAGCATCCCCATGCCCAACACCGGGGTGATTGTTTACAAGCGCACCGAGGGCGTGCTGCGCATGTTTCGCCGGTGGGAAGAGCGGCATCGGAATCACTTTGGGAAGCACCACGGCAATGATCAGCCGGCCTTCCGTGAAGCCATGTTCGAGGCCGACATCCGGCATTTCATCCTGCCCCCGGAATACAACCTGCGCACCTTCTTCCCCTCGATGATCGGCGGCCACATTGATGTGAAGATCATCCACGAGCACACCCCCTACCTACACGAGATTGCTCGTGTGCTGAAGCGTGCCCACGCCACGGGGGCTCCGACTATTTACGGCCGTCTCAAACCAGGGCTGGTCTGGTTTTACTATTTCACCAAGGTCCGCCGCGTGCTCAACCGCTGGTTGAACAAATAACCATGAGCCTTCTCGCTTCCTTTGAGTTTCTCCGTGACCGCCGCCGCATCCTGCGGTTGCCCAACGCCAAACCCAGTGCCAAGGCGATTTACCACGCCTGGCTCCAGCTCCGCCGCTTCCCGAGGGCCAACCGCGACAAGCCGCTGGCCATTGAACTGGGCAACACCGTCATCCACGCGCAGAACTGGCTGGAGCTGTCGTTCCTGTTCGAGGAGGTCTTTGTGGGGAACGAGTATCTGGTGAAGCTCCCCCGCCGCGACCCGGTCATCATTGATTGCGGTGCGAACATCGGCTGCGCCACGCTCTACTTCAAGTTGCACTACCCCGACGCGCGCATCCTCGCCTTCGAGCCGAACCCGTTCTGCTTCGAGATGCTCAAGCAGAACGTCGAGGTGAACGGTTTGAAAGACGTCTCACTGGTGCAAGCCGCCTGTGCCAGCGCGCCGGGCACGACGACCTTCCATGTGAACCCCGGCTTCTCGCCGATGAGCAGCGCCATCGGCAACCGCGACGAGAAGCAGAAGACCGTGCCCATCGAGGTGCGGCTGGTGAAGCTTTCCGATTCCATCCATGAAGACGTGGACCTGCTCAAGCTCGACATCGAGGGCGGCGAGTGGGAGGTCTTCGCGGACCTAGTGGCGAGCGGCAAGCTGGCGCGCATCCACCGCATGGCCATCGAGTATCACCACCGCTACGGCACGACGGAGGTGAAGATGAGCCGCTTCCTCAAGATTCTGGAAGACGCGGGCTACACCTACTCCGTAGCCGTCAACATCAAGGCCGAGCGCCGCTTCATGGGCGTGTTCCAGGACGTGATGATTTACGCGGTGAAGCTGGGGATTGAAGACAAGGCGGGTTAGCCGTATAGCTTGCCGGCATGAAGAACCTTTTGGTGGGTGTTTGTGGTCATGCAGTCGCGATTGACAAGGCGACCGGCACCACGGTCTGGCAAACCCAGCTCCAAGGTGGCCGTAGTGAAGCCATAGTCGGTGGCTTCGGAGAATCGTTCGTGAGTCTGGCGACGGATGGGAACTTGGTGTTCGCACACACGCGAGGGAAGGTCTATTGCCTTACTGCTGAAACCGGAGAAGTCCTGTGGCGAAATGACCTCCCCAAGCTTGGTTTCAGCACCGCCACACTCTGTGCTCTTCCCATGACGCCAGACGCGGGGATAACTGCTGAACAAATTCAGGCCAAGCGCAGCGCGGGTTCCTAGCCGCGCGCACTTTCGTCTTGTCTGGCCCCAGCGAGGCCAAACGTGAGTAGCCGGGGGTGAAGCGAGACACGCGAGCGCAACCCCCCGGAACCGATTGGCAAACACCGCGAACCGCGTAGCGGTTCAACCCGGCTCGCAACCCAAGATTTGTTGCACCGCCACGCGGGGCCAAACCATTGATGTCGGCTTCCGTGGGTTTCACCCACGGCTACTGTTGTTCGGCCACTCCGTGGCCAAAGCGGGTTACGCCGGCAGATGCTTCCGCAGGAAGTTCAGGAAGTTGCCCGACATGATGCCTTCGATCTCCGCCTTCTTGTAGCCGCGCTTCTTCAGCAGGCCGGGAATCGTCTGGAGATCGTAGATCGTGTCCATGTCCAGCGGCGTCTGCTCGGTGCCGAAGCCGCCGTCGAGGTCCGTGCCGATGCCGACGTGCTTCGCGTTGCCGGCGAGCTGGCAGATGTGGTCAATGTGGTCGCAGATGCGCTCAATCTTGAGCTGGAAGTCAGCGGCCTTGCTGCGGTGATGCACCCAGCCGGGCACCATCATGATGCCGTCGAACGCCATGCCCAGCACGCCGCCGCGCTGGATGACCGTCTTGATCTGGTCGTCGGCGAACTGGCGGTTCCACGGCGCGAGCACGCGGCAGTTTTGATGGCTGGCCCAGAGCGGCCCTTGGAAAATGTCCACCGCCTCCCAGAAGTTCTCATCGTTCAGGTGCGTGGTATCGAGGATCATGCCGAGCCGGTCCATCTCCTTGAGCAAGTCCTTGCCGCGCGCGGGCAGCGGGCCTTCGGAGTCGGTGCCGTGAGCGTAAACGCCGGTGCCGTAGTGCGCCGGGCCAAGCGCGCGCAGGCCGTCCGCGTAACTGCGCTCCAGATGTTTCAGCGTGATGAGCGAGTCCGCACCTTCCAGGCTGAGCACGAAGCCGATGGGGGCCTTCGCGGCCTTCCGGCGGGACTCGACCACGTAGCACTTTTCCTCCGGGGCGGGCAGCTTCTGCCAGAGCTTGAAATGCGCGTCGAGCTGCGTGCTGGTGCGGATGGACACCAGTTCCCCCGCCTCTTCCATCGCCCGATACCAAGCAAGCTGGCCCTGGGTTTGCGCCCAGGCCTGATGCGGTGAGTTCCAGCCGGGCAGGCGGTGGAAGTAGGGCGCGTGCCGGGCGATTTGCGTGGCCACGCACAGGCCGATCTCCGCGCGGCGCATCTCGGGGAAGGTCACCGTGCCATTGCCCCGGTCTGTCTTATCCTTCTTGCCGAGTTCCCAGCGGCGGATGCGCTCAACGGACCACGTGAGGTCGCGGTTCCATTCCAGCGCGTTCATGGCGAGGTCGAGGTGGGCGTCGAGGATAAACATGATTTAGGTGGGCGGAAGTTAGGCGGAATGCACGGCCGTCGTCAGCAAGGAATTTGGCGGGGCGATCACGCGGGGGTGCCTGCATTCCATGTCCGGCACCATGCAACTGCGCGCGGGATGCCCGCTTCCAGCGGCACCTGCGGCGTGTAGCCGAGGAGTTGCTTCGCTTTGGTGATGTCGGCGACGTAGCGCGTGACTTCGCCGAGTTGCGTGGGGGCTAGGGTGATTTGCGGCGTCTTTCCCAGCGCTTCACCGACGAGTTCCGCCATGTGGACGAGCGTGTGGCCCTGTCCGCAGGCGAGGTTGATCGTCTCGTTCTTCACTCGGCCCGCCGCCAACGCCGCCACGCCACGCGCAATTCCGTCCACGCAGTCGTCCACGTAGGTGAAGTCGAGCACCTTGTCCGCACCGAAGATCGTGATGGGCTGCTCCGCCGCAATGCGCCGGATGAAGAGCGGAATGACTCGCTCCATGCGCTCGATGTCGTTGTCGAACCGGCCATAGACATTGCTGAAGCGGAAGACGAGGTAGGGCAGGCCGTAGCAGCGCGCGTAGGAGTAGATCAGCGCCTCGCCGGCAATCTTGCTCGCCGAATAAGTGCTCTCCGTGTAGGCGAAGTCCGCGCTCGCCTCGGCCGTCGCGAAGCGGTGGATGTCGCCATACACCTCGCGGCTGCTGGAGAAGACCAGCGGCGTGCGCGTGAGCCGGCAGTATTCGAGCACGTTGAAGGTGACGGTGATGTTCTCCAGCGCGCGATACGGCTCCTTCACGAGCTGATGGACCTTCGCGTTCGCCGCGAGGTGGACGACCACGTCGCTCTTCGGATACTCCGCGTCACCGATGCCGGTGGACGAGGCGGGATAATTGCCACTGAGGTCTTGCAGTAGCGTGGGGAAGCGGTCGGTCCAAGTGTTCGCGCGCTTGTCCACGCCGAAGACCTCGTGCCCGTCCGCGAGCAGGCGCAACGCGAGGTTCGTGCCGATTTGCCCGCTGGAACCGAAGAGGAGAATGCGCATGGTGAACGCGGCGGATTTAACCACGAATGGACACGAATGGACACGAATTTGTCGGCCGGAGCACGGACTTCAGTCCGCTTCACCCTGCGAAGTTCCCGAGCGTCAATCCCAGCGAAGCTGCTCGGTAGTGCTCGCGTTGAAGCGGGCTGAGGCCTGCGCTCCGGAAACGCTACCTCCCCGCCACCACGAATTCGCTGACCGCCGCGATGACCTCGTCCTGCTGCGCGCGCGTCAGCTCGGGGAAGATGGGGAGGCTCACGGCTTCGCCCGCGAGTTGCGCGGACACCGGCAAGTCCGTGTCCGTCTGTGCCACGGCAGCAAAACACTCCTGCGCATGGAGCGGCACCGGGTAGTAAATCTCCGAGCCGATTTGCCGGGCGGTGAGCCAGGTGCGCAACGCGTCACGCTGGCCCGCGCCGGGCAGCCGCAGCGTGTATTGGTTCCAGATGTGGCCGTTGCCGGGTTGGGCAGCCGGGAGAATCAGCTGCGTGCCGAGGCCGGGTAGCTTGGCGAAGTGCTCGGTGTAACGCGCCGCGTTTGCCGCCCGTAGCTGCGCGTAGCCGTCCAGATGTGGAAGTTTCACTGCGAGCAGTGCGGCCTGCACGGCGTCGAGGCGGAAGTTTCCACCCACGAACCTATGGAAATACTTTGGGTGCGCGCCGTGGTTGCGGAGCAGCGTGGCGCGCTCGGCCAAGCTGTCGTCGTTGGTCGTGAGCAGGCCAGCGTCGCCAAACGCGCCGAGGTTCTTGGTCGGGAAGAAGCTGAACGCGCCGAAGTCGCCGAGGCCGCCGATGCGCTTGCCACCCTGCGTCGCCCCGACCGCTTGCGCGGCGTCCTCGATGACCTTGATCCCGTGCTGGCGGGCCAGTGCGTTCACGGATTCCATCTCCGCCGCCTGCCCGTAAAGATGCACGGGCAGGATGGCCTTGGTGCGCGGGGTGATGCGGCGCGCGGCATCGGCCACGTCGAGGTTGAAGGTGTCCGCGCGCACATCGCAGAAGACCGGCTTCGCGCCGGTGCGCGCGACGCAGCCAGCGGTGGCGAAGAACGTGAAGCTCGGGCAAATCACCTCATCGTCCGGGCCGATGTCCAACGCCATCAGCGCGAGCAGGATGGCATCGGTGCCCGAGGAGATTCCCAGCGCGTGCCGCACCCCGAGATACTCCGCGCACTGGCGCTCGAAGTTCTGCACCTCGGGGCCGAGGATGAACATGCCCGAGGCCAACACCCGGGCGAAGGCCGCTTGCAGGTCGGCGGCAAGCGCGTGGTTCTGGATTTTGGTGTCGAAGAGCGGGACAGGCATGGCAAACGAACTGGTTAACCACCAATGGACACGAATGGACACGAAGCAAGGAAACCGATTCCGCCCGCCAAACACGCGAAGGACGCCAAATGAAACGGCTCCTTTCGCGCTGTTTCGCGCGTTTCGCGGGCACCCAATTCGTGTTTCTTCGTGTCCATTTGTGGTTTCACTCTGTTTTCAGTCGAGGCGTGGATTGACGCCGGTTTTGACGAGGCTGGCGGCGGCGAGTTCGGTTTCCACGGGACGCCCCAGAAACTCCAGCAGCACCCGCACGCGGTCCTTGGCGGGCATGAGCCGCTGCACCACTGCCGTGATGCCCATGAAGGTGCCATCCGCGATGACCACCTCGTCACCTGGTTGCACCGCGTCGGGAAACACCTTGAGGTCAGTTTCATCCAGTCGCGTGCGCAGGTCGGTGATGACCTCGTCCGGCACGGGAGCGAAGTAGTCGCCAAAGTGGACGACGCCGGCGACGCCGTGCGCAGCCTTGATGATGCGCAAGTCGCGCAGGTCGAACCGGGCGAAGAGGTAGTTCGGAAACATCGCTTCGTTGAACCAGACCTTGCCCCTCCGGGTGGCGCGCTGGAAACGCACGCGCGGGCAGAACACGTCCACCCCCGGCAACTGCTTCAAGTGGCCGGCGGCGATGTGCTCGTGTTTGATTTGCGACCGCACGCAAAACCAAGCCGGCGCGGCTTCCGAAGCATCACTCATGTGCGCTGACCGTAGCCCGGTGCGTTTCGGGGTCACAAGCCTTTTGCAGGTGCGTGGCTTGCCTCCGCTGGCGGGGTCCGCAATGCTGCGCCCTGCCTATGACATTCCCGACTGTGCGTTCACTCTGGTTGTGCGCTGCGAGTTCACTGCTCGCCACCGCCGCTCTGCTTTCCGCCCAAACCCTTGACGCCGACCTCATGCAAGCCCGCGAGAAATTCCAAACCCAGCTCTCCAAACAGGTTGAACTCGGCTACCTGCTCTACCTGCCGCCGGGCTACGATGTGAAGGCGGCGAAGCAGTGGCCGCTCATACTCTTCCTCCACGGCGCGGGCGAACGCGGCACGAACCTCGCGCAAGTTTCCGCCCACGGCCCGCCCAAGCTGGTGAAGAAGAATCTGCCTGCGCCGAAAGCTGAGACTGAGGCCGCCCGCCAGGAGCGCGAGGTCGCCACGCAGTTGCTGAAGGAGAAATTTATCATCGTGTCGCCGCAATGCCCCACGGGACAGCGCTGGGAGAGCGAGACGATCATTGCCCTGATCGACAGCGTGCTCGCCCGCCACAAGGTGGATGCGGCTCGGGTGTATCTCACCGGACTGAGCATGGGCGGGTATGGTTCGTGGGCCTTGCTGGCGAAATTCCCAGAGCGCTTTGCCGCCGTGGCCCCCATCTGCGGCGGGGGCGAACGCATCGACATCCTGCTGGCGGCCCGCGAGAAGGCCGCCGCCCTGAAATCACTTCCCGTGTGGGCCTTTCACGGGGCCAAGGATCCAGTCGTCCCGCTCGTGGAATCGGAGCGGATGGTGGAGGCGCTGAAGAAAGCCGGGGTGAAGGAACTGCAACTCACGGTGTATCCTGAGGCGCAGCACGACTCATGGACGGCGACTTACAGCAACCCGAAGCTCTACGAGTGGTTCCTCGCGCACGAGCGGAAGTAAGCCGGGGCGCGCGAAGGCCGCGAAGTGGATAGGTTGAAGAGGTGGCCAAGGCCTTTGCACGGCACCGTCTTGGCTCACGTCTCCAGCGGCGCGCCGATGTTGATCCCGTGCTTCCGGCAGAAAGCCCCGTTGCCCACGTATTTCTCCGCCCAGTATTTCAGGCCAGCCCGTTCTTCCGGCGTGAGCGTGCGCACCACCTTCGCCGGCGAGCCGAGCACCAGGGAGCCGGGCGGCACCTTTGTCCCCCCGGTCACGAGCGCGTTCGCCCCCACGATGCTTTGCGCACCGATCTCCGCGCCGTCGAGGATGGTCGCGCCCATGCCGATGAGGCATTCGTCGCCTATGGTGCAGGCGTGGATGATGGCGGAGTGGCCGACGGTGACCCACTCGCCGATGAGGCAGGCAAAGTCGTCCGCGAGATGCACCACCGCGTTGTCCTGAATGTTCGAGTTCGCGCCGACTACGATGCGGTTGATGTCGCCCCGCAGCACAGCGCCATACCACACGCTGGCGTAGTCTCCCAAGGTGACATCGCCCAGAACCACGGCGGTCTTGGCTAGATAAACCCCGTTGCCGAGAACGGGCTTGTTGCGGAGAAAGGTGTCGAGGCGTTGTTCCAAAGTCATGGAGGGATGAAACGGCGCGGGCGCGCGGGCGCAAGGCAAAATTGCCCGCGCCCATTGGCCTGTGGACGTGCGGAGGCTGAATCGGCGTGAAAGCCGCGTCCCTTCACCGGAAAACTTCCACTTTTCACTTGGAGCATGGGCCTTTGTGGCGTAAGCAGGAATTGCCAGTCCGTCGCGTATGAACAGTGAACCGGGACATTTGCAAACTGGAGGAACCAGGCGCCGCAAGCTGCCGAGTTCCTTCAAGGAGCTCACCCCCACCAAGGCCTTCAACCCGCGCACGTTCTTCCGCGAAATGGTGTGGAAGGCTCTGGTCACGCGGCGTGCGGGGGAGCATCAGATGCCCAAGTTCCCCCGGCTGGAGCCCGGCCAGCTCGCGTTGACCTGGATCGGGCACGCGTCCTTTCTGGTCCAGTTCAACGACCTCAATGTGCTGGTGGACCCGAACTTCGCCAACTGGCTGTTCCTCCTGAAACGGCTGCGGCGCTCCGGCCTCAAGCTGGCGGACCTTCCGCCCATCGACCTTGTTCTGCTCACGCACGCGCACTTTGACCACTTCCACAAGCCATCCATCCGCAAGTTGCCGCATCCGAAGATCGGCGTGATGCCGTGGGGCATGGGCTTGCTGGCCAAGGGACTGGGCTTCAGCCGCATCGTCGAGCTGCAATGGTGGGAGAGCTTCAGCCACGGGGATTGGAAAGTGACGCTGACGCCCTGCAAGCATTGGGGAGCGCGGACGTTGACGGACCGGCATCGTGGCTACGGCGGCTTCGTGCTGGAGCATCAGGGGCGCACGGTCTACCACGCCGGCGACAGCGCCTATTTCGATGGGTTCAAGGAGATTGGCACCCGGCTCGCCCCGGAGATCGCGCTGCTGCCGATTGGCGCTTACTACCCCGAGAGTTTCCGCAACGTCCACATGGGCCCGGATGAGGCCATGCAGGTCTTCCATGACGTAAAGGCCAAGTGGTTCGTGCCGATGCACTACGGCACGTTCAAGCTGTCCTTCGAGGAGATGGACGAGCCGCCGCGGTGGCTGCGTGATTTGTCGCGGAAGAACGGCACCGCCAACCAGGTGCGGATACTGGACGAGGGTGTGCCGGAGGTGTTCTGAGGCTCGGGTCCGATCACTCGCCGCCGTTTGGCTCTGGCCCTCGATTACTCCTCTTGCGCCCCGCGCCCGACATCCCCAACATCCGCCGCTCTGGATGCTTACGCTTTCCGAAATTTCAAAAGGCTTCGGCGGACGCACGCTGTTTAGCGATGTGTCGTTGCAGGTAAACCGTGGCGACCGTATCGGCCTGGTCGGGCCCAACGGCGCGGGCAAATCCACGCTCTTCTCCCTGATCTTGCAGGAGGACACGCCGGATGAGGGCGACGTGAACTTCGAGCGGGGCATCACCCTGGGCTTCCTCCCGCAGGAGAGCGCGCCGGCGGGCGACGAGACGGTGGTCGAGCTGGCCACGGCCATCACGCCGGATTTCATCGAGTTGAGCCGCAAGCTCAAGGCGTGGGAAACAACGCATCCCGACGACATCGACCCGCATGACGATGTGCATGCGCGCTTCAACGACTTGGGCGGCTATCAGGTGGAGTCGCGGGCGAAGAAGATTCTCAAGGGCCTGAGCTTCCGCGACTCGGACTTCGACCGGCCCGCGCGCGAGATGTCCGGTGGCTGGGTGATGCGGGCACACTTGGCGCGATTGCTCACGCAGGAGCCGGACCTGTTGATTCTGGACGAACCTACGAACCACCTCGACCTCGAGGCGCTGCTGTGGTTTCAGGACTATCTGAAGGGGTATCCCGGGGCGGTGTTGATGATTTCGCACGACCGCGAGTTCCTCAACCAGCTCGTCGGCAGCATCATCGACATCCGCCACGGCAAGCTCACGCGCTATCGCGGCAACTACGAAGAATACCTCGCCCAGCGCGCCGCGAAGGACGCCCAGCAGCTCGCCGCCTACAAGAACCAGCAGAAGGAAATCGCGCACCTTCAGGAGTTCGCCGACCGCTTCCGGGCCAAGGCCAGCAAGGCCGCGCAGGCGCAATCCAAGCTCAAGCAAATCGAGCGGATGGAGAAAATCGAGGCCCCCGTGGCCGATGATGCGACGGTCGGCTTCAGCTTCCCGCAGCCGCAGCGCAGCGGGCTGAAAGTCGTCTCGCTCAAGGGTGTGGACTTCAGCTACGGCGCGACGCCCGTTTACCGGAACCTGGAATTTCAGGCGGAGCGTGACGAGCGCACCGTGCTCGTCGGCCCGAACGGCGCGGGTAAATCCACCTTACTCAAGCTGCTCGCCGACGTGCTCAAGCCGCAGGCCGGCGAGCGCAACCTCGGTCACAACGTCCAGTCCGGTTACTTCTCGCAGTATCGCACCGAGACGCTCGACATGTCGCGCACGGTGCTGGACGAGGCGTCCGACACGCCGCAGCGCGTGACTGAGCAATACATCCGCACCGTGCTCGGCAGCTTCCTCTTCCGGGGCGACGATGTGTTCAAGAAAGTCTCCGTCCTGAGCGGCGGTGAGAAAAGCCGCCTCGCACTGGTGAAGCTGCTGCTGAACCCGCCGAACCTCCTGCTAATGGACGAGCCGACCACGCACCTCGACATGGCGAGCATCGACGCACTCGTCAGCGCGCTGAAAGCCTACACTGGCACGCTCATCTTCATCAGCCACGACGTGTATTTCATCCGCGCGCTGGCGAACAAGGTTCTCCACGTCAACGCTGGTGTCCTCACGCCCTACGCGGGCGATTACCAGTATTACTTGGACAAGACCAAGTCCTCCTCCGCCCGCGTCGCCTTGACCGCCGGCCTAAGCGATGCCCGGCCCGCGCAACGTGAGGCAGCCCGGAGCGCCCCCATTCCCGGCATGGACCGCAAAGAGCAGAAACGCCTTGAAGCCACCAGTCGGCAAGCCCGCTCGAATGCGCGCAAGACCCAGCAGGACTTGGTCACTCGTCTCGAACAGCGCATCGCCCAGTGTGAGACCCGGCAGGCCGATTTGGCCGTTGAACTGGAGAAGCCGGAGACCTACGCGAAAGCCGGCGCGGCTATGCACCTAAACCGGGAGCTGATGGGCGTGCAGCACGAACTCGATTCGCTCAACGCGGAATGGGAGGCTGCGGCGGAGAAGTTGTCAGGCATGGACCCGGCGGGGTGAATCGGTGGCTAGCAGGCCAGTGAGTTGTTCGCATCACGACGGGCGGACGCCATTTGAACTGTGCCGGCAGAGCGGAGTGCAAGTGGAGCGCGGCGTTCACGCCGCAGCAGGTTGGAGTGGAAAAGTGCGTGCGGAGCAGCGTTGACCTACGCACGTTTCTGCGGCCTGAAGGCCGCGCTCCTCGCCCTTGGTTTGTGTTCGGCGTTCGGGCTTATTGCTTCTTCTTCCCCTTCTTCGCCGGGGCATCCGACGGCGCTTCGCCATACTGCGGCGTGTGTGGCCAGGGAATGGCGTTGGCGCGTTTGGCCCAGGCCTCCCATTTCGCGACGAGTTCCTTGAGCTTCCCCGGTTCCGCGCTGGCGAGGTCGCGGGTCTCGGTGCGGTCGGCGAGCATGTCGTAAAGCTCCCATTTTCCGCCGGGGCCTTTGGCGACGAGCTTCCACTGGCCTTCGCGGGCGGCGCGGTTGCCTTCGTGTTCCCAGAAGATGGGTTCGGTGCGCGGGAGCGGCTGGTTCACGAAGGCGGAACGGAGGCTGACGCCTTGCATCGCGGTGATTTGCTCGCCGTTCAAGTCGGCGGGATACTTCGCGCCGGCGATATCCACGGCGGTGGCCATCAGGTCAATCAAGTGTCCGGGCTGCGGACGCAGTTCACCGCGCGCGGCAATCCCCTTGGGCCAGTGCGCGACCAGCGGCGTGCTGATGCCGCCCTCGTGGACCCAGTGCTTGTATTCGCGGAAGGGCGTGTTGCTCACGTTGGCCCACTCGCGTCCGTAGCCGATGTAAGTGTCCGCCGGGCCGGGCATCACGCCGTAGCCCTGGCGCACGGGGAAGCCGTCGCGGGTCTGCTTGGGCGTGCTGCCGTGCTGGAGGTCAGTCGGGGCCATCGGCGGAAGGGAAGGCTTGTCCGCGCGGACGGAAAAGTTTGTGCCGCGGCCCATCGGCTCGGCACAGCCGCCGTTGTCCTGAAGGAAGCAGATGAGCGTGTTCTCGAACTGCCCGCGCTCCTTCAGCTCGGCGACGATGCGTCCGATGCCTTGGTCCATGCAGTCAATCATCGCGGCATACACCTCCATGCAGCGCGCCTCGAAGGCCTTGTTCCGCACGCCGTCCCACGCTGTGGACGCGGGCGTGAGTTCCCACTTCGCGTCCACGAGGCCGAGCTGTTTGGCCTTCGCCCAGCGCGCGGCGCGGATGGGTTCGTAGCCGGCGTCGTAGCGGCCCTTGTATTTGGCAATGTCGCTTTCCCGCGCGTGCATCGGCCAATGCGCGGCGGTGTAGGCGACGTAGAGGAAGAAGGGCTTGTCCGCCGCCTGCTGCGCGTGGTCGCGGATGAAACGGACGGCGTGGTCGCTGATGGCGTCCGTGTAAAAATAAGTTTCCTTCGGCTGATACTCGGCGTCGCTGACGCAGGTGACGATGGCGTTGTCGCGCACGAGTGAGCTGGGATCCCAGAAGCTGCCCGCGCCGTGGATGGTGCCATAGAAGCGGTCGAAACCGCGCTGAAGCGGCCAGTTGTGGCGTGGCGGCTGGGAGTTGTCCTTGGGAATGGGCGTAACGTGCCACTTGCCGACGGCGTAAGCGCGGTAGCCAGCGGGCTTCACGGCTTGCGCGATGGTGATGCAGTTTTTGTTCAGCTCGTTCTGGTAGCCCGGCCCGCCCTTCTTGCTGTCCACCATGTGACCGACGCCGGCTTGGTGCGGGTAAAGGCCGGTGAGTAGCGAGGCGCGCGTGGGGCAGCAGCGCGCGGTGTTGTAAAACTGCGTGAAGCGCAGCCCGCCCGCCGCCAGCGCGTCGAGATTTGGCGTGGTAATCTCGCCGCCGTAGCACCCGATGTCCGAGAAGCCCATGTCATCGGAGAGGATGTAGATGATGTTCGGCTTCGCGGTGGCGGGGAATGTCCACATCCCCAATCCCAAGCTCCAAAGAAGCAGCAGGCTCCAGATTCTGACCTTGGCCATGCGTGCGGGAGGGGCGAAAGGAGCGCAGGCTTCAGCCCGCCTCAACGTGGGCAGTTCGAGGGCGTTACTGCTTTCGAGCATGCTGCCAGTTCGGAAGGTGAAGCGGTCTGAAGGCCGCGTTCCGGGCGAGCAGCGGCAGCGTTCATTTGGGGTAGGGAGATTTTGCATGGCTTTGTGGACGGCGAGTGTGCCAGCGGGGTTTCGGACGTGCCACATTCTCCTTTCCAAGCCGCCCTGAAACTTCATTCTCCGCCGAACTTTCCGCCAAGGCCCTTGAGCCGGCGGGCCATTGCCATGCTGCCATTTGCGCTGACGATTTTCACCGGGGCCTTCCTGCTCTTCTTGGTTCAACCCCTGATTGGCAAATACATACTCCCGTGGTTCGGCGGCACGCCGGGCGTGTGGACGACGTGCATGCTCTTCTTCCAAATGGTGCTGCTGGCGGGCTACGCCTACGCGCACTTCACCTCCCGGTGGCTCAAGCCACGCCAGCAAGCCCTGCTGCATCTGGTGCTGCTGGGGACGGCGGTCGCCATGCTGCCCATCACCCCGTCGGACGCATGGAAGCCGCAGTCCGTGGACTCGCCCATCGGGCACATCCTGCTGCTGTTGGGTGCCAGCATCGGCCTGCCTTACTTCGTGCTCTCGACGACCGGACCTTTGATGCAGGCGTGGTTTGCGCGCCTGCACCCGGACCGGTCGCCCTACCGGCTTTACGCCCTGTCGAACATTGGTTCGCTGCTCGCGTTGCTGGGATTTCCCTTTCTGTTCGAGCCCGTGCTGGCGAGAAAAGTGCAGGCAGAATACTGGGGTTGGGGGCTGGTGGCTTACGTGGTTTCGGCGGCGTGGTGTGCGTGGTTGCTCTGGAAGCGCGGGGTAGCTGATGAAATTCCTGCGCCTGGGAGCACGAACGCCGAGGAGGAGCCGGTGGAAGTCCCCTCGTTGCGGCGAAAGTTTCTGTGGCTCGCACTGCCCGCGTGCGCGTCGGCGCTGCTGCTGGCTACCACCAACAAGTTGTGCCAGGACGTGGCGGTGATTCCGTTCCTGTGGGTGCTGCCGCTAAGCCTGTATTTGCTCACGTTCATCCTTTGCTTCGATGCGCAGCGGTGGTATTGGCGACCGCTCTTCCTGCCGGCAATGCTGGGTTGTTTCGGCTGGCTGATCTACGTGCTGGCCAAAATCAACTCCATCGGCATCGGCTGGCAGGTGTCGGCGTTCTGCCTGACGCTGTTCGTCGCCTGCATGGTGTGTCATGGCGAGCTATATGCCCTGAAGCCGCACCCGCGCTGGCTGACGGGCTTTTATCTGATGATTTCACTGGGTGGTGCCGTGGGCGGTTTCCTCGTGGCGGTCGTCGCCCCGCACGTCTTCACCACCTACGCGGAACTGGCGTGGTCGTGCGGGGCCTGCGCGGTCCTGGTGTGGCTCGTTTGCCTGCCAAACTGGCGCGCGCCCGGCTTCCAATGGTGGCGCTTTCACGCGTGGCTGGCTGGTTCCCTGCCTGCGCTGGCCGTCTGTCTGGCGTTCTACATCCAGAGTCACGAGCGCGACAACCTCGTTGAGGCCAGCCGTAATTTCTACGGGGCCATGTCCGTGCTGGATTACAACGAAGAGACTCCCGGCTCGCGCTACCTACTGCTTCAGCATGGGCGCATCACGCACGGCTTTCAACTCACCGACCCCGAGCAACGCCGGCGCATCACGACTTACTACGGCGAGAAGAGCGGCGTGGCCTTGGCTATTCTGAATTTTCCCCGGAAGGAAAAGCGCATCGGCGTGGTGGGCTTGGGCACGGGCACGCTGGCCGCCTTTGGCCAGAAGGGAGATTACGTGCGCATCTACGAGATCAACACCGAGGTCAAACGCCTCGCAACGTCGCGCTTCACCTTCGTCAACGACACGATCACCAACGGGGCCAAAGTGGACATCATCATGGGCGACGCCCGGCTCTCCATGGAACGCGAGGAACCGCAGAAGCTGGATGTGCTCGCGCTCGATGCGTTCAGCAGCGACGCGATTCCCGTGCATCTGCTGACCAAGGAAGCCGTGCAGATCTACCAAAAGCATCTGGCTCCCGACGGCGTGCTGGCCGTGCATATCTCCAATCGTTATCTGGACCTGGAGCCGGTGGTGGCGAACCTCGCCAAGGAATTCGGTTACTCCATGGTGACCGTGGAAGACAGCAACACCGCCGAGGAATGGTGGATCTACACCTCCACCTGGGTTCTGCTGTCCAAGAACACTACCCTGATTGACGCCATCACCAGCCTGTCCCCTGCCGAGACTAAAGAGAAAAGCCACAAGCTGGTCCCGCTCTGGACCGACGACTACGCCAGCCTGCTGCCGATCATGAGCTGGTGAAGGGCTGGGCTTGTCCCGGTTCGTTCGCGCATTGCTGTGGCCGGCCTCCGGCACCGCCGCGCTACGTTACAGCCGTAACTCTCCGTTCTCAGCGTGCCGCTCGACCCGTAGCAGCACAGCGAGCTGATTGGGCCGGTTCCGACCTCATGGACATCACTTCCAGCTAAGCTTGCCGCTGCGGCTGCAACAACTCCGTCCGACCCAGCGCAAGGAAGTGCAGCCATGTCCGGGTGACCTTCTTCCCGTAAATCCGTTCCAGCGCCTCCGTGTAGAGCGACAACTGCGGTCCGTATTCCCGCACCTTCGTCGGCAATTCAGCCTCATCGAAGTGGTCCGTCTTGTAGTCCAGTAGCCAAATCTCGTGTTCACCGAACACCACCAAGTCTGCAACCCCCTGCACGATGACGAACTCGGCTTCGTTTTGCCGCGTTCCGTGCTCCGTGTCCCGCGTTTGCATCAGCCCCATCGCCTCCAGTTCCCGCACCGTGAAGCGCGCGGTGAACGGCACTTCCCGCTGCACGCGGCTGTCTTGCGCCTGCGTGCGCACCTGCCGGCCGACGGGCGAATCCCAAAACCTCAGCAGCGCCTCGAAGTCCAAGGCCGCCATGTCGCGCTCGGTCAGAAAACCTGCGGCCACCAGTCGCGCGGCTTCATTCCGCAAGTCCAGCTCCGTCGCCGTGCGCGCGAAGTCCACGCACTGAAGAAAAGTGTGGTGTGCCACGCCCAGTTGCGCGGCGGATAGCTCGCCGCGCTTGCGCCGGGTTTCTGCCCTGCTCGTACGGAACCATTGCGTCGCCTCCTCGTCCGCCTCCGCTGCGCGCCGCCGCAGGAGGGTGACGGAGGTCTTGGCCGGTTCGTGCGTCGCCGCTTCATGTGCGTAAGCCTGAGTCAACTTCGCGCGGAGGCGTGCGACCGCCGCCGCTGCTCCCTCGCCCCCATCGGGTGTGAGGGCCGGGGTGAGGGGGCTGGCATCGTCGCGAATGAAGTGCGCTTCGCCCGACGAGGCTAACAGCTCATCCGACTGCCCAGACGGCGCGCTGAGGACCGCGCGCCCTCTCTGCGCCAGCCGTGCATCGTCCACCGCGTAGAAATCCCAACGCAACAAATCGCTCCGACCAGCCGAGTCGCTTTGCCAGTCGTCGTCAAGCGTCACCGAGGGCAGCCACAGGCGCAGCCAATTCAACGGACACCGCGCCTTGAGCAACGCGAGGTCACTCAACTCCGCCGCCGGGCCGCGCCATTTCACCGCCACTTCCTTGCCCGCATCCGTCCCGACGAGCAGCAGCGTGTCACGCGCGCGGGTGAGCGCCACGTAGAGCAGGCGCAACTCCTCGCCCAGCAGCTCGCGTCGACCGCGTCGGCGCGCGAGCCAGTGCGGCAGGCTCGCGTAGCGCCGCTCGCGACCGGGTGGCGACACCATCGGGCAGAGGCCGAACTGCTCGTCGATCAGGATGTCCCCGCGCAGGTCGCGCTCGTTAAACATCGTGCCCAAGCCCGCCACCACGACGACCGGGAATTCTAGCCCTTTGCTTTGGTGGATGCTCATCAAGCGCACCGCATTGTCCGTCGGCGCGGGCGCGGGGCCGTGGTCCAGCTCCTCCTCCTCCTGCGCGGCGATGAACTGGAGGAAGCGGTGCAAGCCCTGCCGCTGATACGGGTCAAATTGCCGTGCGAGGTCGAGCAGGCGGCGGACATTCGCCACGCGCTCCGTTCCACGCGGTTCGGCCAGCAACAGCGATTCGTAATGCGTCTCCGCCAACGCGCGTTCGAGGCAGTCGGTGAGCGAGCCGAGGCGGAGGCGCTTGCGCCAAACGGCGAAGCGAGCGAGGAACGCGCGGGCTTTGGCGAACGCGGAATGAGCAGCGGACGGCTCGCCAGCCGCGCCGAACTTCGTCAGCGCGTCCCAGAAAAGCCGCTCTTCGTTATGCGCGCGGATGGCAACGAGTTCCTCCAGCGACATCGCCACCAGCGGCGAGCGCATCACGGCCAGCAAGGGCAGGTCTTGCAGCGGGTTGTCCAACAGGCGGAGCAGGTTCAGCAAGTCGCTGACTTCCAGCGCCTCATAGAAGCCGCCGCGTTCCGCGTGCAACGGCACCCCGGCGCGGTGAAACTCCTGTGCGAAGCTCTCCACTCGCGAGCCGGGCGAGCGCATCAGCACCACCATGTCGCGCCACTCGACGGGGCGTGCCGCTTTCGCTTCCTCGTCCCAAACCTCGTGGCTGCTGGTGTGCAACTGGCAAAGTCGGAGCGCCACGCAGCGTGCTTCGCGCTCGACGGCGAGTAGGTCGAGCGCGTCGGTTGCGGCGTCGCGGTCTTCGGACGGCTCGTCAGCGTCCTTGGTAAGAACGTGCAACTCGACGCGAGCGGCCCCCTTGTCACGGCCCTCTCCCCCTGTGAGGGCGAGGGCGGGGAGGCTGCGGAGCAGCGCTCGGCCTTCGGAGTTGCCAAACTGCAGCTTCGCCTCCTTATCGTAAGCCACGCCACCGATGGACTCGCGCATGAGCGCATGGAACAACGGGTTCACGAAGTTCAGGATGGCCTCGCGGCTGCGGAAGTTTTCCGAGAGAGCGATGACGCCTGAAGCGCCGGTCTCTGCCCCGGCGCGTTGATCCCGACTGGAAGACAAGGCCGGGTCGGAGGCCGGCGCTCCACGACGCCATGCCTTCGCGTAGCCGGCGAAGATGTGTGGGTTCGCGAGGCGGAAGCGGTAGATGCTTTGCTTGAGGTCGCCGACGAGGAAGCGGTTAGCTGCCGCGCCATCACCGCTGAGGGCGCGAAGGATGGCGTCCTGCGCGGCGTTGATGTCCTGATATTCGTCCACGCAGACGTGCGTGAACTGCGTGCGGCACTGGCGGGCGACGCCGGTCGCGCCATCGCGCAGCAGCCGCAGCGCGAACTGTTCGAGGTCCGCGAAGTCCAGCCCGCCGAGCTGGCGCTTGGCCTCACCGAAGCGCGTGGTGAACTGCTGCGTGAGTTCGACCAGCGCGGCCATTTCGTGACGGCACCAGTCCCAATCCTCGGCTAGCGCGGTGGCGGAGCCGTCCTCGCCGACGAGGGAGAGAAAGAACTCCGCTTCTCCAAAGAATTTAGCGAAGGGCGGGCGGAGTTCAGTCTTCTTGCGCTTCCAATTTTCGGCGCTGTCGGCGGCGAGTATTTCGGGGAGCGCGGTCGAAGCGGTAGCCAAGCAGGACAATGTGTCTCGCCTGTCCTTCTGACTTTCCGCATGAGCGGGAGCTTGAGTTTGTTGGTCAGGCGGGACGCGCTGAACTACTTGAATGGCGGCGAGCGCGGTTCCGGAACGCTTCAGCGCGGGCACGTCAGGCGCGGTTGCGAGGGCGGGGAGCCATTCGGCGCACCACGCGGCGAGGGATGTGGTCAGCCAGTGTTTCCATTGCGTCGGCGCGGGTTCACGGAAGGCGGTGAGCTGCGCGGTGAACCACGCATCGGGGGCGGGCAGGGTTTGCGAGTAGCGATGGAGTTTCCAGACGAGCACGCGGAGATGTTCGTCCGAGCCGCGACCGGCGCGGCGGATGAGTTGCTGGACAGCCTCGCTGTGCGGGTGCCGACTGGCGTAGTGCTCGGCGAGCAGCGCGGTGAGGCGGTCGCGGGCGAGCGGGCGGGTCTGGCGCTCGTCGAGGATGACGAGCTGCGGGTCAATCGCGAGGTGATTAAAGTGCTGCCGCACAAGGCGAAGGCAGAAGCTGTGCAGCGTGGAAATCTGTGCGGTGTCGAGCAGGGCGAGTTGCTCGGCTAAGCGGTCGCTTTCAGAGGCCGGTGCTTTTTCCAATTCGCACTGAAGTGCCTTCCGCAGCCGCGCACGCATCTCGGCGGCGGCGGCCTCGGTAAAGGTGACGAGGAGCATCTGGTCGAGCGAAGCGCCTTCGCGCAGCAGTTGCAGGCAGCGCTCAATGAGTGTGCGCGTCTTGCCCGTGCCCGCACCGGCCACGACGAGCACGTTGCCGCGCGCGGCGATGGCGGACTGTTGGGCGGGGGTGAAGCTGCTCAAGCTTCTTCCTCCTTGACGGTCGGCTTGGGCAACGTGCGGTAGGGCTGCGTCCACGGGTCGAAGCGGCAGATGGCACGGTAATCGCAGCGGTCGCAGGCTTTCTCGCTCGCACTCAGGCGGACGGGGGAAACGGCGACCTCGCCGGCGAAGATGGCTTCACCGAGGCGACGGAGATTGGCATCGACTTGCGTGTGCAGTGCGGAGAACTCGGCATGAGGCAGCGCATCGCCGCCGCGTTTGCTGAGGCTTCCGTCTTTGTTCAGCGTGTAGCGGAACTGGCCGCTGGACTGGCCGCCGGGCCGGGCGTCGAGTAAAGCACGGTGCGTGAAGTCGAAGCGGCCGGCGTGCTGGTAGGTGGCGCGGCGAGCGGCTTCGTCCTCGGCGAGAATCTCAGCGCGCTCGCCGGTGGAGCCGGATGCGCCGTGGAGCGGAACGTAGAAGACCCCGGCTGGGTGAGGTTTCGTTGCAGCCGAGGGGAGGAGGCTATGACTCCATTCCGCATTCGTCATTTCTGATTCCGCGCTAGATGGAGCCTCCTCACGTCGGCTGCTACTGAGGACGTTGAGATACGCGAGCAATTGAAGTTGGAGGCCGTGGGCAACTTTGAGCGCGTCGAGTTTCTTGGGGCTGCTCTTGTAGTCCACGACGACGGCGAGGATTTCGCCAGTTTTCTCGTCTCGGCAGAGGTCCACGCGGTCAATGCGGCCGCGCAGCGACAGTGCGCGTCCGTCGGCGAGGTCCAGGTTCCACGCGGGCAAGGGGCTGCCGGGGAGGCCGAAGCCAAGCTCCACCGCGACGGGGTCGAAGGCGTAGCCCGGCATCCAGCCGACGAGGGCGGCGAGGAGGCGTTGCGCGCTGGCGATGAGCGAACGCGCGGCAAAGCGACGGGATTCGTCTGCCGCGAAGAGCGCAAACTCGGGGCTGGCGAGGAGGTCCTCGCCGACGCGAGTGGCGAGTGCTGCGGCATCGTCGGGTGAGAGGTCGCGCCAGCGGCGGCCTGACGCGGTGACGCGGAGATGGAATTCATCGAGCAGCCGGTGGATGAAACTGCCGCGCTCGCGATGGTCCACCTCGAATTCCTTGCGTTCCTCCGCGCCGAGCCCGGCGGCGACGAAGAACTTGAAAGGGCACTCGGCGAATTGCTCGAGCTTGCTGACGGAGGTGCGGAGTTCGCCTTCGTAGAGCTGGAAAATGGCGCTTGGGGAAAGTGCGGTGATGGCACGGGCAGCGGTGAGTTCACGCCAGCAGGCGACGACGGGGGCGATGGCGGGGAGGGAGGCGAGGGAATGGGAGATGGGAGATGGGAGATAGTGTCTGGCGTCAGGCAGATAGGGCAGTGCCGGCGATTGCGAATCGCTGGCACTGGCGGAGGCGAGTTCGCGGAGGATGGGTTCAAGCAATTCCTCGGTGTGCTCGGCTTCGCGCCAGTCGGACGAGGTTGGGATTTTTTCCAGTTCGAGGCCGGGGAAGAGTTGTTGGACGTGCGCGAGGATGGGCGAGGGGTGGAGTGGTTTGCCGTCGGTGTCAGCGGTGGAGCAAGTGAGCACGAGTCGCGCGCGGCTGCGGGTGCAGGCGATGTAGGCGAAGTAGCGCTCGTGGGCAATCTGCGCGCGCGGGTCGAGGCCGAGGCGAGTGTCGTGCGCGGCGAGCAGGTCACGCTCGGAGTCGGTGAGCAGGACGGGCGGCGCGGGCGGGGCGGGGAAAATGCCTTCGTTCAGGCCGAGCACGAGGGCGAGTTGCAACTCGGGATTACGCGAGCGGTCAATGGTGCCGATGAGCACCTGGTCGAGCGCGGGGGGAATGACGCCGACGGAGAGGGAGCTGAGTCCGGTTTCGAGGATGGGGAGCCATTCGCGGAGCGGCAAGGCGGGAGCGCTGACGGGGAAGGCGCGCTCCAGATTGTCGAGCCACTCGTGCATCTGTCTTAAGACGGTGCTGTGGAGTGGCGGAGCGAGGTTGGGGGAGTCGAACTCAGCGGCGAGGTTGTCGTCCCAGGTTTGCAGGCGGGACTCGATGGTGAGGTCATCCCAGAAGGCGCAGAGGGCGGCGGCGAGGGTGGAGCCGGAGATTGATGAAGGCGGAGCGCCGGTTTCGGACCCGGCGTTTTGTGAAGTGGCAGTGCTTTGCGCCGGGTCGGAGACCGGAGCTCCGAGGCGTTGCGCAAAACTCCGTAGCGGAGCGGTGAGGCGGGCGCGGAGGTGTTCGGCACGCGCCATGTTGAATTGCGGTTCTGGGACATTGAGCGGTTCGAGCCATTGCGCGCCGCGCCAGCCGTAGGCGAGGGCGAGGTTTTCCAGCCAGTCAATGTCCTCGTCGCGGTCGTGGGCGAGGCCGGATTTCAGCGCGCCGAAGAGATCGTCGAGCTGCCAGCCGTAGGCGAGCGTGCGCAGTGCGAAGCGCGTCAGCTCCGCGAGCGGGTGGTGGGCGACGGGTTCGCGGCGGTCGAGGAAAAAGGGGATGTCGTAGCGCGTGAAGGCGCGGCGGAGCGCGCTGTGGTGGTGGTCGAGCGTGCGGAGAATGACAGCGCAGTCGCGGAAGCGTCCGCCCGCGCGGACGTGGCCGAGGATTTCGCGGGCGGCGAGGGTGGCCTCGGCCTCGGGGTTGGCGCAGAGGGCGATGCGCAGGGCCGGCGATTTACAATCGCCGTCGGGAGTGTTCGTCTCGTCGGGCGCGTTTGCATTGCTGGGCGCCGTGGGCGGCGATCGCAAATCGTGGGCACGGGCAACGGGGGCTGTCCAGTTGGCTGCCAGATGCGCGAGCGGAGGGCAGTCGCGGAAACGGCTGTGGATGGGATTGGGTGTGAATTTGCTTTCGGTGATTTCGCAATCGGGCAGCGCCTTGATGCGCTGCTTGCAGTCTGCGTAGGTGCGGCGGACGGTGGACCAGAGGGACAGCCAGCTGTGCGAGTCGGCGGCTTGCGAATCGAGGCAGAAGGCGAGCGTAGTGGTGTGGCAGAACGGGAGCACGGCGCAGAGCAGGTCAAGTTCCTGTGGCGTCATCTCGGCGAAGCCGTCGAGCCAGAGGCCGCCGATGCGGAGCGGTGCTGGTTGCTGAATGTTGGATGATCGAGGGCGGGGCGCGGTTTGGCTGGCCGTGTTCCGCAGAAAATCAGTTGCCACATCGAGCAACTGGTCCCCGTCCTGCGTGTCGCTCTCGGTGAGCCAATCATGATAGGCGCGGAGCAGGTGGTGGAGGTCGTGGAGTTTGTCACGCAGCGGGGCGCTCTCGATGCACTGCTCGGCGAGTCGGGCGAGTCGCGCGGGCGTGAGGTGGTGGCGCTGGAACTCGCGGAGGAGCTGGCTGAGTTGCCGGGCGAAACCGGGCAGGCGCGCGGTGGCGCGGAAGACGCGGAGGGCAGGTTGCTCGCGGGCCAGCAGCGCGCGCAGCACCATCACGCGGCCCTCGTCATCAAGGAGCTCGGGCACGGTGCTGAAAGTTTCGAGCAGCCAGCGCGCGAGACGGTCGAAGGAGACGATTTGGAGGCGCGTGTAGCCGGCGAGGCCGGGGCTTTCGAGGAGCTGCCGCTCCAACTGAAACGTCGCCTGCTTGGGCGCGAGGAGCAGGAGCGGTGGGCCATCGGGAGCACGCTTCAGCTCGGCGCGAATTTCCTCCAGACAACGCCACGTCTTGCCGCTGCCGGCAGGGCCGAGGAGGAAGTGGACGCGCACGCACTGATGGTCGGGCAGGGAGTTCAAAGTTCAAGGTTCAAAGTTCAAGGCGCTTGCTTGTAACGCAGGGTTGCGACAGCGAGGGAGTTCGCTACGCTGCGGCCATGTCTTCCACCGCAGTGCGTTCTTGGGTCGTGGGTGCCTGCATGTTGTCGGTCGGTTTGGCGGGCGGGTATTTCGCCGGGCGGGGCGCTTTGCCAGCCGCGCCGCAGATCGGCAAGGCGGCGACCGCACCACCCACCACGGCTTCCACCCCTGCCGTCGCGAAGAAGGCGGCGAAGGAATCGCGCGGCTCCGACCCCGCCCGTGCGAACCCCTCGACCAGCAACGCGCCGCGCTCGCTCGACGAGATCGTCGCGAAGCTGCGGCAGGCGATGGCGGACCCGAACTATATGCGCGTCGGGCAGGGCATTTTCGAGGCGGCGCAGCATCTTGCTCCGGCGGACATCCCGGCGGTGCTGGCCCAGCTCAAGGGCCAGAGCGCTCAGCGAAACTTCTACGCCGTGCTCACGGCGCTCATGCCGCGCTGGGCGGAGGCGGACCCGGAGGCGGCGCTGGCCTACGCGCAGGCACTCACGCGCGTAAACGAGCGGCAGATGGCGCTCGCGGCGGTCTTTTCCGGCTGGGCGCGGCACGACGTGGAGGCGGCGATTGCGGCGGTGGAACGGCTCAAGAGCAGTGACGAGCGTCGGGGCGCGTGGGCGGCGATTCTGCCCGAACTGGCGCAAACCTCTCCGGAGCGCGCGTTGGAACTGCATCAGAAGCATGCCCAGGGCGGGAGCCAATACGGCGTGACCTACGGCCTCGGCTCAGTTCACGGCATCTTTCACGCGTGGGCGCAAAACGACCCGGCGGGCGCGGCGGCAAAGGCGATGCAGTTGCCGGCGCGCGACCGCGACATGGCCATCAGCAGCATCGCAACGCAGTGGGCGACGAAGGACTTGAACGGCGCGCTGGCATGGGCGCAGGCATTGCCCGAGGGCACGGGCAAGCGCAACGCCACGCGCGCGGTGCTGGGCGAATTGGCGAACCAAAACCCGCAGGCCGCCGGGCAATACGCCATGAGCCTCAAGGGCGCGGCCCAGCAGGACGCCATGTCCGCCGTCGCCGCCGCGTGGGGCCAGACCGATCTCACCGGCGCGCTGTCGTGGGCGCAGAACCTTACCGACGGACGCGCGCGCGACCGGGCGCTGCAATCGCTCGGCTCCGAATGGACGCGGCGCGACCCGCAAGGCGCGGCGACTTACGTGAACAACCTCCCGTCTGGCCAGTTGAAAAACAGCCTCATCACGAGCATTGCGTCGGCGTGGGCCGGCACGGACTCGAGGGCCGCGCTGGAATGGGTGCAGGCGCTTCCATCCGGCCAGTCACGCAACAGCGCGCTGCAAAGTGTCGTGAGTCAGATGAGTCACCGTGATCCCGCCGCCGCTGCCGCGTGGTTGGAGGCGCTGCCGCCCGGTGGTTCGCGGCAGAGCTATTTGTTCAGCAATGTCGCCAGCCAGTGGGCTCAGCAAGATCCGGAACGAGCGGCGGAGTGGGTGAAGCGGCTGCCCCCGGGAGCCGGCCAGCGGGATGCGGCAAACAACATCATCTACCAGCTCGCCGAAGCGAATCCCAAGCTGGCCGCGGATTTCGCCCTGTCGCTGCCCGCCGGGCAGTCGCAGCAAAACAGCGTCGGCAACGTCGCCTCACGCTGGGCGGCCAGTGATGCCAAGGGGGCGGTGGAATGGGCGCAGCAGTTGCCAGAAGGGGGCGTGCGGGACAACGCCTTGCGCAACGTGGCGAGCGCGTGGGCGCAGAACGATCCGCAGGCGGCGGCGGCGTTTGCCCAGAGCCTGCCGGCGGGGGGAACCCAGAAGAGCGCGCTGGCTTCCGTGGCGAGCGCCTGGGCCAGCCAGGATCCCAAGGCCGCCGCGCAGTGGGTGGCCGGCATGGGGAGCACCGACAGTTCAGGTGATTTGGTGCGCAGTGTGGCGCAGGGCTGGGCGCAGAACGCGCCCGCGGAGGCTGCGTCCTGGGTCGCGACGCTGCCGGTGGGAAAAGACCAGAACACCGCAGCGCTGGCCATTGTGAGCGCGTGGTCGCATCAGGAGCCGGCGGCAGCGGCGGCGTGGGTCGGGGCGTTTCCCGAGGGCCAGACGCGCGACAGTGCGATGCGCAATGTGATGTCCGGCTGGGCGCAGAATGATCCAGCGGGTGCGGGCGGCTGGCTGGAGACGCTGCCCTCCGGTAAGTCCCGCGAGCGGGCGGTCGAGGCGTTTGTGGATCAAGTGTCGTATCAAGAACCCGCGCTGGCGGCGAAGTGGGTGTTGGAATTGGTCTCGGCCAGTGCCGATGGAAAGGCCAGCCGGGAATCCTACCGCATTGATAATCTGGCCCGGCAGTGGTTGCAGCAGGACGAAACCGCCGCCCGGGCGTGGATTCAACAGGCGCCGATCTCGGAGGAGAAGAAGCGGATGCTGCTGAAGCGGTAGAGCCGCCCGCGTGCGGTCAGTTCTGGCGAACGACTTGGAGGGAGCCGAGATCGAACCACGCGCGGCCTTTTTCAGCGCGGAGTTCGCAGACGAGCATGACTTCGGTGCCGGGCCCGGGCACTTCGAATTCAAAGGTGATCTTCTTCCAGTCGTTGTCCCCGCTGACTTGATTGGGCCGGGACGAGCCGGAAATGCGCAGGCCTGCGCCCTCGCCGGTGGGTTCCTTGATCGGCACGACGTCCTTGGTGGCGATCTTGCCTTCGAAGCGGTATTTGCCTGCGTCCAGCAGCACCCGGGTGCGCCAGGAGGCGACGACGCGGTTCGGCTTTTCGAGATTGATCTCCAAGGACTTCACCCCGCCTCGATCGGCATCGGTCATCTTCGTCTCGCCGGAGTCAATCTGCGGCTCCCACTTGCCGATCTTGAGCACGCCGTTTGCGTCGGGCTTGACCGGCTTTGGCGGCTGGATGCCGAGCTGCTTCTGGATGCCGGCGATGCGCGCGAGGAGGCGGTTGTTCAGGTCGCGCGTGGAGTTGTCGAAGTTCTTCGCCGTGCCTTCGTTTATCTCGGCGAGCATGGGGCGGACGCGGGCGTGGACCTTGGCGGTTTCGTTGGTGAGAAAATCGGCGGTGAAGACGTTGGTGAGCAGGTAGCCGACGCGGTCGCGATAAAGCTGCTTGGTCTGGGGGAGCTGCCACAGGGCGCTGGTGACCATTCCGCCCATGCTGTCGAACACGGGGAAGTTCGCGTCGCCGAAAAGCTGGTCCATGCCCGAGGCGAGGAAGTGAACCTTGGTGCTGCCGGCGGGCGTGAGGAGGCGGTAATTGTTGCGGTTGCGCGCGTAGCCGTCCCAGTGCGCGGTCATCATTTCCAAGGCGACGACGGAGAGGAAATGGTCAATGGCCAGCGTGTCCTCCAGTCGGGCGGCGCGTTTGACGAGGTCTGGTTCGCGGCAGGCGGCGACGAGGGCTTTCAGGTCCGCCTGATCATTGGTGCCCTGGCCGATTTTGCGATCCTTCCGCTGATCGATGTCCGCGCAAAAGCCGCCGTCGTAAAAGGTGCCGGCCTTGCTGCCGAAGTGGTCGCGCATGAACTGCGTGTCGAAGCCCTCTTTCAGCACGTAGAAGCCGAGGTCGCGGCCATTGAGCCACACGCGGGCATGCGAGATGCGCAGGGCCGGGACGCCGCCGGCGTTGAAGAGCACCGAGGCCATATACTCGTTGAGGTAGCCGGTGTCCTGCACGGAGTTGTTGAGGTGAATCTTGTCGAGGCCGTGGAACTTTTGCTTCTCACGGTATTTGTCGAAGTTGAGCGTCAGGGCTGGGCGATCATTCACCGGACGGAAACTGCCGGCCGCGCCCTTCAGGTGAACGCCCACTTCGCTGAAGATAAAGTCGTCCCCCTCGCGCACCGTGCAGCGGACGTAGTTGCGCTGGTCCTTGTTGAGCTTGGCGAGTTCCGAGGGGGAGATCTCGATGCGGAGTTTGGGGATGTGGCCTGACCGGAAGAAGACTTTGTCCGGAGCGTCAGGGTTATCGGCGGCGTGGGTGCCGAGCGCCGCCACCAGAGCTAGCACGCCGACCAGCCGCCGGGTGACCCGGCCAAGGGGGAGGGTGAATTGTGGCGATGGCATCCGCGTTTCGACTCTGCGTCGGGTTGTGACGTTCGAAAGTATCGGACAAAGTTTGGTTCCTGCAAGCCATGGCTGAGGAAGGCGGAAAGCAGGCCGCAGCTTGACACTGCCCCTGGAGCGCGGCCCGCCGGCCCGCTTTGCGCGTGGGCGGTAAACTGTGGTTGAGCAGGACCGGTGTGGACTCCGGGCGTGTAAAGCGGGGGGACGCCCGCGCTCCATCCGGTGGGGCTTCGCGGCCGTTTCAAGGCGATGGTTGGCATTCGTCTTGGTTCGTGCGATAAGCAGGGCGAATTAACGAACAAACCTCCTTCATGAAAACGCTCTTCACCCTTTCGTGTGTCGCACTGCTGGCCTTCTGCGTCGGTTGCGATAAGTCCAAATCTGCCTCCGGCCACAGCCACGGCGGCCACCATCACGAGCCGCCGCATGGCGGGACGGCCATCGACCTCGGCGACGAGGAGGCGCATCTGGAGTTCGTGCTTGATGCCGCTGCGGGCAAGCTCACCTGCTACGTGCTCAAACCCCACATGAGCGGGTTTCAGCGCATCACGCAGGAGGCGCTGGAATTGACGGCCACGGTGGGTGGCAAGGCCGAGTTGCTCACGCTGAAGGCCGTTGCCAACGCCGCCACCGGCGAAAAGGCCGGGGATACTTCGCAGTTCGAGGCGCAGGCGGATTGGCTCAAGACGGCGAAGAGCTTCGATGCGGAGTTGAAGAAGGTTGGCGTGCGGGGAAAGGATTACACCGCCCTGAAATTTAACTTTCCGAAGGGCAGCGCTGCCGAGGGCGTCCATAAGTGACCTGTCTATGAATTACTCGCTCCCATTCTTCGCTGTGGCCGCTGCTGGTTGTCTGTTCGTGAATGCCGCTGAGCCTGCCAGGCCTGGCAAGAAAGAGGTGCGCGGCGCGCCGATTCAGAAGCTGGCACCTGCGGCGACGAACGCTGTCCCGGCGGCCCCGGACGCCAAGGCACCCGCTCCCGGCGCGGTGCAGAAGGACGGGGATTTCCTCATCGTCGGTTTCGATCGGCTGGCTGGCTTCAATTACGATGTGCCGGATGACGCGCCGGTGGGGACCAACAAGACTGTGAAGGTCGAGCCGCCTAAGGAGCAGATTCCCACCACCGTCAAGGCCTTCGACAAGCAGCGTGTCGCGCTCAAGGGCTTCATGCTTCCCTTGAAGGTCGAGGGCGGGCTCATCACCGAACTGCTCATCATGCGCGACCAGTCTATGTGCTGCTACGGCACGGTGCCTAAGATCAACGAGTGGGTCAGCGTCAAGATGACCGGCAAGGGCGTGAAGCCCATCATGGATCAAGCCGTGACACTTTACGGCAAGCTGCACGTCGGCGAAATCCGGGAGAATGGCTACCTCGTGGGCATCTACCAGATGGATGGGGAGAAGGTGGCTGGGCCGCTGGACCTCTGAGCCGACGCCAAAGTAGGTTGGCGCTTCCAACCTGACCTCCATTTGAAAGCATTCCGCTTGAGCGGTTTCTGAAAGTTAGAAGTCAGGCTGGAAGCTTGGCCTACTTTACGGACGCGATGCGCGAAGTGCCGCCGCCCTTCTTTCCTTGAACTAGCTGTGTTCCCGCAGCGTCCGCTGCTACAATTAACTGAACGTGAAACACCTCCTCAGATCCGCACTGGTCCTCGTTGTTCTTGGTGCGCTTGCGCAAGCCAGCTTCGCCGCCGGCGCGCCCGGCTCCTCCACCCGTCCCAAGGATACCGTCATCGTGGATGCCAAGACCGAGGCCACCATCAAGGGTGCCCTCAAATACCTTGCCTCCAAACAGCAGGCATCCGGGGCGTGGGGGTTCAGTGGCGAGGAGCAGAAGCGGCAGGTGGCCATGACCGGCTACACGCTCATGGCCATGCAGGCGGCCGGCCAGCTCCCCGGGGAGGGCGAGTATGGCAAGAACGTCACCGCCGGGATGAACTACCTCTTGGATTCCATCGGGCCTGACGGCCTCTACAACATGCGGAGCGACGGCCAATACATGTATTCACACGGCATCGCCACCATCGCGCTGGCGGAGCTTTACGGCCAGACCAAGTCCCCGACCATGCGCGGCAAGCTCGACAAGGCCGTGAAGGTCATCATCAGCGCGCAGGCGAACGAACCCGGTCACGAGGGCGGCTGGCGCTACCGGCCCGTTGCGAAAGACGCCGACATCTCCGTCACCGTGCTGTGCCTGGTCGCTTTGCGCGCGGCGAAGAACGGCGGCCTCGAAGTGCCGCAGCGCACCATCGACGAGGCCGTCACCTACGTGAAGCGCTGCCAGGACGAGCGCACCGGTGGCTTCTGCTACCAACCGCAGCGCGACCCCGGCTTTGCGCGCACGGCGGCGGCGATTTACTCCCTGCAAGTCTGCGGCCTTTATGAAGACCCCATGGTGAAAAAGGGCTCGGAATACCTCTTCCAAAATCTGCGCGACGATCATGAGTGGTTCACCTACGGGAACTTCTACGCCGCCTCCGCGCAATACATGGTCGGGGGTGAGACGTGGCAGAAGTGGTATGCGAAGATCAACGGAGTGCTGCAATCGCAGGTTGTTAAGCAAGGTGACGTGGCCTACTGGGAATCGCGCGGTCGCGGCGGCGTCGGCCCGACCTTCTGCACGGCGGTTTACACGATGATTCTGGCGATGCCGTATCACTACATCCCGCTGTATCAGCGGTGAGGACGGGGAAGGATTAGGATTAAGAGCAAGATTACGATTACGAAGCCAACGCCCCCTCCTGTTCTTACTCCAGAAGAATGCCAGACTGGATGCGTGTTCGATTTAATACCTAGTGTGACAACGGTGTTACAAAACATCCTCTACTGTCAGTCCCTTGACTGCTTGTTGGGACGAGGGGTGGCGAAAGATGAACGCCGCGCATTCGAGCTTAACGCTGAAGTCGCCAAGGCGGGGCACCGTGAAGCTGTGTTGGCGATGGGTTGGTTTTACCTCAATGGCGTAGGAGTCGAACGAGACGCTGACCGCGCCAGAAAGTGGTATCGAGAATCAGCGCGACACGGAGAGACCATGGCAATGTTTAGCCTTGGCCAAATTGGCTGCGACGAAGGTGACTTTTCGGATGCGCTTACGTGGTTCACTCGCGCAGCGGAAGCAGGCCATGCACGGTCGCTCTACTGGCTAGGCAGGCTTCACTGGCGAGGTCACGGCGTGGAGACAAACAGGAAGCAGGCCGTGAAGTTCTTTCACCTCGCTGCGGGCAAGAGTATTCGGGAAGCCCAGCGCTTTCTGAGGTTCTATTCCAACCCATCCATCTCACACCATGGGTGAGCAAGGTGATATCGCGTCGGCTGGGACTATCCATTCCCTCGCCCCCACCGGGGGGGGGAGATGGCCGCAGTGAAAGGGCAAGGCGGACGGCACTTCAAGCCAGCCCGGAAACAGATTTGACCCGCCAACGCCGCTCCCGCACCGTGCTGCCATAAACAATCCGCCTGCCATGAATGCCCTGACCTTCCGCGCCCACTTCGACGGCAAGCACATATGCATCGACGAGGGTTGCGACCTGCCGCTCGACACCGAGTTGCTCATCACCGTCGTGCCGCAGAGCGAAGCCGCGCTTCAAGCCGAGCGCGAAGAGTGGCGCAGACTTTCCCTCTCCAACTTGGCGCGCGGCTACGGCCCCAATGAGCCAGACTACGACGAGTCCATGCTGAAGGAGCTGAACCCGGATTATGAGGCAAGGTGACGTCTTCCTGGCCGCCGTTCCGCAGTCGGACCATCTGTGGAAGCTCCGCCCGGTCCTGTTGCTCCGCGAGATGCCGCCCTTTCGGGACTGGCTCGTTTGCACCATCAGCACCCACCTCCACCATGAGGTTGCTGGCCTCGACGACGTGTTGCGCCAGGGTGACCCCGACTTTGCAGGCACGGGGTTCAAGGATGGTTCGCTATGCCGGCTTGAGCATTTGAACGTGCTGCCCCAAAAAGATCTGCGTGGACGTTTGGGAAAAGTGGCGCCTGCCCGTCACCGCAGACTACTTGCCCGCCTCGATCTTCACCTTTCGCCTTAACCCATGTCGTCCGTTCATCTACCTATCCGCGCCCATCCGCGTGTTCTGCGGGCACTGCTCTGCTTCCTTGCCTGCGCCACCGCCCACGCCGGCTCGCTGCGCACGCGCGAGGGGAAGTTCCTCGAAGGCAATGTCCAGCTCGATGCGCCGGCCGGGGTCAAGATCACCCTCGCCAACGGCCAGCAGCAGGCGTTCCCGTTTGCCAGTCTGGAGCAGGCGACTTTCACCGCGAGTTCTGCCACCAGCCTTCCGCCGGAAGTGGCGGCCTTGATGAAGGGGCAGGGCCTCGGTCTGTTGGGCACTTACTACGAACGCGTGGATCTCAGTGGTCGCCCGGTGCACCGGCTGGATGCGACCGTCAACTTCGACTGGGAACTCGGCGAACCCATCGCTGGCGTGCAGAAGGATTACTTCAGCGCGCGCTGGAGCGGGCAGTTGGAAGCGCCGGTGTCCGGCAAGTTCACCTTCCACCTCGATGCGGATGATGGGGCGCGGTTGTGGGTGGGGGACCGGCTCGTTTGTGATGCGTGGCGCATCTCGGACAGCTCCGAGATCAGCGGCACCATGGACCTGCAAGCCGGGCAGCGTTACGACCTCCGGCTCGAATACTACGACAACCTCGGTCCGGCGCACCTGCGTCTTTCCTGGGCCGGGCCGGGCATCCCCAAGAGCATTGTGCCCCGCAGCCAGTTGCATCCGAGCCTGGGGGTCAAGCCCACTGGCAGCCAAGGCTTGCTCGCCGCCTACTTCCGCCGCACGGACCTGGACAGCAGTAGCGCGGTGACGCGGCTGGACCCGCAGCTCGATTTCAACTGGGGCAACAACGCCCCGGTGGCCGAGGTGCCGGCGGAGAGTTTTAGCGCGCGCTGGAGCGGACAGGTGAATGCGCAATTCACGGAGAGCCACACCTTCCACGTCGAGGCCGGTGGCGGGGTGCGGGTGTGGCTGGATGGCCAGCGCATCCTCGATCAATGGCGCGACCAGCCCGGCGAATTCTACAGCACCGTGGTGCCGCTCACGGCTGGCCAGAAGTATGACCTGCGCATCGAGCACTTCAGCACCAGCAAAGAGGCGAAGATGCGCTTGCTGTGGAGTAGCGCCTCCCAGCGCAAGTCCGTCATTCCTGCCGCCGCGCTTTCCCCGTCACAACCGGCCCGGCCCGCCGGGGCCAAACCAGTTCATGGTCTGCTGGGCACTTACTTTTCCCGGGCCGATTGTTCGAGCGAGGTGCTCAAGCGCGTGGATGCACAAGTGAATTTTGACTGGGCCGACAAGCCTGCCGCGATGGGCGTGCCCACCGAGGATTTTTCAGTGCGGTGGACCGGCCAGGTGCAGGCCCAGCACACGGAGAACCACACCTTCCACCTTGAGACCGACGATGGCGTGCGCGTCTGGGTTGGCGACAAGCAGGTCATCGACGAGTGGCGTCAGCAGTCCACCACCGTCGTGAGCCTGCCCGTGCCGCTCGCTGCCGGACAATTTTACCCCCTTACCATCGAGTATTTCTCCGCGAAGCCGCCGGCACTGGTGAAGCTGAAGTGGAGCAGCCCTTCCACTCCGCTGGGCATCATTCCGGCGAGCCGCCTCTATCCGCCCCATGCGCCCAACACCCCTGCGCCGGGTGAGCGCCGCCTCGGTTTGGATCGCGGAGTTGTGACGTGGGATGGCTCCTTCCTCGCCGCTCCGCTCGTGGCCGGCGACGACACGGCGCTGCAGTTCGGCGGGGCGCAAAAAGACTTCTCCCTCTCCACCGTCAACGCCGCCCGCCTGATCTTTCAAAACCTCTCCGCCCAGCGGGCCGCCAAGGTGGAGCCCGGCCGCAGCGGCGTGCTGCTGGTCAACGGCGACTTTGTGGACGGCGAATTCAAAGGGCTGGAGCGCGGACGCGTGAAGCTAAGTTCCGTCCTGTTCGGTCTCAAGTTCTTCGACGCCAACTATGAAGTCGTGGCCGTGATCCTGCGTGAGCCTTCGCCCGGGACACCCCAGTTCCGCATCCGCGCCAGCGATGGTTCGGTGCTGCTGGTTAAGAAGTTCGCCATCACGCCGGAAGGCCTGACCGTCGAGGACGCCACCTTGCGCGGCTACAAAGTGCCGGCGCAGGAGTTGGTCGAGATCCGGCAGGGCAGCGGGACGAACCTTTTCTCCGCCTCGCTCCAGCTTGGGCCGCAATCACTCCACGCCCAGGCGGCCAAAGTGGACGCCGCCGCCGAGCGCGAGTGGAAGGCCAAGGCCGAAGCGGTCCGCAACGTCGTCGTCGCGGAGAACGACAAGCGCGCCCGGATGGAAGTCGAGGAGGAGCGCAAAATCCGCACGGAACTCGACGCCGCCACCGACGCCGACCGCGTGCTCAAGGCCACCCTCGCCAAACTCGCCGAGCAGCAGGAGGCCCTCGCCAAAGCCCGCGCCGAACTCAAGGACGCCGAGGCCAAGGCCGAGGAGCTCCGCCTCGCCGCGAAGAAGGTGACGGAGGCCCACGACGCTAAGACCGCCGAGACCGACAAGCTCAAGGCTCAGCACGACAAGCAGAAGGCCGCGTATTCGCAGCGTGGGCAGGAATTCCTCGCCGCCACGCAGAGCCAAGCCCGTCGCCACGCCGTGTTGAATGCGGAAGTTGCCGCCGCCGAGGCCGCGCTCGCTGGCACCCGCAACCGGCTGGTCATCGCGAAGCAGGAAGAGACCAGCCGCACCAAGACCGCCGACGCCGGTCGCAAGGCCGCCGCGCTGGCAGCCGAGCAGGGCGAAGCCGCGCGCGCGAAAGCGGAAGCTGCTTGGAAAGGCACACAGTCGGATGCGGTGAAAGCGGTCGCCGCGCGTGAGGAAGCAAAAAAATTCGCAGACCAAGCCGCCGCCGAACTAACGAGTGCTTTGAAGCGAAGCGCGGACAGCAAACTTGCCACCGACAAGGCCACCGTCGAGTCGGCCAACCGAGCGAAGGCGGCGGCTGAGGCACGGACCAGCGCGGACAAGCTGGCCGCCAAGGCCGCCACGGAAAAAGTCACCGCCGAAGCCGCGTGGACTCAGGCCAAAGCCTCTGCCGACAGGGCTGCGACGGAGCTGGTCGGCGCACTCAAGACAGCCACTGACGCCAAGCTGGCTGCTGACAAGGCCACCGTCGAGTCGGCCACCAAAACGAAAGCCGCCACCGAGGCCCGGGCCAGCGCGGACAAACTTGCTGCCAAAGCCGTTACGGAAAAAGCCGCTGCCGAGGTCGACGCAAATCTGGCCAAGGCCAGCGCTGACAAGGCCGCTGCCGTGCTGGTGAGTGCCTTGAAGCGAAGCGCGGACAGCAAACTTGCCAGCGACAAGGCCGCAGCCGAATCCGCCAACCGAGCCAAAGCCGCCAGCGAGGCTCGGGCCAGTGCCGACAAGCTGGCCGCCAAGGCCGCCACGGAAAAGGCCGCCGTTGAAGCCGCGGGGACTCAGGCCAAAGCCGCCGCCGACAAGGCTGCGACCGAGTTGGCGAGTGCGCTGAAGACGAACGCGGAAAACAAGCTGGCGGCCGACAAGGTGAACACCGACCTCGCCGCCAAGACTCGCACCGCTGAGGAAGCCCGCGTCAAACGCGATAGGCTCGCGACCGACGAGGCCGCGAAGAAGCGCGAGTTGGACCGGCTGACGGCGGAGTTCACCGTCAAGGCCGCTGCCGCCAAAGCTACCCAGGCCGCCTTCGAGAAGACTGAGCGCGACATGAAGGAAGCCCGCGTCAAGGTGGAGGAGCAGTTGAAACAGGCGGACACCAAACTCACCGAGACCAAGGCCAGCAAGGAGAAGGAGCTGGCCGGGTTGACCGCGAAAGTGACTGAGCTGGACACGGCGCGGAAGGCGTTGGACAAGGAGAACACCGACCTCTGGAACCTGATTCAGAAGCTCGTGGCGGAGCGGAACCAATTGAAGATCCAGCAGACCAACGCCGAGAGCGCGCTGGGCCGGGCGAACACGGACGTGGCTTTGCGCAAGCGCACCGTGCAGAGCGCGGAGGCGCTGGTCGCGCAGTCCGCCGAGAAGAAGCTCGCCACTGAGAAGCTGCTTGCCACCGCCCGCGCCGCCATTGAGAAGCGCGCCCGGGCGCAGTTTAAGTAATGCACCCGGTGGCGGCAGGCGGGCCTGGCGGAGGAGTTGGTGAGTTGATTGCGCGCCAATCGGAGACCGGCGCTCCGGCTGAAGCAATTCTGCGCGTCCCGACCCCGTTCGGGCAGGGGCGCAGGATTCCTCGGAGCCAGCTCCACTTGGTTTTCCTCCTGCTGCTCACGCTGGCGGCAGCGGCTGACACGTTGGAAACCCTCGACGGTCAATCCTTCGCCGGACGAGTTTCCCTCGCCGCTGACGCCTTCGTCGTTACTCGCGAGGGTGCGAGCCCCGTGCGCGTGCCGGCGGCTGGTTTGCGCCGCGTTGCTTTTGACGTTGGTGCCGTGGTGCCACGGCCAGTGGTCACGAACCACTGGCATGGTCAGCCCGTCGGACCGATTCCAGTCACGGGCAGCTTCGCCGTGTCGAATGGGATTTTTCATGTCTCCAGCAGCGGCACCGGCAAGCGCATGGCGGATGGCCACTACTTCGTTTGGGACAAACTCGGCCCGCAGGCGGAGCTGACAGTTTTTGTGCCGCCGCAAGTTGCCGCCAGAAAAGATGCGGACAAATACAAGTCCGCCGGGCTGGAGATGCGCGCACAACTGACCGGCGAAGGTCCACGCATCAGTCTGTTTTCCGAGGGCGGACGCAACGTTCTGCTGCAGACCCGCTTGTCCGACGGGAAGGACAAGTCGAAGTATTTTAGCATCGCCCAGCGCGGCATCTGGCTGCGGCTCACGCGCCAGGGCATGGAGGTTTCCGGGGCCATGAGCACCGACGGCGAGGCTTGGAAAGAACTGGGTTCAATCCACGCGGCCCTGCCGGACTCAGCTTTCGCCGGGCTGCTGCTGTGCGGAGCCAAACGCGAGGGGGAAGGCACGGTGGCCTTTCAGAACGTGAAGTTTCAAAGCGCCGGCGGAGCCCCGCCGGCCTTGCCGCAACTCGTGTTGCGGGATGGGGGAGTTTTGTTGGGTCGCTTCCTGGGTGCGGATGGTTCCGTGGTCCGCTGGGAGGCGTTGGGGCGCGCGTGGGGCATCTCGCTGGTGAACGTGAGCCGGCTGGTGTTGCAGCCGGGCGCGCAGACGTTGATCAAGCGCGTGCGCGCGGGTCGCGTGGGCGGGTTGCTCGTCAGCGGTGATTTCGTGGATGGCGAGCTGGCCGCCGGCCCGGGTGGGCAAGTGCGCATCAGTTCGGTTTTGTTTGGGCTGCGAAGCTACGCGGCGGAAGGCGAACTGGTGGCTGTGTTCGTGCGTGAGCCGTTGGTCGCCCCGCTGGAGTTTGAGGCCCGCACCAGCGACGGTTCCCATTTGCACCTTCGCCAACTGAGGCTCCGCGAGGGAGTGCTCACCGCGCACGATCGAAGCTTGGGCGAAGTCACCTTTCCCTTGGAGAAACTTGCTGAATTACGGCGAGCCGCCGGCCCGTGAGGTGACAGGAGTGTCCGCTTCACTTCCCGCCTCCGCTCCGCCAAGCTCCCGCCATGCGCATCATCGGCGGCACCGCTGCCAACCGTCTGCTCAAAGCCCCCAAGGGTCTCGACGTGCGGCCCACACCGGACTTGGTCCGGCAGGCGGTCTTCAACAGCCTGGGCGACCGTGTGCTGGATGCGCGCGTGCTGGAGCTGTTCGGCGGCACCGGGGCATTGAGCCTCGAATGCCTCAGCCGCGGGTCGGCGTCGGCGGTCTGTGTGGAGCTGTCCACACGGCACGCGCGGTTCATCGAATCGAACGTCATCACCGCCGGCCTGCCACGGGAGAAGTTTCAGGTGCGCGTGCAGGATGTTTTTGTCGCGCTGCCGCAACTGGTTTCCGTGCGGGCGCAGTTTGATCTTGTTCTGGCGGACCCGCCCTACGGTGAGAAGAACGTCGGCAAACGCTCGGAGTCCTTTGCCCAGCGGCTGCTGGATGATGTGGACTTGCCCAAGCTGCTCGCGCCCGGTGGCCTCTTCATCCTGGGCCATGCCAAGCGCGACACCCTCGAGGTCCCGCCAGTTTGGGACGAGCGCAAGGTGATGAAGCACGGGGATTCCTGGATGCGCTTCCTGCGCCTCGCGTGAGGCGGACACTCCTGTCTGCTTCACTCCAGCTCCGTAAACACCTTCCGGCAAAATAGCGCGCTGCGCTCCAGCTCAGCCAACTGTTGTTCCTGCTCGGCTTGGAGGCCATCGCGACCCGGTGGGGGCGCAAAGGGTTCGCGCGGCTCGCCGGCCCGGGCGAGGCGCAGCAGGCGCGTGAGGGTTTGCGGCGTGGCGCGCGGGTAGGCTTCCCAGAAGAAGTCCCTCAGCACAGGCAGGAAGATCGGGCGGCCCGAAATGGTCTCCACAATGACGGGCGCGTGAGGACACAGCTCCGAGAACCGCTGGAAGAAGGCCGGCCAGTCCACGAGCCCGCTGCCGATGGCGGTCCACTGGAGCGTTGCGCCCTCGGGCGTCTCCCAGAGATGCGAATCGCGGAGGCCGGTGCAAAGCGTGACCGGGCCAAGTGTTTCCAGCGCCTGTATGGGTTCTTCCAAGGCCCAAAGCGCGTTGCCTGTGTCGAGCGTCGCGCCGACAAAGTCGCGGCCGGCGGCGTCAATCAACTCCAGCAGCTCGGTCGAAGTCATGTCCCCCGCGTGGTTTTCGACGGCGATTTTGATGCCGGTGTCGAGTGCCTCACTGCGCACGGCGCGCAGCACCGAGAGCGTCTCGGTGATGCGTGCGGCGATGCCGCCGGGACTGCGCCGGTCGTCCACCTTGCCCAGCACGCAGCGGGCGACAGGCGAGCCGAGCGTCTTTGCAACACGCAGGCAAAGGCGCAGTTGCTCGGTCGCCGTGCCGCGGCGTGGATTGAACAGCACGGAACCGGGGCAGATGCTCAACATGCCGGCGTAAAGCTTGATGCCCAGATCGTCTGCGTGGTGTTTGAGGTCGCGGAGGTGCTGGTCCGCGAGGGACTCATACACGTCGAAGTCCGACAAGAGCACGGCGTTGACACCGAGGCGGCGGGCATGTTCGAGCACCTGCCCGACTTTCCAGCCGAGCGAGCGGATCGCGTAGTTGTCGAAACCGAGGCGGGGTTGGAACGCGGTTGGCATGACGATGGATGCGGCGATTGACGCGCATGCGGAGGAGGTTGCCAAGGGGAATTCATGGGGAATTCATGGGCAGCGGACAGGAGTGTCCGCTTTACGGTGGGTCGTGAAGTCCAGTCCTTTCGACTCAGTCAGAGCATGCGTTATGACCCGCTGCCATTGCCTCGCGCTGCTTCTCAGTGTCACTTCCTTGTTCGCCCAAGAGCAGGTGGACAAGGCGGACGCGCAGGCCAAGGGCTCGGCGGCTCTCACCCGGCTCACGATGCGGGTGCGGGTCACCAAGGCGGTGCCGGAGCCCGCGGCGGTGCGCATCCACTGGCGGCGTGGCGGCGAGGGGTTGGGCGGGAACGTCATCCGCAGCTCGTTCCTCGGTGCGGGCGACGAGCAGAACATTCCCTTTGGCGCGTGGACTGGCTGGTTCGCGTTGCGCACTATCACGGGCGGCGGCCGGGGCTGGGATTTTCCGACCATCGTGGTCGAGGGCGTTTCGGGCAGCGCGGGCGCGAAGGGGAAGGCCGCGCAGCCCAAGCAGCCCGATGTGCTCGCGGATTTGGACGACGCACCCAAAGCAACGGCGGCCAATGCGAAGGGCACCTCTGTGACCGTGTCGGACATCGTCGTTGAATTCGAGTTCGCGGACGGCGGGAAGGTGTTTCACCTCTTCACCGAGACGGCTCCGAAAGGGGCGACGGTGGGCTTCGCCTTTCCCGGCAGCGCCCTGGGAGACAAGGTGACGCCGGAGTTCATCGCCCAGCTCAACGGGCTTTCCGTCCACGCCCGCAATCGTCGCGAGCGGTTGGAGAAATTCTTTACGGAGCCGGCGACGATGCCCCAGCGGTTTGCGCTGATCGGGCACCTCGGTGGCTATGGGGAGGGCGGGCCGGGCAAGGGCGGTGGGTCCGGTTACGGGGTGCGGCACTGCAATCCAGCCATCCTTGTCGATGAGTGCCGCACCTTGCAGATGCTCGGTGTGAACAGCTTGGTTGGCTCGCTGCGCTTTGCGGACGCGGCGGGTTTTGGGTCCAAGTTCCGGCATGTTTATTGGGGCGGGCCGGGTTCGGGCAGTCCCATGGGCATGCTGCAAGGCAACAGCAAGGTGGTCGAAGATGTCTGCCCCTTCGACCCCGCGCTTCCGCCGCTGATGGCCGAGTCCACGAAGCGTGCCATCGAGGAGCATCGCGCCGCCAAGGCGAAGGAATCGTGGGCGCTGTGGACGGATGAGATTGGTGTGTTTGCGAAGGGGCACATCGCGCGTTGTGGGCGGTGCGCGGAGAAGTTTCGGGCCTACGTGCGGGCGCAAAAGCTGACGCCAGTCCAGTTGGGCGCGGCGACTTGGGACGAGGTGAAGCCCTTTGACATCTGGGGCACGCCGGCGGAGGGCGCGAAAACCGGCAAAGGAAAAGCCAAGCCGGTTGCCGCCGGCCCACAGACCCCGGCGGATGCGCTGCGCGCGTATTACACTTCCCGGTTCATGACGCATGCGACCGCGCAGGTGTTTCCGGAGGTGGCGCGGCAGTTCAAGGCGGCTGGCATCCCGCTCTATGCGATGCAAGGCCCCACGCCGAGTTGGAGCGGATCGAGCCTAGACTGGCATGAGTTTTACGACCACGGGGCCAACACGGCCTTTGTCTTTGAAACCTCCAACCGCGACGCGCGCGTGTGGCAGTGGGAATCTTATCTGGCGGACATCGGGCGCGGCATTGCGGCGCGCCATCAGATGCCGATGGGCTGTCTCGTGAAGCCGCATCGCGGCGCGCCGGCGCAGCGGATGCTCACGGTCGTCGCGCGCGGGACGCGGGTGGTCGAGTGGTATACCTATGGTCCTGATTACTCGAAAGGGGACAGCTTCTCGCAATCACCGGAACTGCTGGAGCAGGTCGCCCGCGCGGCGCGCTTCCTCGGGCAGGCGGAGGAATATCTCTACGGAGCCAAGCTCGCCGGACAGCCCGAAGTGGCCTTCGTCACGCCGCGTTCCTCTGAGATCTGGGGCCGCTCCGGCGGGTTGAATGGCACGGCGTTCGAGAACGCGAAATGGGTTTATCTGGCCCTCGCCCACGCGCATGTCCCGGTGGACATTTTGAGCGAACAGCAGCTCGCCGAGGGCAAGCTGGAGCACTATAAAGTCCTCTACATTCCCGGCCCGAACTTGCGCCGTGATGCCACTGCCCAAGTGCGCGCGTGGGTGCGAAACGGCGGGCGTTTGTGGACTGATGCGACCGGGCTATCGCGGGACGAGGCAAACCAGCCCTCACCCGCGCTGGATGACTTGCTTGGATTGGAGGATCGCGCGCTGGAGAGCTGGGGCAGTGTCCCTGCTTATGGCGCGACGACACTGGCACCGCTGGTGGAAACGAATCCGCCGGCCCACGCAGTGTTCGCTTGGTCAGGCATGTCGCTTACCGCACGCATCGGACGCGAGGTGCTCAAGCCCACGACCGCCGAGGTAATTGCACGTTACACGGACAATCAGCCGGCCGTGACGCAAAATCGCTTTGGTCGAGGTGAAGTCATGGTCGTGGGATGCTGGAGTGGGGTGAGCTACTCGGCACGAGTGCGGCGGCCCGACTTCGACATGCGGACAGATTTTGACCGGGAATTGCGCATGCTCATTATGATCCCGACGTTACACTCCATCAGCGGCCATGTTCGGCAAAGAGATCGGGCACAAGAGGAAGAGTTGAGAAGGAGTGGCACTTTGATTCGCAGAACAGGTCCAGGGTGGGCGGCGTATCGCGGAGCGGATTCCGACGATCCGCTGGTGGAAGCTGTGGCGCTAGAAAACAAGGGGCGGCGCTTTGTTGCCCTCATCAACTGGGGTTACCAACGCAAGGCGGGCGAAACCGGAAAGGGCACGCTGCAACGCGCGGAGAGTCTCCGTGTAGGACTATCAGATATTGGCGATTTCAAGTCGGTGCGCTCACTAGTCCACGGCCCATTGCAGTATGAAAGTGACAGGAACTTTGCCGTGGTGCCGAGCCTCGCGGAGATTGACCTACTGATCTTGGAATGACTGGCCGTTCTGCAAGCCGGGCATTCGCGTCTGGTGATCGTGGTGTGGAGCGCGACGTTCAGGCCGCAGCAAGCAGCAACATTTCAGAGCCTGGGATTACAAATTCCGACTCCAGACTTCTGCGGCGAGAACACCGCGCTTCACTTCACACGGTCAACTGCCGCTCGCGCGCCGTCACCTTCCAGCGTTCGCCGGCCTTGCCATCGCGCACCGTGGTCACGAAGGAGTGCAATGCGACCGTGGGGCAGATGTGGCGCGGCACGCCGTAGAGCGCGTCGCCCACGGCGAATTCGCCGGCACGGGCAGTTTCGACGACCAGATGTTCCTCGCTCTGCATCACCGCCGTGGCTTCTGGAAGGTTCAGAAACTGCACCCGCGGATGGGGGTTCTCCGCTGCGACGGCTTTGTGGCCGAGATCAAGGCAGAGCCGGTTCTCCCCGGGCTTGCTGATGACGCGCATGAGGAGAATTGCCGCCGGCAGAAACACCAGGTCCGGCAGCATCTTCTCATAGCCGAAGTCCCACAACACGCTGGTGCCGGGGCTGCACTCCACGTCGGCCCGCTTGGCGTGGATGGGGAAGGTGGGCGTGCCGCCGGCGACGATGTTGGGCACCGGCAAATGGGCTGCCTTCAGATCCGCGCGCAACTTCTCCACCGCCGCCCATTCGCGCTCGCACTGTTCGGTGCGCTGGGCGAGGTCGGTCACGTGGTTGTGGCCGTCATAAGCGTGCAGGCCGGCGGCCTTCAATCCCGGGGTGCTGGCGATCAGCCGGTAAAGCTCTACCGCCTTCGGTCCCGGCATTACGCCGGTGCGGTGCATGCCCATGTCCACGTCGAGGTAAAGGTCCAGCGTGCGCCCGGCCGCTGCGAAGGCTGCGCCCAGCGCGCGGATGGCGTCCGCGTCATCCGCCACGGCGGAGAACTTCGTCCCCGGAAACTTCTGCGCGAGCGTGAGCATCCTACCCACGTTCGGCCCGACCGGCTGGTAGGCCAGCAGCGCGTCCGGCGCGCCGCAGCCCGCGACCATTTCCGTCTCCGCGATGGTGGCGCACTTGAACTTCGTGATGCCCATGGACAGTTGGAGCCGGATAAGCTCGGGCATCTTGTGGGTTTTCATGTGCGGGCGCAGCCGCGCCACGCCGCCCGCCACGGCAATCATTCGCCGCACGTTCTCCGCCACGCGGTCGGGATACACGAGCAGCGAGGGCGAAGGCACTTCGGCAACATTGGCGATGCGATACCAGTCAGGATTCATCGGGAAAGATTCGACCAAAGCTCCCGCGCGCGGAAGGGAAAAGTCAGGGCGCAAACAACTCGCCCAACACGTCGAGCACAGCTTCGGCTGTCGCACGGTCAAGTTTGCCAAGCCGCTTCACCAGCCGCGACTTGTCCACGGCCCGCAGTTGGTCGAGTGCGACTTCGCCGCGCTTGCCTTGAAATCCAACCGGGACGCGCGTAGGCCAGCCACGCTGGACAGTGGTCATCGGCGCGATGATGACCGTGGCCACCGCGCGGTTGAGTTCGTTCGGCGATAGGACGACACAAGGCCGAGTCTTGGCTGTCTCAGCTCCGACGGCGGGGTCGAGTGTGACCAAGTGTATGCTGAAGCGCTCCATCACCACTCCCATTCTGTGTGGTCGAAAGAGTTGGCAGAAGAGCGAAGAGCCCGCAGGTCTGCCTCGTCGCTGCCTGCCGTGCGTTTGAAAGCCTTGCTCCAGCCCTCGCGCGGCTGTCGTGCGGGCCGGAGCAGCAGCCCGGCGCGTGTGGGTTCAATCTCCAGCCCGAACGGCCAGTAGCCCGAGGCGGGAATGGCGACAGTTTTGGGGGTAACTTTCATGGGGCAACAGTCTCACTCGGAGCGGAGGCAGGCAAGCCTCCGTCATGGCGCAATCTCGAACACCGCCTCGACTTCTACCGCCACGTTGCCGGGCAGCGAACTGACGCCCACGGCGCTGCGCGCTCCAAGCCCACGCTCGCGGCCAAACACGTCGAGGAACAGCTCGCTGCAACCGTTGATGACCAAGGGCTGGTCCTTGAAGCCGGGCGGGCAGTTCACCATGCCCAGCACCTTCACCACGCGGCGCAAGCGGTCGAGACTGCCGAGTTCCTGTCGCAGCGAGGCGAGGATGGCGAGGCCGCACTGGCGCGCGGCATCCTTGCCCTGCGCGATGGTCAGTTCATCTCCGACCCGGCCTGTGATCGGCTTGCCGTCCGCGCTGCGCGAGATGTGGCCGGAGACGAACGCGAGGTTCCCGCTGACAACCACGGAGGTGATCGTGGCAGTGGGGCCGGGTTTGCTCGTCGGCGGCAGCGTCAGCTTCAACTCCGCGACACGGCGCTCGATGGTGTCGGGCAGGGGAGCGGTGGTGTTTCTGGCCGGTGCCGGCGGATTCTGGCAGCCGGTGAGCAGCGCACCGAGCAGCATGGCCGCGGAAGTGAGGAGGCGAAATCGAGCAGGATTAGGATTAAGAGCAGGAGGGGATGCGGGCAGCGCGGGCTTTGGCTTCGTGCTCATAATCTTGCTCCTAATCCTGCTCTCGTCCTTTACCTCAGCTCAAAGATGCACTCCACTTCCACCGCGATGTTCCCCGGCAGCGGGCCCATGCCCACGGCGCTGCGGGCTCCGACGCCCGCGTCGTCGCCGAACACCTCGCGCATTAGCTCGCTGTAGCCGTTGATGACTTTCGGGTGGTCGTAGAAGTTGGCGGCGGTGTTGACCATGCCGAGCGTCTTCACGAGGCGCTTCACGCGGTCGAGGCTGCCGAGTTCATTGCGCACAGTGGCGAGGATGGCGAGGCCACATTGCCGGGCGGCGAACTGCCCTTGCTCCAGGTTCAAGTCCTTCCCCACAACGCCGGTGATCATGGTCTTGTCGGCCTTGAGCGGGCCGTGGCCGGACACGTAGCACATGTTCCCGGCGATGACGACGGGCTTGTAAACATGCGCGGGCTTCGGGGCGGCGGGGAGTTCGAGTTTGAGTTCGGCGATGCGGGCGTCAGCGCTCATGGATGAGATGGTTTGTTTGGTGAAATCGTTGAATCGGCCGCGAGCTTCTGGCGGGAGCGCAGGAGCGGCAAGGAGTTTTTCCGGCGTGGGGCGGACACTCTTGTCCGCCCTGTGCTTGGTTGAAGTTTGTTCCAAGCTGGAGGACAAGAGTGTCCCCCTCACGGGCGCAGGAAAGGGATTCCCCTCGGTCAGGCTTTGCGGCAACCTCCGCCGACATTCACCCATGGACATCGCCTTCAAGTGCCCGCTCTGCGAACAGGACTTCCGCGTCGAGGAGGCGCTCGGGGGGACGGAGTTTCGGTGCCCGACTTGCCGCAAGCTCTCGCTCGTGCCCGAGGCGGAAGTAACCTCTGTCGCTCCGAACGTCCTGCCGCCGGGGTCATTGCCGCCACCGCCCGCCAGGAGCCAGGAGCCAGGAGTTAGCCGTCAGGAGGGAAAGTCGCCGCCCACGCTGTTTCCGGCCGTTCACAAGTTGGGACCCCGGCCTGGGACCGCTGCCGATGCGGAAGATGCCCAGCTCGCGCGCCAGCTCACGGAAGCATACGAACGGGTCACGGCGGAGGTGGCCAAGCTCATCGTCGGGCAGGAGGAAGTCATCGAGCAGTTACTCATCGCCATCTTCGCGCGCAGCCATTGCTTGCTCGAAGGCGTGCCTGGCCTGGCCAAGACCTACATGGTCAAGACGCTGGCGGATGCGCTCCAGCTCTCCTTCCGCCGCGTGCAGTTCACGCCGGACCTGATGCCGGCGGACATCACGGGCACCGACGTGATTCAGGAAGATCCGGCAACGGGCCGGCGCAACCTGACCTTCCTCAAAGGTCCGCTGTTCGCGCAGATGATTCTGGCGGACGAGATCAACCGTTCGCCGCCCAAGACGCAGGCGGCGCTGCTCGAAGCAATGCAGGAACACAGCGTTACCGTCGGCGGGCGCACTTACAAACTGGAGCAGCCGTTCTTTGTGCTCGCGACGCAAAATCCCGTGGAGCAGGAGGGCACTTACCCGCTGCCGGAGGCGCAGAAGGACCGCTTCATGTTCCACGTGCGGATGGATTATCCGACCCGCGAACAGGAGCGGGAAATCATCAAGCGCACCACGAGCGCGTATTCGGCTGACATTGACCCGGTCGTCACGGGCGAGGAGGTCATTGCCATCCAGAAGATCGTCCGCAAGGTGCCCGTGCCCGACCACGTCACGGACTTCGTCCTCGACCTCGTGCGGCGCGCGCGGCCCACGGACAAGGACGCGCCGGCCTTCACCAAGGAGCTCATTGCGTGGGGCCCCGGCCCGCGCGCGTGCCAGCAGCTTGTGATGGGCGGGAAAGTCCGGGCCGTGCTGCGCGGGCGTTTCCACGTCACGACCGAGGACATCGAGGCGCTCGCCTATCCCGTGCTGCGCCACCGCTTGGTGCCGACGTTCAACGCCGAGGCCGAGGGCATCAAGGTGGATGACATCATCCGCCGCGTGCTGAAGGAAACGCCCCGGCACGAGGCGAAGAAGGTGATGTGAGCGCGGAGCGCGATTGAGAATCGGACATGAACCCCGACTCCACCTACCGTCCCGGTCGTGAAATCGCGCGCGGCGGCATGGGGGCCATCCTCTCGGCCACGGATCAATCCCTCGACCGCGAGGTGGCCATGAAGGTCATGCTCGAGTCGGCGGAAGCCTCCGGCATCGGGCGGCAACGCTTCGTGCGGGAGGCCCTGGTGCTGGCGCGGCTGGAGCATCCCAACATCGTCCCCATCCACGAGATGGGCCGCAACGCGCAGGGCCAGCTTTACTACACGATGAAGCTGGTCAAGGGGCGCACCCTGCAAGCCATCATCACGGCCATCAAGAAGGGCGACGCGCCCACCATCCAGCACTACACGCTCGACCGGCTGCTCACGATTTACCGGAAGGTGTGCGACGCCATCGCCTTCGCGCATCACCAGCGCATCATCCACCGGGACTTGAAGCCGGAGAACGTGATGGTAGGGGAGTTCGGCGAGGTGCTCGTCATGGATTGGGGCTTGGCGAAGCACTTGGATGACCACCCGCACGCGCAGACCGAGGCAGCCCAAGCCCCCGGGATCGAGGGGTTCAACGAGCTCACCGATGCCCAATTGGCGGCAGGGGAAAGCGGGTTGACCATGGAAGGCACGGTGATGGGTTCGCCGCAATATATGCCCCCGGAACAGGCCGAGGGCCGGCTGGCGGACCTTGGCACGCACTCGGACATCTATTCCCTCGGCGGCATTCTTTACGCGATCCTCACGCTGCGGCATCCGGTCGAGGGGCGGAAGGTGTCGGAAGTGCTGGCAAAGGTGATCAGCGGGGAGATCACGCCCCCGACGCATTACAACGCCTCGCGCTCCGGAGGTCCGAAGATGACCGGCAGTGAGGTGGCGGACGCGAGCAAAGTCGTGGGCTTGCCACATTGCCCGGCGGGCAAGGTGCCGGCCTCGCTCTCGGCGGTGACGATGCGGGCGATGGCGCTCCAGCCAGCGGACCGCTACGCCGACGTGGCCCAGATCACCGCCGACGTGGAGGCGCATCAGGGCGGCTTTGCGACCAGTGCGGAGAAGGCCGGCGCGCTGACATTGGTGCGCCTGTTCATCCACCGGCACAAGGCGCTGACGGTGGCGGCCTCGCTGGTCGTGCTGCTGACAATGGGTTTTCTCGGCAAGGTCATTTCCAGCGAACAGAAGGCCAAGGCCGAGGCCAGTCGCGCCCGCGAGGCCGAGGCGCTGGCGGAGCAGAAGGAGAAGGAAGCCCGGAAGGCACTTGCCAAGTCTGCCCTCTCGCTGGCCGAGGCGGCCATGCGCGAGGCCGACGGTCCGGCGATGCAGGCCGCGCTCAACGATGTCCCGGATGATTTGCGCGATTCCACTTGGAGTTACCTGCTGGCGCAGTCGGACAGCTCCATAGCCCGCCTTCGCACCGGCACGGCTGCGATAGAAGGAGCGGCGGCTGACCCGAGTCGTACGGGGGTCTTTGCCGTCGCCGACCGGAATCGCAAGGTCACAGTGATGAATGTGCGAACCGGCGAACGGTTGCTGGAGTTTCAACCGGCTTTCAGCAGGCAGGACAACGCCAACCAATATCGCCTGGCCTTTTCTCCGGATGGCCAGCGGCTCGCGGTGGGCCGGGATGGGCCGGGGGGGATCGTGATTCACAACTCGCGCACCGGTGCCAAGGAGACCGAATGGGCCACGCCAGCCAGTGTCCATGTGGAATTCGGCGACGATGAAAAGCTGCTCCGGCACGGAGGTGGCGGGCTACAAGTATGGAACAGCCTGGCTGGCACCTTGCTGTGGGAGGAAAGGCAGCCCGGTGGCATCGGCGTGGTCGGTGCGTTCATCCCTGGTGGCAGCGAGGTCTTGAAAGCGACCGCTCATAACCGCCTCCAAGTCGTCCGCGCCAGCGACGGGGGCGCCGTCAGAAATCTGGGAGGACGCGGGCCAGCGTATCGGTGGACGATGGTCGTCCATCCCGACGGACGATCCGCGTTTACATTCACAGTGGGAGGCATCACCGAATGCGTGAGCTTGGTGGATGGCAAGACACTGTTCACTCTGCCGCAGAAGCAACCTCGCGATTGGATTAGGGTCACGGCCGACGGAGAGCAACTGGTGACTGTGGCGGTGAAAAGTGACGGGGTTCAGTTGATCGAAGTGTGGGAAGCTCGGACGGGAAACGCGATTCGATCCCTGCTCGGTGGGCAAGGCCAGCCAGGGACCTTGAGCGTGCATCCCCGTTCAAACGAACTCCTCATCAGCGGTGCCAATACCCGCGTCTGGGATCTGACGGGCCAGCTCCCGGCTTGGCGGCTGACCTCATACCTCATGGGCCGGCCAGTGTTTTGGGGTTCCGATGACGAGCTACTGAGCACATCAAGTAACCCTTGGGGGCTGCTTCGGTTGGCTCCCACCGGCGCGCAGTTGGTGTGGCAACCCACGAACCGCAATAATCACACCGCCGCCGTGTCTGCCAATGGCAGCCTGGCCTTGTCAGCGCGACCGGGTTTCAGCACCGAAGCACAGCTGCTGCGGAGGACCGCCAATTCGGTCGAGGAGTTTGGCCAGATCAAGGCGGCGTTCTGGCCCTATCGCTTGCGGCCAAGCCCCAACGGAGAGTTGGTGGCCCTGATGGAACGGGCCACCACCACCAATTTGCAGGTCTTCTCAGTGGCCTCCGGCAAAATCGCCTGCAACCTCGTCATCAAAAGCGTCACGCGCATCAACGACCTGGGCTGGTTGGGCAAGGAGCGAATGGTCGGGCTGGTAACGGTCAACGCCAACCGGGGAAATCCGGGTGCGGAAGACCGAATCCTGCTTTGGGACGCAGCCACCGGGAAGGTGGTGCTGTCTGTCACCAACCGGACGGTCATGGACGCGCTCGCCGTCGCGCCCGATGGCCGGCGCTTTGCCGAGGCCGGCGCGGACAAGCTGATCCGCATCCGCGATGCCGCCACGCTCCAAGTGCTAAGTTTATTTCGTGCCCACGATGCCCCCGTCACCGTCATGGCCTGGCACCCGACCAGGCCCATGATTGCCACCGGATCGGAAGATCTGAGCATTAAGGTCATGGATCTCGAGAAGGGAAAATTCGTCCACGAATTCCGCGGACTGCTGAATCCGCCTGATCACCTCACCTTCAGCCCCACGGGTAAACGCCTGGCCGTCAAAACCTCGTTGGACAACCAGATCCGTATCTGGGAGTTGGGGCCGGAGTTTCAACATCGCAGTAACACCCCCGGGACCACCAGCGTCGCAAAGACATCGTCCGCCCCGAGTGCGTCCACTGCCAAGCCGGGTGAGTGGCAAGACCTGCTCGCGCCGCTCACCCCGACAATCGTGCAGCAGACCGGCAACGGCTGGCGCATGGACGGCGGCGCGCTCTTTAGCCCGGCCAAAGAAGCGGCTACCCTACCACTGCTAGGCAACCTGAGCGCCACGAGCTACCAAGTGCGTGTAAGACTACGGCAATTGGCACCGAAGAACGGCTTGCACCTCAACCTGCCCGTCGATGATCGCACGGTGGGGTTCGACCTCGATGGCGACTCTGGTAGGTGGACGGGCCTAACACTCGTGAACGGTAAGTGGGGCAGTGGTCTGCCTGGCTCTCTACAGGGCAAGCAGTTAAAAGACTCCGAGCAACACAACCTGGAAGTGACTGTGCGCCTCGACGGCGCTAATGCAAACATCACCGCCACGCTCGACGGGCAGCCGCTCTATGAGTGGAGCGGCCCCACCGCCGCCCTCAGCCAGCATTCAGCTTGGGCCACCACCGAGCCCGGCACCCTCGCCTTTGGCACCTACGCCGCCGACTGGGTGGTGTATGAGGTGAAGGTGAAGCGGCTGGACGGGAAGTGACCTGAAACTCAGCTCAGCCCACCGGCCGCCTTCGCGCGCTCCAAGACCTTCGTCGCCACGGCGCGGCCTTTCTCGGCTCCGTCGCGGAGGATCTGGCGGACGTAGTCAGGGTTCGAGGCGAGTTCGGCGCGCTTGGCGCGGGCGGCAGTGAAGTGCTGCCAGTAGTGCTCGAAGAGGGCTTTCTTCAAATCACCGTAGCCGAGGCCGCCGGCGCGCAGGCGGTTCTCGAAATCAGTCGCCACGTCGGCGGGGGCGACGAGCTTGAGGAGCTGGACGGCGAGGTTTTTGTCCGCGTCGGGCTTGGGCTCGGCGGGGGTGCGCGAGTCCATGACGATGCCCATGATCTTCTTTCGCGTGGCCTTTTCCTCGCCGAAGATCTCGATGGTGTTGCCGTAGCTCTTGCTCATCTTCTGGCCGTCGAGGCCGGGGACGGCGGCGCCTTCCTCCCGGATGCGCGGCTCGGGGATGACGAAGGTCTGGCCGTATTGCTGGTTGAACTTCCCGGCGATGTCGCGCGTGACTTCGAGGTGCTGCTTCTGGTCCTTGCCGACGGGGACGAGGTTGGAGTCGAACGCGAGGATGTCGGCGGCCATGAGCACGGGGTAAGCAAAGAGGCCGTGGTTGACGGAGCCGATTTCGCCGTCACCGAGCTTGGCGACCTTGTCCTTGAAGCTGTGGCAGCGTTCGAGCAGGCCCATCGGCGTGACGGTGGAGAGCAACCACGCCAGCTCGGCGACTTCCGGCACATCCGACTGCACCCAGAAGACGCAGCGCGCGGGATCGAGGCCGCAGGCGAGGAAGTCGAGCGCGACGTCGAGCGTGTATCGGCGGCGGAGCTTCGCGTCGGTGAGCGAGGTCATCGAGTGGTAGTTCGCGATGAAGTAGAAGGCCTCGCCCTGCGCCTGTAGCTCGATGGCCGGGCGCATCGCGCCGAAATAGTTGCCGAGGTGCAGCGCGCCGGAAGGCTGGATGCCAGTCAAAATTCGCATGGGCATGAGCGTAGCAAGCAGACGGTGCGGCGCAAAGCCCAAGGGCGGGCGCGTCAGGGGCCGGGCGACTGCCGGAACTTCGTGCGTTGCATTGCGCCCCAGCCTTGCTTGCCAGTGACAAACTGCCAGATGCCCTCCAGCCGCCAGAGGTTGTTGAGCTGCCGGTAGCCGAAATTCTCCAGCACGGCGCTCATCATGAGGAGCGCGAAGTCGCGGGCGCGCGTGGTGCGGGTCACCATCATCTCCAGCAGGAGGGAGCTGGCGCTGAGGAACACGCCGTAGGTGAAGGTGAGCGACAGCCAGGCGAGGAAGAACTGCGGGGTGACTTCGTCCATCCAGAAGGCCAGCGGCACGAGCAGGAAGCCGGCGGCTTCCACGATGGGGCCGATGATGTCGAAGACGAAGAAGTAGCCCATGCCCCACAGGCCCACGGGGCCGTAGCGCGGGTTGAAGATCATCTTCCGATGTTTCGCGAGGGCCTGCATCATGCCGCGTTGCCAGCGGCTGCGCTGGCGGCGGAGGACGCCGAAGGTTTCCGGGGCCTGTGTCCAGCAGACGGAGTCGGCCACGTAGCGCATCTGATATTTTTGGTTTCGGTCGCGGAAATACCGGTGCAGCTTCACCACGATCTCCATGTCCTCGCCCACCGTGTCGTGGCTGTAGCCGCCCACGCGCACGGCGGCGTCGCGCTTGAACAGCCCGAAGGCACCGGAGATGATGAGCATGGCCCCTAGGCGGCTCCAGGCCAGCCGGGCGATGAGGAAGGCCCGGATGTATTCGATGCTCTGCAGCAGCGCCAAGGGGCGGGCCGGCAGCGCGATCTCCGTGACTTGGCCGGCGCGCACGGTGCAGCCGTTGACGATGCAGATGCGGCCGCCAACGGCGATCATCTCCTCCGGCTCCTCGATGAAGGGCCGCATGACTTGCAGCAGGGAATCCTGGTCCAGCAGCGAGTCCGCGTCCACGGCGCAGAACAGCGGAAAGCGGGAGAGGTTGATGCCGGCATTGAGCGCGTCGGACTTGCCGCCGTTGAGCTTGTCCACAACGAGCAGGCGCGGGTGGCGCGGGCTGCCGTAGAGGCCACGGATTTCCTGGTGCGGCACCTCCTGATGCCAGACGCGGTCAAGCTTTTGCAGGTTCAGCGCCGCGATCAGCACGGACAGTGTGCGGTCCTTGGAACCATCGTTGATGACGATGACCTCGAAGTCCGGGTAATGCAGCGCAAGCATGGAGCGGACGTTTTCGACGATGGTCTCCTCCTCGTTGTGCGCGGGCACGAGGATGGAAATGGGCAGCGCCACCCCGCTCGTGAGCATCCACCAAGTGTCCGTGCGCGAGGCGCGGCGGCGGTGTTGCCGCAGTTCGATGAACGCGACGATGATCTGCCATAGATAGATCACGCTCTGCACCAGCAGCAGGGCGAGCACACAGCCGTTGAGCCACCGCACGATGGTCCAGAGGAGGGTCATGCGGGACGAAGGCAAAAGGCAAAAGGCAAAAGGCAAAAGGAGGAAGTTGGAAGCCCGCCGCGTTTCGGACTGTGCGCGTCACTTTTTCCTTTTTCCTTTTTCCTTTTGCCTTGTTTCACACCGCCACCCCTTTCTCACGCAACAAGCCGCTGGCGATCTCCGCGCCCCGGGCGGAGGTGCCCCGGGCGGTCTTGAGGAGTGTTTGCACGCCGGTCTCGCCAAGCTTGAACAGCGCCTCGGCGGCATGGAAGCGCACCCACCAATGATCATCTTGCAGGAGCTTCTCCAAGCGGGAGAGGGCGGCGGGCGAACCGAGCTGGCTGGCGCACTGGGCGGCCTGGGCGCGCACCTCCCAGATGGGATCTTCCAGCGCGGCCAAAATTGCGTTCAGTGAGCGCGGGTCCACGAGCACGCTCAACGACTGCATCACGGCCAGGCGCAGCGCCACCGAGGCGTTCGTCGGCTGGCCGGGCTCGTTAGATGAAGGCACGCGACGGGACTTGTGCTCATGAATGGGGTCACCAGCGCGTTTGCCGGTGTGGTGAAACAGCTTGAGCAGTGCGGGCACCGCGCGCGGGTCGCCGATGTGCCCGAGCGCATCGGTGGCGAGGAGTTTCACTTGGTCAGGCAAATCGCATTCCAGCACGCCGATCAGCTCGGTCACGGCGGCGGGGCCGAGGGACCGGAAGATTTCCTGCACCGCCAGCGAATGGCTGGCATCCACCACGGCGAGCCGCGCCACCAAGCCCGCCACGGACTGCACCGCGTGCAGCCGGGTGAGGGCGCGGGCAGCTTCGAGGCGCACCTGGACCTGCGGATCATCGAGCGCGTTTTCCAGCGCATTGACAATCTGTGGCTCCTGAAACCACCCGAGCACCGCCGCCGCATCCGCGCGCTTCCACCATTTCCGCGAGCGAAGCTGAAGCAGACAACGCTCGCCCAGCCCCATCGCGCGCATGAGGTGGACGACCTTCTCCACATAGTCGCCCCGCACTTTGGGCAGCAGCTCGGCAAACAGATCAACGAGCAGCCGTTGGTCGGCGGGCTTGAGCTGGGCCTTGAACGCGGGGATGAACTCCGGCTCCTCAATGTATTCGAGCGCCAGCGCCATGAGCGACTGCCGGCGCACGAGCTCACGCTGGGTGCGGCGGCCCCGGTAGGCCTGCCGCACCACCACGATGAGCAGGATTGCCAGCGTGGCTCCGGCCAGCAGCAGGGACACCCAATGGATAAGCGTGTAAAAGCCCATTTGGTGAGCAGATCTTAACGGAGGCTTCGGCCGGCGGAAAGCCGGGAGTGCGGGCAAGTTGCTGGAGCGTGGTCGGCGGTTCCCGCTTCCGTCCGGCGGGCGAATCGGTTGGAATTCCCGCGCGATGGACACGTTGACTCACGCCCTGCTGGGGGCCGCCACTGCCCAGGTGGCGTTCGGTCGCCGCCTCGGGTGGCGGGCCGCCGTCGTTGGCGTGGTGGCGGCAGAGTTGCCGGACTTGGACTTTTTCATCCACAGCGCGGCTGACCCGCTGCTGAACGTGGAGCTGCACCGGCACTTCACGCACTCCTTTGTGTTCTCACCCGTCATCGCGCTGCTCGCGACGCTGCCGTGGCTGTTCCGCGCGGCGTTCCGGGAACAACGCCTCGCGCTGCTGCTGTGCGGGCTGCTGGGCTGCTGGTCGCACATCCTGCTGGATGCCTGCACGAGCTATGGGACGCAGTTCCTCGTGCCGTTCAGCCAGCATCGGTTTGGCTGGGATTTCATCTCCATCATTGACCCGGTGTTCACGTGCGTCTTGCTCGCTGGGTTGGTGGCAAATGGGTTGGCCAATCGAGCCCGAGGCGATGCAACTTCCGCCGCACCTGCCAGTCAGCGCGGAGTGTGGGTGGCGCTGGGCCTTGGCGCCGCCTATCTGGCCCTCGGAGCGGTGCAAAAGGCCCGTGCGCACGCCGCGCAGGCGGAGTTGGCCCGGGCGCGAGGCCACCACATCGAACGCTCGGAGGCGATGCCCACGCTCGGCAACCACCTCGTCTGGCGCTCGCTCTACCTGCACGACGGGCGCATCCACAGTGACCGCTTGCGCGTGCCGTGGCTGGGTGCGGCAACGGTGCGCGAAGGCTCGTCCTTACCGCTGGTGAGCCGGCGTGATCTTTCGCCCGAGGAGGCGGCGCGCAACGGCCCGCTGCGTTCCTTCGAGCGGTTCGCGTGGTTCTCGGATGGCTGGCTTGCCCGTGCGCCGGGCGATCCCATGGTGATTGGCGACATGCGGTATTCGCTTACGGCGAAGGCGTTTGACCCCATCTGGGGTATTCGGTTCACCGCCGTTAGTGCCCCGACTGAAGTGGAGTGGGTGAACCGTTCCCGTGAGCGAAAGATTTCACCCGGCGAGCTGTGGGCGGAAATCACCGGCGCGAATGCGGAGTATCGCCCGGTGCTCACGCCGCTGCGCTGAGAGTGATTTGCCTACGCAACGGAGCGCGGCCTTCAGGCCGCTTCAGTGTCCAAACGGACCATGGCGTAACGATTGACTCATGGACTTCGGACCTTGAAGCGGCGTGAACGCCGCGCGCCGCCGCCACGCGCTCCCGAATTGACTTCGCCCCCGCCCCCGCCGACAAATCCGGGCTTATGAATTCATTGAACGGGCAGATCGCAGTGGTCACGGGCGCGGGGCGCGGCATCGGGCGCGCGATTGCGTTGAAGTTCGCCGCCGAGGGCGCGGACGTGGTCTGTGTCTCCCGCACGCAGGAGAACTCCGAGAAGGTCGCCGCCGAGGTGCGCGCGTTGGGCCGCCGCGCATGGGCGCAGGCCGTGGATGTGGCGGACAGCGCCGCCGTGGCCACCGCTGCCGAGACCATTTTGAAGGAGGCGGGCAAGGTGGACATCCTCGTCAACAACGCTGGCGTCACGCGCGATGGCTTGCTCATGCGCATGAGCGATGCGGACTGGGACACCGTGATCAACACCAACCTCCGGGGCGCGTTTGCGTTTACGAAGGCGTTCACCCGCGCGTTCCTCAAACAGCGTTCCGGCCGCATCATAAACGTCGCCAGCGTCATCGGCCTGATCGGCAATGCCGGGCAGGCGAACTATGCGGCGAGCAAGGCCGGGCTCATCGGCTTCACCAAGTCGGTGGCCAAGGAGCTTGCCTCCCGTGGCATCACCGCGAACGTGCTGGCCCCCGGCTTCATTGACACGGACATGACCGCCGTGCTCAAGGACGACATGAAGGCCGAGGTATTGAAGCAGATTCCCCTCGGCTGCCTCGGTCAGCCGGACGACATCGCCAGTGCCGCCGTCTTCCTCGCCAGTCCGGCGGCCCGCTACATCACTGGCCAGGTGCTCGCGGTGGATGGTGGAATGGTGATGTGAAGGCAAGTGTTCAGTATCCAGCAATCAGTGTTCAGTGGGGGCACGTTTCTCCCAGCGCGTTCAAAGCCAGGTCTGATTACTGAACACTGAATACTGATTACTTTTCTCCTCCCTCCCGCTACCCTTCCGGCCCGTGAACATTCTCGTCACCGGCGGTGCCGGCTTCATCGGTTCCCATGTCTGCGAGCGACTGCTCCGCGACGGCCATTCTGTCTGGGTCTTTGACGACCTGAACGACTTTTACGCACCTGTGCTCAAGCAGGCAAACCTCCGGAGCCTACAAGCGCTGGCATTGCCGTTCACCTTCGTCCACGGCGATTTGACCGACACGGCGGCGGTCGAGGAGGTCTTTGCCTCGGCGCAGTTTGACCAAGTCATCCACCTCGCAGCGCGGGCAGGCGTGCGGCCCAGCTTGCAGCAGCCGGCGCTCTATCAACGGGTGAATGTCGAAGGCACGGTGAACCTCCTCGAAGCCGCACGGCTGCGGAAGGTCCGCAAAGTCACCATCGCCAGCAGCTCCTCGGTCTATGGCGTGAATGCCAAGGTGCCCTTCAGCGAAGCCGACCCCATCTTCAGTGCCATCTCGCCTTACGCAGCGAGCAAGCTCGCGTGCGAGGCACTCGGCCACACCTACCATCACGTTTACGGGATGGACATCGCGATGCTGCGCTTCTTCACGGTTTATGGCCCCCGTCAGCGGCCCGACCTCGCGATCCACAAGTTCGCCTCGCTCATCAGCGCGGGGAAATCCATTCCCGTCTTCGGCGATGGCTCGACTGCGCGCGATTACACCTACGTGACCGACACGGTGGACGGCATCATGGCCTGCACGCGACAGGAGTTTGGCTTCGACATTTTCAACCTCGGCGAATCGCAGACCGTGCGGCTGGACTACCTGATTTCGCTGCTGGAAAAGTCGCTTGGAAAGCAGGCGAACATTGACCGCCAGCCGGCCCAGCCCGGCGACGTGCCCATCACCTACGC
>CAMCFN010000004.1 GCA_945874145.1 Akkermansia muciniphila
CATCGAGAACGCCGGCAAACGCGGCGAGCTCCAAGGCTGGCGGCCCACGCTTGAAAAGCCGAACATCCAGCGTCCCGCCGACGGCATTCCCCAGGACATCGGCGAGCATATGCGCCTGATGTGCGACCTGCTCGTGCTGGGTTTCCAGACCGACACCACGCGCATCACCACCCTGAAACTGAACAACGACCACAGTGCCTTGCGTTTCCCCAATCTGCCCAGCGTCCAGCAGGCCGGGCACGGCATTGATTACATGATCCATCACCTGCTCAGCCACAGCGACGGCGAGGACTATCTCAAAGTGAACCAGCTCTTCATGGAGCAGCTCGCCTACATTGCCCGCAAACTCGACGCCATCCAGGAAGGCCCGCGCACGCTTCTCGATAACACCATGCTCATGCACTGCTCCAGCATGATGGCCGGCGCGCGCCACGACAACGACCAGCTCCCCGTCCTCATCCTCGGCGGTGCGGGCGGACGTCTCAAGGCTGGCCGTGCCCTCGACTACAAGGACAAGCCCGGCCGCCAGCTCTGCCGCCTGTTCATGTCCTTGATGGACAAGATGGAAGTGCGCCCGAAGACCTTCGGCGATGCGAAGAAATCGTTGGAAGAAGTCTGATGCTCCACCACCGCCAGCCCCCAGACCGTTCCTCTTGTGAAAAAAAAGGCCCCGCTCATAACCACCATCTCACCGGCTCCCAAGCCCGTGCCCAACAGCTCGGGCATCAAGATCACCGCCATCGAGACGGTCATCCCCGACGACATCATGCCGGGGCTGATGTTGCTGCGCATCCACACGGATGCGGGGTTTATCGGGCACGGGGAGACCTACTATGTGCCGCACGCCGTGGCGGCGATGATTCATGACTGGATGGGCCGCCGGCTGCTGGGCGCGGACCCGCTGTCCATCGAGAACCACTGGCGTTTCCTCTACGAGCGCGCGAGCGCGTTCGGGTCGCGCGGCACGGAGTTGCGCGCCATCAGCGCCATCGACCTCGCGCTGTGGGACATCCTCGGGCAAGCCTGCGGCCGGCCCGTCTGGCAACTGCTCGGCGGCAAGGCGCGGGACAAGGTGCGCGTTTACAACAGTTCCGGTGGCCCGACCTACGGGCGGCGCATCGGAGCCGGTCGAGACCAAGGCTGGCCCGGCCATGGTGACGTGGGCAAGCCCGGTCCGCTCGAAGATAACTGGGCTTCCAACTACGCCGCTGGCGACCTCGCCGAGGAACTCGTCGCCGAAGGTTATTGCGCGATGAAGTTCTGGACGTTTGACCGCGCGTTCCACGAACACGGCGGGAACTTCCTTCCGTGGTCCGCCGTGAAGGCGTGCGTGAAACCGATGGAGGAAGTGCGCAAGCGCGTCGGCGACAAGATTGAAATCCTCCTCGATGGTCACGGCTTCTTCCAACTCCCCGCCGCGCTGCGCATCGCCGAGGCCATGCGCGACCTGCGTCCGTTCTGGCTCGAGGACGTGATGCGCGTGGACAACGCCGACACGCTCGCCGACTTCCGCGACAAGGCACGCCTGCCCATCGCCGTGAGCGAGATGCTCACGAGCCGCGAGGATTACCGGCTCGTGCTGGAACGGCGCGCCGTGGACTACGTGATGATCGATCCAACGTGGGTCGGCGGCATCAGCGAGACGCGGCGGCTGGCGGAGTTCGCGCAGACCTACAACATTCCCGCGACGATGCACGACTGCACCGGTCCGCTGACGCTCTTCGCCGGCCTGCACGTCGCCACTGCCGTGCCGAACGTGACCTTTCAGGAAACCGTCCGCGCCCACATCCGCACCTTCTACAGTTCGCTGATCGAAACGAACGTGGTCATCGAACAAGGCTTCGCGCTGCCGCCGGAGGGGCCGGGTCTGGGCACGAAGCTCAAACCCGATCTGTTCCACTCCAGCCGCGATACTTATCGCATCACCCGCGCGGTGGCTTGACGGTGCCGTGGCGGTCCTCTAAACCACTCAGACTATTTCACATCACATGAATCCGAACCTCTCCCCCCTGTCCCCGAACCGCCGCGATTTCATCAAGTCCTCCGCTGTCGCTGGTGGCACGCTGGCCTCGGCCATCCACTTCCCGCACGTCGCGAACGCCGCGGCGGCGGGCGACAAGATCCGCGTCGGCTGGGTGGGCTGCGGCGGACGCGGCACGGGCGCGGCCAACCAGACGCTCCGCGCGGACAGCAACCTCGAGATGTGGGCCATGGGCGATGTCTTCGGCGACAAGATTGATTCCGGCCTCTCCTCGCTCCAGGAGCAGTTCAAGGATGACCCGAAGAAAATCAACGTCGCGCAGGAGCGCAAGTTCACGGGCTTGGACGCGTTCCAGAAAGTGCTTAACAGCGGTATTGATGTGGTGTTGCTCACCACTTCGCCCGGCTTCCGCCCGCAGCACATTCGGGCCGCGATCGAAGCCGGCAAGCACGTGTTCTGCGAGAAGCCGATGGCCGTGGACGGCCCCGGCGTGCGCTCGGTGATGGAGAGCATCAAGCTGGCGAAGCAGAAGAACCTCGCCATCGTGGACGGGTTCGTCTGGCGCTGGACGACGGCGAACCGCGACGCCTACAAGAAGATCCATGACGGTGGGCTGGGCGACATCACGGCGGTCTATTCCAGCTACTACACGGGTGCGGTGGACCGGTATCCGAAGTGGAACCGCACCAACACCAAGACCGATCTCGAGTGGCAGATCCGCCGCTGGTATTACTTCACCTGGCTGTCCGGCGACCACATCGTCGAGCAGGCCGTTCACTCGATCGACAAGATGATGTGGACGATGAAGGACGAGCCCCCGGAGAGCGTGGTCTGCACCGGCGGTCGGCAGGTGCGCCCCGGCGAGCCCGGTGGCGAATACGGCAACATCTACGACCACTTTGCCGCCGAATACAAATGGCCCAACAACGTGAAGGGCTATCACTTCAGCCGCCAGTTCGATCGCTGTGCCAACGCCAACACGGACACGGTGTTCGGCACCAAGGGCGTTTACGAAGGCGAGAGCGGCAGCAAGCGCCACGTCATCACCGGCGAGAACCGCTGGCGCTGGAACGGCGATAAGACCCAGAACGGCTACCAGACCGAGCACGACGAGCTCTATGCCAGCATCCGCGCGGGCAAGCCCATCAACACGGGTGACCGGATGATCAAGACCACGCTGTGCGCGATCATGGCGCGCATGGCCGCCTACACCGGCAAGGAAATCACCTGGGAGATGGCGCTCAACTCGAAAGAAGACCTGTTCCCGAAGGACATCCATTGGGACATGAAGCTGCCCGTCGCGCCGGTCGCCCGCCCCGGGCAGACGCCGTTCATCTGAACCGCGTCCGCAGTTTCCATCAACGCTCCTAGCGCGTCGTTACCGGGTCTGCTGAAGGCTTCGTGAGCCTGTGCCGTCAGAGTGGCGCTCATGAAATCCAGCCTGTTCCCCGTTGCCTTGTTGCTGCTCACCACGGCCCTGACGTTTGCCGACCACTGGCCCCAATGGCGGGGGCCCAATCACGACGCCGTCAGCCGTGAATCCGGGCTGCCCACCGAGTGGAGCGACACCAAGAACCTGCTCTGGAAAGCGCCCCTGCCGGGCATGGGCTCGGCCACGCCCGCCGTCTGGGGCGAGTCGATCTTCCTCACCAGCGAGGCGGGCAATGAACTGGTGCTGCTGTGCCTCGGCACGGACGGCAAGGTGCGCTGGCAGCGCAAGCTGGGTGAGGGCAGCTCCAAGGCCCGGGGCGGCGAGGGCAACAGCGCGTCACCTTCCCCCTGCACCGATGGCAAGCTCGTCTTCGGCCTCGTGGGCAGCGGCGATCTCGTGGCCTTCGATTTCAGCGGTAAGGAGGTCTGGCACCTCAACGCGCAGGAGCGTTATGGGAAGTTCAGCTACGATTTCGGCATGCACAGCTCGCCCGTGCTGCACGACGGACGGCTCTACTTGCAGTTCATCCACCCGCGCGCCCAGCTCGTCATCGCGCTCGACGCGGCTACCGGCAAGGAAGTCTGGAAGGTGAACCGCCCCAGCGACGGCAAGGCCGAGTGCCTGAACTCCTACGCCACCCCCTGTCTCTGGCTGCGCGGCAACACGGCCCGCCTGATCACGCACGGCAACGACTATGCGGTGGCGCACGAACTCGCCGACGGAAAGGAAGTCTGGCGGCTGGGCAATCTCAACCCCAAGGACCGCTACAACGCGACCCTGCGCTTCGTCACCTCGCCGGTGGCCGTCGCGGATCTCATCGTGATTCCCACTGCGAAGAACGGTGCGGTGGTGGGCGTGAAGCCTGACGCGACGGGCGTGATTGGCACGGAGGGCGTCGGCGAAGCGTGGCGCATCCCGAGCGGCACGCCGGACGTGCCTTCGCCGGTGGTGTATGAGGGCCGCGTTTTCCTGTGCCGCGAGAGCGGCGTGCTGACGTGTCTCGACGCCAAGACCGGCAAGCAGTTCTACTCCGACCGCTTTTACCCGCAGACTTACCGTGCCTCCCCGGTGGCGGCAGATGGGAAGATCATCCTCACCGCCAAGGACGGGACGTTCACTGTGGTGAAGCCGGGTGAGAAACTGGAAATTCTCGCGAAGAACAAGCTGTCCGACCAGTTCACCGCCTCGCCCGCCATCAGCAACGGACGCCTTTACCTGCGGGGGTTCACGGCGCTGCACGCCATTGGCGTGAAGTAGCCGGCGGGTGCGCGGAACGCGGCCTTCAAGCCGCGCTCCGGTCAGTGCTTCGTTTCCTTCACCCCGGAATCGCTGGCCGTCTGCAGGTCGCCTTCGCCCAGCTTGCGCTTAAACAGTTCGAGGGTCAGCGCGTAGCCTTGCAGCGCCAGCGCCGGGTCATAGCGATGACCTTCATCGCGCAGGAAGGCATGCTGGCCGTTGAACTCGTGCCAAGTGAAGTTGCACCCCGCATCGGTCATGGCCTGGTAAATCTTGGCGCGTCCTTCGCCCGGAACGTGTGGATCCTGGCGGCCCCAGATCATCAGCATCTCGCCCCGAATGTCCTTCACGCGTTCGAGTGAGTTGTCGCATTTGCCCTTGCCCAGGCCGCGCTTGTGGATGTCCGTCGCGTAGAAGCAGACACCCGCCTGCACCTCCGGGTGCATGCAGGCGCGAAAGCTCAGGTGCCCGCCGATGCAGATGCCCATCACACCCAGCTTGCCGGTGCAGAGCGGGTGCGTCTTGAGGAAGTCCAGCACCGCCCGCGCATCGGTGTCGTAACTGGTCAGCTCCTTGGCAATCTTCAGCTCGTTGCCTTTCTCCGCGCCGGCCTGGTCATACGCCAGCACGGTGCCGGCGGGCAGGAACTCATGGTAAATCTCCGGCACCGCAACCACGAAGCCATGCCCGGCCAGCAGCGCCGCCGTGCGCCGGATCGGTCCGGTGACTTGAAAGATTTCGGAGAACAGCAGAATGCCGGGGTAGCGCCCCTCGGCTGCCGGTCGGAACAGGTAGGTCCGCATCGGGCCGGCGGGCGTGGGAAGGTCCACAGCTTCAGAGTCGCGGATAATCATGTCGCCGCGTTGTAGGGGAGCTGGCCGGTGACGGCCAGCCCAAACGCCCACTTCCCGCAATCGGGGCCGCACGCGGAAGAACCTTGTGAATAGCCCTTCATAACCCCGCCTCTAAAAATGCGTCGCCACTCACTTGCTGCAATGCCTAGTGCCATCCATCGCCATTGGTTTCCTCGCGTCGGGCTGGGCTTGCTTGCGTTTGTCCTGCCGTTCGTCGCAGAGCCTATTTTTGCCGCCGAAACTCGCATTCATCCGCTGCCGCCGCTGCATGAGCGCATTGATGCGCTCATCGAGTCCGAGTTTGCCGGGCCGTTGACGCCGCCAGCTAGCGACGCGGATTTTCTACGGCGCGCATATCTCGATCTCACCGGCCGGATTCCGGCTTGGGACGAGGCCGACCGGTTCCTGCTCGACGCCTCTGGCCAAAAGCGGTCGCGGCTCGTGGACGGACTGCTCGCGACGCCGCAGCATGCGCGGCACCTCGCGACGTTTTTCGATGTGATGTTCATGGAGCGGCTGGCTGAGAAGCATGTGAAGGTGGCCGACTGGCAGCAGTTCCTCTTCGCCGCCTGTCTCACCAACCAGCCTTACCACGGCCTCGTTCGTGAAATCCTCGCCGCCGACAGCGCGAACGAAAGGACCCGCGTGGCCAGCCGCTTCCAACTTGATCGGGAGGCCGATCCGGCCGCGCTCACGCGCGACACTGGACGCGTCTTTTTCGGCATGGACCTCTCTTGTGCGCAATGCCACGACCACCCGAACGTCGCGGACTATCTCCAGCGCGACTATCACGGCCTCTTCGCCTTCTTCAACCGCACCTATCTCTTCACGCGCGACAGCGACAAGAAGGCGTTCATTGCGGAAAAGGCCGAGGGCGACGTGACGTTCACCTCGGTTTTCACCAAGGAAACCGGGGCCACCCGCCCGCGTCTGCCGGGCGCTGCGCAACTCCCGGAGCCAGCGCCACCGCGCGGTGCCGAGTATCTGGTGCCACCCGACCCGAAGAACAAAAACCTTCGGCCCGTGCCGCAACACAGCCGCCGCGCCGAGCTGGCCAAGGCTGCCACGGAGACGAACCACCGCGCCTTCAATCGCAACATCGTGAACCGGTTGTGGGCCATGCTGATGGGCCGCCCCCTCGCCGGTCCGGTGGACGAACTGCATTCCGCGAACCCGCCCGCCTATCCCGCGCTGCTGGACTTGCTCGCCCGTGAATTCGCCGCGAGCGGTTACGACACCCGGGCCTTCCTGCGCGAGTTGGCCTTGACGCGGGTTTACGGCCGCAGCTTTGAGCTGCCGACGGCGATCGGTTCGCCGCGCGGGTTGGCGGCCACTTGGATTCCCGTGCTGGAAAACCGCCACCGGCAGGTGACCAACGAAGTGGCTTCCGCCGAGGTGTTCGTGAGGGAGGTGCGCGATCGCATCGCCGCGCAGCGGAAGGTTGCGCAACCAGTTGCAGACGAGCTGGCGAAGACCAATGCAGTCATCACCGAGGTGCGCAAAGCCTGCGACCCGGCGATCAATGCGCACCGCGATGCTGAGCGCGATTTGGTTCGGAAACGCGATGGCTTGAAGTCCGTGCAAGCCGCGCAGGCGGGGTTGGCTCAAGCGTTGGACAAATTGCCCGGCGACAAGGAGATCGTCGCCAGCGCGGACAAGCTCAAAGCGCGCGTCACCGAGTTGAACAAAGAGATCGAGGCGGCGGCGAAGGACGTGACGACGAAGGACACTGCCGCCAAGCCGTTGCGGGAAAAGCTCGCCGCCGCCGAGGCCACGGCGACTGCCATCCGCACCCGCTGGGCGGCCGAGGATCAAACGGCTGCGAAGCTCGACGCGGATCTCAGCACTGCGCTCACGCGCTGGCAGGACGCCAAGGCGGATGCCCGGCACCTTGAGCTGCGGCTGGAAACGGCCCAGACGCTGGTCGAGACCGACCGGCTGCGGGCCGAAGTTGAGCAGTTGCAGGGCAGCTTGGTGCGAGCCGTCCGTCCGGGTGTGACCTCCGCCCGGTCCGTCGCGCTGGAAGCGAAAGCGGATGTGCAGACGAAGGCCTTGAAGGAGGCCACGGACAAGCTCACGGGCGTGCTGGAAAAGTCCTTTGCCGTCGGCACCTTGACGCCGCTCACCCCGGAGCAACTGGCGTGGAGCATGATGCGCGCGGCGGGAGTGGTGGACGCCCACGAGGCCGCCGGCGCGGCCGAGTTCGACAAGAAAAACCCACCGACCACCGCGAACCAAAGCGATCCGGCGTTACCCGCCGAGCGCGCGAAGTTTGCGGAGCAATACACGTGGGACAAGCTCAAGGGCGGCGCGGCGGGCTTTGCGCCTTTCTTTGCCGCCGGTGCGGGGGAGCCGCAGGACGCCTTCTTCGCCACGGCGGATCAGGCGTTGTTCCTCAACAACGGCAGCATGATGCGGAGCTGGCTCGCGCCGTCCGCCGACAACCTCACTGCACGGCTGGGCAAGCTCACCGACGCCGGTGCGCTGGCGAAGCAGCTCTATCTCAGCGTGCTTACGCGCTGGCCGACGGAGGCTGAAGTTGCGGCGGTGCAGAAGCAACTGGCGGCGCGGGAGAAGGATAAGCCCGCCGTGGTGCAGGAACTCGCTTGGGGTCTGCTGACCTCGGCGGAATTCCGGTTCAAGCACTGACCACCGGTGCCGCTCCTTCCAGCGCGGAGAAAAATGGCCCTGCCAAGGCAAGAAAGCGAATTCATCCCCGCCCCCCGCAGTCTGATACCCCACAGCCCGCTTATGAAGCCTTGCCAATACGCCTGTAATTCGGCCGACCACGTCATCGCCCGGCGCAATTTCCTCGGCAGTCTTGCGCTCGGTGCGGGCGTCGTGGGTGGTCTTGGCACCTTCGCACAGCCATCCGTGTCCGCCGCGCTGGCCAGGGATCAGAAGCGGATGCTCGTCATCAACATGCACGGCGGGCTTTCCCAGTTGGAGAGCTGGGATCCCAAACCGGGCACCGACACGGGCGGGCCGTTCCGCGCCATTCCCACCAGCGTGCCCGGCCTGCACATCAGCGAACTTCTTCCGCACACGGCGAAGGTGATGCACCACCTCGCCGTCGTGCGGAGCATCAACACCAAGAACGACGACCATGGCAAGGGCAGCTACATGATGGTCACGGGCCGTCGCAAGATGCCGGGCCAGAGCTACCCGGAAATTGGTGCGGTCGTCGCCAAGTGCCTGGATTCCCCTGCCCAGAGCCTGCCCGGCCACATCCGCATCACGGCGGGCGGCGGCGGCGGACGCAGCGCGGACTCCGCCTACCTCGGTCCGAAATACGCCAGCATCTCGCTCGATGGTGGCAAGCCCCCGCAGAACACCACCAAGCCCGAAACCCTGACCGACGTTTCACTCGCCGAGCAGAATGCCTTCCGCCGCCTGGCCAACGACCACTTCCTCTCCCGCCGCCGCACGGCGATGACCGATGCCTACGTGCAAAGCTACGAGCAGGCGCTGGAGCTGATGAAGCAGCGCGAAGTCTTCGAGTTGAGCAAGGAGCCGGAGAAAGACCACGACCGCTACGGCAAACATGACTTCGGCCGGCACTGCCTCATGGCGCGGCGGCTGTTGGAGAAAGGCATCTCCTTCGTGCAGGTGTCGCACTCCAACTACGATACGCACAACGAGAACTTCAACTTTCACTTCGAGCAGGTGGGCGAGTTCGACAAGCCCTTCGCCACGCTCATCACGGACCTGCACGAGCGCGGGATGCTGGAGAACACGCTGGTCGTGGTGCTCTCCGAGTTCGGGCGCACGCCGCGCATCAACCAGTATTACGGACGCGACCACTGGGGCAAGGCGTGGAGCGTCTGTCTGGGCGGCGCGGGCCTCCAGCGGGGTGCAATCATCGGTGCGACCAACGCCAACGGCACCGAGGTGAAGGAACGCGAAGTGGACTGCGGCCATCTCTTCCACACCTACCTGCGCGCGCTGGGCCTCAGTTCCAAGTCGAGCTTTGACGTGGCCGGCCGTCAGGTGCTCATGGCTGATCCGGCGTGCGGGCCGATCAAAGAATTGCTGGCGTAGCTTCGCGCGGCGGCGCGGCCCACTCGTGAGTTGAAAACATTTGCCGGAAGCGGTTCATTTCCATCGCCATGAACTTCAAACAGCAAGACCTCCGCGACTTGGTTCTCCACGCTCCATTCCAAGCCTTCCGGTTGCATCTGTCCGATGGCAAACAACTCAAGGTTCCCCATCCTGACTTTGCCTTGCCGGGGGCCAGCTTGCTTGTCGTCGCCAATGAGCTGCCCAACGGTGCCCCGGGTGATGTGAACCTGATTTCCTACGAACACATCGATCGGGTGGAGTTGCTGCCCAAGCGTTCGGTTAAAGTGTGAAGCCTGACTTCAAAACCGCCGCCGTTGCCACTGAAGCGCAGAGCCGCTTCAGTCAGGCGCGTCCTCTCACGGCGAAGATGACGGCGGTCACTGGGAGTCTGACCGCCTTGCTGCTCCTCTGGCATCCGTTGTCCGTGGTTCAATTTGTTACAGGCATCTTGATCGGCGTTCTCTGCGCTGTGCTCGGTTTGAAGCAGATGACTAGCGACAGAGCCGTCTTCCCAACCTCTTTTCTTCCCCTGTTCGTCCTACTCTTCGGAGCGACGATGATAGCGGACGCGAATGAGCCTGAATCTTCAGCCTTGTCGCTGGCCCATTCGCAATCGCTCATTTTGGCCGCTTGCGGGGCTGTGATGCTCATCTTCGAGAAACCCGTCCTTCGCCGCTTTGCAAAAGAAACGGCCGCTGAAACTCGCCGAACGTGAAACCCGACTTCAAAGCCGCGCACGTCGCCGCCGAGTTCGACCACACGTCGCCGCTCATCACCTGCCGCTTTGACCCCACGGGCAGGTTCGTCTTCGCCACGGCCGAGGATCGCGCCATCCTGCGCTGGGATCTGGCCGACCCGAAGAAGAAGACCGTGTTCAGCGCGCATGATTCCTATGTCTGGGCGGTTGCGTTGTCGAAGGATGGCCAGATCCTTGTGAGCGCGGGCGGCGATGACACGCTCATCTGGTGGCCCGCCACGGCGGAGAAGCCTGAACCGCAGCGCAAGGTCGCGGCGCACAAGGGCTGGATTCGCGCCCTCGCCATCAGCCCGGACGGCAAGCTCCTCGCCAGCGGTGGCAACGACCGGCTCGTTAAACTCTGGAATCTGGCCGACGGGAAAATGGTGCAGGAGTTCTCCGGCCATGAGCTGGACGTTTACAGCGTCACGTTCCATCCCGACGGCAAATTTCTCCTCTCCGGCGACCTCATGGGCAAGGTGCACCAGTGGGATCTCGCCACGGGCAAGTCCGTGCGCGTGCTCGATGCAAAGGAGCTGCACCATTATGACAAGGGACAGCAAGTTCACTTCGGCGGCATGCGCGGCCTTGCCATTTCGCCGGACCGGAAGAACCTCGCGTGCGGCGGGCTGCACAAGGCCACGAACCCCCTTGGCAACGTCCACGAGCCCATCGTCCAGCGCTACGACTGGGAAACCCACAAGTTGGTGAAGACGCACCTCGCCGAGGGTTTGACTAACTCGACCGTGTGGAACTGCCTCTTCCATCCCGACGGCACGCTCATCGCCGGTTGCGGCGGCGGCAGCGGCGGGCACCTGCTCTTCTGGGGCAAGGACGACGAGAAGCCCGCGCCCGCCTTCAAGCTCCCCGACATGGCCCGCGAAATGGATTTGCACCCCGACGGCCTCCAGATCGCCACGGTCCACTACGCCAAGAAACTGCGCCTGACCAAGCTCGCGCCCAAGCCCCCGGCACCCGCGAAGAAGGCGTGAGGCCGAACTCCACAGTTGAAGGACCACTACCCGAGGCACATCTTACGTGTGGTGACATGAACTGAAACGCACGTTCACGCTATGAAAGAAACCGTCCGTCTCTCCCGTCCGCCCAAGCCCGCCATGAAGGAAACCGTTCGCCTCGTCATGCCGCCGGCCAAATACGGCCCCGAGGAGCGGGCCAAACACGACGACTGGCTGAAGAAGCAGAAGTCGCCCGTCGAGCCGCCGCCGCAGTGACCGACTGCAAGGAAGCGGCTCGGTGGGGTTGCCCGGCAAGCTAGCCGTCTAAGCCCACCGCTTCTGAAGCAATGTTGCAGCCCCTTGCCGAAGACTTCCTCTTCTCCCTGCGCCACGAGCGCGGGCAGGCGGAGCACACGCAACGCACCTACAAGGCGTTGCTGGACAAATTTATCAACTGGGCGGAGCCCCGGGGGATCGAGCACTGGGGCCAGGTGCAGTTGAACCAACTCACCGAGTTTCTCCAGCACGAGTGTGACCGTAAGCTGGCCGACGCACCAAAGGAGTCACAGGCGAAGCTCAGCCCCTCCAGCCTCTACCTGCAAATCGCCGCCCTGCGGGCTTTTTACCGCTGGGCCGAAACCGAGAAAAAGCTGGCCGCAAACCCGGCCGAGAACCTGTCGCTGCCGCGCCGTTGGAAGTTGCTCCCCAAGTCGCTGCCCATCGCGGAAATTGTTCAAATTCTTAAGCCGTTGCCCGTCAACGAACCTTGGGACCTATGTGATCAGGCGATCCTTGAACTCGCCTACGCCAGCGGCCTGCGGCTCGCGGAGCTGCGCAACTTGCGGCTGGAGCAGTTGCACCTGGAAGCTGGCTTTGTCACCGTGATTGGCAAGGGCAACAAGGAACGCGTGGTCCCGGTCGGCAAATTTGCGGCGGCCGCGCTGAACCGTTACCTCGAGGTCGCGCGGCCCAAGCTCGTCAGTCCGAGATCGCCGGCGAATGTCTTTCTCACCCGGCGGGGCACGGCCTTCGCGCATGTGACCATGTGGGCGCACATCAAGCAGCGGGTGCGGCGCGCGGGCATCGAGCGTCTCGTGACGCCACACATGCTGCGGCACAGCTTCGCCACGCATCTGCTGGAGCACGGCGCGGACCTGCGTGTGATTCAGGAGCTGCTGGGCCATTCGAGCATCAGCACCACGGAGGTTTACACGCACGTCGCCGGTCAGCGGCTGAGGGAGGTGCATGCGGAACACCATCCACGGGCCAAATTCTCATGATCCCTGCAGGCTGCCAAAATGTTGCCCTGCCAACGACCGCTTGAAACCCTCCTTGGCGTTGTCCATTCTCCGCCCATGATTACCCATCGCTTGGTCCCGCTGCTCCGTTTCGCACTCCTGCTCTCGCTCGTCTCCGTGTCCGCCGCCGCCGATTCAGCCATCGGCGTTGGAGCCAAGCCCATCGCCGGGGCGGAGGTGCTCATTGATGGCTCGCGCAAGCTGCTAGACGACAAGTGGACTTACTGGCAGGGACCGCGCTTCGCCTCCTCGCTGCCCATCAAGTGGAAGATCGTTGAGGATCCAGTGGACAAAGGCGGCACCGTGGTGATGACCGACGACCCGGTTGCGCTCGGCGGCAAATATGGCACCGCAGACATCGTGACCAAGAAGGCCTATCGCGACTTCCGGCTGCACATCGAGTTTTGCGTCATGAACCCGCGCGGCAACAGCGGCGTGTATCTCCAGAACCGCTACGAGATCCAGATCATGGAGGGTGACAAAACCAAGCACGGCATGGGCGCGGTGATTAACGAGACCGAGTCGCCCTACCATGCGTTCGCCGGCCTCGGGAAGTGGAACAGCTACGACATCGTCTTCCGCGCCGCGCGCTTCAAGGACGGCCAGCGCACTGAGAAGGCGATGGTCTCCATGTATTTTAACGGTCAGAAGGTCCACAAGAACATCGCAATCAACCAAGTCTGGGGCGGGGCAAACTCCGGTGTGGACGGCGGCAACGACAAGGGCCAAGGCATCACCGACACGCCGCAGGGCCTCAAGCTCCAATGCGAAGGCCACGACGTGCGGTATCGCAACAGCTGGATCAAGGAGCTGGATCTGAAGGAAGCGAACACGGACTTCTGAGGCTTGGAGCGCGGTCCGCCGGTCCGCTTCGATCGAGCAAGTGCGCAGGCTACGATGGCATGCCAATTCTCATAGAGAATCGAAATCCTGAGTCAGGCGGAGGTGGTGCGTTTGGCCCTGCGACTCGCAAGGAAGCGGGCTTTGACGACCGAAGCGCCGCACGCGGCAATCCAACGCGGTCTTGTCTTCCAATTCGCGCGAGCTAAGTTCGCCCCATGACCGCAGCCGCGCTGAAGGACATTGCAACCACCGCCGAGCAACTCCCGACGAAGGACCGGGCCTATCTCGCCGAGCGGCTCATCGCCAGTCTGGATGAAAGCGAGCTGGAGCAGCAGTGGGCCAGCGAGGCCATCCGCCGCCGCGACGAGGTGCGCTCGGGCAAGGTCAAGCCCATCCCCGCCGCAGAGGTCTATCGCCAGATTGAAAGCCTGCTGGCGAAGTGATGCACGAGTTCCATCCCGAGGCGGCTGAGGAGTTCGCGGAGGCGGTCCAGTTCTACAAACAACGCGGGCGCACCTTGGGCCAGCGTTTCGCCTCGGAGGTTCGCGCCGCAATTGCCCGCGCCGTCGTGACACCGGAACGCTGGCGTGTTCTTGAGGACGACGTTCGGCAGTGTGTGGTGCGCGTGTTTCCCTACGCGGTCCTCTACACCATCGAGCCGGACTACCTGCTCATCATCGCCATCAAGCACGGGAAACGGCAGCCGGGCTATTGGCGGCACCGGGTCAAGGACAGGCCGCACAGTTGACAGACACAACTCAAAGGTCGCCGAGATGCCAGACGCACTGGCAGCGCTCGCAGGGGAGGATCACTCCCGGTCGGCTGCGGTCGCGGGTCAGGGTGGTTTGGCATTGCCGGCATTTATAGCGATTCAACGCGCGGACATGCAGCCACCAGTAAACCGCCCCGCCAACCAGCAGCCACATCAGCATCCATTTCAAGTCGCTGTGTGCGAAGGGCGTCGTCATCGAAAGCTTGCGACCAGCGGCGAGCGGGACGACGAGTGGAAGGCCAAAGACCAGCCCGTAGCCGGTCGCTTGGTCGCGACAAATCCACCGCCAATCTGTCCGACGGTCTTCGGCAATCTCCCGGTAGGACTCTTCGCCGCCTTTTGGGTCATCCGCCACCAACGCCTGCCGAAAGCCTTCCCGTTCTTCCGCCGTCATGGTGCGGTAATCGTTCCGCAGCCGTCGCTCCATCGATCTGAGGTAAGCACTGAGCAGGAAGTAGAACAGCAAAGCTGCCCCGAGTAGCAGCCAGCCGGTGCGCTGGCTCACCTGGCTCTTCACGAACTGCCAGCCCACAACCCAGAGGACAGTGCCAAGCAACAGGGTGGTGGGCCTCATGAGCGGGTCAGCTTTACCCCAGCTTCTGCCGCAACGCCTCGGCGATTAGGATGAAGGGCTTGCCTTGCGGGTCCGCCGGGTGGGAGACGGCGACGGGGATGCCTTTGTCGCTGCCTTCGCGGATTTCGAGGAAGAGGGGGACTTCGCCAAGGAAGGGGATTTTCTGTCGCTCGGCCTCGGCGCGTCCGCCGCCGTGGCCGAAGATTTCCACGCGCTCGCCGCCGGGGGTGATGAAGTAACTCATGTTCTCCACGATGCCCAGGAGCGGGACGTTCACCTTCTGGAACATCGCGATGCCCTTGCGCACGACGCCGAGCGAGGCCTCCTGCGGGGTGGTGACGATGACGCCGCCGTCGAGCGGCACGGTCTGGCAGAGGGAGAGCTGGGCGTCGCCGGTGCCGGGCGGGAGGTCCACGAGGAGGTAGTCGAGCTGGCCCCAGTCCACCTGCGAGATGAACTGCTGGATGGTCTTCTGAATCATCGGGCCGCGCCAGATGACCGGCTGGTCGTCGGTGAGGAGGAAGCCCATGCTCATGAGCTTCACGCCGTGGTTGCTGGGCGGGACGAGCTTCTCGTCGTCGTTGACGATGGGGCGCTGGTGGATGCCCATCATGAGCGGGATGCTGGGGCCGTAGATGTCGCAGTCCAGCAGGCCGACGCGCGCGCCGAGGTGGCTGAGGGCGCAGGCGAGGTTCACGGAGCAGGTGGACTTGCCCACGCCGCCCTTGCCGCTGGCCACGGCGACGATGCGCTTGATGCCGGGGACTTTGTTCTGGTTCTGAAACGCACCACCGGCTGCGGGCGCTGCACCGGGCGCGGGGCCAGCGGGCTGCTTCACCTCCACGAAGACGTGGGTGACGCCGGGTTGGGCGCGGATGACGTTCTCGCACTCGGCCTTCACGATGCGGGCGGCGTCGGCGTTGGGCGAGGTGAGTTCGAGGCGGACATTGACCGCGCCGCCATTCACGGCGACGTGCTTGACGAGTCCGAACGAGATGATGTCACGCGAGTAGCCGGGGTATTTAACGGCCTTGAGTGCGTCGAGGATGGCTTCTTGAGTCAGCATGGTTGCGGGTCAGTTGCTAAAATTAGGGCGCGAATGTCGGCGGAAGCGATGGGTTTGGCAACTGCACAGAAGACCCGCGAGGGGCTGGCATTTGCGGGTGAACCGCCGGGCCGCACAGGAGCCAAGGTGCGTGGAAGCAGGTGGTTGGGATGAGCGGCGTTTGCTTTCACGTCTCTGCGCCTTGGCGTTCAATCCGGCTGCCCGGTTCAGGCCTTCACCCGGCTGCGCTTGCGCGAAAGGGACTTCACGCCGGGCACGGCGAAGAGGGCGGCCCCGACGATGCCGGCGTCATTGCCCATCGTGGCGGGCACAATCTTGCACTCGGCGGTTTCCAGATAGCGGAAGAACCGTTCCGGATCCGCGCTCACGCCGCCGCCGATGATAAAGAGGTCGGGAGCCAGCATGTATTCGAGCGTAGTGAGATAGCGGTCCACGTTGCGGCCCCATTGTTCCCAGCTCCACTTGTTGCGTTCGCGGGCAACTGTGGAGGCGAACTGCTCGGCGTCCTGCCCGCCGATTTCGAGGTGGCCCAGCTCAGTGTCCGGCAGCAGTGAGCCGTTGTGCAGCACGGCGGAGCCGATGCCGGTGCCCAAGGTGACGAGCACCACGGTGCCGCGCACCCCGCGCCCTGCACCAAAGCGCGCCTCTGCCAGACCGGCGGCGTCAGCGTCGTTGCCCACCGCGACAAACGGGACGCCCAAGGCGCGCCGCAGGTGTTCTACGATCTCATGCCGCACCCAGGATGCGTCGAGGTTGGGTGCCCGCCGGACAACACCGTGCTTGATGAGGCCGGGAAAGCCAACGCCCACGGGCCCCTGCCACTTGAGCCGCTTCGCCAGTTCGCCAATCGCGACCACGACGCCCTTGGGCGTCGCAGGACGGGGCGTCTTGGTGCGGATGACGGCGGTGGCCAGCGTGCCTTTGCGGGTGTCCACCACGGCGGCCTTGATGCTGGTGCCGCCGATGTCCACGCCGAGGATGAGATGCGAGTCGTTCATGTGCGAGGCTGGGCCCAGCCGCCCGTATGAAACCGTTTCTCCGGTCCCGGCTCAAGCCTTTGCCGGAGCTTCCTTGTCGCGCGCCGCAAAGACGGGACCAGGCCGACGCGCCTCCAGCACGATGCGAAAGCCGACGATGTCCACCCGATGACCAGGGGAGTTCATTAGCCGGGCGGAAGAGAGCAGCATGTGCCGCTTGGCGCTGTGCCAGGATGCGCCACGCAGGACGCGGCAATTTTGGCCGCTGTCATAAGCATCCTGGCACCACTCCCAGACATTGCCGCCGAGGTCGTAAAGACCGTGGCGGTTCGCCGGAAAACTGCCCACGGGCGAGGTGTAATCGAAGCCGCTGGGACGCAGTTCGGAGTCATAGTTGCCCGCGCCTTTCGGCGGCGGCCATTGGGTGCCCCACGGATAGACATTGCGAATCTTGCCGTCGCGGTCGGCGGGCGTCGCGCCCGTTTCCTTGGGCAGATCCACTGCGGCGCTCCATTCGAGATCCGTGGGCAGGCGGTAGGTGTCACGTTCGCCCAGCCGCCCGGCCTTGCGCTCGCGCTCGGTGAGCCACTGGCAAAAGGCGCGGGCATCGTCCCAACTGGTGTTCACCGCAGGGTGGGTCGGTTCCTGGCGGAACTTGGGCCGCGTCCACTTGTGCTGCTGCTCTCTCGCGAAGACGTCGTAGTCCTGCACCCGGACCGGCCAGATGCCAAAAAGCACCGTGGTGCCCGGCACCGGCACGAAGCGCACGCCGAGCGAGTTGGTGTAAGCCTCGCGGTTTAGCTGGGCACGGATCGCGCCGAGGCGGTTCCGCCGTCCCCAGTGGACCTGCACGGTCTTGGTCAACGGTTCGTAGAGGCTGGGATCAAGGGTGAGTTGGTAAGTGCCGGGCTCCAGCAGATCGCCGGGGCGCACCACGCGGCCATTGAAAAACGCCCAAGCTTTCTCGGGGTCTTCCACGAGGTGTCCGCCCGCTTCGATTTGGAAATCCACGCGGGTCCGTGCGCGTAATGACCTCCCGAAGCGTTTGGCCCCTTGCACTAGCAGCACGATCGCCAGTCCGGGGCCGGCCACCGGCAGCAGTTGCTGGTGGAATCGCGCGCATAGCAACGCGACGGCGGCGACGCCGGCCAGCTCGCCGATCGCCCGTGTGCGCGCGGCGGCAAGTCGGGGTTCGAGGCCATGGCGCAAGTGGTCACATTGCCGAACGAGCCGCTTGAACAGGGAATGTCCGTCACGCGCGTAGTCGGAGTTTTTCCATTCCTCAAGTCCGCCATGGAACTTGACGAGCCGGTCGTGGAAGACCTGGAGTCGGGCTTCCAGCTCCACTTTGCGGGGCGCAACTGTCCACGGCTGCGCGAAGGGCGCGCGCCACGGGGTTTCCAGTTCCACTTGGAGCTGGGTGAACTTGGTCTCCACTTCGCGGAGGTTTTTCCGCCAGTCCTCGATGGTTTCGTTGATGCTGTTGTAGGGCAGGTCAGCAAACTCCGTGGTGCATTCGGCCAGCAACGCTGCCGCCCGAGCGAAATCGCCGGCTTCCGCCAGCGCCAGGGCCTCCTCCAGCACCACGCTCTGATGGGTGTGCAGCTCCAGCAGCTCGGTGCCCGCGTCCCGCACACTGGCGAGGTGGTTGAACACCTGCGCATGCAGCTCGCCTTCGCCGTGCGCAAAGCCACACAGGGCAATGCGGTCCGCCAGCAAGAGTTTGGAATCAGGCCGGGCGGCCTGGGCGAAAGCGGGCAGTTCGGCGGCCAGGTCAATTGTCCCGTTGTCCATCACGAGATCTTTGTTCAGAAAACCCGCCGCCAGCCGGTGCTGGTGCTCCACCAGGTTGCGCAGAGCCAGCTCGGCAGCGGCTTGCCCCTCGACAAGCTGCTGGCGGGCGAGCGGGTTTTTCTTGGGGTCCAGCAGCGGCAGGGCCAGCTCCAACTGCTCCTTCACAAAATCCCCGATGGCTTGCAGCACGCGCTCCAGGCGCTCGACCTCGCGGTTCACGAAGCCAGCCGGATCGTCTGGGACATCCCCATCGGCGCGGTGGAGCGCCAGATATTCCGCCAGCTCGTTTTGAAACTCGCGGTGCGCGATCAGATCGGCTGTGTCGTGAAAGGTGTTGCTGGCATTCCGAAGGCTGCCGGCGGTCGCCTGCAAAACGGCCAGCTTACGGGTGAGGTCGAGGTTCATCCGAAGTGGCGCTTGAGCTGGCGCAAGGTCGCCACCGCATCCGCCATGCTCTGGCGCGAGACGACGACTTGCTGTTCGCGGGCGGCCTGCGCCTCCGTGGCGGCCTGCGCCTCGGCCAGGCGAGCTTGCTCGGCAGCGAGCTGCCGCTGGGCCATCGCCCGTTGCTCCTCCAAGCAAGTTTCCAGGACACGGAGCTGCCGGCGTTGCAGCGTGAGAAGTTGCATCAGGAGCACGACCATCCCGCCGACAAGGGCGAGCACAAGCATCCCGAGGTAGGGGTTCAACTGGTCCAGCGTGAGCATGGGAACGGCGCGAGACTACTGGTTACGTCCTGCTGGACAACCGAGAAAACCGCAGCTCCGCGCCGAGCCATGCCCGGGCTACTTGGAGAGCGCCACGATGTAGCGCTGAAACCGCACGGTCTCTTCCGCAAGGTTCAGGCTGTTGTAGATGTGATGAAGGTTGGAGCAGACCCTTAGCAGCATGCGTCGCGGTGTGACGGACGCCAGAAAGCCGTCATGAAACGCGTGCCCGGACTGGATCAGGAACTTGATGCAGTCCCCCTTGGTCATCAGCTTCCCCTTGCGGAAGGGATCGATGAACACCTCGCCGCGCGAGGTTTGAAACCGGCAGATGAAGTGCCCCGGCATGCCGATGCCCGTCACCGGCAGGCGCAGCCGCCGCGCCACGGCGAGATACACGATGGACAGGCTGATGGGGTTGCCCGTCCGGCGATCCATCACCCGGTTCAGGTAGCTGTTGTCCGGGTCCGAATAATCCTTCTCGTTGCCCGTGAAACCCAGGTCCGTGAAGAGGAAGTAGTTGATGGTCGCCAGAATCCGGTCCGGAGCCGCGCCGAAATCCACCCGCGTCCGCAGGTCCGCCGCATAACTGTCAAACAGCGCCGAGTAGGCGAGCGCGTTGATGTTCGGGTATTGCGTCTGGCACAGGAGCCACACGGCCTGTTCCAGATCGAAGTCCTCGCCCCGCGTCAGGCAGAAGGCGAGAAAGCGGTTGTCCGCCGCGCCTCGCTCGAAATGATCGACAATCTCCTGCGCCCGCCGCCGCAGCACCGGGTCGCTGCTCAGCGTGTGCGCCCGCAGCCAGTCCCGCGCGGGTTGGCCTTGCTCGATGATTTTGGACCGGATGATCTGGTAGATGGCGGGGTCGTCATCCGTCAGGAGGGTCAACAGCGCGGCGCGCTGGCCCTCGGTAAGGGCCGCCGGTGCGGGCGCGCTGGTGACGGGCAGATTCACGGCTACAGGCCGGACGGTGGCAAAGTCTGGCCACTGATTCAACCAATTAACCGTGTCCGGACAGATGAAGCAACGGCCGGTTCAGCTTTCCCTGCGCGGCCAGTTCATGCTTACCTGTCGGCATGAAATCCACCGCGCGCCTCGCCTTTCTGTTGTGGCTGGCCGGGCTCCTGGCGGCCGGCAGCACTGCCGCCGCGAAGCCGAATCTCATCCTCTTCATGGCCGACGACCTCGGCTACGAGACCATCGGTGCGAACGGTGGCACGAGCTACAAGACGCCCGTGCTAGACAAGCTGGCCGCCACCGGCGCGCGCTTCACGCACTGTTTCGTGCAGCCGCTCTGCACCCCGACGCGCGTGCAGCTCATGACCGGCCAATACAACGTGAGGAACTACATCAACTTCGGAAACATGGACCCGAAGCTCACCACCTTCGGCAACCTCCTCAAGTCCGCCGGCTACGCCACGTGCATCACCGGCAAATGGCAGCTCGGCCGCGACGTGGACCTGCCGAAGAAGTTCGGCTTCGACGAGCATTGCCTCTGGCAGCACACGCGCCGCCCGCCGCGCTACGCGAACGCCGGCCTGGAAATCAACGGCGTCGAGAAGGACTACACGAACGGCGAATATGGCCCCGACCTCGTCAACGACTACGCCCTCGACTTCGTCACGCGGCACAAGGACAAGCCCTTCTTCCTCTACTACCCGATGATGCTCACGCACGACCCCTACCAGCCCACCCCCGACAGCAAGGATTGGAACCCGAAGGCACAGGGCGAGCAGGTGAACCGTGACCCCAAGCACTTCGGCGACATGGTGGAATACATGGACAAACTCATCGGCAAGCTCGTCACGCGGCTCGATGAACTGAAGCTACGCGACAACACGCTGCTCCTCTTCGTCGGCGACAACGGCACCGGCCGCGGCACGCGCTCAATGATGGGCGACAAGGTGGTCATCGGCGGCAAGGGCACGACAACCGAGTTCGGCATGCATGTCCCGCTCATCGCGAACTGGCCGGGCAAACTCGCCGCCGGAAAAGTCCACGCTGACCTCGCCGACAGCACGGACTTCCTGCCGACGCTGTTGGACGCCGCCGGGGCGAAAGCGCCTGCCGGACTAAAGTTCGACGGTCGCAGCTTCCTGCCACAGGCGCGCGGGGAGAAAGGTCAGCCGCGCGAATGGGTTTACTCCTGGTATTCGCCGCGGCAGGGCGAGGACATGACGGTGCGCGAACTGGCCTTCAACCACCGCTTCAAGCTCTACCGCTCCGGCGATTTCTTCGACCTCGAAAAGGACATCGCGGAGAAACAGCCGCTCCAAGTCGCGTCACTTACCGGCGAGGCCGCCGCCGCCGCGAAGCTGCTGCAAGGCGCGCTCGACCAGTTCAAGGACGTGCGACCAGTGAACCTCGACCAACCCGGCGCGAAGACCGACAAAGCCAAGGCGAAAAAGAAGGCGAAGTGACTTTGGCTGCGTAGCAGCCGAACAAAAGTAGCCGTGGGTGACGCGAGCGCAGCAAGCGGAACCCACGGTTTCCAAGGTGGGACAGTCCACCGCGTAGCGGTGGCACATTGTTCAACCGCGACGCGGTTGCCGGCCTCTTTCGTGTCATCCGTGGGTTCCGTTCGCGGGGCGAACTCCACCCACGGCTATTGTTGTTTGGCCCCGCTGGAGCCAAAGCTCGAGGCTGTCAAAGTGAACCCACTCACTTCCCGTCAAAGTTACCCTCCACCTTCGCCGCGCCTGCCGTGACCTCCTGCCCGTTCGCCAGCAAGTTTTGGAGAATCCAGTTGCCCTTCCCGCCGATGACTTGCAGCGAGCGCGTCGCCTTGCGCTCCACACGGTCGTCGCGAATCACGCAGCCGGCCACGCGCGTGTTCGTCGTGTCGCGCAGCAGCAGGCCAACGCCGTCGGAATCGAGGACGGTCGCGTTGGCGAGGTGGAAGCGGTCGCACTTCTCGATGAGCACGGCGGCGGGTTTGCGCCACACGCCGTTGACGTGCAATCCGGTGAGCGTGCAATCGCGCGAGCCGCGAAAGACGAGGCCGCCGTTCACATTCGTGCTCGTGCCGTAGTTGTAGCGCGGATTGCGGTCGAAGACGTTCGGCCCGACGACCACGTTGCTCGAATCCTCCACGAGCAGGTCATGCTGGTAGCCCATCCAGAATGTGTTGCCCGTGAGCGTCACACCACGTGAGTTCTTCAAGTGGACGTTCACCTGCACGTCACTCAACACGTTGCCCGTGATCGTGACGTGGCCTTCCTGAGTTTTCGCCGAGCCGATGCGCCGTGCCAAAGCCGCGTCGTCGCCCTGCCCAAGGATGCGGATGTTCGCCGAGTCGGGGCCAACGCTGTTGTGCTGGATGGTGCAGCCGGTGATGGCGACCTCGCCGATGGAGCCGCCGGCGGAATCGAAGAGGACGTTCGCGGTGGGTGGCGCGTCCTTGGTCATGTTGCTTTCGATGTCACAGTTGGCGATGTGGACGTTCCGCACGTTGCCGCCGCGCCCGACGATGCCGCCGCCCGCGCAATAGCTGATGTGGCTGCCGGTGATGTTGGACTGGTGGAGGTTCACGTTGTCGTAGAACACGCCGATGCCCGTGCAGTGGTAGATGTGGCAGTCGCTGATGAGCACGTTGCGATTGCGCACGGCGAGGTGGATGCCGTGGCGCACGGAGCGGATGTGTGTGCGCGTGATGGTGATTTGCATCGTGCCCTCGGCCTCGATGCCGTCGGCCTCCGCGTGCGCGCCCTCGATGGCGAGCGAGTCCACGACCGGCATCCGCTGGCGCTCCCAGACGTTCGGCTTGAACTGATCGGGGTCCGCCGTGCCGCCGTGCGTGCCGAGGAACTTGAACGCCGGCCCCGCTCCCGCCATCACCACACGCGCCGTGCCATCGCCGACAAGCGAGACGAAGCCGGCCTTGTCCAAGTCCACGAGCACGGTCTTCGTAACCCGGTAGGTGCCCTTGGTGAAGCGCACGCCACCCCCCGCGTTGACTGCGCGCTGGATGGCCGTCGTGTCGTCCGTGCCGCCATCGCCTTTCGCCCCGAACTCGCGGACATCGCTGGCGGCCGCGCTCCAGCTAATGGTGACAATGCCAAGCAGCCAGCTCATCGAGATGTGATTCATGCGGGCATTGGATGCCCACCGGCCGGGGCGATCAAGCGCAATGCCGCCGCCCCACTTTGCCATCACGCTCGCTTGACAGCGACGCCCGCCCAACGAAGCTCGGCGGCAATGAACCCAGCCGAACGGCAAAGCCTTCTGTTCCCTGTTGGGAATCCCGCTTCCAATTGGCAGGCGCGTTTGGTCGCCGCCGTCGCCTTGGCTGGACTCCTCTCTTCAATGTCCCTGTCGGCGGCCGAATGGTTCGTCAACCCCGAGTCCGGCGCCGACAACAACTCTGGGGCGAAGGCCGCGCCATTCAAGACCGCCCAACTCGCCGTCAGCCGCGCGAAGCCGGGCGACATCATCCACCTGCTGCCCGAAGGTGCGGTCTATCGCCAGATGATCATGCTGGCGGGCAAGACTAACCTGACCATCGAAGGCCACGGCGTGACCCTCACCGGGGCCGACCCGCTGCCGGCCGACGGCTGGGAACAGGTCGCGCCCGGGCTGCATCGCCGGCCGTTGCCCCGGACGCGCTTTGACCGCCACCTGCTCATCCGCGACGGCAAGGCGAACCGCATGGGCCGCAGCCCGTCGGTGGAGAAGCCATTTCCTGCGCCGGAGTCGTTGCGCGACCGCGAGTTTGCCTGGGTGCTGCAGCCCGACGAAAAGACCGGCTGGCTCTACGTGCGCGGCTTGACCGCGGGCTTGGAATGGAGCGTGCGCGACGCCGGCCTCGCCACCGGCGGCACCAACCGCTTCATCACCGTCCGCAACCTCCGCACCCGCCACGCGCTCAACGACGGCTTCAACATTCATGGCGACTGCCGCGAGCTGCACTGCTATAACATCAGCGGCTACGAAAACTTCGACGAGGGTTTCAGTGCCCACGACACCTGCCAGGTCTGGGTGACGGATGGAAAATTCTGGGGGAACGACAACGCCGTCGCCGACGTGAATCTGTGCGATTCCTACTACGTCCGCTGCGAGTTCCGCGACAGCGTGAGCGTGGAAGTGCTCTTCTCCGGCGGCGACCACCGGCTGGACGACTGCCGGATCATCGCCTCGGGCAAGGTGGCCTTCTCGCTGTCCTCCGGCGGCAATCCGCGGACCAAGGAGCCAGGCACCGGAAAGTGCGCTGTGACCAAGACCGAGATCTCCAGCGCCGACCAAACACCCCGCCCCCTGCGAATCGCTGAGCACAACGCAGCAACCTTCACGAACTGCCGGCTGCGCGGAATCGCCGTTTCGAATCGAGGAAAACTTACGGCCACCGAGTCCACGCTCGATGGCCTAGCCTGGCTTCCTCGCTAAACACACCTCACCTCATGAGTCCAGTTCCCAGCCAAGCTTCCTCCTTGAGTCGCCGTGGTTTCCTTGTTTCCTCCATGGCCGCCGCGCCGGTCTTCCTGCACACCGCCCGGTCCGCAGCGCCCGAGTTCAAGCTGCTCGACACCAAGGTTATTTCGCATCAGCCCGAGTATTACCACGGCTGGTCCACCGTTGCGCGCCGGAGCAATGGCGAGCTGTGGCTCGTGTGGTCCGGCGGACGCGAGGCGCATGTGTGTCCCTTCGGCCAGGTGGTCGCCATGACTTCGCGCGACAACGGCACGACCTGGACCTGGCCGCGCGTGCTGCTGGACTGCGCCATTGATGACCGCGACGCCGGGGTGCTGGAGACGGCGAAGGGCTCGCTGCTGGTAACGACCTTCAGTTCGCTCGCCTACGCGCCCGGCTTGGCGCAGGCCGACAAGGACGGCAAATGGGCCGCGGCCAAACTTGCCCGTTGGCAGGCCGCGCACCATCGCCTCAGCCCTGAAGCACAGCAGAAGGAGCTTGGCCAATGGATGCTCCGCTCAACCGACGGCGGCGTGACGTGGTCGCCCCGCTACTCGTGCATTGTCAACAGCCCGCACGGGCCAATTCAGCTCCGCAACGGCCGCGTATTTTACGCCGGCAAGGAACTCTGGACTGGGGAAAAACGCACCGGCGTGTGCGTGTCCGACGACGACGGACAGAACTGGCGCTGGCTGGCGGAAATTCCCGTCCGCGAGGGTGACTTGGCGAAGGACTACCACGAGTTGCACGCCGTCGAGTGCGCCAACGGCACGCTGCTGGTCCACATCCGCAATCACAACAAGCCGAACGCCGGCGAGACCTTGCAGACCGAGTCCACGGATGGCGGGAAGACGTGGAGCGAACCGCATTCCATCGGCGTCTGGGGTCTGCCTTCGCATTTGATGCGTCTGCGCGACGGCCGGCTCGTGATGAGCTACGGCCACCGCCGCGCTCCGCTCGGCAATCAAGCCTGCGTCAGCACCGACCACGGCAAGACTTGGAGCGAGCCGATGATCATTTCCGGCGATGGCACCTCCGGCGATCTTGGCTATCCCAGCACCGTGCAGCTCGACGATGGTTCACTGCTCTCCGTCTGGTATGAGAAGTTGAGGGACCGCACCCAAGCCGTCCTGCGCCAGGCTCGCTGGACATTGGGTGCGTAGCTGTCAGACCACGATGAATCGACTGTCATTGCTTCTCCTCACACTCGTCGCGTTCACAGCCCACGCGGCTGAACCGATCGACTTCACCGTGAAGCTCGAAACCGTCCTCCAGCACGACGACGGCAAGTTCCTCTGGTTCCACCCGCGCGCAGCCGCCATCCCCGGCACCAACCCGGCCGCACCGGCCGCGGTTATGACCATCCAGAAGCATCTCAAGGTCTCGGATTACTACTCCGGCCTGCATGTGATGACCCGTGCCACACCCACCGCGCCGTGGACCGGCCCGGTGTTGCCGCCCGAGCTGGATTGGAAGCAACAGCCCGATGGCGTGACCATCAGCGTGGCGGACGTGACGCCCGGCTGGCACGCGCCGACAGGCCGGCTCCTCGCCATCGGCTGCCAAGTCCGCTACAGCGAGAAAGGCAAGCAGCTCGACGACGTGAAGCGTGCCCACCAGACCGTGTATGCCGTGCTCGATCCGAAGACAGGCAAGTGGTCGCCGTGGCAGGTGCTGGAGATGCCGGCAGACGAAGAGTTCAACTTCGCCCGCAACGCCTGCGCCCAATGGCTCGTGCGCACCGACGGCTCCCTGCTCGTGCCGCTCTACACCGGCAAAAGTGCGAAGGACCGCTACAGCACCACCGTGGCGGAATGCCGCTTCGATGGCACCAAGCTCACCTTCGTGCGCCACGGCAGCGTGCTGCGGCTGCCGGTGGCACGCGGGCTTTATGAGCCGTCGCTCGTCGCATTTCAGGGACGCTACTTCCTAACGCTGCGCAACGACCTGCGTGGCTACGTCAGCGTGAGCGACGACGGCCAGAACTTCGCCGAACCGAAGCCCTGGCTCTTTTACGACGGCACCGAACTCGGCAGCTACAACACGCAGCAGCACTGGCTCGCGCACAGCGATGGACTGTTCCTCATCTACACCCGGCGCGGCGCAAACAACGACCACATCATCCGCCATCGCGCACCGCTCTTCATGGCCCAGGTGGACCCCGCCACGCTCCGCGTCCGCCGCGCCACCGAGAAAGTCGTCGTGCCCGAGCGTGGTGCGGAACTCGGCAACTTCGGCTGCAACATCTTCAGCGAAGCCGAGTCCTGGGTGACGGTGTCCGAAGGCATGTTCATGAAGGACTCGAAGCAGCGTGGCGCGGTAGGCGCGACCTTCGTGGCCCGCATTCTCTGGTCGAAGCCGAACCAGCTCGCCCGCGCAACCGCACCCACCGCGAGCAAGCTCCGCATCGTCACGCTCGGAGACTCCATCACGAAAGGCGTCCGCCCCGGCGTGAAGGCAGAGGAGACCTTTGCCGCGCGCTTGGAAGCAGCCTTGCGCGCGGACGGCGTGGACGCTTCCGTGGCCAACGTCGGCATTGGCGGCGAGCGCACGGATCAGGCGTTGAAGCGGCTGGCCAAGGACGTCCTCGCGCAAAAGCCGACCCTCGTAACCATCATGTATGGCACCAACGACAGCTACGTGGACCAGAGCAAAAGCGCCTCGCGCATCACCGCCGACGAGTATCGCGCGAACCTCGGCCAGCTCGTGGACGAACTGCGCGCCGCCGGAGTCACGTCGGTCCTGATGACCGAGCCGCGCTGGGGCAGGACGGCGAAGCTCAACGGCGTTGGCGAACACCCGAACGTGCAGCTCGAAAAGTATGTCGAAGCCTGCCGCGCCGTCGCGAAGGAGAAGCAAACGCCTCTCGTGGACCACTACCAGCACTGGACCAACGCGGAAGCCAAGGGCACCGACATCGGCGCCTGGACCACCGACCAGTGCCACCCGAATCCCGCCGGCCATCGGGTGCTCACCGAAGTCATGCTGCCGGTCATACGCACTGGCTTGAAATCACCCTTGTCGACTTTCCGCATCACTCCGATTCTCCACCCATGAAGCACCTTTTCAGATTATTCCTCCTGTCCCTCCCGCTGCTCGCAAACGGCGTCGAGTTGAATCTCCCGCTGCATCCCGACGAGGTAAAAATCATCCAGGCCATCATCGCGATGGAAGGCGTCGAAGTCGAAGTCACCGATATGCCGGGTTACGCCAAAGGCAGCCTCTTCAAGACGCTCGAAGGCTACGGCGTCGATGCGAAATCGCTGAAGACCTTGGGCATCGCGTTGAAGGGCAAGCCGCAGGTGGCGCTCACCTTTGCCTACAACCCAGCGGGCCGTGTCGTGGCCTTGCATGGCAACGGCCCGTGGCTGCGCAACAGCACGCTGCGCTCGTTCAAGGCTCTGCCGGAGCTGCGCATCATCCGCATGGACCACAATGGCTTCGTCGGCAACGAGCCGCGCATCCCGGAGTTCGATGGCAGCGGCTTTGACGCGCTCGTGGACTCGAAGCTCGCGGACATCAAAATCGGCCTCAGCTTTTCCGACAAAGGGATGGAGCAGTGCGCGAAAATCAAAACGCTGCGCAGTTTCTCTGTCGCTCATTCACAGGCCACGGGGGCGGGCATCGCGTTCTTCGCCGGGCATCCGGGGCTGACGAGTTTCTCCATTAGCGAGATGGGCAAGCCGAGCGTCACCGAGAAGGCATTGGGAGCCATCGCGAAGATTCCGAATCTGAAGCGGGTGGGTTTGGGCGAGTGCTATGTGACGTATGCCGGCGGGTTCGCGCTCCTCGCGCCGTTCAAGGGCAAACTCACCGAAATCAACCTCAGCATGTGCGTGGCGGCGCAGGCGGACTTGGACAAGCTGAAGGCCGACCATCCGCAGGCGAACATCATCACGACACCGGTGGCCGAGATTCCGAAGCGCCATATCGGCGTGGCGATGAGTCTCGCCAAACAGGTGCCGCCGGACCTCGCCGCGCCCCTGAACGCCGCCATCGAGCAGTTCCGCAAAAAGTAATCCGTCTTCGTCATGCGCCTTGCCCCGATTCTCATTCTGCTGGTCTTCGCCCAAGGGCTCCAAGCGGTGCCCGATTTCGAGCGCGAGGTGCGCCCGTTTCTCAAGCAGAACTGTTACTCCTGCCACGATGCGAAGAAGGCGAAGGCGGGCTTCCGCATTGATGAATTGGGCACGGATTTCCTCAGCGGCAAGACGGCGGACGCCTGGCACGAGGTCATCAACCAAATCAACAGCGGCGAGATGCCGCCGAAGAAAGAGCCGAGGCCGGATGCGAAGGCGGCGTTTGCCGTGGTGGAATGGGTGGGCGCGAATCTGAAGAACGCGGAGCGGCAGGCGCGCATGGCGGGCGGGCGCATCCTGATGCGGCGGCTGAACCGGCAGGAGTATGCGAACACCGTCGGCGATTTGTTCCGGCTCGACCCGAATTTTGTCGAGAAGCTGAAACGCGAACTGCCCGCCGATGGCAAAGCGGAGGGCTTCGACCGCATCGGCAGCGCGCTGTTTTTCGACCAGACGCAGATGCTCGGCTATCTCGACTGGGCCGGGCAGATTGCCCGCGAGGCGGTGCAGAGCGCGCCGCCGAAGGCGGAGACCTATGTCTATGAGGCGGAGAAGCACCTCAACAGAAACGAAGGCCCGACCGTAGAAGTGGGGCAGGCCATCGACCATCAGATTCCCCTCGGCCCCACGTTCTACGACAAGAAAGCCACGGGCGTCGAGATTTGGGCGGGCCACGGCGGCAAGCCTGATGAAGATAATAAGACGTGGGCGATGGTGCCGTATGGACCGCGCCCGGACCTGACGAAGCTGGTCACGCAGGACGGCTACTATCGAGTGCGCGTTCATGCCGGGGCCTCGACTGGCGCGCGGGGGACTCCGGTGGTGATGCGCCTCACCTACGCCGTCGGCACGCCGCTGGAGAGCATCCATGACATCACCATCGAGGGAACTTTGGAGAAACCAGGTGTGGCGGAGACGCTGGTGTTCCTGCGGGCCGGGCAGCCCGACCAGCAGAAGCCCTTGGTGCCGTCTTGGAATGGCATCAACAACCTGCGCGTCAACAATCCCGAATGGGGTGCCGTCCACCTGCGTTGGCTCATATCGCAGGGCAAACTCTCAAAAGCTGCGGCTGCACGTGACGATGCCGAAGTCGCACGACTCAAGGTCGAGCGCGAGCAGGTGCTCAAGGACTTGAATGCCTTCACCGGGCCGCGCTGGATTCCGCATCCGACGCACAACCCGGCCACCGCGCCGCGCCTCTTCCTCGATAAAATCACGGTGGAAGGTCCGCTGCCAAAGGAGTGGCCACCGGCGAGCCATGCCCTGCTCGGACTCGATGACAAAACCCCGCAGGACGAAAACGGCCTGCGCTCGGTGTTCGCATCGCTGCTGCCGAGAGCGTATCGTCGGCCCGTCGAAAAAGCGGAAGTGGATAAGCTCGTGCGCATCGCCGCCGGTGCGATGCAGCGCGAGAAGATACCCTTTCCCGATGCGCTCCGACTTGGCCTGCAAACGATGCTTTGCTCGCCGGGCTTTGTTTTCATCCAGGAGCCGCAACCGCGCGCTGCTGCTGCCGCGAAGGGCACGCGTCAGCTGAACGACTTCGAACTCGCGAGCCGCCTTTCCTATTTCCTCTGGAGCAGCCAGCCGGACGACGCGCTGCTCGCGCTCGCGGACAAAGGCACCCTGAAGCAGCCCGCGACGCTCCGCGCCCAGGTCACGCGCCTGTTAGCGGATGCGAAGAGCCGGCGTTTCGTTGAGAATTTCGCCGGTCAGTGGCTCGATGTGGAGCAGTTCGGCAGCGTGGAGCCAGCGAAGGAATACAAGAGCTATGACAACGCGCTCAAGACCGCGAGCCGCGAGGAGCCGCTGGCGTTTTTCCAGCAGGTGCTCACGGAAAATCTGCCGGTCGCGAGCTTCCTCGACTCCGACTTCCTCGTCATCAATGAACGCCTCGCGCGGCACTACGGCATCGAGGGCGTGAGCGGCGAGACGTTTCAAAAAGCCGCGCTCAAGCCGGAGCATCATCGCGGCGGCGTCCTCGGCATGGCCGGGCTGCTGACCTTGCTGGCTGATGGCACCCGCACACTGCCAGTGCGGCGTGGGGCGTGGGTTTTGGAGAAGCTGCTCAACGACCCGTCACCGCCTCCGCCGCCGAACGCGGGCGACATCCAGCCGAATACCGCTGGCGCGAAACTCACCGTCCGCGAGCGCCTGCAAAAGCACCGCGACGAGCCGAGCTGCGCGAGTTGCCATGCCAAGCTCGACCCCTACGGCCTCGCATTGGAGAACTACGACGCCATCGGCGCGTGGCGCGAGCGCCAAAATGGCGAGGGCATCGGCGGAAAAAATGCGCCGGTCATTGATGCCAGCGGCGCGCTCAAATCCGGACGCGCGTTCCAAGACCTCACCGGCTACAAGGCCGGATTGATGGCCGAGCAGGACAAGTTCATCCGCGCCTTCACGGAAAAGCTGCTCACCTACGCGCTCGGCCGCCCCGTGGGCTACGTGGACCACGCCACGATCGAAACCATCCTGAAATCCGAGCCGCGCCTGCAATCGCTCGTGCAAGCGGTCGTCGCCTCCGAACCTTTTCAAACCAAGTAACCACCATGAACATCCTCAAACACCGCTCCATCGACCGCCGCACATTCCTGCGCGGCACCGGCGTCTCGCTCGCGCTGCCCTGGCTTGAATCCATGTCCTCGCTGGCACGCGCGGCATCTACGGCGGGCGGCATCGCGGAGAGCGAGCGTCCGAAACGCGCCCTCTTCACCATGTGGGGCCTCGGCATGAACGGCCGCGATTTCACGCCCGCGAACACGGGCCGCGATTGGGGCGTCACGCCCATCCTGAAGCCCGTGGCGCACCTGCGCGATGACTTCACCCTCATCAGCGGCCTCAAACTCACGCACTCCGGCGGCCACGGCGGTGACCGCACCTTCTTGACCGGCACCGCCACGCACAAAGCCGACGCGAAGCTCCGCATCTCCGCCGACCAGGAAATCGCCGAGGCCATCGGCAAAGCCACGCGTTACCCCAGCCTCGTGCTCGGCATCAATCGCGGCACCGGCTTCGGCAGCGGCACCATTGACAAGACGCTTGCCTGGACCCGCGGCGGCACGCCCATCCCGGCGGAAAACCGTCCGCACATCCTCTTCGACAAACTCTTCCGCGCCGAAAGCCCTGACGAAGTCGCCGCCCGCAGGGTCGGTGCCGGCCGCACCGGCAGCGTGCTCGACGCCGTGCGCGACGAGGCAAAGACCCTGCAAAACCGCCTCGGCAAAGACGACCTCGCCAAGCTCGACGAATACTTCACCTCCATCCGCGACGTGGAGCAGAGCATCGCCACCGACCTCGCCTGGCTCGACAAGCCGAAGCCAAAAGTCGCCGCGATTGACTTCGGCAAGAACGTCCAGGCGCTCGACCCCGAGCTGCAAGCCAAGGGCAACTTCGACTACCGCCGCTACCAGCGCCTCATGTTCGATGTCATCACCCTCGCGCTCCAGACCGACAGCACCCGCGTCATCAACTACTACGCCCGCCGCGACCTCAACGACGGCACCCATTGCTACGCCTACAAAGGCTGCCCCTACGGCTACCACGAAATGACCCACCACGGCGAAGACCCCGACAAGCTCAAGTGGCTCACCACCGTGGACACTTGGTATATGGAGGACTGGGCTTACTTCATCGAAAAGCTCAAGAGCGCCAAGGAAGGCGACGGCACCCTGCTCGACCACACCATGCTCGTCTGGGGCAGCAGCGGCGGCACTGTCAACGCCCACAACAACACCGAACTGCCCACCATGCTCGTCGGCGGTCAAAAAATCGGCATCAAGCACCAGGGCCACCTTGAGAAAAAGGACGTCCGTCTCGGCAACCTCTGGCAGACGATGTTCGGCGTTATGGGCGTGAAAGTGCCCGACAAATTTCAAGGCGGCGAAGCGGATGGCATCGTGAAGGAAATCGTGTGAGGCCTGCCACAACCGGCTGTCGCATTTCTATGAAAAACCCGTTGCTGAAATGCAGCCACACCGGAAGAGGCGACCTGCCTGAAGCTCGGCATCAACCCGATCCATGAACCACCGCGCCGCTGAACGGTGTGCTTGAAAACGCCCGATGATGAATCGCCGGGCCGTGCCTATTCCACGAATGCCTTTCCGTTCCTCATCACCCACCATGAAACCACTGCCTCTCCTCATCGCCACCCTCCTGTTCGCCGCCACACTGTCGGTCCAGGCCGCCTCGCCGCTCACGTCCGCCATCGAAGCCGCGCTCACCAGGGAGATCGCCGCCCACCACGCCGCCGGCGTCGTCACGCTCGTGATGCAGGACGGCAAGGTGATTCATCACGCTGCCACCGGACTCGCTGACCGCGACCAAAAGCTCCCGATGAAGGCCGATTCACTTTTCTGGATCGCCTCCATGACCAAGTCCGTGGCCGTCACCACGATCATGACGCTCGTGGACGAGGGCAAGCTCTCGCTCGACGTTCCCGCGTCGCAGTGGCTGCCCGAGCTGGGCAAGGTCAAGCTCGCCAGCGGGCAGCCGCCCGCCCGCGCCATCACACTGCGTGACCTGCTGTCGCACACGGCGGGCATCGCGTTTCCGCCGCGCAAGTCCACCGATGGAGCGCACTCCCTCAAGGGCTACGTGGCGGAGTTGCTGCGCGCGCCCCTCGCCTTCGAGCCGGGTTCGGCCTACGAATACGGCTTTGGGATCACCGTCGCGGGCCGCATCGCGGAGCTGGTTTCCGGCAAGCCCTTTGAAGTGCTGATGCACGAGCGCGTCCTCGACCCGCTGGGCATGAAGGAGACCACGTTCCATCCCGACGCCCGCCAGCGCCCGCGCATCGCCCGCACTTACAAATCCGCCGAGGGCGGCGGCCTCGCACTGGCCAACAACGTCTTCGTCACGTCCGACCCCGCCGTGCGGCGCATGGCCGAGCCCTCGGGCGGGCTGTTCTCCACGGCGGCGGACATGGCCAAGTTCTACCAGATGATTCTCAACGGCGGCGTGCATGAGGGGAAACGCATCGTGTCGGAAAAGGCCGTCGCCGAGATGACGCGCCCGCACAAGGCCGGCGGCAAGACTCTGAACTACGGTCTCGGCTGGCAGACCGGCAACGGCGAGAGGCCGGCCGTTCCTGGTTTTTCCAAAACCGCCTTCGGCCACGGCGGCGCGTTCGCCACGCACGGGTTCATTGATCCCGAGCGCAAACTGGTCACGGTGTTCATGGTGCAGAACGTCTTGGTGACCGGCAGCGGCGATGCGCGCAAGGCCTTCCATGATGAAGTCAACCGCGCGCTGAAAAGCGGCGAAACAAGCTCGGCCCAGTGAACTCACTCAAAGCCAGCCCAACCTTCCGCCAAGGTCCAGCGGCCATCTGGCCGCGCCTGTTCGCTGTGCTCTGCTTGGTTGGAGCAACGGGGCTTCACGCTGCGGAAAACACTTGGTGGTCGTATCAGCCCGTGGTCCGCCCCGCCTTGCCACCGGTGAAAAGTTCCACCTGGGTCCGCAACGACCTCGACCGCTTCATTCTCGCCAAATTGGAGGCGAAGGGGCTCCAACCCTCACCCGAGGCCGACCCGCGCACTTTGATTCGCCGCCTCTATTTCGACCTCCTCGGCCTGCCCCCTACGCCTGAGGAAGTTGAAGCGTTCGTGCGCGAGTGTTCCCCAATCGGCAATCGGCAATCGGCAATCGCCAATCTCATTGACCGTCTCCTCGCCAGCCCGCACTACGGCGAACGCTGGGCGCGTCACTGGCTCGACATCGCCCACTACGCCGACACCCACGGCTTCGAGCGCGACCAGCTTCGCCCCAACGCCTGGCGCTACCGCGACTACGTCATCGCCTCGCTCAACGCCGACAAGCCTTACGACCAATTCCTTCGCGAGCAAATCGCTGGCGACGTCCTCCCCCCAGCCCCCAAGCGTCAGACCCCAGACGCCATCGCCCTCGGCTTCCTCGCCGCCGGCCCGTGGGATTTCGTCGGTCAGGTCGAGACCAAGAGCGACGTGCTCAAGCGCGCCGCCCGCGCGGACGACCTCGACGACATGGTCACGCAAGTCCTCACCGCCTCGATGGGCGTGACCATCAATTGCGCCCGCTGCCACGACCATAAGCTCGACCCCATTTCGCAGCGCGAATACTACGGCCTCTGGGCGGTCTTCGCCGGCGTGAAGCGCGGCGACCGCGAGCTGGACCCCGCCGCCACCGCGCGTCGCGAGACCGAGCGCAAGCAGCTCCAGACGCGTCTCCGCGAAGTCTCCGCCGAGTTGGGCCGCCTCACCGGCGAGGGCCTCGACCTCGCGGACATGGTCGGCGGCGGCAATGGTCGCGGCACGGGCACCAAGGGCGCGGGCCTCGACCTCCGCACCGGCAACGTGGTGAAGGACAAGCTCGGCTACCACCGCGACATCCAGCTCAACCTCCTGCAAAAGCCCGAGTGGCCGGACGCGAACACGCCGAAGTTCGTCCAGTGGGTTTTTGTGCCGGACGGCAAGTCGCCCGTGCCCGTCGCGCCGCAAGTCACCGTCAGCCACCTGCCGCCCACGTCTGGCCACGCGTGGGACGCGATTCGTAATGGCGCGCTGAACGCCCTAGTCTCCACCAAACTCGACGGCGTGGACTTCGCGGTGGCTGGCCACTCGCTCCTTGGCCTGCATGCCAACGCCGGCATCACCTTCAACCTCGCTGAGATTCGCAAGGCCAGCGGCTTCGCGAAACTCCGCTTCACCGCACAGGTCGGCTTCGGCGCAGGACCGACTGCCGCTGCGACTCGCGCGGACTTCTCCGTTTTCGCCGGCAAGGAGCTGCTCTTCCAGAAGCTCAAACTCCGCAAAGACGAGTCCGCCCGCGTGGACGTGGCACTCCCGGACGCCGCCGAGACGCTCACGCTCGTCGCGACCGACGGCGGGGACGGCATCGGCAACGACCTGCTCTTCCTCGGCGACGCGAAGCTCTCGCTGACCGTGGAGGCGCAGAGCCTCGCCGCCGCTGACCGCGCGCGTCTGGAGACGTTGCGCGCGGAGGAGAAGCAGTTGAACACCGCCCTGGCCGCGAAGGCCGACGGCGACAAAGTCTATGCCATCACCAGCACCGAGCCGCCCGTGGTAAAAGTCCTCCGCCGTGGCAACCCCGAGGACGCGCAGGAGGAAGTCGCGCCCGGTGTCCTCAGTTGCGTGAAGCACGCCGCCGCCGATTTCGCGCGCGCCAAGACCGAGGGCGAGCGCCGCCTCGCATTGGCCGAGTGGATTACGCATCCCGCAAACCCGCTCACCCGCCGCGTGCTCGTGAACCGCCTGTGGCACCACCACTTCGGCGTCGGTCTCGTGGACACGCCCAGCGACTTCGGCAAAGGCGGCGGCGCACCGTCGCACCCGGAGTTACTCGATTGGCTGGCGGAGGAATTCCTCGCGCGCGGCTGGTCGCTGAAGGCGATGCACCGGGTGATTTGCACGTCAGCGGCGTATCGGCAGAGTTCAGCGTTCAGTAATCAGTATTCAGTAAGCAGTGGGGGAAGCGCCAGTGTGCCGCGGAGCACCGGTCCCCCACTGAACACTGAACACTGGAAACTGAACACTGCCGCCGCCCAACACCTCGACGCCTCGAACCGCCTCCTCTGGCGTCAAAACCCCCGCCGCCTCGACGCCGAGTCCACGCGTGACGCCGTGCTTGCCGTCAGCGGCAAGCTGAACCTCACCGCCGGCGGCCCCGGCTACCGCGACTTCAAATACACCGAGGCCTACGCGCCCATCTACGACTACGTCACCGCCGACACGCCGGAGCTGTGGCGGCGCAGCATCTACCGCTTCGTCGTGCGCACCACGCCGCACACGTTCATGACCACGCTCGACTGTCCGAACCCCGCGAACCTCACGCCCGCCCGCACCGCCACCACCACCGCGCTGCAAGCCCTCGCGCTCTCGAACAACGAGTTCATCCTCCAGCAAGCCCGCCATTTCGCCGCCCGCGTGGAGCGCGAGGCGGGCGCGGACGCCGCCGCCCAAATAAACCGTGCCTTCCACCTCGCGTTCCCCCGTCCGCCCGGCTTGGCGGAACTGGCCGCCGCGCGTGACCTTGTCCGCACCGACGGCGTCTTTTCCCTGTGCCGCATGCTGCTCAACGCCAACGAATTTGTGTATGTGGATTGAGCCAGGCTCCTACTCATGAAACCACTTTTGAACCTCGCCTTCGCGGTGCTGCTGCTGGCCGCTTCCCCCGCCCTGACTGCCGCGCAGCCCAACCTCATCCTCTTCCTCGCCGATGACCTTGGCTACGGCGATCTCGCATGCTTCGGCCACCCCATCATCAAGACGCCGAACCTCGACGCGTTCGCGAAGCAGGGCGTGCGGCTGACGCAGTGTTACTCGGCGAGCGCGGTGTGCAGTCCGTCGCGCTCGGCGCTGCTCACGGGGCGCACGCCGCATCGGAACGGCGTTTACACCTGGATTGCCGAGGGCGCGCCGGTGCATCTGCGCACGAGCGAAATCACGTTGCCCAAACTGCTCAAGAGCGCGGGCTACGCGACCTGTCACAGCGGCAAGTGGCACTTGAACGGCCTGTTCAACAACCCCGCCCAGCCGCAGCCCGGCGACCACGGTTACGACTGGTGGATGGCCACGCAGAACAACGCCGGGCCGTCGCACGAGAACCCGAGCAACTTCGTCCGCAATGGCCAGGCGGTCGGGCGGCTTGAAGGCTACTCCGCACCGCTCGTCGTCAGCGAAGCCGTGACGTGGCTGAAGGAAAAGCGCGACCCCGCGAAGCCGTTCTTCCTCGCGGTGTGGACGCACGAGCCGCACTACCCGATTAAGTCTGACCCGAAGTTCAAGGCGCTCTACCCCGACCTCGCCGACGACGTGCAGCGTGAGCATCACGCGAACGTCACCCAGATGGACTTCGCCTTCGGCCAGCTCATGAAGGCGCTCGACGAGCAGAAGCTCGCGGACAGCACGTTCGTGTTCTTCACGTCGGACAACGGCCCGGAAGGCGATGGCATCAAGTCGCCGGGGCGCGGCTCCAGCGGCGGCTTGCGCGACCGCAAACGCTCGATGCACGAGGGCGGCATCCGCGTGCCGGGGATCGCGCGCTGGCCCGGCAAAATCCCCGCCGGCATGACGAGCGAAGTGCCCGTCATCGGCAGCGATGTGTTCCCCACGATGCTCGGCATCGCCGGCGTTAAACCGCCCACCGACCGCGTGCTCGACGGCGTGGATGTGTTGCCCGTGGTCACCGGCAAAGCGACGAAGGTGGAGCGTCCGCAGCCGCTCTTCTGGCGCTTGCACATGGCCCCGAACGCCAAAATCGCGATGCGTGTGGACGACTGGAAGATTCTCGCCAATGCCGAACTGACCGAGTTCGAGCTCTACAATCTCAAGACCGACCCGAAGGAAGCCACCGACCTCAAGTCCGCCGAGCCGCAACGCTTCGCCGCGTTGCGCGAACAACTCGTGAAGCACAACGCCGCCGTGGATGCCGACGGGCCGGACTGGTGGAAAACTCTCAGCCCGAACGGCGGCAAAGCGAAGTCCGACGAGCCGCCCGCGAAGAAGAAGGGGAAGAAGAATTAGCATCACAACAGGGTGAAAAACTATCTGGTCCTTCTGGCCGCCTTGCTGACGGCAACCTCAACCGCCCTGCGCGCCGCCGACTTGGTGCTGGTGGACAAGGCAGTTGCCCGGGCGGAAATCGTGGTCGCGGAGACGCGCCCGCGCATGGTCTCGCTGGCGGCACTCGAACTGCGGCACTTCGTCCACAAGATGAGCGGCGCGCGCTTGCCCATCGTCACCCAACCCACGGCGGCGGTGCCGATGAAGATTCACATCGGGCGGAGCGCGGAGACGGACCGGCTGGGCGTCACGAGCGACGGGCTGCGCGATGGCGCGTATCGCATCGCCTCGGGGCCGGACTGGCTGGTGCTCATCGGGGAGGACCGGGACTTCAGCCCCGGCAAGATGCCGTGGCCGGTGAAGCGCAACGACGCGCCGCGCGCCGAGGCGGAGTGGACCAAGGCGACAGCGGGGAAGACCGACACGGTCTGGGGCTTTCCGTTCGCCGCCGGGTTCAAGGCGTTCTGGAATCCCGCTGATTTCACCACGCAGATGTCCACGCGCTATGGGGCGGACTTTCCCGCGCTCTGGTCGGCTGGCGCGACAGGGAGAGCCGGATTCTGGAACCACGACACCGGCGGCTCGCTCAACGCCACCTACGCCCTGCTGCGGCATCTGGGCGTGCGCTGGTTCATGCCCGGCGAACTCGGCGAAGTGGCGCCGAAGCAAACCAGTCTCGTGGTGCGGTCGCTCAAAGAGACCGTGGTGCCTGACTTTCCGGTGCGCGACTGGGGCTGGTATAACTTCAGCGGCTTCGACTACGAGGACATCATCTGGGCGCGGCGGCTGGGCATGAACTCCTGTTACGAGCGGCTCGGCCCGGCCAAAGGCCCGCACGGCATGGTGCCAGTGATGTCCGAGCCGGCCATGAAGGCGAAGCACCCGGAATACTACGCGCTTATCGGCGGCCAGCGCGACACGGGGCATCGCGATGGCGGCACGCCGTGCTTCACTTCCACCGGGCTGGAGGGGGAGACCGTCCGCTATCTTCGCTTCCTCTTCGACAGTTACGACCTCCCCAGCGCGGACATCTGGCCCGTGGACGGGCTGCGGACTTGTCAGTGCGAGCAGTGCGCGGGCAAGTCCGCATCGGAACTGGTCTGGGGCTTCGCCGACCGCGTGGCGCAGCAGATTTACCAAAGCCATCCGGCCAAGCGCGTCACTTGCGGCGCTTACACGAGCTACGTCGAGCCGCCGAACAACATCGCAAAGTTCAGCCCAAATTTGGGCGTGTGGATTTCCAACTGTGGCCGGCCCAAGATGACGGACCCGGAGCACTGGTCGGACTACCTGACGCGCATCCAGCGGTGGCAGGCGAAAATCGCGCCAGGCAACATCCTCCGCCTTGAAAACAACCGCTATCATATCTGGGGCGAGGGCGAACCCATCGCGTATCCCGTGCTGCATCCGCGCGGTGCTGCGCGCGACTTGAAAATGCTCAAGGGGCTTTCCCTCGGTGACACCGGCGAGCAAAGCCAGGTCGGCGGCAAATGGCGCGTCCCCGCGCTGGAGCACATCACGCTCTATGTCCAGTCGCGCTTCCTCTGGGATTCGGCCCAAGACGTGGACGCGGTGCTCGACGAGTATTGCCGCCTGTTCTACGGCCCCGCTGCGAAGCAGATGCTTGAGGCCATCACCTACGCGGAGCAGAACCTCGCTTTCAAAGACCAAAGCCGCCGCGGACGCGGCAACCCGGCCAGCGTTTCCCTCGCCGTCAGCCTCCGACTCCGCGAGTTGTTGGCAGCAGCGCGCAGCGTCGCCGGTGACAGCGTTTACGGCCGGAGAGTTCAGGCCGTCCTCGCCGAACTTCAGCCCAAGGAGCAGCTCATCGCCAAGCGCCGCGAGCAGGACGAAGCTCTCGCGCAGGCGCGCGCCAAGGCGCCGGTGGCGAAGGGGGTCCAAGGCGCGGACTTTGCGCAGGCGGTCGTCTACTCGTTGAAGGACAACCGGACGCCCGCGAAGCCCGCCGCGCAAACCACCTTCCGCGTCGCTTGGGAGAAGGACGCCATCCTCTTCGACATCGTCTGCCAGGAGTCGGACATCAAGAGCCTGCGTGTCAGCAGCGACGTTTACAGCGGTGACAACGTGGTCATCTCGCTCGAAACCCCGCTGCATTCCTACTACCACCTCGAAATCAGCCCGGTGGGCATCGTCGCCGAGGGCAATCCGGGGCCAAACTGGAAAGCCTTGGCCGACGTGAAAGTCGAGCGCGGCCTCGACTCCTGGCGCGTGCGCGTGCGCATCCCGGTGGTCGGCGAAGCCGAGGCGCAATCTGACCCGCGTCACCGGGTCGCCGGCCAGAAGCCAACGACGCAGGCACCGTGGTATTTCAACGTGGGACGCCAGCGTGTGCTCGACCTCAAGAAGGCCGAGTTGCAGGCGTTCTCCCCGACGAAAGCCGGTTGGCACCTGCCGGAGAAGTTCGGGAAGCTGGTGATTGATTAGGTCGCAACGCATTCCAATGAATATAGCTTTCGCGTTAATTCCGCCGACCACGGCTGCAACAGCGGACCACGGGTTTGGCATTTTGGTATGCGTCAACAATTCATGAAAAAACTCCTGCTCACTCTGTTGGTCGCTGGCTCCTTTGCCACCGCATTCGCTGCCGCGCCTGCCCAGCCCAACATCGTCATCATGCTCGTGGATGACATGGGCGTGATGGACACCTCGGTGCCGTTTCTTACGGACGAGGCGGGCAAGCCGAAGCGGTATCCGCTCAACGATTACTACCGCACGCCAAGTATGGAGCGGCTCGCAGCCCGTGGCATTCGCTTCAACAACTTCTACGCCATGAGCGTGTGCTCGCCCACGCGCATCTCCATCATGACCGGCCAGAACGCGGCGCGGCATCGCACGACGAACTGGATCAACCCCGACAACAACAACGCCGGCCCAAGCGGCCCGTCGCAGTGGAACTGGCGTGGCCTGAAGCAGGGCGACGTGACGTTGCCCCGCCTCCTGCAGGCGAACGGCTACCGCACCATCCACGTCGGCAAGGGTCACTTTGGCCCGCGCGACTCCGACGGCGCAGACCCGCGCAACTTGGGCTTCGACATCAATGCCGGCGGAGCGTCTATCGGCGCGCCAGCAAGCTACTACGGCACGCAGGATTTCGGTCTCAAGACGAAGAATGCAAAAGCCGGCGTGCGCGGCCTGGAGAAGTATCACGGTCAGGAAATCTTCCTCACCGAGGCGCTCACACTCGAAGCCAACACGCACGTCGCCGACGCGGTGAAGGCCGACAAACCATTCTTCCTCTACTTCGCGCAATACGCCGTCCACGCACCGTTCAACTCCGACTCACGCTTCGCCGCGCACTACGCAAACTCCGGGAAACCCGCGAACGCGCAGGCCTTCGCCACGCTCATCGAGGGCATGGACAAGTCGCTTGGCGATGTGCTGAACCAGCTCGAAAAGTTAGGCGTCGCGGAGAACACGCTGTTTGTCTTCCTCGGTGACAACGGCTCCGACGCGCCGCTTGGGCACCAGCACGAGGTTGCCTGTGCCGCGCCGTTGCGCGGGAAGAAAGGCTCGCACTACGAAGGCGGCGTGCGCGTGCCGTTCATCGCCGCGTGGGCCAAGCCGGATGCGAACAACGCCTTCCAGAAACGCCTGCCCATCGCCGCCGGATCCATCCAGAGCCAGCAGGCCGCCGTCTATGACATGTTCCCCACCCTCCTCGCGCTCACCGGCAAGCCCGCTCCGGCGAACCACGTCGTTGACGGTGCGCGCCTCGACACGCTGCTCACCGGCAAGCGCGATGCGAGCCGCGAAGAATCGTTCCTCATGCACTACCCCCACTCGCCGCACCGCACCGACTACTTCACCACCTACCGCAACGGCGATTGGAAAGTCATCTACCACTACTTCCCGGGCGAGGTGTCCGAGAGCTCCCACTACCAGCTCTTCAACCTAAAGGCCGACCCGTTCGAGCAGAAGAACCTCGCCACGACTGAACCGACCCAGCTCAAGCGATTGATGCAGGGCCTCGCCGCTGGCTTGGAGAAACAAGCCGCCGTGTATCCGGTGGACAAGGGGACGAAGCTCGCGCTGAAGCCGAAGTTGCCATGAACTCACCCTCCGCCTGCAATCTCCGCCAGCACTCCGCCTCCCGCCGGGACTTCCTCTGGCAACTCGGCGGCGGCCTCGGCGGCGTGGCGTTGACCGCGTTGCTTGCGGAGCAGGCTGCATGCGCCGCCGCCCAGACGCCAGACCCCATCCCCCATCCCCAAAACCCGCTCGCTCCCAAGCCCGCGCCACACCCCGCCCGCGCTCGCGCCGTCATCCAAATCTTCTGCCCCGGCGGCCTGAGCCATGTGGACTCGTGGGATTGGAAGCCGGAGCTGGCGAAGCGCACGGGCAAGCCGTTTGACCCCACGGGCACGGTGCAATTCTTCGCGTCCAAGCCCGGCAACTGCCAAGGCAGCTATTGGCCGTTCCGCCAGCACGGGCAGTGCGGACGCTGGATGAGCGACTTGTTCCCGCAGTTTGCCGCGTGCGTGGACGACGTCGCGTTCATCCACTCCATGCAGAGCAAGTCCGCGCTGCACGGTCCGGCGATGTTCATGGCCAACAGCGGCTTCATCCTGCCCGGCTTTCCGAGCATGGGCGCGTGGGTCACCTACGGCCTCGGCAGCGAGAGCGAGAACCTCCCCGCGTTCGTCGTGCTGCCCGACCCGCGCGGCCTGCCGCCCGGCGGCGTCATCAACTGGGGTGCGGGCTTCCTCCCCGCCGTGCATCAAGGCACGCCGCTCAACACCGACCCCGAGCTCCCGCCCATCGCGGACCTGTTTCCGCCGAAGAACTTCGCCGGCATCACGCCGCAGGGCGAAGTGGCCGGGCGCAACTTTCTCCAAACCCTGAACCGTCAGCACGCCGCAGCGCGCGCGGGCAACACGGAACTCGACGCCCGCATCGCCGCCTACGAGCTGGCCGCGCGGATGCAACTCAGCGCACCCGAAGTCACCGACCTGCGCGGCGAGAGCGACGCGACGAAGCAGCTCTACACCCTCGCCGATGAGGACATCGGGCCGTTCGGTCGCCAATGCCTGCTGGCGCGGCGGCTGGTCGAGCGCGGCGTGCGCTTCGTGCAGATTTTCTGCGGCGCGGAAAACACGGGCGCGAAGAAAATCCGTCCGAACTGGGACAGCCACGAAGACCTCGTCCGCGACCACGGCTACTGGGGCCGCGTGCTGGACACCGGCGCGGCGGCGTTGCTTACGGACCTCAAGGCGCGCGGCCTGCTCGACTCGACGCTCGTCATTTGCACGTCGGAGTTCGGTCGCCAGCCCGGCGCGCAGGGCAAGGGCCGCGACCACAACGCCGGCGCGTTCACCGCGTGGCTTGCGGGCGGCGGCATCAAGGGCGGCACGGCTTACGGCACGACGGATGAACTCGGTTCCAAGGCCGAGGAGCACCCCGCATACAGCTACGACCTCCACGCCACCGCGTTGCACCAGCTCGGCGTGGACCACGAGCGCCTGAGCTTTTACCACAACGGCGTCCAACGCCGCCTCACCGACGTGCATGGGCATGTCGTTCGGGAGATTTTGGCGTGACCGACGCCTCTCCCCCATCGCTGCCGAAGCCTCCGCGAAAGCGGTTCCTGTCGGTTGCCGTTGCGGTTGTCGTGGCTGCGCTGGTGGGAGCCGCATTCGCATATCACTCACTCGGTTTGCGCGACCCCAACTACAACAAGTGGCGGCGGGAGTGGAAGGACGCCGCCCTTGCAGCGCTTGCCAAACAGGCTTCGGACGCCGCCTGGGTGGCGAAAGAAACTAGGGCGGTGAAAGCAAAGCTCGGAGCGCAGGGAGAAGATGATGGCGGTTGGTTCTCCAGCAACCTTCTCTTGATGAAGAATGGTGACTGGATTGCCTACGCCAGCCGGTGCAGCAAAGAGGATTGGCGCATCAGGGACATCTTCATTGGCCGTGCCACGGACGGAAAATGGTATTACTCCACCTTCCACTTTTGTTGTGGCATGTTGACGCTGCGAGTGGAAGACCGCCCGGAGAGCTTGGACAAATTTATCACCGCCTACTCGCTCCGCGAGTTTGATGGCCGCTCCGACGAGTGCCTGAAGAAAACTTGGCCGAATCCGACGCAATGAAACCAACGCGCACACCAAAGTCCAACCGAGACCCCCGACAATTGGCTGCTTCCTCCCTCACCCTGGCCCTCTCCCGCTGGGAGAGGGAGAACGGCAGCCAGCGCGTCCGGCAATCGCGCGCGTTCGACTTCAGCCCGTTGCGGACTGCGTTTTCCCCTCTCCCAGCGGGAGAGGGCTGGGGTGAGGGAGAACAGCTCGAAGTCAGACAGTCGTCTCCCATAGCCGAAGGCCCCAACCATTCCACCCGCCGCCAGTTCGTCCAGGCGACGGCCACCGCCACAGCCTTCGCCTCCCTTGCCACTCCCGTCCTCGCGCAGCCCGCCGGCAAATCGCTCGGCTCCAAAACGCTCAAGACCGACGTGCTGGTCTGCGGTGGCGGCTGCGCGGGCATTGCCGCCGCGCTCGCGGCCGCGCGACGCAGCGCGAAGGTGATGCTCGTGGAGAAGGCGCCGTTCGCCGGCGGCATCATTACGTGCGTCGGGCTGCCTTACTTCGATGGCATCGCGAACATCAAGGACAACCGCATCGTCGTGCGCGGCATCGCGCTGGAGCTGTTGTCCAAGTCCGGCGTGTGCAAGCCCGACGCCACGCACACGGCGAAGCACAACCCGACCATCGGCAATTCCTTCGAGTTCAAGCTGCTGCTCGACCGCCTCATCCGCGAGCAGCGCGACCGGATCACCGTGCTGTTCAACTCCTTCGTCTGCGGCGTGCAGAGCAACGGCGGACGCATCCGCTCCGTGCAAATCGCCAACAAGGACGGCCTCGTGAACGTCGAGGCGAACACGGTGATTGATTGCACCGGCGATGCCGATGTCGCCGCGTGGGCGGGCGCGCCCTTCGAGCAGAACGCCGAGGTGCAACCGCTCACGCTGCACTTCCGCATCGGGAACGTGAAGCGCGTCGGCAACCTCAGCCAGAACTGCCGCGCCGCGCTCGCGAAGGCGCAGGCCGCCGGCGAGTTGCCCTTCTATTACGGTCCCGGCGTGATGTTCCTCTACCACGAGAGCGAGGTTTACATCCACGGCATCCGCGTGCCCGCGAACCCGACCGATGCCGCCGACCTCTCGCGCGCCGAGATGCAGGGCCGCGCGGATGCGTGGGCGATGTTCCAAGCGTGGCGGCGCGAGGTTCCGGGCTTCGAGCAGAGCTACTTCATCGAGGCGTATCCGTGGATTGGCGTGCGCGAGTCGCGTCGGCTCATCGGCCAATACGTGCTGAACGAGGACGACCTGATGAAGGCCCGCCGCTTCGACGACGCCATCGCCACCGGCTGCTGGTATCTCGACCTGCACCCGAACAAGACCGTCATCGGCAGCGCGAACGACTTCGACCCCAAGAAGGTTCAGCCCGAACCCTACGACATCCCGTATCGCTCGTTGCTGCCGCAGCAGATTGAAAACCTGCTCGTCGCCGGCCGCTGCCACTCCGCCACGCGCGGCGCGCACGCCTCGACCCGCGTGACCGTCACCGCGATGGCGATGGGCGAAGCCGCCGGAACAGCGGCGGCGATGGCCGTCACCGCGAAGAAGTCGGCTCAGGAAATCGGGGGTGTGAAGGTCCGCGATGCGCTGAAAGCCAGCGGCGCAGGGCCGTTCACAGACGCATGAAGTCGGCCTAGGCCGTCGCTTCCCACACCGTCAGCTTATTGTGTCCCGCCGTGTAGAAGCACGTGCCCGTCTCATCGAGCGTGAACTTGTGGAAGTGGTTTGAGGCCATCTCCTCGCGCAGGATTTTGCCGGACACCACGTCGAAGAACATCACCAGCCCCTTGGAGTCGCCGCCCGCGCCCACGAGCCACTCGCCCTGCGGATGAAACGCCAGGTGCGTGATGAGGCCCTTGGCCTTGTCGCCCGAGAACTTCGCCACGCGCTCCTGCTTCCGCCAGTTAAAGACCTCGACGTGCGCCTTGCCTTCGAGATGGTCAATGTTCCCAACCTTGCCCATGCCGCCGACCGCGAGCTGCGTGCCATCCGGCGAGAAGGCCAGCGAGCGGATGCCGCCGATGGAGTGGATGCGCGCGCGCGGATCCCAGGTGTAAACTTCCGGCACTTCGAGCGTCCCCAAAGGCTTGCCGGATGCCACGTCCCACACGACCACATGACCGATCTTGTCGCCGGTGGCCAGCAGCGTGCTATCAGCGGAGAAGGCGCAGGCGTAGAGCATGGAGCTGAAGTGGCTCGGCGTCAGCGTCGCGTGGCCGCGCAGTTCGTGCTTTGGCTTGCCGGTCGCAGCATCCCAGACGCGGCAGACCATGTCATCGGCCGTGCTGGCGACGAGCTTGCCGTCACGCGTCGCGACCACGTTGCGAATCCAGCGGTCGTGAGCCTTGAAGCCGCGCACCTTCTGGCGCGACTCCGCATCCCACCAGATGAGTTGGCCGTCGTAGGCACCGGAGACGACCTGCTTGCCCGCGACCGCGATGCCGGTGACGTAGCCGGTGTGGCCTTCCATCGCGATGCCCTCGGGCTTCTCCTCGGCGAGGTCGAAGTGATGCACGCAGCCGTCCGAGCTGCCCGCAAAGAGGCGCTTCGTCTCCGGCACGCGTGCGATGCAGAGCAGGATGTCCTTCCGCGAAATCTCCTTCGCGACTTTGAACTTGGCGGGGTCGGTGGGCATGGCGTGGGAGTTGAGAGATGAAGGTTGAGAGTTGAGAGGCACTCCTTATGCCAGCACCTGCGTTATGGGCTTGATGCCGGGGTTCACCAGCGGGATGGGGCGCGCGCCGACGTGGTATTCCTTCTTCGGGTTCACGCCGATGGCGGCGAGCACCGTCGCGAAGAGTTCGCCCGCGCCCACCTGGTCTTCCACCACCGTCTGGCCATCCTTGTCCGTCTTGCCGAAAACCGCGCCGCCCTTGAGGCCGCAGCCGAACATCGCCGCGCTCCACGCGTTCGCGAAGTGGTCGCGGCCGAGGCTGGCGTTGATGGCCGGCGTGCGGCCGAACTCACCCACCGCCAGCACCAGCGTGCGCTCCAGCAGCCCGCGCTGCTTCAGGTCGTCGTGCAGGGCGGACATCACGCGGTCCAGCTCCGGCACCATCTCCTGGTGCGTCTCGAAGTTCTGCCCGTGGCTGTCCCACCACGCGCGGCTCACGCGCACGAAGGGCACGCCCGCCTCGACCATCCGCCGCGCCATCAGCGCCTGCTCGCCGAAGAGCGTCGGGCCATAGGGCTCGCGCGCCTTGGCTGGTTCCTGCGACAGGTCGAAGAGCGTCTCGCTGCTCATCAGGCCGTGGACGCGCGCGTAGGCGTTCGCGTGGCTCTTCACCGGCCCGGTGCCGTGCCCGGCGACGAACTGGCTGTTAATCAACTGCTGCAACTCCGCGCGCGCGTGGTGGTCCAGCTCGGTGATGGACTCCAGCCGCTTCAAGTTCGGCGGCGTCATGCTCTCGGCGAGCTTCATCGGGGCGTAACGCGCGCCGAGGAAGCTGGAGCCTTGCCGCGAGAAGTCGCGCCCCTCGGTGGCGGCGTAGAAGGAAACGTAGTCGGGCACCTTGCTGTCCGCGCGGCCCAGCTCGCGCGCGAGCACCGCGCCCATGTCGGGATAGCGCAGACTCGGCTCGTCCGCCCGGCCGCGCATCATGAGCTGCGCGGCCCCGCCGTGGTCGCCGTTCCGGGTGTTTAGCCCGCGGATGACGCAGATGTCCTTCATGCGCTTGGCCATCTGCGGCATCAGCTCGCTGATGTGGACGCCCGGCACGGAGGTGGGGATGGCCGCGAACGGCCCGCCCGTGGGCCGGCCCGGCTTCGGGTCCCACGTCTCCAACTGGCTCGCACCGCCCGCCAGCCAGAGCAGGATGACGCTCTTGCCGCCGGCCTTGAGCGTGTCGTTCAGCGCCGGTGTGGCGAAGGAATGCACCGCGCCGATGCCGCTGGCGGCCAAGCCCGTGCCCGCGCCGAGCGTGCGGAGGAAGGCGCGGCGGCTGACGTCGTGGTCGGAGGAGCCGCAGAAGTGGGAGGTCATAGAATTAAGTTTGGCAGCACGGTGATAATCTTTCTAGGCAAGGCTCTAAGGAAGCTCAACGCGTTTGACTCCCGCAGGTGGAGTTTCAGTTACGTCCTCAACAACCACCTTCCCGTAACCAAGGCCATTCTTCCGGTCAGCTTCAACGCGGCAAAAGAGCGTCAGGCCCTTTTCAGCCTTCGTGCTCATGCAGTTGTATTGAGCGTTGGCCGGCGTTTCCTTCAAGTCATCGAAGGCAACCCCATCGGGGACTTTGGCAAAACCAAAGCCCTTGCTGGAGCGATGGAAGTCTAGAAACGGTGTGTCGCCGAACATGTCGCCCCCTGATGCCTTCTGCCAAATCTGCCAGTCATGCTGGAAGTAGGGCAAACTCCCCCAGTGGGCGACCGCTGCTCGCCCCTCCTTGATGCTTTTGCCGGAAAGCTCTCGACCGCCCGAAGTGTTGAAAACGTAGCGCAACACCACGTATCGCTTGCGGTAAAGGTTTACTTTCATCTCACTCGGCTCTCCCTTCCCTTGCTTCACTGTCAGACTCTGCCACTGAGCCGCATAGCCCGGAGAAGAGAAGAAAACCAAGTAGTCTCCGTCAGCCAAATCAGACAATCCCAGCGCGTTTGAACCTGGCTGCGCATCATCCAGCTTTTTCAGAACTTTAGGCGTCAGCTCCCCGGTCTGAATTTCCACCTTAATCTTCGCTGACCGCATGTCCTCCATGGACAGATTAAGACGTAAGGAGGATTTAGTCGCCTCTGCTCCATCCTTTTGAGCCTGCTGGCCGTGAGCCCCCTCGTGAGAAACGGCTACCATCAGTAGGATTGTCAGCGTAAGCGTTCGCATGGCTCTCAGTGTGGGAAGCTAGTGATTAAACCGAAACTCCGTGCTGGTCAGGAGCGGCAACGCGACCTGGCGCACGGTGTCGGTCGGACGAACCAGTGCGGAGTGCGGATACACCCAGTTCTTCCCGGCTTGGCCAACCGTTATTCCAGTGCGTCGTAAGGCTCCGCCGGCACGTTCGGCACCTTGGCGAGCACCCGCTGGAAGTCCGCTCGTGAACCGAGCGCTGCCTCGCGGCGGAGATACTCGGACCCCGCCAGCATCGCCGCGAGCTTCTCGCCCGCAGCGGCGGCAACCAACTGCTCCACGGAGGTGCCGCCGGCGTCCGCGAACTCGCGAAGCTTGCCGTGGAGGGAATCCGGTAGCTGGATGGTCAATGTGCTCATGGTCGTAGTCCAGTAAGCCGCAAAAATGCGGCGGGTGCAACTGCGCGAACGCCGAAGCTCGCGGCGCTTGGGAAGTGACGAAGGTTGTGGGTGACGATGTGCGTGGCCCCCGCTGCCACGGCCAATTCCAGCAGCATATCGTCCTTCGGGTCCGGCAGAAAGGAAGGCCAGAGGAAGTGAATCTCCTGGGCGTGGGCAATCGAGGCGAGGTAGCGGCACAGACCCTGGATGTCTGCCTGTGTGAAGGCTGGAGGCACCAACCCTGGGCGCAGGAGCACGTCTTGATACTCAAGATAAACCGGCACCGAAAGAGCCAGCTCCCAACCGGAAACTGGCAGTGCGGACACAAGCGCGTAGGACGCACCCTGCGGCGAGCGGAGCGCGGCAACGAGAACATTGGTGTCGAGAACGAATCGCACGCTACAGATTGGTGGCAGTTCGCCAGTCGCATATCAAGGCAGAGGTTCGATGCGTTCCACCTAGTGATTAAACCGAAACTCTGTGCTGGTCAGGAGCGACCACACCACTTGCCGCACCGCTTCGGTCGGGCGGTCGCTGCGTTTGTCGAGGTAGTCAGCAAGCACTTGCAACTCTCGCGCTTCGGGCGGGCGGGAGAGGACGTTCCACACGGCGGCGGTGGCCAGTTCGCGGTTGTCCTTGAGGTCCAGCAGCCCTTTGAGCAGGCGGTCGTTCGAAAGAGCCAGCAGCTCGCGCTGGACGCGGTCGCTGTTGCTGAAGAGCAGCGCCTCGTCCACGCCCACTTGGAAATCATCGCCGGGGCGTTCGAGCGAGCTGGCCCAGCCCTGGCCGGCGCGCTCCACCTGCTCGATGAACTTCTCCCGCTCCTCCGGTTTCGCATCCGACTTGAAGGCGTCCGGGCTGGTGACGGCGAACTGCAACGACGCACCGACCTGCTGCGGCGTGAGCGCCCGCGGCTGCGCCACTGCGAAGAGTCCCGCGTCCGGTCGCGCGCCGTCCCACCGGCTGCTGCGCGCGTAGGCGGCGCTTTGCACCAGTCCGCGCACGAGCCGGCGCACGTCGTAATCGTGCTGCACCAGGTCGCGGGCGAGCCACTGGAGCAGCGCGGGATGGCTCGGCGCGTTCTGTCCGTGCATCTGGTCCACCGGCATCACCAGGCCGTGGCCGAAGAGGCGTTGCCAGACTTGGTTCACCACCGCGCGGGCGAAGAAGCCTTCATGGCCGGACTTCAGGCTGGCCTCGGCGAGCAGCGCGCGGCGGCTGAACTTGGGCGCGGGCATGGGCTGCTTGTTCTTCTTCGTTTCTTCGAGCAGCCGTTTCTCCTCCTTCTTCTGCGCCTCGTTCGGCTCGGGCGCGGGCGGTTCCTCGACCGCGTCGCCGCTCAGGAACATCAGGCGCGCCTGCTTGGTATCGCCCGCCGTGGTCTTGAAGCTGATGGTGCCGTAGTCGCGCTCGGCCACGAAGTCGCCGTGCTCGAACGTGCGGCTGAAGAAGGACTTCATGCCGTAGTAATGGTCCTGCTTCCACGCGGGCACGAGCGGGTGGTCGTGGCACTGGGCGCAACTGATGTTCACGCCGAAGAAGCGCACGCTCACGTCGGTGACCAGCTTGTCGAGGTCCTTGGCGCGCGAGCGGAGGAAGGCGTCCGCACCCTTCGTCTCCGGCGTGGCGGTGTCCCCGGTGATGACTTCCTTGAAGACGCGATCCCAGCGGCGGCCTTCGGAAATGGCCCGCGTGAGGTAGTCGCGGAAGCCACTGCCCTGCCCCTCGGTCAGCAGCCACTCAAACTCCGTCACCTGATGCCGCACGAAGCCGGGCGCGGCTACCAACCGCTCCACGAGCCGGGAGGCCTTGTCCGGCTCGGTGGCCACGACATACGCGCGCACTTCCGCCGTCGTCGGGATGCGACCGGCGAGGTCGAGCGTGAGGCGGCGGATGAAGTTCGCGTCGCTCGCGGCAGGCGCGGGCTTGACCTTGGTCTGCGTGAGTTTCGCGGCGACGTAGTGGTCCACGACCTCATGAATCGGACGCGCGGCGGGGATCAGGTCTTTCTCGGCAACCGTATCCCACCAAGGCTTGGCATCCTTCGCAGCAGTGGCTGATACCTCGGGGAAAGGCGCGCCAGCCTTCACCCACTTCTCGAAATTGGCGATGACCTCGTCAGGCAGTTTCCCATCCGGCGGCATGAGCTGGTCCTTGTCCGGGTGGCGGAGGGACTTGAGCAGGAGGCTGTCATCGGGCTTCTGCGATGAGATGGCCGGGCCGGTTTCGCCGCCCTTGAGCAGACCCTCGCGATGGTCCAGGCGCAGGCCACCCTTGAGCTTCACGGCCTTGGCGGAATGGCACTTGTAGCAATGCTCGGCCAGCGCGGGGCGAATCTTCTCCTCGAAGAACGTCACGGAGCCGGGCGGGCTGGCCGCCATGACGGCGGCACTGCCCGCCGTGAGTAACGTGGCCAAGACAGAGTGAAGGAGTTGTTGGCTGGAGCCGTGCATGTGGACAAACGCCCGCCTGACTGGAGGCGAGTTGGTGCCGATTTCAGCAATGCCGACTAGGGGCTTTGCACGGGTATTCAAGCGGGCGCCGGGTTGATCAGCGCTGGCAAAGGGACCCGTCCACTGCCAGTCGGGATACCGTCTCCGCAAAGCTCCGACAAAACCCGGTTGACAGCCAAAACTTGAGTGGTATGACCTCACACCAATGACCCTTTCCGCCATCGCTCGGCCCGCCTCGCTGGTCGAGGACGTCTGCCAGCGGCTCGCCACGGAAATCCGCGCGGAGCGCAACGGCGGCGACGGCTGGCTGCCTCCTGAGCGCCAGCTCGCCGAGCAACTGGGCGTGAGCCGCACCGTCATCCGCGAAGCGACCAAGCGGCTGGAGTTGCAGGGGCTGATCGAGGTCCAGCACGGCATCGGCATCAAGGTGGTGGACAAGCTGCACAAGCCGCTCAACGGCTCGCTGGCCCTGCTGATTCCCGACACAGCGGACCGCCTGCGCCAGCTCGTCGAGGTGCGCCTGCTGGTGGAGCCGGAAGTGGCCCGCCTCGCCGCCGAGCGCGTGAAGCCAGTCGCCCTGCGAGCCTTGAAGCAAGTTCAAGCCCGGCTTGCCGCCGCCACGGACATGGAGGAGGCCATCGAGCTGGACCTTGAGTTTCATCGCCAACTCGCCCGCGCTTCCGGCAATGAAGTGCTGGTGTTGCTGCTGGAGTCGCTCGGCGACCTGGGCCGCAAGAGCCGCTCAGTGACGGTCTCCACCACGGGCATCGCGCGCGCCCACGAGCAGCATGAGGCCGTGTTGGCCGCCGTCGCGGCTGGCGATGCGGACCGTGCGCATGCAGCCATGCAGTTTCACATCCGCGAAGCGGCTGCGGACCTCGCCCGTCTGCTCAAGCAGCCCGCCGCCAAAGCCACCCGTTGAACGCATGAAGAACGATTCCCCCTTCCACCGCATCGCTCCCAGCCGCCCCCAGTCACGCCGCGAGTTCCTCTGGCAAAGCGGCGGCGGCCTCGGCGGCATTGCGCTGGCCGGCCTGCTCAGTCGCGCCGGTGCGCTCGCCGCGAATCCCCAGACCCCAGACGCCAGACCCCATTTCCCCGCCAAGGCCAAGCGTGTCGTCCAGCTCTTCATGGCCGGCGCGGCAAGTCATGTTGACCTCTTCGACTTCAAGCCCGAGCTGGTGAAGCGCGATGGGCAGGCCAGCGAGTTCGGCGAGTCGGTCGAGGCGTTTCAAAATGGGCTGGGGCCGTGGAAGAAGCCGGTGTGGGACTTCAAGCCCTACGGCCAGAGCGGCAAGATGTTGAGCGACGCAGTAGCCGATCTTGGGCACGTGGCGGACGAGCTGGCCTTTATCCACAACCTCGTCGGCAAGACCGGGGTCCACTCGCAGGCCACGTTCTTGCAGGCGACAGGCTTCAACCTGCCCGGCTTTCCCGGCATGGGCAGTTGGGTCAGCTATGGCCTCGGCACGGAGAACGAGAACCTCCCGACCTTCGTCGTGCTCCCCGACCATCGCGGCCTCGCCAGCAACGGCACGAAGAACTGGGATGCCGCCTTCCTCCCGCAGCAGCACAGCGGCACAGTGATTTATCCCGGAATGGAGACACCGATTGCCGACCTGTTTCCTCACAAGAAGGGCGACTTCGTCACGCGCGACAGCGAGGCGGCCGGGCACGCGGTCATGGCGCGATTGAATCAGGTTCATGCCGCGTCGCGCGCGGGCGACGACCGGCTGGAATCCCGCATCCGCAGCTACGAACTTGCCGCGCGGATGCAACTCGCCGCGCCCGAGGCGCTCGACATCTCGAAGGAGCCCGACCACCTGCTGCGCGCCTATGGCATCAACAACACGCGCAAGGAATGGCCCAAGGAAATCAACGCCGAAGAAGAGGCCGACATTTTCGGGCGCAAGTGCCTTGTCGCCCGCCGGCTCTTGGAGCGCGGCGTGCGCTTCGTGCAAATCTGGAGCGGCAACGATAACGGCTTCCCGCGCCGCAACTGGGATTCGCACGAGGACATTGAGCGTGATCACGGCCCGCTCGCGCGCGGCATGGCGCGCGGTGCCTCCGCCCTCATCCAAGACCTCAAGCAGCGCGGCCTGCTCGACGACACCATCATTCTCTGGACCACTGAGTTTGGCCGGATGCCCAGCACGCAGGGCGGCAAGGGCCGGGACCACAACCCGTTTGTGTTCACGAACTGGCTCTGCGGCGGTGGCATCAAGGGCGGGGTCACGCACGGGGAGAGCGACCAATGGGGTTACAAGCCGTTGAACCGCAACGCGCCCACAACCTGCTACGACATCCACGCCACCATGCTGCATCTGCTGGGCATCCACCACGAACAGCTCACTTTCCGACACAACGGCATCGACCGCCGCCTCACCGACGTTCACGGCGAAATCATCAAAGACTTATTGGCATGAAAACACCCTTCTCACTCGATTTACCATCGTGTGCGCTCCAGCTTGCGCTCCTCGCGCTGACATGGTCCGTCGCTTCCGGCAGCGCTCAGGATTTTCCTCTCTCGCCCGTCCAGGAGTGCCGCCCGCGCAACGGCCTGCCGAACTTCTTCGCGAAGGCGACCACCGCCGGGGCCGAGGTGAAAATCGCCTATCTTGGCGGCTCCATCACCGCACAGCCGGGCTGGCGCCCAAAAACGCTGGCGCACTTCCAGAAGACGTTTCCGACGGCGAAGTTCTCCGAAATCAACGCGGCCATCGGCGGCACCGGCTCGGACCTCGGCGTGTTCCGGCTCAAGCAAGACGTGTTGGATGCGAAGCCGGACCTGCTCTTCGTCGAGTTCGCCGTGAATGACGGCGGGGCGGAACCGCAGCAGATTTTTCGCTGCATGGAGGGCATCGTGCGGCAGACGTGGCGCACGCTGCCGCAGTGCGACATCGCGTTCGTTTACACCATCACCGAGCAGCTCTCGCCAGCGTTGCTGGAGGGTCGGTTTCCGCGCGCCGCCAGCGCGATGGAGAAGGTCGCCGACCACTACGGCATCCCGACGATCCACATGTGCATGGAGGTCGCGCGGCTGGCGAAAGCTGGCAAGCTCGTATGGAAAGCACCGCTGCCCAAGACGCCGGAGGAGAAGGCCAAGCTCGGCGGCCAGTTCGTCTTCGCGCCGGACGGCGTGCATCCGCACATCGAGACGGGGCATGAGCTATATTTGCAGGCGGTGGTGCGGTCGTTGCCGGTGATGCGCGAGGCCTCGAAGTCCACGAGCGCGCACAAGCTGGGCACGCCATTCATCGCGACGAACTACGAGCACGCGAAGCTGTTGCCCATCAGCGAAGCGGTGCTCTCCAAAGACTTCACCCTGCTCGACGCGAAGACCGACGCCTTCGGCAAGCGCTGGGCGAATCGCATGACTTCGCTGCACAAAGGCTCGCAGCCGGGCGCGACGCTCACCTTCAAGTTCAAGGGCACGCGCTGCTCCATCTATGACATCATCGGCCCTGACTGCGGGCAGGTCATCGTCACGGTGGACAACCAGCCGCCGCGCACGGTGCCGCGCTTCGACAGCTACTGCACCTATCACCGGCTAGCGACCCTGGGGCTCGGCACCGAACTGCCGGACACGATCCACACCGTGAGAATTGAGGTTCACCCCGAGCAGCCCGACAAGGCGAAGATTCTCGCCACACGCAACAACACGATGGACAAGCCGGAGCGCTACCACGGCACCGCCTTTTACCCCGGCGCAATTCTGCTCGTAGGGGAACTGGTCAAATAAGCGTCAAACTCCGACCTCGATGCAACGCACCCTAGCAACGGCATTCGCGATCTGCGGCCTGGTTCTGGCCAGCGACGCAGCCGAGCACCGTGGCAAGGCACCGTCGGGCGACTGGTGGTCGCTGAAGCCGTTGGTGAAACCGGCCGTTCCTCAAATCGGCAACCGGCAGGCGGCAAGCGCCAATCCCATTGACGCCTTCATCCTGGCCAGGCTCCGCGAGCAGAAGCTCACGCCCTCGCCCGCCGCCGACCGGGGCACGTTGATTCGCCGGCTGACCTTCGATTTGCACGGTCTGCCGCCCACGCCGGAGGAGGTGGACCGGTTTGAGCAGGACGCCGCCGCGCAAGCGTATGAGCGACTGGTGGAGCGGCTGCTCGCCTCGCCACGCTACGGCGAGCGTTGGGCGCGGCACTGGCTGGACGTGGTTCACTACGGCGAGTCGAACGGCTTCGGCATGGACCGGCCAAGGCTGCAGGCGTGGCCATATCGGGACTACGTCATCGCCGCCTTGAACACCGACAAGCCCTACGCCCGTTTTGTGCAGGAGCAGCTCGCGGCGGATGCGTTGTTCCCCGAGGACGCGGCGCTCGTGCCCGCGCTCGGCTTTGCGGCGGCGGGACCGTTCAACCAGAGCGCGCTCGTCGAGCAGGTGGACGGCACGGACTGCAAGCGCATGGCGCTGAACCTCGACCGCGATGACATGGTCGCGAGCACGGCCAGCACGTTTCTCAGCCTCACGGTGCATTGCGCACGTTGTCATGAGCACAAGTTCGACCCGATTTCCCAGCAGGATTACTACCGGCTCCAAGCGGTCTTCGCGGGCGTGGGCCGCGCCGAACGGGCCTTCGATGCCGATCCCCAAGTTCGCACCCGGCGCGCCGGACTGCGCGGGCTCATCGCGGACTTGGAGAAAAATCCCGACGCCCACCCAGCGACCGCCGCCGAGCGCGACTCGCTCGCCACCGCGCAGGCGGCGTGGGAAAAGTCCCTCGCCTCGCAGACGGTGAACTGGACTCTGCTGCCCGTGGAGCAAGTCACCTCCACGAACAGCACAACTACGTTCACCAAGCTGGATGACGGCTCGTGGCTGGCCGCCGGCACTGCGGCGGACAAGGATGTTTACACCGTGCGAGCGAGGGTCACCCTGCCCACAGTCACCGCCCTTCGGCTCGAAGTGCTCCCGGATGACCGCCTCCCGACTCGTGGTCCCGGTCGCCAGGACAATGGCAATCTGCACCTCTCGGAAATCCGCGTGAGTTTGGCGGGGACGAATGTGGCCGAGAAGCCGAAGTCGATTGCCCTGCGCAACGCCTCGGCGGATTTCAACCAGACGGGCTGGGGCATCGAGCGCGCCTTGGATGGCAAACCTGAGACGGCGTGGGGCATTCATCCGCAGGTTGGCAAGCTGCATCACGCGGTCTTTGAGTTGACCCAGCCGTCCGCTGCAACCAACGGGGTGACGCTGGTCATTCAACTGGATCAACTTCACGGCCAGCGGCATCTCATCGGGCGCTTCCGCCTGTCGGCCACCGACAAGCCCCTGCCTGTGCGGGCGCCCACGCTGCCGGTGGAGCTGCTCGCCAAGCTGGCCCGCCCGGACACCGAGCGCACCGAGGCGGAGCGCAAGCAGCTCTTCGACCTGCATCGCCTGGTGTTCTTGCGGGAACAGCTCGCGCAGCTTCCCGCCGAGCAGCGGGTCTGGGCCATCGCTGCGGACTTCGCCCCCCTGCGTAACTACAAGCCCACGAAGGAGCCGCTGCCCATCGCGGTGCTGCACCGCGGCGACATCAAGCAGCCGCTGGCCACGGTCGGCCCCGGCGCGCTCGCAGCGGTGGGCACGCTGCCGGCGGAGTTTGCGCTCGCGAATGCGCAGGACGAATCCGCTCGCCGGGCCGCGCTGGCCCGCTGGATCACGGCCCCGGAGAACATGCTGACCTGGCGCAGCATCGTGAATCGCGTCTGGCACTGGCACTTCGGTCGCGGCCTGGTGGACACCCCGAACGACTTCGGCCGCATGGGTTCGCCGCCCACTCATCCGGAGCTGCTGGACTGGCTGGCCATCGAGTTTCGCGACAACGGCGGCACACTGAAGCAGTTGCACAAGCTCATCGTGACCAGCGCCACCTATCGGCAGATCTCCGCCACCGCCGAGGCAGGAAGGCGGAACCCTGGGATGCTCCCTGTCCGCCTTCAAACCTCGCCGGCTGCGACCGATTCGGACAACCGCTTCCTCTGGCGCATGAACCGTCCGCGCCTCGATGCGGAGGCCGTCCGCGACGCGCTGCTGGCCGCCAGCGGCAAGCTGAACCTCACGATGGGCGGTCCCTCGGCCATGCAGTTCAAGTTCGATGATCCGAACGTGAACGTCAGCCCGCGCGTGGACTACGCCGCCTTCGATCCCGACAGTCCGGCCAGCTACCGGCGCAGCGTGTATCGCTTCCTGTTTCGCAATTTGAACGATCCGCTGCTGGAAGCGCTGGACGCTGTGGACCCCTCGCTTTCCACGCCCAAGCGGAACTCGACCATCACGCCGCTTCAAGCGCTGTCGCTCTGGAACAACCGGTTCGTCCTGCGTCAGTGCGAGCACCTGGCCACGCGCGTCGAGCAGGAGGCGACCGGCCTCGAAGCCCAGATCACCCGCGCCTTCAGCCTGCTCTGCGCCCGCGCGCCATCGCGAGAGGAGATGGCACTGCTCACCGAGCACGCCCGCCGTCATGGTTTGGCCCACGCGTGCCGCGTGGTGGTGAACCTGAACGACTTCCTGTTTGTGAACTGACGCGCCATGAAGCCCACCTGCCCTGCCCGCAGCCGCCGCGAGTTCGCCGCCCAGTTGGCCGGCGGCTTTGGCTCCGTCGCCCTCGCGTCCCTGCTGGAGGAGTCGGGCCGGGCGGCCACCGCGCCCGCTGGAACACCACCGCTGCCCCATCACCAGCCGCGCGCGAAGCAGGTGATTCAGCTCTTCATGCTCGGCGGCGCGAGCCAATGCGACACGTTCGATTACAAGCCGGAGTTGCAGCAGCGGGGCGGCAAGAAGGTGAACTTCACCGTCACCGGCGGCACCCAGGCCAGTGCGGGCCCCCTGCTGAGAAGCCCGTGGGCCTGGCAGCAGCACGGCCAGTGCGGGCGCTGGGTGACGAACGCCCTGCCGCAGCTCGCCACTTGCGTGGACGACATGGCCTTCCTCATGGCGATGAACGCGCCAACCAGCGAGCACAGCGCAGGGCAGACGATGCAGACGAGCGGCTTCGTGGTGCCGGGCTTTCCGACCGTCGGCGCGTGGGTCAGCTACGCGCTGGGCCGGCTCACCGACAACTTGCCGGTCTTCGTTGCGCTGCCCGATCCGGTGGGCCTGCCGTGGACGGGCAAGGCCGCTTGGACCAACGGCTTTCTCCCCGCCGTGCATCAGGGGACGATGCTCAATCCCGCCGCCGAAAATCCCGTGCCTGATCTCTTCGCACCGAAGAACTCGGGCCTGGCCAGTGCCGGCAGCGAGCACGATGGCCTGGCGCTCCTGGCCAAGCTCAACCGCGCCCGGTTGCAGCCCGGAGACTCGCGGCTGGAAGCGCGCATCGCCAGCTACGAGCTCGCCGCCCGCATGCAACTGGCCGTGCCCGAGGTGCTCGACCTGCAAGGCGAGACTGCGGCCACGAAGGAGCTCTATGGCTTCGGCGACGCGAAGACCGAGCCGTTGGGCCGCAACTGCCTCATCGCGCGGCGGCTGGTCGAGCGCGGCGTGCGCTTCGTGCAGTTGTGGTGCGGCTCCGGCCTGGCAGGCGCTTCCGGCAACTGGGACAACCACGGCGACATCACGCCCGGATCGGACTTCGAGCGCATGTGCGTCCGCTCCGACAAGCCCATCGCGGGACTGCTCAAGGATCTCAAGGCGCGCGGGCTGCTCAATGAAACCGTCGTGTTGTGGACCACGGAGTTTGGCCGCACGCCCTACAGCCAGGGCAGCAAAGGTCGCGACCACAACGGCAACACCTTCGTGAGCTGGATGGCCGGCGGCGGCATCAAGGGCGGCACCACCTACGGGGAAAGCGACGAGTTTTCCTTCAAGGCCGCCCGGAACACGACAATGTGTTACGACCAGCACGCCACCCTGATGCACCTGCTGGGCTACGACCATGAGCAGCTTTTCTTCCGACACAACGGCGCTGACCGTCGGCTGACCGATGTGCATGGCAGCGTGATAAGGGATTTGCTCGCCTGACCTTCAGACCACACCACTCGATGCATCGCTTCAATCTCTCCTGCCCGCCGCTGCTGCGGACCCTCTCAATCGCTGCACTGGCTTCCACGCTGGTGGGCTCGGCCCCCAGCGCGGCTGCCGAGGACAAGCCCAAGTCATCGCCCACCCCGGCAGCGAAGGCCGGCGCCTCGCGTGACTGGTGGTCGTTGAAGCCGCTGGTGAAACCGGCCGTTCCTCAAACCGGCAATCCGATCGATGCCTTCATCCGTGCGAAGCTCGCGGAGAAGCAGCTTCAGCCCGCACCCGAGGCCGAGCCGCGCGTGTTGATCCGGCGACTCTACTTCGACCTCCTCGGCCTGCCACCGAAGCCCGAAGAGGTTGCGGAGTTCGAACGGGCCTGCTCAATCGGCGACCGGCAATCGGCAACCAGCAGTCTCGTGGACAAGTTGCTCGCCTCGCCGCACTACGGCGAGCGTTGGGCGCGGCACTGGCTCGACGTGGTTCACTACGGGGACACGCACGGCTACGACAAGGACAAGCCGCGCCCGAACGCCTGGCCTTACCGCGACTACGTCATCCGTGCCTTCAACGAGGACCGGCCCTACGCACGGTTCATCCAGGAGCAGGTTGCCGGGGATGTGCTTTTTCCCAGCACGCGGGATGGCATCGAGGCGCTGGGCTTCATCGCGGCGGGGCCGTGGGACTTCATCGGCCACGCGGAGGTGCCGGAGACCAAGATTGACGGGAAGATCGCGCGCCACCTCGACCGTGACGACATGGTCGCCAACACCTTGCAGACCTTCAACAGCCTGACCGTCGGCTGCGCGCAGTGCCACGACCACAAGTTTGACCCCATCCCGCAGCGCGATTACTACCGGCTGCACGCCGTCTTCGCCGCGCTGGACCGGGCGGACAAAAAGTATTTTACCGACGCGAAGCTCACGGCGCGCTTTGCCGAGCTGGAGCACCGTCAACGCACGCTGACCGCGCAGCGCACGGCCTTGGAGAACAAGCCGAAGCTCACTGCCGGCAAGGAACTCGAATCGCTCGACCAGCAAATCGAAGCCGCGAGCAAAGCCAAGGGCGGGCTCCGTCCCGAGTATGGCTACCACAGCGCCGTCTCACCAACGCAGGTCACGACGAAGTGGGTGCAAGTGGATTTGGGCCGCAGTGTGGCGATTGACCGCGTGGTGTTGCGGCCATGCTACGATGACTTCAACAAGATCGGCGCGGGCTTTGGTTTTCCGGTGCGTTTCAAGGTGGAAGCCAGCGAGGATGCGCAGTTTAAGTCGGGCGTGGTGGCCATCGCGGACAAGACCGCAGCGGACTTTGCCAATCCCGGCATCGCACCGCAGATCTTCAAGAGCACCGGTGCGACGGCGCGCTTCCTCCGCGTCACGGTCACCAAGCTCGCACTCCGGCAGAACGACTACATCCTCGCCCTGGCGGAGGTGCAGGTCTTCGACAGCACCGGAAACAACGTCGCGCTCAAGGGCGGCGTCACCGCGCTCGACTCGATCGAGGCCGCGCCGCGCTGGCGAAAGGCCAACCTGACGGACGACGTCGCCCCCGCCGCCGACAACTCCGGCGCACTGGCCGAACTGCGCGCCAAGCGGGAGGCCCTGCTCGCGAAGTTCACGGACGACACGGCCCGTGCCCAACTCGCCGCACTGGCGAAGGACATGGAACACGTGGCGGCGGAATTGAAGCAGTTTCCTAAGCCGGATGTGGTGTATGCCGGCACGGTGCATTATGGCGGTGGGGCCTTTTCCGGCACGGGACCAGCCGGGGGCAAGCCGCGCGTCATCAAGGTGCTGCATCGCGGGGATGTGAAGCAGCCCAAGGACGAGGTCATTCCCGGCGCACCGGGCTATCTCACAGGCCTGCCCGGCGAGTTCACGCTGCCTGCCGAGCACGCCGAGGGCGAACGCCGCGCCGCGCTGGCCAGGTGGCTTTCCTCAACCGACAACTCGCTGACTTGGCGCAGCATCGTGAATCGCGTCTGGCAGTATCACTTCGGTCGCGGCCTGGTGGAGACGCCGAACGACTTCGGCCGCATGGGCGCGCTGCCGACGCACCCGGAGCTACTTGACTGGCTGGCCGTCGAGTTTCGCGACAACGGCGGCACACTGAAGCAGTTGCACAAGCTCATCGTGTCGAGCACGACGTATCGGCAGAGTTCAAGTGTTCAGCGTGCCGCCGCCACTGACTCCGCTAACTCGCTTCTCTGGCGTCAAAACCGCCGTAAGCTCGACGCCGAGGCGGTGCGCGATGCGACGCTCTTCGTCGCCGGCAAACTGGATCCGAAGCTGGGCGGACCGGCGTTTCAGGACTTCATCGTCGAGAAGCCGGAACACTCGCCGCACTACCAGTATCATCTGCACGATCCGGAAGATCCGCGTTCGCACCGGCGTTCCGTGTATCGCTTCCTCGTGCGCTCGCAGACGCAGCCGTTCATGACCACGCTCGACTGCGCAGACCCTTCGATGCAGGTGGGCAAGCGCAACGAAAGCGTCTCCGCGCTGCAAGCCCTCGCGTTGTTGAACAACGGACTCATGGTCACGATGTCGAAACACTTTGCTGCGAAGCTCGACGCGGGCGGCGGCGATTTAAATGCCAAAGTGGAACGCGCCTTCCGCGAAGCGCTGTCCCGAGCGCCCTCACCAGAGGAAAAGGGCGGCCTCACTGCTTACGCCCAGCAGCACGGACTGGCAAATGCCTGCCGCGTGCTTTTCAACCTGAACGAGTTCGCCTTCGTGGATTGATCCGTCGCGGCTTTCACGCCGCAGAGGGGCAGAAGGAAAATGCGCTGGAAGCTTCCTGAACCGCTCACATTTCTGCGGCCTGAAGGCCGCGCCTCACGCGGTTACTTGTCCCGAATCTGCAACCGATACGGCGGGGACAGGACGCTGTTGGAGCGCGGGGCGGGGATGGCGTTGTATTCGAAGTCCACCTTTACCCGGTAATCGGCCACATTGGTGGAGGCGGGCACAGGCAGCAGGGTTTCCCAGCGGTTTTCCAGGCGCGGGGTGCGGCGCATGGGGTAGTTGTTGTCGCCCACCTGAAGGTAGGGTTTCAGCGTCTCCTTCTTGAGCGCCTGCATGTTGGTGCGAAACTCAACTTCGACCGGGTAGAGCCCCTCGGCGTTGCGCATCTGGGTGCGGGGGGAGAGCAGGGTGACTGTGGAAGTGGTGCCGCAGCCGGCGAGCAAAACCGCGGCTGCCAGACTGCCAAACTGTAGTGCCTTGCGCATGAGGCCGGGAGTGTGGCGGTGCCGTGCGCGCCCGTAAAGCCGGTTTTGCCACTTGCGAAAAACCGCCTCCTCGCTACCGTCTGCCCCCTGAAAATCGCGGCTCGACCGCACGCAATTTGACCTCAATTTCAACGCCCATTCCATCATGGCTTTTCTAAACGACAACTACCTCAAGCTCAAAGCTGGCTACCTGTTTCCGGAGATCGGACGCCGGGTGAAAGTCTTCTGCGAAGCCAATCCAGAGGCCGCCAAGCGTCTCATTCGGTGCGGCATCGGCGATGTCACGGAACCGCTTCCGCCAGCGGTGGTGGCGGCGCTGCACCAAGCCGTGGATGAGATGGGCGCGCGCCCGAGCTTCAAGGGTTACGGGCCGGAACAAGGCTACGACTGGCTGCGCGGGGCCATCGCGAAGCACGACTTCCGCGACCGGGGCATCGAGGTGGCCGACGATGAGATTTTCGTCAGCGATGGTTCAAAGTGCGATTGCGGCAACATCCTAGACATTCTGGGCCACGAGAACCGTTTGGCCATCAGCGACCCGGTGTATCCGGTCTATGTGGACACCAATGTCATGGCTGGCCACACCGGAGCGGCCGACGATTCGGGAGCTTATGCCGGCATCATTTATCTGCCCTGCACGCCAGCGAACGGCTTCATCCCGGAGCCCCCGAAGGAGCATGTGGACGTCATCTACCTTTGCTCGCCGAACAACCCCACCGGCGCCGTGGCGACGCGGGCGCAGCTTGAGGCGTGGGTGAAGTATGCGATCGAACACAAGGCGGTCATCCTATTCGATGCGGCTTACGAGGCTTACATCAATGATCCCGCCATCCCGCACTCCATCTACGAGATTCCCGGTGCCCGCGAGTGCGCCATCGAGTTCCGCAGCTTTTCGAAGAACGGTGGTTTCACCGGGGTGCGGTGCGCGTTCATCGTCGTGCCCAAGACGCTCAACGCCCAGACCCAGTCTGGGGAGTCCAAGCCGTTGCATCCGCTGTGGCTGCGCCGGATGACGACGAAGTTCAACGGGGTTTCCTACCTCGTGCAGCGGGCGGCCGAGGCACTGTATTCGTCCGCCGGCAAGGCGCAGGTGAAGGCGCTCATCGAGCATTACATGGGCAATGCGAAGGTGTTGCGCGAAGGGGCGACCAAGGCCGGGCTACAGGTCTTCGGCGGCGTCAACGCCCCCTACATCTGGGTCCGCACCCCGGTCGGCGTCACGAGTTGGCAGGCTTTCGACAAAATTCTTGGCGACGCCAATGTGGTCATCACGCCCGGCAGCGGCTTTGGCTCGCAGGGCGAGGGTTACTTCCGCATCAGCAGCTTCAACAGCCGCGCCAATGCGGAGGAAGTGGCGCGCCGCTTGCAGGAATTGAAGTGGTGAGCGTCCGCCCCGTCGAAGTGCGATGAATTGCTTGCTCCGCTCGGTCTTGCTGGCCTGCGCCGTCGTTCTGCTGCCTGCGTTTGTTGTGCGCGCCGTGGACGGCGAATTTCAACCGCTGTTCACTGGGAAGGATTTCAGCGGCTGGCGTTTCTCCCTGCAAAAGGCCGGGGATCCGTGGCCGGAGAACTGGAAGGTGAAGGACGGCGTGATCTCCCTGCTCGGCGGCATGCGCCCGCATCTGGTGACCGCGCGCGCGTATTCAGACTTCGAGGTGCGGTTTGAGTGGCGGGCGTTGAAAGATAAATTCAACGGCGGCTTTTACATCCGGTGCAAGCCGGACGCCGGCAACAACCAGATCCGAATCGACAAGGGGACCGAAGGGGCATTTCTGGTCGGCAAGATCAACGGTGCGGTCGGAGTGCCGACGTTGCAGAAAGCGATCGGCGAGTGGAATGAGTGGCGCGTGCTGGTGAAGGCCGACAAAGTAAGCCTTTGGTGCAACGGCAAGCTCGCGTGGGAGGGCACGGGGCTGACGCCCGAGCGTGGCCACATTGGGCTTCAGGCCGAGGGGGCTCCGCTCGAATTCCGCAATCTACAGGTGCGCGAGCTCAAGTGACTGTGGGCGGTTGGAATTCGCCGGCCTTGCCGCTACTTCGCCAAACACGCTAGCCTCCCTCGTCACCTCGACTCGTGAGCGCGGGAAAAACATACCTCAAGTGCAAGTGCCCCCACTGCGGGGCGGAGGTTGCCTATCCTGATTATGCCGGTGGGGGGGCGAGCAGTTGTGGCCAGTGTGGTAAAACCGTTTTGCTCCCCAAAGCCGCTGCCCCGCCTGCCTCGGGGCCGGCCAAACCTGCGCCGGCCAAGACAGTGCCGGCTGCGTCTCCCGCTCCCAGCCCTGCGCCCCAGCCGCCACCTGCTGCCAGCAAGCGTGTGGCCCCGGCCGCCATCCGCGCGGTGGGGCCAAGTCCGGCGGTGCGCGGAAAGAACCAGTGGCTCCGCCTGTGTTTGTGGACCGTGAACTTTGCGGTCGTCATCGCGGTCCTCGTGGTGGTGGGCGCTCATGTAAGGCAGCGGGGCGATCAATCGCCCGATGGCTCGGCGCCCAATGAGTCGGAGCCGCCTGCCGCCAAGAGCGGTCCCCAACCGACCGCCCCAACTGCCAGCCCAGCCTCAGCTCCGGCCGCCAAGACACCTTCAAGCACCGCCCCAACGCCCGCACCGGCACCGGTGCCAAAGGGGCCCAAGCTCATCGGTGATTTGAAGGTCACTCAAGTCGCCCTCGACCAGCCCAAAGGCGCGAAAGGCAGCCGGCTGGTCTATGTCACCGGCCTGCTGAAGAACGATTCCGAACAACAGCGTCTCGGCGTCCGGGTCGAACTCGACATGTTGGACGCTTCCGGTGCCAAGGTCGGGACCGCCACGGACTACCGGCAGACCATCGATCCCAGAGCCACCTGGCAGTTCCGGGCGATCGTCACCGACCGCCGGGCCACGGCCGCCAAACTCGTCAATGTGAAGGAAGATGAGTGAGGCTGCTGAGAGTCTAGTTCAGTAGTTGACGCGCTACTCCGAAGCCGTAGTTTACCGTTAGACTTATGTTTACAGCAACCCGTAGCCATCGCCGCCGTTCGGCCGCCTTTACCCTCATCGAACTGCTGGTCGTGATCGCCATCATTGCCATCCTCGCGGGCATGTTGCTACCAGCGCTATCGAAGGCCAAGGCCAAGGCCGGGGCGATCAAATGCACCAACAACGTCAAACAGATTGGCCTCGCCTTCCTGATCTATGCCGACGATCACGACGGCAAGCTGCCGGATCTCTACAACGGTTATTGGACGGCGGGCGGCATGATTCCCGCCGGGCAGCAATGGTATTTCCAGACCATGACCAACGGGAATTACATGACCTCCCACACCGTTTCCAACAATGTCTGGCGGTGTCCCACGGTCAGGGATCAGGACCGATCCACGTTCGCGGGCATTCGCTGGGAAGGCTATGGCCCGCAGGAGGGAAACATCATTCGTTACGCAATGAACCCCTCCAATCCGACCCAGGAGCTGCACAGCCGTCGGGTTCAGGAAGTGAGCCGCGCCAGTTCCCTCTGGCTGATCGGAGACGTGGGCTATCCGCGCCAGAACTCGCTACCACCCTCTGGCGGTTACATGACTGAAATTGTTACGTTTGCCCCCAAAGCCGACGGCCATTTCGGCCAAGGCAATGCGGCTGATCCCTCTGGTATCAGTAACGGCGGCGTGGCGAAGCAGCCTGCCTGTCGTCACGGCGGCGGCCGTGCCAACATCACCATGGTGGACGGGCATGTGGAATCCCGCGTTTATCAAGAGATCACCAATAACGTGGGGAACATCTTCGGCGTGGGTGGGGTGCTTTAGCGCGCCCCGCAGGCCGCGCAGCCGTATTCGCCACTGTTCGCCACCATCAGCGGCGCGCGCCTTTACGGCTTTACCTCGCCGGACTCGGATTTCGACTTGCGCGGCGCGCATGTGCTGCCATTGGCAGGCATCATCGGCTTGGATGTGCGCGCCGAGACGGTGGGGGATGCGCGCGTCATTGAAGGGTTGGAGATGGACATTGTGAGCCACGACGTGGGCAAGTTCCTGAACTGCTGCTCAAAAAGAACTGTTGCGTGCTGGAGCAAGTGTGCTCGCCGCTCATCGTCCACACGACGCCAGAGCACTCGGAGTTGAAAGCCATCGCGCCCGGCTGCATCACGAAGCATCACTCCCAGATGTTAGCCAGCCAGATTTGAATAGCGGACCGTGACCGCCCTGCCAAAACCGGCCATGTCTGCCAAGCGCTGCTGGCCATTGGTGGGCGAGCGCGCACCTGTAGCCGCGCTCTTGTCATGGGGTTCGGTGGCGGCCGGGCACTCCCGTCTGAAGCTGTGGCGTTGAGGGGCAATTGGGTTCGTTTCCTGCCAGGTCCGAACTTGCCGGAGCGAGCAATTCAGGCCCAAGCTATTGTTATCCAAGGCTTTTGGGATTTGGGATGAGCCCTTGGAGCCGGACGATGAATTGGGCTAAACTCTGCGGCTTTGACGCGACATAGCGGCTCAGTTGTGACTTCCACGGCGCGCTCTGCATGTGTGCTCCGGTGCAAGGCAGGCTCATTATCGGCCAATTCTCATGCTTCTGCTATTGGCACTGCGAGTGCAGGGTAATCTAGCATGAACATGGACCGTTTCACCACCAAGGCGCAGCAGGCGCTCCAGGACGCGCAGCGCCTCGCCCACGGCTACAGCCATCAGGAACTTGACGGCGAGCACTTGCTCCTCGCGCTCATCGAGCAGCCGGAGAGCCTCGTGCCGCTCGTGGTTCAGAAGCTCGGCGTCGCGGTGCCCGCGCTGAAGGCGGACTTGGAAAAGGAGCTGACGCGCCGGCACAAAGTGGAGGGCACCAGCTCCAGCGACGTTTACCTCGGGCAGAACCTGAAGAAGACCTTCGACGCCGCCGAGGCCGAGGCGCGCAAGTTGAAGGACGAATTCTTCTCCACCGAACACCTGCTCCTCGGCCTGCTCGCGGAAGGCGGTGAGCCGCTCAAGAAGTTGTTCAAGGCCCACAAGCTCACGCGCGACGCGGTGCTCAAGGCGCTCGCCGACTTGCGCGGCAACCAGCGCGTGACGGACCAGAACCCGGAGGAGAAATTCCAGACGCTCGAGAAATACGGCAAGGACCTCACCGCCCTCGCGCGCCAGGGGAAGATTGACCCGGTCATCGGACGCGATGACGAAATCCGCCGCGTGATGCAGGTGCTCACCCGCCGCACGAAGAACAACCCCGTGCTCATCGGCGAGCCGGGCGTGGGCAAAACCGCCATCGTCGAGGGCCTCGCCAAGCGCATCGTGGACGGCGACGTGCCGGAGTCGCTCAAGAACAAGCGCGTCGTGGCAATGGACCTTTCGGCGATGGTCGCGGGCGCGAAATTTCGCGGCGAGTTCGAGGAGCGGCTCAAAGCGTTTCTGAAAGAAGTCACTTCCGCCGAGGGCCGCATCATTCTCTTCATTGACGAGCTGCACACCATCGTCGGCGCGGGCAAGGCCGAGGGTTCCGCTGACGCCGCGAACATGCTCAAGCCCCAGCTCGCGCGTGGCGAACTTCGTTGCGTCGGCGCGACCACGCTCGACGAGTATCGCAAGCACATCGAGAAAGACCCGGCGCTGGAGCGGCGTTTCCAGCCGGTGTTTGTCGCCGAGCCGAGTGTCGAGAACACCATCGCGATTCTGCGCGGGCTGAAGGAGCGCTACGAAGTCCACCACGGGGTGCGCATTCAAGACACGGCGCTCGTGGCGGCGGCGACCTTAAGCCATCGCTACATCGCGGACCGTTTCCTGCCGGACAAGGCCGTGGACCTCGTGGATGAATCGGCGTCACGGCTTAAGATGGAGTTGGACTCGAAGCCCACGGACATTGACAAGCTCGACCGTGCGATTCTCCAACTCGAAATCGAGCGCACGTCACTCGCGAAGGAGAAGGACGACGCCAGCAAACAGCGGCTCAAGAAACTTGAGGTCGAGCTGGCGAACCTCAAGGAGCGCTCCGGCGCGCTCACCGCGCAGTGGCAGAACGAGAAGGCCTCCACCAACGCCGTGAGCGTGATTCAGTCGCAGATTGACGCCGCGAAGACGGAGCTGGAGCAGGCGCAGCGCAAAGGTAACTTGCAGAAGTCGGCGGAAATCCAATACGGCAAGCTGCCGGAGCTGGAGAAGAAGCTCGTCGCCGTCGCGAAGCAGTCCGCCGACTCGACGCGCAATCCGCTGCTGCGACAGGAAGTCACCGAGGAGGACATCGCGAAAGTCGTCGCGTCGTGGACGGGCATTCCCGTCACGAAGATGCTCGAAGGCGAGCGGCAGAAGCTCGTGAAGATGGAGGAGCGCCTCGCCGCCCGCGTGGTCGGGCAGCGTCAGGCCGTCGTCGCCGTGGCCAACGCCGTGCGTCGCGCCCGCAGCGGGCTCGGCGACCCGAATCGCCCCGTCGGCTCGTTCATCTTCCTCGGCCCGACCGGCGTGGGCAAAACCGAGCTGGCGCGGGCGCTCGCGGATTTTCTCTTCGACGACGAGCAGGCGATGGTTCGCATCGACATGTCGGAATACATGGAGAAGCACACCGTTTCGCGGCTGGTGGGCGCGCCGCCGGGCTACGTGGGCTACGAGGAAGGTGGGCAACTCAGCGAGGCCGTTCGCCGTCGGCCCTACTCCGTCGTGCTCTTCGATGAAATCGAGAAGGCGCACCACGACGTGTTCAACGTGCTGCTGCAAGTCCTCGACGACGGCCGCCTCACCGACGGCCAGGGCCGCACCGTGGACTTCAAGAACACGGTCATCATCATGACCAGCAACATCGGTTCGCCCATAATCCAGGAGTATTTCCTCGACGGAAAGACGAACGCGGGCGCGCGCTCGGCGATGGAAGACAAGGTGATGGCCGAGCTAAAGCGGCACTTCCGCCCCGAGTTCCTGAACCGCGTGGACAGCACCATCATCTTCCACAGCCTCGACGAGGACGAACTCGCGCAGGTCGTGGACATCCAGCTCACGCGGCTGGAAAAGCGCCTCGTGCAGCAGCATCTCTCCCTCGACGTGGACAAGTCCGCGCGGAAGCTCATCGCGAAGGAAGGCTATGACCCGCAGTTCGGCGCGCGCCCGCTCAAGCGCGCCGTGCAAGACCTGCTGCTCGACCCGCTCGCCACGAAATTGCTCGAAGGGGAGTTTAAGCCCGGCGACAAAATCAAGGTGAGCGCGGGCGGAGATCGGCTGGTGTTCAGCGCGAAGTAACTGCGCGGCTTGCGCGGGCGGGCGGGTTGGATCATCTTCCCCGAACCATGAAGCGATTCCACTTCGCCTGTGCGCTGGTGTGCCTGCTGGCCCTCGCGCGTCCCGCCTTCTCCCTCACCGTTGCCCCCGCCACGCCGGACGAACGCGTGAAAAACGCCGCCGCCATCTGCCATGCAACGGTGCTCGGCGCGGAAAGTTTTCGCAGCGAAGCCGACGGCGGCATCTACACGCGGACCTGGCTGCGGGTGAACGAGGCGTTTAAGGGGAAGTTTCCCGCAACCATCACGGTGGTTCATCGCGGGGGTCGGGTCGGCGAGGAAGGTGAGGTTTCCAGCGACGCTCCCAAGCTGAACGTCGGCGAGGAACGCCTCTTCCTGCTCGGGCAGCGCGCGGACGGCACGCTCTTCGTGGACAATGGCGCCAGTGGAGCTCCGTCTCTGGCCAGCGTCGGTTCAACGAAGACGGCGAGTTTCACCGTGACGGATCCGAACGCCCTGGCCCTGCTCTCCGCCGCACGCACCCGTTATCCCAGCGCGAGCGGACCTGACCTGACCGCGCAGGCCGCCAGCATGCTGGTTCCGCTCGCCGTGCCAGGCCTCTCCACGAACGCCTCCGGCGTCTCCCGCCGCTTCACTGCCGGCGACCGAGGCGAGCCCATCGAATACTTGGTGGATGCGGATTTTCTCCCCTCCGGCATCACTCAGGCGCAAGCCCTGGCTGCGGTGAGCAATGCCTTTCAAGCGTGGGCCAACGTGACCAGTCTGCGCTTCCGCTTCTTGGGCGTGACGAGCTTTGGCACTGCGGCCGGAAATGTCGTGACCAACGACGGGCGCATTCGGCTTCAGTTGCACGACCTCTACAACAGCATCAATGGCTCCACCACCTTGGGCGTCGGCGGGAATTCGTTCAGCATCTCTGGCACTTTTCCCAATGGCGGCATGGGGGGCAGTGTGGCGGGCAATGAGTTTTTCCCTGTCAGCTACGGCTATCTGGTGATGAAGCACACGCAGTCCTCGCTGCAAACGCTCGCCACCTTCGAGGAAGTGCTCTGTCACGAGATCGGCCACGTGTTGAGCATGGCGCATTCGAGCGAGAGCCAGTTCGAGCCGGACGGCCCGCTTCGGCAGGCCATGATGTTCTTCCAAGTCCACGCCGACGGGCGCGGCGCGGCGCTCGGCAGCTATGATCCGCCCGTCGTGCAGCAGGTGTATCCGACGAACAACACGCCGCCGTATGGCTACAACCGGATGCTGCACGTCGTAACGGCCGGCACGGCACCCAACATCACGGGCATCAACGAGGTCGAGGTGCGTGGCTACGACGCGCAGACCAACTCGCTGACGTTGAATGTCACCAGTGCGACCGCGAACAACGGCACCTTCAGCCTCACCGGCGGCACGTTGCGCTACACGCCCGCCGCGTTTTTCAGCGACTCCGCGCGACTCGACCCGGCGGGCGGCTCCGCTTACGACCGGGCGTTCCTGCGGTTCAGCGATGGCGTCAACGGCTCGCCCTACATGGAGGTGCGGGTGCTTTCCTTCAACGCCGACACCTTCTCCGATGGTGTGCCGGACAACTGGATGACGCAGTTCTTCGGCAGCGCGAACCCGGGCGCCGGTGCCCTGCGCGGACCGAACGATGACTTCGACGGCGACGGTAGGAGCAACCGCGACGAGTTCCGCAGCGGCACCAGCCCGGTGGATACGAACTCCGTCCTCCGTTTCACCTCCAGTTCTGCCAGCACCATCAACTGGCTCGCTACCGCCTACGAACTCTACGAAGTGCAGGCCTCAACCGACTTTACGAACTGGTTCCGCGCCGGCAATCCGGTTGTGCCCTCGACGACCAACGGCAGCTTCACCAACTTCCCGGCTTCGACCAACCGCCTCTTCTTCCGCGTGCTGCGCGTGCCGTGAGTGGGGTCACGCCAGCGTGGGTGAACGCCCTGCCGGACGAGGATTACCAGCACAGCTTCGGCCTCAAGGCTGGCAGCGCGGAGAAATTCTTCGCCCCGACCGAGCGCCACGTCGACCTACTCGCCCAGCGCCGCCACTGGCTGCGAAGCGACACCGCCCGTTGTGCTGCGCTGTTGCCGGGAGCGGAACCGTTGCTGGAGGAAGCCACCGCGTTGGCAAGGCAGTGGAACTCGCTGCCGGCCGACTCCCTCTCCTCCCCGCAAGGGAGGAGAGGGCCGGGGAGAGGAGGAACGACACCGCCGAACGATGCCCCTCTCCCCAACCCTCTCCCCGCTCTTTCGTCGCAGGGAGAGGGAGAAGACGATGCTTGGTCACGCTGCCTCGCGCTCGGTGAGGCGTGGGAGCCGGATTACCTGCTACTGAAGCCGGATGCCGCAACCGGCCGTTTCCACCTGGTCGGCGGCTGCGTGTGCTTCCCGTCCTCGTGGCGGTTCGAGGAGAAAGTCGGCCAGCCGCTGGAAGTCATCCACACACCGGTGCCGCACCTCAACGAGCAGCTCGCTTCCCCCATCCACAACTTCCTCAGCCGCCTCAAGCCCGGAGCCGCGTGGTGTCGCGCGAACTGGGGCCTGAGTCGATCATCGGAGTTGAACCAACATCCCGCGCGCGGCCTGCCCAAGCTCCGCCCGCCGTTGCGCGAGGACGAGGTTTGGCTGCGCGTGGAAGATCAGGCGCTGTTCGCGTTGCCGGAGAGTCGCGGCGTCCTCTTCGGCATCCGCATGACCGTGATTCCGCTGGCCGAAGTGAAGCGTCACCCCGCCGCCGCGCGCGGACTCGCCCGCGCGTTGCGCACGATGCCGGACGCGATGCTGGACTATAAAAGCCTGCTTGCGGCGAAGGAGGAGTTGCTGCGTTTGCTGAAAACGGAAGTTTAACGCCAGGACGCAAAGGCGCAAAGCCGCAGGGCATTGACGGACAGATTTCTCAGCGCCTTTGCGTTGAACCGGGCGGCCTTACTCCGAGATTTCCTCCGTCGTCGGCGTCGCGGGCTTCGCCTTCCGGCCCATTGGCACTTCGGTTCCCAGCATCACCACGCTCACGCCGATGAGCGCGGCGCACATCCATGCCATGTTCGCCATGCCCATCGTGCCGACGAGATGAAACGCGATGAGCGGGGCCAGCACGCCGCGCACGCCGGTGAAGCATGTGTGGACGCTCATGTAGTCCGCCACCCGCCCGGGTGGCGCGAATTTTGTCACCCACAGGCTCCACGCCACGTCGCCGCCCGCATTGGAGATACCAAAGATTACCGCCCCCATGAGCAGGCCGGTCATGCTGTCGCTGACGAAGAACGACAGGATGCCCAGCGCGAAGCCGACGTTCAGCACCGCGCGCAGCGTGAAGAAGTTCATCCGGTCGAAGAGCCAGCCCCAAATCGGGCTGCACACCAGCCGCGCCATGTTCGGGACCACGCCGGCGAGCAGCGCCACCGTTGCCACGTCCAGCTTCAAGCCGTAGCGCTCGTTGGCCAGATACTCGACGCGCAGCGGATACATCATCAAGTTGCCCATGCCCATGAACATCCAGGAGATCAGCGTGAGCCGGAACAAACGGTCGTCCCGCACATGCCGCATGGCCCGCAGGGGATGCGTGCCCACGCTGGCCGCCAGCGGTTCGGAGGGTATCCGCGACTGGCACCACGCGCCAAAGGCATACGCCGCCGAAAAGACCAGCAACAGCCCACGGAAGTAATCCAGCCGCACCGCAAGCAGGCGTCCGCCCAGCTCGTTCGCCAGTGCCGCCATGCCGATGCGAATGATCATGGTCTTGGAAAAGAGCCGACCACGCTGCTCCGGCGGGTAGTTCACCTGATACACCTGGGTCATCAGCGGAATGGCCGAAGCCCCGCACGCGGTGGCAACCACACAGCCCAGCACATAAATCGACAGCGCTGGCGCGCATACCGCCACCAGCAGCGCCACTGCCCCCATGTAGCCCAAGCAGGACGCCGCCCGCGCCACGGGCCAGCCCCGGCGTGCGACCTCGTTCACCACCAGCGGGCTGAGGAGATGTCCGAGGCTGCCGCCCAGTGCGATGAGCGCCTTGGCGGTTGGCCCCGCTTCGAAATGCCGCACGGCGATCAGCAGCAGGAACGTGGTGGCCGCCGCTTCCAGCACGCCCATGGCCACGGCGCGCAGGCGCTCGTAGCGGAAGGTGATTTGGGTGTGCGCGAGGGACACGAGGGGAGAGTGAGGAAAAGCGAGTGATTAGTAATTAGCAAATAGTGCGGCGCGCACGACACCTGACTAATCACTAAACACTAATCACTTCTTCTCTCCCGCTGGAAACCGCCGCCGCAACGTCGCCACCACCGCTGCGTCCGCTCGGGAGGAAACCATTTCCAACGGCGAGTAACCGCGCCGCCACGCGAGCCGCAGGGTCATGGCAATCAGCCCGGCGGTGAGCACGAAGTTTGGCCACGCGTTGAGCTTCCACTGGCCGGACCATGCCAAGGTGAGCGCCTTCGACCCGGGCCAGAGATACGGGATGTCCCAGATGTGGCCGTCCGGCCCACGTGCGCCGACGAGGTCGCAGAACAGGTGCAGATGAAAGCTGAGGAGGACCAGTGCAGCGACCTTCCAGCGGTGTTGCGCAAACGGGACGGCCAGCGCGGTGATGAACAGCGCGAACGTCAGGTTGTGGCCTAGCACATGGTGGTAGTCGCTCCACCAGTTCAGCTCGTGCTGCGTGCCACGGGTGCAGAACTCAACGACGATGCCCAGTCCGTCGGCGTCCGGCGCGATGCCGGCGATGGCCACCAGGGCGCGTTCGCGGCGGTTCAGTTCGGCGGCGCTGGCCACCATCCAGCCCACAAGGAAGTGGGTGACGGGACTCATTCCGTCAGCCTTGCCGCTGGAGCCACTCCTCGACTTCACCGTGCGTGGGGATGCTCGACTGCGCGCCGCGCCGGGTAACGGCGATGGCCGCCGCCGCACAGGCGAAACGGGCGGCTTCCCGCACGGGCACGCCCCCGACCAGTCGCGCCACGAACGCGCCGATGAAGGTGTCGCCCGCGCCCACGGTGTCCACCGCCGCGACCTTGAAGCCCGGCACGTGCCCCGTGAACTCGGGCGTGTCCACCCACACGCCGTTCGCGCCAAGTGTCACCGCGACGCGCGGACAGGCGGAGCGCAGCTTAATCGCCACGGCCGCGCCCGCCGCGCTCCCCGCGTCGCGCACTTCCGAGCCGCTCAACTTGGCGGCCTCGTTCTCGTTGGGGATGATCCAGTCGCAGAGGTGCAGCAACGCGTCGGTCACCGGTGCGAAAGGAGCCGGGTTCAACACGGACAGCACCCGGCACTCACGCGCCAACCGGAGCGTTGCTGCGACCGAGTCCATGGGCGTTTCCAACTGCACAATCACCGCTTGCGAACGGAGGAAGGAGTCGCGATTGGCCAGCACGTCGGCAGCGGTGAGCGTCTCGTTGGCGCCGTTGGCGACGACGATTTGGTTCTGCCCGGTGGCATCGAGGACAATCATCGCCGTGCCGCTGGCCACGGTGTCCCGGCGGATTACGCCGCGGGTGCCAACGCCGGCTTCCAGAAGATTGGCCACCATCTCATCGCCAAACGCGTCCTGTCCCACCGCCCCCACCATCGCCACCGGCACGCCCATCTTGGCAACGGCGTAAGCCTGATTGGCTCCTTTGCCACCGGGAGCACGGCGGAAGTTCTTCCCGAGAATCGCCTCACCCGGAGCTGGAAAGCGCGGGGCCTCGATGAACAAATCCATGTTGAAGCTGCCAACGACGGTGATCATGGGTGGAATGAAAGCAGGCTGAAGCGCGGAGGGCGAGCGGACTTTGCCTGAGAGGAGAGCTTCTGGATTTCTTAGTAGGACAGCGCATCCCGCCGGTCCCCCCTTTAAAACATCCCGCTGGAGCGGGTTCTTGAAGTCTGAGGTCAGGCGGGACGCACTGACCTACTTGGTTGGTGGCACGACGCGTTTGAAGTCCTTCGCCTCCTCGCGGTAGTGGAGTCGCTTGTTGGCAAGCAGTTCGCGACCGCTCATCTCGAAGTCGATCGTCGTCGGCAGCCACGCGTTTGGTTCGACCAGGGTGCGGTCCAGCGTCATCCCAAATTGTCTTAGCACGCCCACGACCCCGCCGATGAGCGTGACTTCTTCGGTGAGCCAGAACTTCAGCCGCGCCAGCTCCCAGTCCTCCGCGTCCACCCATACCTTGCCCGCGACCTTGTTCGCCACGCGGTCGGTCACGTTCTTGACCGGCAAATCCTTGCTGCGCGGCGTGAACTCTACCACCCACGCCGTCCGTCCGCGCACCGTCTCCTGCCCCGTGATCTTGAACGCGTAGCGCGCGAGCATCTCGTCGGTGAACTGCCATTCCTTGTCGCGCTTGGTGGCCTCGGGACTCCGCGCTGGCTTCTTGCCCGCGCGCACGGCGGCTTCGCGTTCCTCCTCGGCCTTGCGCTCCTTGTCGGTGAGGGGCTGCCCGTTTCGCTCCACGAGCCGGGCGAACGGCTTGCCATCAATGGGAAACCACTCCTGCCGCGACTGCTTGCGCTCCTCCAGTTTGCCTTTGCCGTCAAATTCCTCGAACTCACGCAGTTTTTTGAAGGTGAACTGCGCGGTGGTGTTCTGCGTGCGCTCCCACTTCGAGCGCGCGACGACATTGGAGGCAAGCTGTTCGAAGGTCGGCGGAACGGCGTTCGTGACCGTGATGGGCTTTGGCGGCTCGCCGGCGAAGCTCCAAAAGCCAAGTTCCAAGCTCCAGAGAAGCACCAGGCTCCAAACACCGCCGCGGCCCGCCGGCGCGCGGCCTTCAGGCCGCTTCAACGGGCGGCAGTCTTTGGCATCCGAAACCGGCGCGCAGTGCGGGCGCTGAAACGGCCTGAAGCCCGCGATCCACGCGCGCGATTGACCGCCATCGGTCCCATGCACTGTATTGGGCGGATTCACTTCAAAGGAGGCTTCACGGTTTGATGACCCGCACCCGGTGCGCCTCGCTGTCGCCGATGAAGACGCTCCCATCCCGGTCCACCCACAGGCCATGCAGGCGCGCGAGCTTGCACTTGAGCGGGTCGCCGTCCGGGCCGTCGCCCTTCTCGCCGGTGCCGCAGATGAGTTCGAGCGTGCCCTTCTTCACGTCCACCATGCGCACGCTGTGGCTCTCGGTGTCGGCGAGATAGACGTTGCCGTTCGGCGCGACGGCGATGCCCTTGGGACCGGAGAGCGTCGCCTCCTTCGCCGGACCGCCGTGGCCGGTGAAGCCCTTCTTCCCCGTGCCCGCGATGTGCTGAATCTTCCCGGCCTTGAGGTCGAACTTGAACACCTGATTGCCCTCGCGCGTGGCGAGCCAGAGGTTGCCCGCTGCGTCGAAATCCAGCGAGCGCGGCCCGTTGAGCGGCGTGCCGGCGATGGGCGAGCCATCCGGCGTCGGCCCGGACTTGCCCACCCCGGCGAAGGTGCTGATGACGCCGGTCTTCATGTTGACCTTGCGGATGACGTGGTTGCCGATGTCGCAGATGAAGAGGTCGCCGGCGGGGTCGAACTGGATGCTGTGCGGCTGCTTGAACTGCGCGTCCTTCGCCGGGCCGCCGTCGCCGGAGTAACCCGCCTTGCCCGTGCCGGCGAAGGTCGTGATGACGCCGCTCTTCAGGTCCACCTTGCGCACGGCGTTGTTGCCCATGTCCACGATGTAGAGGTCGCCGGCTTGGTCGAAGCGGATTTCGTGCGGGAGGTTGAACGTGGCTTGGAGCGCGGGGCCGCTGTCGCCGGTGTAACCCTTCTGGCCATTGCCCGCGACGGTGTGGATCTTCCCGTCCGGCGTGACCTTGCGCACGCGTTGGCCGGTGTATTCGCAGAACCAGATGTTGCCATCCGGCCCGCGCACGACGCCGAAGGGATTGTTGATTTGCGCCGCCGTCGCCGGCCCGCCGTCGCCGGAGTAGCCAGCTTGGCCGTTACCCGCGAAGGTGGCCGTGGTGGCGGCGTGGGCGCAGGGGGAAAGCAGCGTGGCGGTGAGCGCAACGAGGCCGAGAATGCGAAGCGGTGTCGTCATGTTGCGGAGAGCGTAGCACAGGCTGGTGCGGAGCCAAGCGGCGAGGAGCGCGGCGAGGAGCGCGGCCTTCAGGCCGCTTCAGCGTCCGAGCGGCGTTGGTGAGACGATTGGCCTGTGAACTCCGGACGCTGAAGCGGCGTGAACGCCGCGCTCCTTCACTTCGGCCCGCCCAGCTTCTGCCGATGCTTCCACAACTCGCCGGGCTTGAAGATGCCTTCGGGCGTGATGATGCCGGTGATGAGTTCCGGCGGCGTGACATCGAAGCCCGGATTGCGCGCCCCGCTGCTCGGATTCGCCACCCGCACATAAGCGCGCTCCCCGCCCTTTTGCCTTTCACCTTTTTCCTTTTGCCTTGTGACCACTCCCCACGCCCCGAGCACCTCACTCTCACTCCGCTCCTCGATAGGAATGTCCCGCCCCGACTTCATCTCCCAGTCAATCGTCGAGCGCGGGATGGCCACGTAGAAGGGGATGCCGTGGCTCTTCGCCAGCACGGCCTTGGTGTAGGTGCCAATCTTGTTCGCCACCTCGCCGGTGCGGCCCAGCGTGCGGTCGCTGCCCACGATGACCAGGTCAATCTCCCCGCGCCACATGAGGAAGCCGGCGGCGTTGTCGGCGATGATTTGGTGCGACACGCCCTGCTGCGCCAGCTCCCACGCGGTGAGCGTCGCGCCCTGCGAGCGCGGGCGCGTCTCGTCGCAGAAGACGTGGAACTTGCGGCCCGCCGCCTGCGCCGCATACATCGGCGCGGTGGCGGTGCCGATGTCCACGAAGGCCAGCCAGCCGGCGTTGCAATGCGTGAGCACCCTCATGCCGTCGCGAATCAACTTCGCCCCGTGCTGGCCGATGGCTTCGCAATGCGCCACGTCCTCGTCGGCGAAGTGCTCGGCGGCGGCGAGGGCGAGGGCCTGCTGCTCGGCGACGGTGGTGCCGGCGGACATCGCGCGACGCACATCAAGCATCGCGTTGACGGGGTCCACAGCGGTGGGGCGGGCCTCCTTCAGCACGGTGAAAACTTCTTCCACATACGCCTGAAACTTCACCAAGTCCTTGCCGCGAAACGCCCGCGCGCCCTGCGCCAGCCCGTAAGCCGCCGTCGCGCCGATGGCTCCCGCGCCGCGCACGACCATGTCGCGGATGGCGACGGCGGTGGCGCGGAAGTCGCGCGTGCCGACGACCTTGAACTCGTGCGGCAGCAGGCGTTGCTCGATGAGCCGGACTTGGTTCTTCGCCGCCTCGAAGCTGACGGTGCGGTAGTGGCGCGTGCGCCCACGGACGGTCACGTTCATGCGCGGGAGTGTGCGGAGCGGACAGGGATGGGGAAAGGATTTTGGCGGGGCGACGGATAGCAACCGTGTGCTGCGGACGGTAAGCTCCAGAGGCGGCGGATTTCACCGTGCGTTGTGCGCCGCTTTCCCGTAGCTTCGCCCCATGCCAGCACTCGCCCGCATTACACACGACCCCAACGTCATGGGCGGCAAGCCTTGTATCCGCGGCCTGCGCGTGACCGTGGGGACCCTCGTGGGTTTGGTCGCCGCCGGCCATTCGCATGAGGAGATTCTGCGCCTGTATCCCTATTTGGTAGCCGAGGACATCCGCGAGGCGCTGGCCTACGCGGCTTGGCGGGTGGAGGAGTTGGAAGTGCCGTTGGCCGTCGCGTGAGGCTGCTCGTTGACATGAATCTGTCGCCCGAGTGGGTGCCGTATCTGCACGAGCGTGGCTTTGAGTCCGTTCACTGGTCCACCATCGGAGCCTACACCGCGCCGGACAGGGAAATCATGCAATGGGCGCGGGACAACGCTTGCGTGGTGTTCACTCACGACCTCGACTTCGGCATCCTACTGGCCCTCAGCAAGGCGGGCGGTCCGAGTGTCATCCAGGTTCGCACTCAGGACGTGTCCCCCGCGCATCTCGGCCCGCTCTTGGTGGCGGCCCTGCGGGCGCACGGCGATGCGCTGGAGCGTGGGGCGTTGCTCAATGTGGACGAGGCCAAGTCCCGAGTTCGCATCTTGCCGATTTGAGCCACCTGAAACACTCAGCACCTTAACCCCATGATTGACACCATCGTCCAAGAAGTGCGCGAGGCCCGCGCACAAATCGCGGCAGATTTCGGCCATGACCGCGCCCGCTTTTGGGCCTGGGCACGAGGCCAGCAAGCCGCCGAGCGCAAAGCCAAGCACCAGCTCCCCACCAGCTCGGAACAACCGCAGGAGACAACCGGCGGGGCGTTGGTGCCGCCCGTGATTCGGAAGCAGCGTGTGCGCCGCGCCCGGGTCGCAGCTTGAGTCTAGCCTAGCTCTGACTCAACCGTTTCACTGGTGCCTCGAACATCTGCGACGGGCACGCGCCGGAGGCGCGGATGAAGGTAGCCGGTGGGAAGCGAAGCGCACCCACCGGAAAGGCCCCGCAGCGAGGGGCGTCCCGGAGGGACGCATGAAATGCGCGTTAACAAGGCAACGTTCATGCGCCCCGCTGGGGCGCGGGACGTTCGGGCGGCGGGTCCGGTGGGTGCGCCTCTCCCTGCGGTCGAGGCTGCCCACCGGCTACCTTCAGCGGCCCTCCTAGGCTGCGTCAGAGTTTTTGGACAAGGTGCTAAGATTTTCTGCGGGATAAGGCACCCTCGGGGGCGTGGCATCCGGGTCAGAATGGAACAGATGCCCGGCACCAATAAACCCATCTTCCTTAATAAGGTCGACGAAATTGCGGTCGAGTAAGAAGTTAGGCGGCAAGTTCGTGCGAAACGTTCACTCAAGAGGAAAAATATGTTGCACCGATGGTTTGCTATCACAGTCGCCTTACTTGCTGTCGCCGTGTCAGCAACTGCGCAAGTTGCCGACTCTGCCGTCACACACGCGGCTCAACTGAAGACGAGCTTGGCGAAGTGGGAAAAAGTCCGCGACGAGAGCGGTGGGGATTACTCTTATCAGGTCCGATGGTCTTCAGCCTTCGGATTCGGTCATACCACCACGGTCACTGTCCGGGGGAACAAGGTCGTCGAGCGAAAGTATGAGGTGTTTGACCTGCCCCAGCCGGTCAAACTGGGGGAAAATCCACCAGCACCCAAGCCCCAATGGGTGGAGTCGGGAAAGGAATTGGGCACTCACAAGAACGAAGGCGCCGCCGCCCGCACGGTGGATGAGTTGTATGCAGCGGCAACGAAGCTGCTGGAAACGAAAGTCCCAGAGGGTCACCAACGGTATTTTGGGTTCGACAAGCAGGGACTGCTGAACCATTGCCTCGTCGTTGATACCAGAATCGCCGGCGATGCTCCGAGCACGGGGATAGGACCTATCCAGATTCAACTGAAGCCGACGAAGTGAGGGCGTGAAAAAGTGGCGGGCTGGCCACCGAACCAGCCGACTCGTTAGCTCTGACTCAGCCGCTTCACCGGTGCCTCCCACATCATCGCGTGGGCCTCGCGTAGAATCTCCGGGATGCGGGCGGCGAAGGGGCTGTGCTGCACAGTCGCCAGCAGCTTGCGCTCGTCGAAGCTGGCGGCGTTGTGGCCGGGGAACCAGTGGTCGGCCTGGCCTAGCAGGTTGTAGCGCATCTTGCCCCAGTCGGTGAGGTTGAGGGCTTTGGCGTAGGTCCAGAGGCGGAGGATTTCGCTCACGTTGATTTCGCCGGGCACGTCGCCGTAGTTCGGCAGGCCCTCGGACCACCGGCGGCACCAGTCGTCGCCCAGCACGCGGAGCATCTCGGCGCGCAGCCGGGCCTCGATGGGCGCGATGGCTTCCGCCGCGCGGTCGTAGTGCGCGAGGCCGGCGACGTGGTCGTCGAAGTCGCTGGGCTTGGCCGCGCCGCAACTGAGGGTGTGGACTTGCGGACGCGCGAGGCAGTAGAGGGAGTTGAACTGCATGGGCGTGAGCGGCGCGCAGAAGTCCACGAGCTTCGGCGGCGGGGCGTAGAGTTTCCCGCCCTTGTCGTTGGGGCTGATGATGAAGACGCCCATGTCGTGGCGGGTGGCGGCCTCGATGGTGGTCCAGTTGAGGTCGTTGACGAAATACCAGTGGACGTTGAAGTAGGCGAACTCGCCGGAGTTGACGGCGTCGAGGATGACGTCGGTGGTGGCGTGGGTGCTGAAGCCGATGTGGCGGCAGCGGCCTTCGCGCTGGAGCTTGCGGGCGGCTTCGAGGCAGCCGCCTTTGCGGAGGGTCCAGTCGAGATGCTGGCGATTGTTGATGCCGTGGAAGGAGAGGAGTTCCACGTGGTCGAGCCGCAGATACTTCATGGACTGGTCGAAGGTGCGGAGGAATTCCTCGGGCGTGGCGAAGGGGGCGACCTTGGTCTGGACGATGAGCTTGTCGCGCTTGATTTGCGGCAGCACCCAGCCGAGCTGCATTTCGCTGGAGCCGTAGCCGCGGGCGGTCTCGATGTGGTTGATGCCGAGTTCGAGCGCGCGGTGGATGGTGGCTTCGAGGTTGGCCTGGCCGTCCTTGGGGACTTCGGCGGGCGGCACGTCCTGCCACTTGTGCTGGTAGCGCATCCCGCCGCAGGAGAAGACGGGCATCTGGAGTTCGGTCTTCCCGAAGCGGCGGTATTTCATGCGCGGAGCTTGGCGGGATGCGCGGCGTGAGGCAACCGCGTTTGCCGATGCAGCCCTGCCTAGCTCAGAATTTCCTTCACCACACGGCTCGGCTCGACGCCGGTGAGGCGGAAGTCGAGGCCTTGGTGCCGGTAGGTGAGCCGCTCGTGGTCCATGCCGAGCAGGTGCAAGGCCGTCGCGTGCAGGTCGTGAACGTGGACGGGGTTCTCCGCGACGCTGAAGCTGAAGTCATCCGTCGCGCCGTAGGTGAGGCCGGCCTTCACGCCGCCTCCCGCCATCCACATGGTGTAACAACGAGGGTGGTGGTCGCGCCCGGCTTCGATGCTGTCCCACTTGCCTTGACCGACGGGACTGCGACCGAACTCGCCGCCCCAGATGACGAGCGTCTGGTCGAGCAGGCCGCGCTGCTTCAGATCGCGGATGAGGCCGGCGGTGGGCTGGTCGGTGTCGCGGCAGCGCGCGACGCACCAACTCGGCAGACGGCTGTGATGGTCCCAGTCGGGGTGGAAAAGCTGGATGAACCGCACGCCGCGCTCGACGAGGCGACGGGCTTGAATGCAGTTCGCGGCGTAGCTGCCGGCGCGACGCGAGTCCGGCCCGTAGAGTTCAAAGGTGGATTCCGACTCGCCGCTCATGTCGGTCAGTTCCGGCACGCTGGTCTGCATGCGGTAGGCCATTTCATACTGGCGGATGCGCGTGGCGATTTCGGGGTCGCCGGTTTCCGCGAGGCGCATCTGGTTCAACTCGCCGAGGCCATCGAGCATTCCGCGCCGCAACTCGCGCGGCAGGCCGTCGGGGTCGTGCAAGTAGAGAACCGGGTCGCGTGAGTTGCGGAGCTTCACGCCCTGAAAGCGCGACGGCAGGAAGCCGCTGCCCCAATAGTGGTCGTAGAGCGGCTGGTCGCTGGGCCGCTGCATCTTCGAGATGAGCACGAGGTAGTCCGGCAAGTTCTTGTTCTCGCTGCCGAGGCCGTAGCTGGCCCACGCGCCCATGCTGGGGCGGCCGGGAATCTGATGGCCCGTGAGAAACTTGGTCATCGCCGGCGCGTGGTTGATTTGGTCGCTGTGCATGGACTTGATGAAGCACAGGTCATCCGCCACGCCGCGCAAATGCGGCAGCCACTCGCCGATGGTCGCACCGCTGCGTCCGCATCGCTCGAAATTCGTCCGCCCCGGCATCAGCAGTTGCTTCTGGTTCGAGGTCATCGTCGTGACGCGCTGGCCCTGCCGCACCGAGTCGGGAATCTCGATGCCCGCCCACTTCTCCAACTGCGGCTTGTAGTCATACAGCTCCAACTGCGACGGCCCGCCGGACTGCGTGAGGAAGATGACGTGCTTGGCCTTGGCCGCGAAGTGCGGCAGGCCGGCTGGCGCCGCAGTCGAGGGCGCGGCAGAAACGCGCTGGAGCAATTGCGACAAGGCCATCGCCCCAAGGCTCACGCCCGCACCGCGCCCGAGAAAGTATCGGCGAGAGATGTCTAGCGGCTCATTCATGGGTGATGGCTTCATCGAGGTTGAAGGCGAGGCTGGCGACGACCGTGTAGGCGGCCAGTTCGGCTGCGCTGAGTTTCGCGTCGATCTTGAACTGCGCGCCAGCCAGCAGTTTCGCCGCCTCGGCGGGCTTGGTGCGATACAACGCGAGTGCGCGGTCGAACTCACGTTGCAGCACGGCGGCTTCCTTTGCGCTGGGCGGACGGGCAAGCACGCGGCGGTAGATTTCAGCAAGGCGGTCTTCGGGCTTGCTCGCAGAACGGAGAATTCCTGCCGCCAGTGCGCGCGAGGCTTCGAGGAAGGTTTCGTCGTTGAGCAACGTGAGCGCCTGGAGCGGTGTGTTCGTGCGCGGGGTGCGGACCTCGCAGACGCGGCGCTGCGCCGAGTCGAAGAGGAACGTTGGCGCGATGCTGCGACGCCAGAAGGCGTAGAGCGAACGGCGATACTGTGCGGCGCCCTCGCTCGGCTCGTATTTGAAGCGGCCCATGAAGATTTCCTCCCACACGCCTTCGGGCTGGTAGGGCTTCACGGGCGGGCCGCCGAGCGAGGGGTTGAGCAGGCCGCTGCTGCGGAGCGCGGCATCGCGGAGCATCCACGCGGGCAGGCGGAAGCGGGGCGCGCGCGCGAGCAGGCGGTTCTCCGGGTCACGGGCCAGCAGCGCTGGAGAAGCGATAGAACTTTGGCGATATGTGGCACTCGTCGCCATGAGTTGGAGGATGTGTTTCACATCCCAGCCGCTCTCCATGAACTCGACCGCGAGCCAGTCGAGCAACTCCGGATGCGTAGGTCGCTCGCCTTGCAGGCCGAAATCCTCGGGCGTCCGCACCAAGCCGTTGCCGAAGAGCATCGCCCACAGGTTGTTCACGACCACACGAGCGGTGAGCGGGTTGTCGCGAGCGGTCAGCCAGTTCGCGAGACCGAGGCGGGTTTTGTCCGCGTTGGTCGGCCAAGGCGCTACGGCTCCGGGCACGCCGCGTTCAACCTTATCGCCATGCTTATCCCACACGCCGCGCAGCAGGATGTGCGTGGCACGCGGCTCCTTGCGTTCGGCGAGGACCATGACATTGAGTTTCCCGGCTGCCGCCTTCACTTCGCTTAACTGCCGGTTCGCCCGGTCCAGCGCGCCTTTCTCGATTTGGTAAGGTGTGTGGTCGGCGAGGAATTGGTTGAAGAGTTTCGCGCGCAGTTTCGCATCAAGCGCGGCGAGGTCGGTCAACTTCGCGGCGGCAAGCTGCTCCAGTGGGGCGGTCTCCACGCTGCGAATCGCGTCGCCCGCCTGATCCGTCGCCGACACGCGGAAGCGACCGATGTTCGCGTCGCCGAGGGTCGAGCGGTGGCGCAGCTCGAAGATGAGTTCCTCGTCTGCGTCGAGCACGAGCGGCTCGGCCAGCGCGAAGACGGCGCTGCGCGGCTGCTTCGGGTCGAGGCCTTTCGTCGTCCAGCCGTTGCGCGGGTCGTCGTCGAGCACGCCCTTGATGTCGCCGTATTCGCGCGCGCCCTTTTGATCGGCAGAGGCGTCGGCGACCGCGCCGGTCACGAGCACATCGCGAATCTGTGAACTGCCCCGCCGACGCACCTGCACCTTGATGTCGGTCAGAATGAATTCGCCGGACTTGCCACGCGACAACCCGCCGCCGGTGTGCGATGCGTGCGGCAGCACTTCCAGCTTCAGACCGGTCACGCGCGGCAACTTCACCGGGCCGATGATGCGGTAGTCCTCGTGATTCGGATTCGGCCCGCTGGCTTGCACGATGGCGTCCGCCTCCTGCACAAGGCGTGTTCCCTCGATGCTCTCCAGCTCGCTCGCGCGCAGCGGATGCCAGGCGGAAAAGCCCTTTGTCACGGCCTTCGCTTGCACGGCCAGCCAGTCGGCAAAGGGTGCTTCCGCTGCCTTGCGCGCCTCGGCCTCGCGCGGTTTGCGCTCGTCCACCAGCGCTTGCGCCTCGGTCACGGCGCGGGCGGCGAGCGGGGATTGGTAACTGAGGTAAGGCTTTGCCGCGCTGCCGGCCTTGCCGTCCTCGTCAATCGAGTTGAAGAACGCGGCGAGCCGGTAGAAGTCCGCGTGCGGGAGCGGGTCGTATTTGTGCGCGTGGCACTGGACGCAGTTGAGCGTGAGGCCGAGCCAGACCGTGCCGACGGTGTTCACGCGGTCGATGACGTAGTCCACGCGCGACTCCTCGGGGTCGCGGCCGCCCTCGCCGTTGGTCATGTGATTGCGGTGGAAGCACGTCGCCAACTGCTGCTCGGGTGTCGCGTTCGGCAGGAGGTCGCCGGCGAATTGCTCGCGCGTGAACTGGTCGAACTTCATGTTCGCGTTGAAGGCGGAGATAACCCAGTCGCGCCACGGCCAGTTCGAGCGAGTGGCGTCGGACTGGAAACCATCCGTATCCGCGTAGCGCGCGGCGTCGAGCCACCCCATCGCCATGCGCTCGCCGAAATGCGCGGACTTCAGCAGTCGGGCGACGACCTTTTCGAAGGCATCAGGCGAACGGTCGGCGAGGAAGGCGTCCAGCTCCGCAGTCGTCGGCGGCAGACCGGTGAGGTCGTAGGACACACGGCGAATCAGCGTGTGCTTCGCGGCCTCGGGAGAAGGCTTCAACTTTTCCTGGGCGAGCCGGGCCAGGACGAAGCGGTCAATCGCGCTCTTGGCTCCAGCGACTGCCGACGGTGGAGCTTTGACTGGCGGCACGAAAGCCCAATGCGCCTCATACTTCGCCCCGGCGGCAATCCACCGCTTCAGCACGTCCTTCTGCGCGGAGGTGAGTTGCTTGTGCGAGTCCGCCGGCGGCATCAAGTCGGCGGCGTCTTTGGTCTCGATGCGCTTTACCAGCGCGCTGCCGGCAGGCTTGCCGGGGACGATGGCGATTTCACCCGACTTGGCCGGCTTGGTGGCGCTGTCGCGGAGGTCGAGGCGCAGGCCGCCCTTGGCCTGCTTCGCGTCCGGTCCATGGCAGGCGAAGCAGTTGTCGGACAGAATGGGGAGAACGTCGCGGTTGAAGCTGGGCGCGTCGGCAGCCAATGAGCTGAGGTCCGCTGCAAGCAACAGGCAGGCTGCCGTGCCGTGGCGCAGGAAAAATCGCGGAATCATGCGGCGAGTTTGACGTGCCGCCGCTGGTTGGCAACTGGAGTGATTTGCAGGACGGCTCCGGTTCAAGGGGTAATTCGCAGGATGGGGAGGATCGGCCCAGACCCGGCGTGAGCGAGCCACCCATCAACGTGCCGGGCCGCAGACCAGCGCTCCGATTGTCTGAGGACAGGCGAGGACGCCAGCCGCCCTTGGCGCTGGTCAGAGCTTCAAGTCGGAGACCTTCACGCCCTTTTTGTAGCCTTTGAAGGAATACATGGAGGGCTTGTATTCGCCGATGTAGTTCACGTCGGCCTTGGCGGGGACTTCGAGGCCGAGGCCCCAGAAGACGCTGTTGACGATGAGCCGCCGGGTGCCTTCGCTTTGGAGATCGGTGGCCGCCCCCATGGTCGTGGTGAAGATTTTGTTCACCTTGCCGGCTTCGTTCCTCACTTCGCGGGTCCACGCGACCGGCATCATGGGCTCGTTTACGCCCTGTTCCAGCTTGTCGTTGGCGCGCTTCTTCTTGTAGTCGGCGGGCGCGGTGTCGGCGGTCATGCCTTTGAGCACCTGTCCACGGAGGAGGATCTTGGCGTCGGCGGGCGGGTAGGCTTCATAGACGTCGGAGTCTGCAAAGATCTGGCCGGTGCCGGTGAGGAGGGGATGTTTCTCCGCGCCGGGTTCGACGACCCCGAGGCAGGCCTCGACCTTGTGCCGGCCCCAGTGGGAGATCCACGTCTCGCCGAGGACTTGTTTGCCGAAGCCGCCCTTGTTGCCAAAGTTCCATTTCTCGTAAGGCCCCTTCAGCCCGTTGAAGGCGTGGGTGCTGGTGCGAAGGGCGATGAGGGGCACGCCCCGGTTCACGGCGGCCTCAAACTTTTTGTTCGCGTCGTCGTTCCAATGGCGGAAGCGCAGGAGCATGACGATGGCGTCCGCGGAATCGAGCGCTTCGGGGTGCGAGAGACTGCCGCCGGCGTCGGGGTTGATGGTGCCATCCGCATCCACGGAGAAGAGCACGGTGGATTTGAAGCCGTGATGCTGGCTGAGAATTTTCGCGAGCATCGGCAGGCCCTCTTCGCTGCGATACTCCTCATCGCCCGCGAGGAAGACGATGTGCTTGCCCTGGCCGGGGCCGGCCTTGGGCGCGTAGGTGACCCAGTCGGGGTCAGCCGCACCGGCCAGTGTGGCCAACGAGGTGGCAAGCAGGATTCCGAAGATGCGACGGGGAAGAAGGACGGTCAGTTTCATGTTTGAATTGGGCGTTGGACGCGGGCGGGACTCTATGACTTCGCGCAATTCCCGCAATCCTCTTTACCCGCGCTGCTGCTGGGGCTAAACGATTCCCAGCCATGAGTCCGGCACTGCCGCCTGAAATCCGCGTTGAGTCCAGCCGCCATGGGAAACGCTACCTGCTGCCGCCGCGCGAGACCGGGCCGCTCAAGGTTGTCGCGGTCTTCTTCATCGGTTTTGGCTGCCTGTTCGGCGGGTTCGCGCTCTTCTGGATTCTCGGCGTGCTGGGCGTGTCGCAGAAGGATGGTTTTCAAATTGGCGGCTTGCTCTTTGCGCTCTTTGGCGTTCCGTTTCTGGGCGTCGGCCTGGGTATCATCGGCCTCGGCGTGTTCGCGCTGTGTGGCCGGTGCGAAATCGAAGTGCAGTCCGGCGAACTCGTCGCGCGCGAGCGTGGCGGGCCGTTCTGGTGGACGCGGCGCGTTCCGCTGAAGGACATCCGGCGGTTCACACTGGTCACGGATGCCGTGCGCATTAACGGCCAGCCCGTCAAGTCGGGGGCCCTGGCGGACACGGGGATGCTGGGAGCCGAGGTTGGCACCGCCAACCCGCGTTTGGTGACGATGGGGTATTCGCGGGCGTGGATGGAGAGCCTGGCCGACCGCCTCACGGCGGATCTCGCTGCTCAAACTGGCACCACGCTGCCGCCTCCTGTCGCCCAGACCGTCACGCACTCCGCCACCAGCAGGGAGGGACTCAGCGGCGATCGTTTCGACCCGCCGGCTGCGACGACGCTCCGCATCACGGAACAGGCGGGCGGCATCATCGCGGTGGTGCCGCCGCAAGGGGCGCGTAGCACGCGTGGCTTGTTGTTCTTTGCCATCATCTGGCTGGTGTTCGTCGGTGTGGTCGGGGCTGGGTTCGTGATCGCCCCGGAGTCACAGAAACGGCGTCGGAATCAAAGCAAGGCAATCCCAGGCGTAGTCATCGGCCTGTTCGGTCTGGCCGGTGTCGGGATGCTTGTCGCCGCCGTGAACCAGATGCGCCGGAAGGCCAGTCTCCGCGCCTCACGGAACGAGCTCATCATCGTTCAGCAGTCGCTCTTTGGCACCAAGACCTTCAAGCGTATTCCCGCCGAGCTGGCTGCTATTCGCGTAGGCGGAAGCGGGATGGTGATCAACAACGTGCCGGTGCTGGAACTCCAAGTCCACGACAACGCCAACGGGAAACACGGCTTCTTCAGCAACCTGACCAACGACGAACTGCACTGGCTGGCCACGCACTTGCGCCACGCCGCCGGCGTCGGCGAAGCACCGGGTGAGGGCAACGAGCCGCCGAAGCTGGCGGGCTAGGCGCTGGTCCTGGCCAGCCTCCGGTTGCTTGCCTTCGGGGAAGTTTGCCCGCCATACTCGCCGCGCGTTTCACATGAGCACACTGAACTTTGCGATCATCGGCACCGGCGGCATCACCCTCCAAAACCACGTTCCCGGACTCAAGTTGTGCCCGGACGTGAAGATTCACGCCCTCTGCGACGCCAATCCCGCGACGCTCGAAGCCGCCCGGAAGGAAACCGGCGCGCCGGTCACCTCGACTAAGTGGGAGGACATCGTCAGCCGCGACGACGTCCACGCCCTCATCATTGCCACGCCGAACGCGTTTCATCCGCCCGTGGCCATCGCCGCCGCCCGTGCGGGCAAGCATGTGCTGAGTGAAAAGCCCCTGGCGCTGAATGCCGTGGATGCAAAGCAGATGGCCGAGGAGGCGGACAAGGCGGGTGTCCGGCACATGACCGCGTTCACCTATCGATTCGTGCCGGCCATGCGGTATCTCAAGCACCTCGTGGATCGGGGTGATCTGGGGCAGGCTTATCATTACCGGTCCTGCCGGTTGCAGGATTGGGGCACGCGGAACTTGGGCTGGCGGCAGCAGAAGCGCCTCGCCGGCACGGGCGAAATTGGCGACATGCTTTCGCACCGCATCGATTTCGCGCACCACCTCATCGGCCCGATGAAGCGGTTGGTGGCGAACTTGATGACGTTGACCCCGACGCGGGATGGCGCGCCCAACGACACGGATGACTGGGTGGCAATCCTGGCGGAGTTCCAGAACGGGGCGAGCGGTGTGCTGGAAAGTTCGAAGTTGGCCAGTGGCACTAATGAAAGCTGGCGTAGCCCTGACCGCGTAGAGCTGAATGGCAGTGAGGCCAGCTTCAGCTTCACCACTGGGAGCTGGAATGAGCTGCAATTCGGCAAAGTTGGCGGGCCGGGCTTGAAGGCGCTGGCCATTCCCAAGGAGTTTTACACTTGGCCGGGTTCGCCCCGCGATCCCGGGGTGGGCGATCCGTTGGTGAGCTTCCGCTACGATCAGGCGGTGGAGTTTGTGAATGCCATCCGGGAACAGCGGTCGTGCTCTGTGACTTTCCACGATGGGGCCCGGATGCAGTCCGTGACGGATGCGGCCCTGCGTTCGACGGCAGCACGGCAATGGGTGGACCTGCCTTGAGTGCCGCTGGCGACGGATCGGTCAGGGTTTGGCCACCGTGTTTTTGGTTGTCGCGCCGTGACGGATCCACTATCAAGCGGGGGTTAAGCTCGGCTCCGGATCGGGGTTGGAGAAACTGACGAATCGGCCCATGAAAGACATCCTAAACCGCTTCAGCCTCGAAAGCGTTAAGATCAACAGCCAGACGATCAGCATCGCCGTGCTGCTGTATCTCGTCATGCTGGGCTGCGTCTTGTGGAGCATCCAAGTGCAGCCTTTCAACAAGAAGGAACGGTTTTCTTGGATGGTAATTGTCATCCTACTTGGGCCCCTGGGCATTCTCGGCTACTTGCCAGTGGCTTGGCGCAATGCGGCCACCGGGTCGCTCTCGTTCTGGCGCAAGCCCAAGCGCGGCCAACAGTGAGCGAGGCGTTTTCCCGCTCGTCTCCCCATGCGTTCTTCCAAGCGCCGCTGGCAAGCCCTGTTGGGTAGCGCGCTGGGATTGGCCTGTGTGCCAGCCATGCACGCTCAGGTGGTGTATGCCCAGAATGCCGGTTCGCCCACGGCGACGCTCCGCTCTGGGACGGAGGGGTTGACGCAGACTTCGCTGAATGAAAAGGGCAACGCCGAGTTGGGCGGGGCCGGGACGGTGGAGTCCAGTTTGGTGCGCGATGCCGATGTGGCGCAGGATGCATTCTTCCGTTCTTTCCAAAACGGGGTCATCCGCACCCCGAAGTTGGGTTATGGAACGGGGCGGTTGACCATCTCCGCGCCCTTGTCGCCCGGCGTGGGGGTAAGTTTGTTCGGTTTCCGGGGGAAGCCCGAGGATGCAGAGCTAAAGCTCGGAAATTTCTACCTGGACATCATCTCCTTGAGCGGGACCGCGCTGTGGAGCGACAACATCAACCTGGTTGAGACGGGCAAGCAGTCGGAGGAAATCGCCGTGGTGCGCTTGCAGGCGAACCTCATGTATCAGATCAACGAGGCGATGCGCTTGTCAGCGGGCGGCACGGCGATCTGGTTGCCCTTCAAATCGGACATTGGCTTCACCGATCCGATGGCCGATTACAATTTTAGCCTGACGCCGGTTTTCCAGACGCAGTTCGCCTACGACATCCCCTTCAACAAAGTGGATGTGCAAATCCTCGAAAGCTTTACGGTGCAGAGCGGAGGTTTTGGCATGGGCCGGGCGTTCGATCTGCTCAACCGCGAGGCCGATAGTCTGGACGACACGGCGGGGCGGTATGGTTTTCGCGACATTCAGTCCCAAGCTGCCACCCAAAGGCGGTTTACCTCCACGCCCACCTATCGGAATGCTTTTGGGGCCAATGTAAGCACGCTGCTGCCGACGGTGACGCGCATGACCTTCGGATATTCCCACGACAATTTTTGGCAGCAGCGGGATACGCTTGGTCAGCAGAGCAGTGCGGATACCTTTGTCGCCCAACTGGTCTCCGAGCGAGAAAATCTCCGCTTCAAGCCCCACTTCTCCTACAGCGCCCGCCATTTGAATAATCGGTTCGGCTACGACTCCAGCGTGAATGGCGGGATTCAGGGGCCTATCTCCCCCTATTTGGACCTCCGGGCTGAAATGGGATACTTCCTGCCGGGTGATGAATCCATTGAAGGCTACACTTGGCGGGTCTCGCTCCTGCATCGGCCTAGGGAGCGGATACAGCACCAGTTGGACTACCTGCGTGCCATCACCTTCCCGGCGCGTTCCTTGATCACCACCGTCGCTTATACGGCGCAGTTTCAAGCCAGCCAGGACATCTTGCTCGAAGGTGGCGCGCAGGAGCAAAACGTCGAACCCCTCGACAACCCCAACAACTCATTTGGCGGCAAACAGTTCCGAACCGAGGGGCGGCTGAATTTTCGGGTCGCCGACCGCATTACCTCGCGCTTCGGCTACGCATGGAACCACAGTGTTGGCCGCGGCATTGCCCCCCTCCGTTTTGACACGCACACCATCCGCGCTGAACTGGCCATCGCGCACACGCCCACCTTTCAGTCTTCCATGATCTATCAGCACGAGTTTCGGGATTCCAACCGAGCGCTCGACAGTTATGTGGAAAACGTCATCTCGCTCACGCTCACTAGAACCTTCTAGCGCCCCGCCCCCGATGGATGTGGAAGTTTACCTTTGCCAACCGGCCCTACTCTCTGGCATAAACCGTCCCGATTCGAGCAAAGTTCTGACCGTTCTAGGTTTGTTCGATTTTCAGCATGGCGGATCGAGTTCGGGCCAACATCATGATTAGCCGCTCACTGCGCGCCGCGTGCGCCGCGCTATTCCTTTTTGCGTTCGCCGCTCTGAATGACGGCAATGCCCAATCTTCGGCATCCCAAGTGGATGCGGTGCGGCGTCAGTATGTCCAAGCCTTACAACGGGGTGACATCAATGCCGCCGAGCGCTATGAAAAGGAGTTGAGGGCGCTGGAATCCCGCACTCCGATTGCAGCTAGCTTGGCCGCCTCCCCTGCCACGCCGTCGGCTTCCGCTACTTCCACCTTCTTTTCCGCTCCGGCTGGTCGTGCCGCCGTGGCTCCGGGAGACACCTCCACGGTCTTCAATGCGCCTACCGCGCCTCCACCCGGACTTGCGGGGCCGAGTTTTTCTCCGAGCAGCCCTCGGTCAAGCCCTGCGGCTTCGACCAGTCCTTCCCTCGCCACCGGATCCGCCCCTACTTCCAAGCCGCCGCCATTGGCTCCTTCACCCCCGGTGTTTTCGCCTACCGCGCCGCTTGGTGCGGGGGCAGCAGCGACGCGTGCAACCATTCCGACTTCGAGTGGTCTGGGCTTTTCGGCTTCCACCCCGCTGGCCACCGAGGAGCCTCGACCGGTGGAATTGCCGCCCGGCGTGTTGGATGCCAAAGAAGCTCAGGCGGTGCTGTCGAAGCTGGAAGAATTTCGGATGGCAGAAAGTCAGACGAGCCGCCGCAGCACGGGGTTGAGTCCTGAACCAACGCGCCCTGCCCCTGCCCCGCTTTCCGCTTCGCCCGTGGCGATGCCTCCGGCAGCAGCCTTCCCGCCAGTGGCTCCGGCAAGCGTGGCCTCCACGGTGAATCTCTCCGGGGCTCCAGACGACTTGCGGCGCCGGCTGGACGATCTCACACGCCGTAAATCCGAACTCCAAAACGAGGCCGAAAAATTGGCCAAGGAGAATGCGGACTGGGAGGCGCGTTATAACGCGGCCAAAGCCGAGCTGGCCCGGATTGAAACTGAAAACAAGAGTGCCGACCGGCTCCAGTCCATTCGCAGTGAGATCGGCCGCCTAGACACGGATTCCACGCAGTTGATGCAGGACATCGAGGCCGTGCGCGCCAACCAGGAGCGCAGTGCGCGGGAGGTGCTCACGCGCTCGGTCACTCCCACCGCCGTCACGTTGCCGCGGTTGGATCGCCCGGTAATCCCTGCCACCCCCGCTCCGCCCAGCACCGAGCCGGAAAGGAAAGGGCCGCCTCAGTTCAAGACCGCATCCTCGACGCGCGGCACCTCGGGGGGTAGCACCGAGGGTAACATAGTCCGCACCGGGCGCACGGGAGCGGATTCCGTGGCTTTGCAGCGGGAACTTGATCGCTTGACCGAACGAAAAGAATCCATCCTGCGGGAAATTGATGAGGTGCAGGTCAAGTTTCAGGCTGCGGACCGCGAGTTCGCCATGGCGAATCGCACTGGTCAGCAAGCCGACATGGATCGGTTGTCCCGGGACAAGTCTTCGCTCGATGCACGTTTCAAGACCGCCCAGGCCGATTTGATGAAGGTGGATGCCGAAATCCAGGCCAAAGTCGGAGAATTCAAGTCGGCGATGGGGGCAGGAGATCCCAACATGGCTGCCGCCGGTGACGCCATCCAGATTATCGTGGCCGAGGATGATAGCTTTAACGGGGTTTACTCCGTGAAGCGCGATGGCAACATCATCCTGCCCCGGGTGGGCCGGGTCGCAGTGGCGGGGAGGGACATCAGCGAGGTTGAGGCAGCGGTCAAGGCGCTCTTGGAGGAGACGCAGCTTACCAAGGCGACCGTCACGGCTGATTTTAAGAGCAAGGCACAGACTCCGACTGGCGCGGGCGTGGGGGCCGACGACCCGGTCATCATTTATCTTGCGGGCGAGTTCATTACTCCGGGGCCGCTCAAGATGCCCCCGGGCGTCGCTCCGACCCTCATCACGACCATCATCCGGTCAGGCGGCATCACCCCCTCCGGTGATCTGACGCGGACCAAGTTGCTGCGGATTGAGAACGGCCAGGGAGCGGTGGAAGAGGTTAATGTGGCCGCCATTCTTTCTGGCAACATCCCGCCCACTGATATCGCCTTGAATCCAGGGGACATCATCATGATCCCGGCGTTTGCGCCCGTGGTTTATGTGACCGGGAACATCAACAAGCCCGGCACGTTGCGCCTCTTCCAAGATGAAACCCTGACGGCGTATGCCGCCATTCTTCGCGCGGGCGGCTTCTCCCGATTCGCCAATTTGAAGAAGTGTTCCGTGGTGCGCGAACTGGGCAATGGCGAGAAGATTCAGATGCCCCTGAACGTGAAGGAAATTCAGAAAGGCCTGGCACCTGACATCGTGCTCCAAGGCAAGGACATCGTAGTTGTGCCTGAGAGCTTCTTCAGCTTCTGAACCCCAGCCCATGAATTCCCTCAACGAAATCGTGGTTCAAGCGGTGGCTGCGCGATGATACCCGGAGCGCAAAAACGCAAGGCGGACTTCACGGATGTGGTGATGTATGTCGCCATCGCCACGAAGCACCTCCGCATGATCATCCTGCTGATCACGCTTTCGCTCTCGGCGGGACTGCTGTTCTACATCTTTTCCCGCCCCGTCTATTACTCGAAGAGCACCATCCGCTACACGGCTATCGGAACCCAAACGCCTGATGCGGACACTCGACTCAAGGGCGAGGATTTTCGCCGCTTTTCGGACAATGCTTTCCTGAACGACTTCGATGCTGACCACATCGTAAAGAAGACGGATGCCAAACTGGGCAACTACGGTGAAGTGGGTCGGCCCAAGAAGGAGTTTCTCAAGCAGGTGCGTGCCACTTGGACCACCGATCACAACATCGAACTCAATGTGTGGGCCTACAAGCCCGAGTGGGTGCGGCTTTTTCCCTCGAACATGGTGGAGGTCTTCCTTGAAGATCGTCGGGAACGGGCGCTCCGGCAGTATCAGGCCGAGACGAACAAGTTCCAGGCTGTGATCGCAGACCTCAGTGTGCGCTGGCAGGAACAGTTGCGGGTTGAAGGGCGGTTGACTGCTGAGTTTAACCCGGAAAAGCTCAAATTCGAGTTGGATCAACTGCAAACGGTGCCCCGCAGTTTGGATCTGTTTCGGCGCAAGCTGCAGGAGTGGACATTTGTGGACAACAAGGTCAACAACCCGGTGTATTCCGACAGCGAACGCCTTCAGTTCTATTACTCGATTGACTATAATGTGGACGCGGGAACCTATGTGGAGATGGATGCCGTCACCCGGGAACGTCTGCCTGCCAATGCGCGGCCATCCAACGGCACGGTGATTATTCGGCCGGGCGTGGGCCGCTCTGGTGCGGACGAATGGTATGAGTTGGAACAGGAAAAGGTGCGACTGGAGCGCCTCATCAAGGAATTATCCCTAACGTTCAAGCCCTCGCATCCCAAGATGCAGGTCGTAAATCAGCAACACAGCCTGATCGAGCGCAAGGTGAAGGAAACCCTGAGTCAGGCCCGCGCCAAATTTGAGATCCATGGACGACGTTTGAAGCAAAAGGTGGCTGAGTTGGAGGCGCAGGAGCCGCTATGGAAGGAGCAGCGGGAGCGTTATGACAAATATCTTCAGGAATACAACCTGATCAAGCAGGGGGGCATTCGCTATGATTCAATGATCTCGGAAATGCAGAAGCAGATGGCCGAGGCAGCCCTTGCCCTGCGTAACGAGCGTGTAGACTTGAAGTTCATGGACTTCGACAGCATTCGCGATGAAATCCCGATCTCACCCAACCGTTTGAAAATTGTGATGATGGCGCTTGGATTGGGCGTGGCGTTGGCCCTGGGTGTGCCTTTCCTGCTGGAGTTCATGGACCAGACGGTCACCAACATGGAGAAGATGGAAGAGGCGACGAACGTCCGTGGGCTGGGCTTGGTCCCGGACTTCGAGGATGAAATTGCCGAGTCCTACCCGCTCATCCTCAACGACGGGGTGGCCAATCCAGACTTCATCGAGAACTTCCGTGTCATTCGCACCAATTTGCTGTCCAGCGCGGCCACTTCCAAGTTCCCGCAGGTCATCATGGTGACGAGCACCACGCCGAAGGAGGGCAAGACGGTGGTTGCTTCCAACCTGGCGCTTTCCTTCGCGCAAATGGGGGAGAAAACGCTGATCGTGGACGCCAACCTGCGGCGGGGCATCCAGCATCACCTCTTTGGAAGCCGATCAGCCCCCGGCTTGAGCAACGTGCTGGTGGAAAAGTATGATGTCGAGGACGCTTGTCGCCCGACCACGATGGAGAATCTGCACATCCTCCCGTGTGGTGATGAGTTGGAAGGCGATATTGAACAGCTCGGAGCGCCTGCGTTCGTGTTGGCCATTGAGAAACTCCGCAAGCGCTACCAGCGCATCATCGTGGACAGCACGCCGGTCCTCGGCCTCGCTGAGACCAGTATCATGCAGCCGGCGATGGATGGAGTCGTGCTGGTGATCCAATGCGGCCAGACTCCGACTCGTGCCGTGCGAACAGCCATTGAAATCCTTGAGGCCAACCACGCCAACTTCTACGGCTTTGTGCTGAACCGGCTCGATTTGATGGCGACCATGAACCGGTTCCACTACTACTACTACACGAACCATTACTACAACCGGTATCAGTCTTTGACTCGTGCCAAAGGCTGAGGCCTGCACGTCCCCATGAGTGCGGCGAATCCCACCTCCGCCCGTCCGTCTGGCGTCTCGATAGTCATTCCTGCCTACAACTACGCCCGGTTCTTACCGAGCGCGGTGGAGTCGTGTTTGAAGCAGGACTATCCAAATTTCGAGGTGGTGGTGGTGGACGATGGGTCAAAGGACAACACGCGGGAGGTGATGAGCCGATACAGCGCGCCGGTGCGCTACGTTTACCAAGCCAACGCCGGGCTTTCGGCAGCCCGGAATACCGGCATCAGGGAGGCGCGATTTGATTACGTGGCCTTCCTTGATGCCGACGATTTGCTCTTGCCCACGCATTTGCGCGACAGCATGGAAGCTTTCGCAAAGTTGCCCCAAGATTATGCCTTGGTCGCCTGTGACGACAAGTTGGTGGACGTGGATGAGCAGCAGCTTCCCTTCGCCGTTCATGTGCCCGTGCTGCCGCGGGAAGTGAGCCTGAAGGACATACTGATGCGCACCCGCTTCTCGCCGACGGGCGTGGTGGCGCGCAAGGACGTCTTCACACTCTGCGGTGGCTTTGACACTACGCTTCGCAGCACTGAGGACCGGGACATGTGGATCCGGATCGCAGCCCGGCGGCGGATCTGGCATCAAGGCAAGGTGCTCGTCCACATCCGCAAGCACGGCAACAACATGAGCAACAATGCCGACCGCATGAAGAGCAACATGGCGGCGGTGCTCAAGAAGTCCTACGACGCTGGGGTGGTGCCGCAGTCCAATGTTTGCTTCTGGCTCCAAGTTTTCAGCTACTGGCGTTACCAGACTTCGCTCATCTACAACGGCATCCGCCAGCCGTTGCGCGCGCTCCGAGATCTGCTGATTTCCCTGCTGCTTTGGCCGTGGTTTCTGGACCCGGGGGCGAACGGCAACCGGTTCCTCTTTCGCCTCCGCGCCTTGGTTCGCTATGCCTTGAATGGGATTCGTGGAGAGGTGAAATAGTGAGCCGCATCCAAGTTTTGGCCAGATGGAATGACTGTTGGGCTGGCGCTTATTCTCTTCCGTTGCCCAGTTGGATTTAACAGGGGTTCACCATGCGCCCGCTTCGCATTCTGCACGTCGTCTTCTCCCTCGAACCGGGCGGGATGGAAAATGGCATCGTCAACGTCGCCCGCCGATTGCCGCCGGAGGAGTTTGAGGTTCACGTTTGCTGCTTGGAGCGCGGTGGGGCATTTGTTGAACGACTTCCGAAGCCTGAAAATGTGGTCGTGCTGGGCAAACTGCCGGGCTTTTCCCTGCGGGTTGCGCTGGGTGTCGCGCGGCACGCGGCGCGGGTGGGCGCGGACGTGCTGCATCCCCACAATTTGGGCCCGCTGACCTACGCGGTGCTCGGTTCAGGCTTTGGCCTCTGGAAGCCGGTGCTGCAAGGGGAACATGGAGTTTTTCAAGGCGATCAAGGCAGCTCCGCCCGGCTGCGTCAGCGTCAGCGGCTCTACCGTTGTTGCCGAAAAGTGCATACCGTGTCCGAGTCGCTGCGGCGCTACCTGATCGAGCACGGGTTCCCGGCTGAGAAGATCAGCGCGATCATCAATGGCGTGGACACGGAACGCTTTCAACCGGTGGACAAGGCCCGCGTCCGCACACAGCTCGGCTTGCCCGCCGCGGGCCAGTTCATCGGCATCGTGGGGCGCTTCGACCCCAACAAAAAGCACCTCGTGCTGATTGAGGCCTTCAACCGGTTGGCCGCGCGCCTGGCCGGGGCGCGGTTGGTCATCGTGGGAGACAAGGGGGCGGAGAAGGAAAAAATCCACGCCGCCGTGGCGGCCAGCCCGGTCCGGGAGCGCATTCATCTGGCGGGTTTCCAAGCCAACCCGACGCCTTGGTATCAGGCGTTGGATTTGCTCGCTGCGCCGTCCATCTTCGAGGGCCTGTCCAACGCCGTGCTAGAGGCGATGGCCTGCGGTGTGCCGTGCCTCGCGCACACCGCGTGCGGGAATGCCGAGGTCATCACCAGTGGGGCCGATGGGTTTCTCGCCGCGTTGGACTCGGTGGACGTGCTGGCGGAGGAGGTGCATCGAGTGCTGGCTGATCCAGCGGCTTTGGCGGCGGTGGGTAGCCGGGCGCGGAGTCGCGTCGTGCGTGATTTTTCGATGGAGGCGATGGTGGGCAACTACGCCCGGCTCTACCGCGAGGTGGCTGGGCGGCCGCAAGAACGCGCCGGCCATTGAACAATCCGGCGGGGGGCCAGTCCATATCCGTGGCCATAGGTTTTCTGGGGGCAGCGGAAGTTCCCGGTTGAACCCGAGCCAAGTCGTCGCCCATGCTACTGACAAAACCTATGAAACCGATGCTCTCGACGGTCCTGACTTTGGCGCTGCTTTGCGGGGAGCTTTCGGCGGTCGAATTCACTCCGGCACAGGCGGGCAAGATCACGCAGTCAGTCGGCGATATTCTGGACCGCGCCCACTACAAGGGGGAGCGCTTGAACGACGGCGTGGCGGAAAAGCATCTGCGGAACTTCCTCGACGCGCTGGACTACAACCACATGTTTTTCCTCCAGACGGACGTGGATGAATTCACGGGGAAATATGCCACCAAGCTGGACAACCTCACCAAGGCGGCCGATGCGCAGCCCGCGTTTGAGATTTATGAACGTTACCTCGCCCGCCTGAACAGCTGTCTGGCTCGGATTCCGGCGCTGGTCAAAGCGCCGCACGATTTCACCAAAGACGAGAAGTTCCTGGCGCAGCGCAACAAGGGCCCTTGGCCGAAGGACGAGGCGGAGGCCGCCGAGGTCTGGCGGCAGCGGATTAAGTTCGAGCTGCTTAATGGCAAGCTCACGGACGAGAAGGTGGAGAAGACGGCTGAGAAGATCACCAAGCGCTACGCCCGCTTGCAGAAGAACATGAAGCAGTTCGACACCAGCGAAATCTTGCAGGTTTATCTTTCAGCGCTGGGGCATGCTTTTGACCCGCATTCGGACTACATGGCCCCGGCGGATGCGAAGAACTTCGACATCCACAACGTGAAGCTGAAGCTCAACGGCATCGGGGCCCAACTCCGTCAGGATGACGAGGGCTACACGGAGATTGTGAACCTCACCCCGGGCGGGCCCGCCGAGTTGAGCAAGAAGCTCAAGCCCAAGGACAAGATTGTGGCCGTGGCCCAAGGCGACGCCGAGCCCGTCGATTGCCTCGACATGAAGCTGGGCGAGGTGGTGGACATGATTCGCGGCAAGAAGGGCTCTGAAGTGCGGCTTACGATCGTCCCGGTGGACGCGATCAGCGATTCCGAGCGCCGGGTGATCCGCATCGTTCGGGATGAAATCAAACTCACCGAGCAATACGCTTTTGCCCGCATTGTTGACCACGTCACCCCGGACGGGAAGAAGCAGCGTCTCGGAGTGATTGATCTGCCTCAGTTCTACCAGAAGTGCGCCGCCGACGTGGAGAAGCTGCTCACTCGGCTCCAACAGGAGAAAGTGACCGGTGTCATCCTCGACCTGCGGCGGAATGGTGGCGGCCTGCTCAACGAAGCCGTGGAGCTGACCGGGTTGTTCATCAAGCGCGGTCCGGTCGTCCAAGTTCGCAACCCCAAGCAAACCGAGGTGTTGGAGGACGAAAATGTGCGCGTCACCTACGACGGCCCGCTCATTGTTGCCGTCGGCCATCACAGCGCTTCGGCCTCCGAGATCGTGGCGGCGGCGTTGCAGGACTACGGCCGGGCCATCGTGGTGGGCGATCAGGCCACGCATGGCAAGGGCACGGTGCAGACGCTTTACCCGTTGGAACAATGGATGGGCAAGCGGCAGGTGACCGACCCCGGCCAGCTCAAGTTCACGATCTCCAAGTTTTACCGCATCGCCGGTGGCACCACCCAGAAGCACGGCGTCACTCCGGACATCATCCTGCCCAACGTCCTCGACTTCTTGGAAACCGGTGAAGCCTTCCTCCCCAACGTCCTTGATGCCGACAACATTGCGCCGGCCAAGTATCAGCGCGTGGATCGGATCAACGGCAGCTTGGAGGGGTTGCGTAAGAATTCCACCGACCGTCTCGCCAAGGACCGGGACTTTGCCTATGTCCGCGAGGACATCGAATTGGTGAAGAAGCAGCGCGCCGACAAGCACATCTCGCTCAACGAACAGAAGCGCATCCAGGAGAAAAAGGAAGCCGAGGCCCGGGCCGAGGCCCGCAAGAAGGAGCGCGACGCCCGCCCGCCCGAAGCCAACAGGGTTTTCCTCGTGAAGACCGAGACGGTGGACAAGAACCTGCCGCTCGTGGCCATCCAACCCCCGAAGCAAAAGGAACCAGCCAAGACCGACAAGTCCGAAACAAGCCCGGACAAGGTGCCGGGCGAGCACGATGAAGAGCCGCCGGACACCGATGCGGGCAAGGCGGTGATTGATGTCTATCTCCGGGAAACATTGAACATCCTCAGCGAATACTCCCGCCAGCCGGCCCGCGAAGCACAGCGCGAGATCGTCGCCGTGCCGGCGGCGAAGTAGGCCGGGCAGGCATCCTGCACGATGGCATTACTTTGTTGAGGTATGCACAAACCTCAACCTTCTCGCTCTGGTGTTAAGTTTCCTGCTGGGGTCGTGCTCGTCGTTTTGCTGCTTGGAGTCGCCCTTGTGGCGGTTTTGATTGGGCGCAAGAAACTGGAAAGCGAGCCTCCACTTGTTGCCGATGGCGGGTTTAGGGTTTGTTTTGCTTCGGAACCAGCATCCAGTCGGCGCGCCAATGCTGGTGAACGGCAAGGCCGGGCGGCCGGATCGGGTCCGCAGGTAACAAAATTGACACCAAAGGCTTCGGACTACACTCCACCCGAGGGCGCATCCTGGCATCGGGCCGTGCTTGAGAAATCACCCAAAGAATGGGGCCAAACTCATGGCCGAAACTTACGCGCCGAGGCGCGGGCGGAGATGCTGGACTACTTTCAGCATACAACGAATCTAACCATCCGAGTTCAGTTGGCCGAAGCCATGATGTCACAGATGATGGGTTAGGATCTTGTGCTGGCGGTGGCCCATGCCGTAACCAATGACTATCGGCACCTGACGGTCAGCGGTGACGATGCGTGGGAGATCCTAAATCAGAAGTGTCCCGCTTAAAACGCCAGTAAACATTGATGATTATCGGTGTCGGGTGATGGGGGCGTGGGTGGAAGTCGAGCAAGGGCCTGTGAAATGGGCGTTTTCTCGAAGAGCGTGAGGCTCAAAATCTGTAGAATGGTGTAGAGGCTGGCCTCCAAATGCAGACGCTTTTTCAAAATGGCGACGAGTAGATAAACGGCGATGGCGCTCCAGACTTGGGTGCGCACCGCGTTGGGGCTGGTGCCATAAAAGGCTTTGATCCGCAGATGTTGCTTGATCCATTTGAAGAACAATTCGATCTGCCAGCGGCCCCGATACAGTTGCGCGATGGTCAGCGCCGGCACGGTGAAGTTGTTGGTCAAGAAGACGAGCGCCTTGCCTGTTTCGGGATCGCGATAGCCGATGCGGCGCAGCGGGGCGGGATAATCGTGTTGGGCCTTCAGGCCGGCCATCGCCACGGTCTGGTCGAACCGCAAGCCGGTGGTTTTGTCCACCGGCCGGGAGTAACGGCGGGCGCAGCAGAAGTTTTGCTTGGCCCGGGTGACGAAAAAAGCACCGCACTGATGCAGCCGATGCCAGCGAGCGAAGTCGAGCTAGCCGCGATCCATGATGTAGAAGGAGCCGGCTTCCCAGACGAGTTGGTCGAGGATGTTGACATCATGCGCACTGCCTGTGGAGACAATGATGACGGTGGGAAAGTTGCCCTGGAGAGTCAGCCGGGTGTGGAGTTTGATGGCGGCCTTGCGCTTGCGAAACGTGGCCCACGGAAAGAGCGAGAGGCAGAGGTCAATGGTGGTGGAGTCCAGTGCGTAAGCCGCCGCTTGGAGTTCGAAGCGAAAGGGTTCATCGGCGTAGAGCGCGGTGGCTTGCTGGATGAGCACCTGGGCGAAGTCGGCAAAGATGCGCCAGTCCCGCTTTTCGTTGGCCACCGCCAGCGTGTTGCGGGCGGTGGGTTGGCGGATGCCGGCGTGATAGAGCTTTGGGCCGAGGGCTGCCAGACAGGTTTCGATGTCGCGCAAACTTTCGCGCCACGTCAGTTGGGCGAAAGCCAGCACTAGGAACTGTTCGTAGGTGGGCAGCTTGCGGACGCGGAAGTTGCCGCGGTAACGGGCGACACACTTGTCGAACTAGTATTTGGGGAGGAAGTCGAGGAGTTGGGCAAAGACGGTGCGACCTTCGTTCATCAGGTGAAAAACCGCAGGAATGCGGGAAACCACCCTCGGAGAGTCGTAGCGGAGTTGAAATCGAAAAATGCCCGGACAGCGAGAAAACCCAGATTTTATAGGGCTGACATCGTTGTCAGCAAAACCTTAACGGGACAGTAGTGATCCTAAATCTGTTTTCCACTCTGCAATTGGCTACCACGAGCTCCCAAACTGCCTACGATCTAGCAGTGCAGGGGGTTGAGTTTGAGTTCTGGGAGCGGCACCGTCCCTTCGTTCGAGCGCTTGAAGATGATAGGGTCGAGAATCCGTGGGCCTTAACCGCGTTTGCGGGCGATGCCATTACTGCGCTCGGCTTTTCGGATGATCCCCGAGTGCCAGCCATACTCGCAGGATTGCGAGCGAGAGATGTTAACTACACCTACTACATGAGGGGAGCACTGGTGGATGCAGCCTATCGACAAGACCTGCTTGCGCGAAAGAATGAGCCGGGGTTCAAAGCCACGACTTCAGGAAACTTTTTGGACGGCTTCGACAATTGGAGGCGAAACACCCCGAACGGCAAGGATTGGGGAAGTTGGTCGGATGCACTCGGGAAGCAGCGTCCGACAATCAAGCGGGATTAGCGTTAGGCAGGCACTGCCCATCGGGCTCCTGCTTACCGGGGGCAACGGAATCCGCTTCCTTACGTGAGCGGCTACCTAGTGCGGCCGCCAATTTCTTTGCCCCGGCCGCAACTTTCTCCTAGCCTTGCCGTTCAAGTCTCTGTTGCTGAATGGCCTTTGTCTCCATCAAGAACGTCTTTGCCCGCGCCGCGCTGGCCACGCCGGAGCAGTTTGATGCGTGGTCCAAGCTCTGGCGGTTGGCGGTGGAGGGCGGTTCGGTTGAGCCGCTGATCGCTTTCATGGCGCGGGAGGCCGGTCTGAGCGAGGAGGTCTTTCTGGAGCGGCTGGCGACGGCCTTGGGCTGGCCCTTCATCAATCTCAAGGTGCTCGACATCCCGGCCGAGGCGCGAGGCCGCGTCTCCACGAAGGTCGCTTTCCAGCATTTCGTCATCCCGACGAGCTTCGTGGAGGGGGTGCTGCAGGTGGCGGTTTGCAATCCATTCGACACCGCGCTGATCAATGCGGTGCAGTTTGATGCCCATTGCCCGGTGCAGTTCGCGCTCGCGCCGCGAGGGGAGATCGAGAAGGCGTTGAAGAAGTATTTCGGCGTGGGAGCGGAGACGCTGGACCAAATGGCCGAGGATGATCCGCTCGAACTGGACCTGCCGTCGGACAAGGAAATTACCGAGGGCGATCAGGAGGCGAGCGTCATCAAGTTCGTGAACCAGATTGTCTGGGAGGCCTTCAAGGCGCGCGCCACGGACATTCACTTCGAGCCGGCAGAGGACGAGTTGCGCATTCGCAACCGCATTGACGGCATCCTGCATCAGATCCCGCTGCCACCGCAGCTCAAGCGCTTCCAGGCCGCCATCATCTCGCGTATCAAGGTGATGTCCGGCATGAACATTGCCGAGAAGCGCCTCCCGCAGGACGGCCGCATCAACGTCCGCATCAAGGGCGAGGAAATCGACATCCGCGTCTCCACCGTGCCGACGGTTTATGGCGAAAGCGTCTCGCTCCGCCTCCTGCTGCGCGGGAAGATTTTTCTCAGCTTGGACAAGCTCGGCTTCACACCGACCGAGGAGACGGCCATTCGCGACATCATTTACAAGCCACACGGCATCATGCTCGTCACCGGGCCGACCGGATCGGGCAAATCCACGACGCTCTACGCCTTCCTCAGCTCCATCAACTCGGTCCACAAGCGCATCATCACTATCGAGGAGCCGGTTGAGTATGAGCTGAAGGGCATCAACCAGATCGCCGTGCGCTCGGACATCGGGCTGACGTTCGCGATGGGCTTGCGCCACATCCTACGCCAAGACCCGAACGTGGTGATGGTCGGCGAAATCCGCGATCAGGAGACGGCGGAGATCGCCATTCGCGCCGCGCTCACGGGTCACTTGGTCTTCAGCACGCTGCACACGAACGACGCGCCCAGCGCCTTCACGCGCTTGATCGACATGGGCATTGAGCCCTTCCTCGTGGCGTCGTCCGTGGAGGCCATCATGGCGCAACGCCTCGTCCGCACCATCTGCCCGAAGTGCAAAGTGGAGCAGAAGGTCGAGCGGGATTACCTCAAGCGCATTGGTTTTCCGGCGGATGAAGTGGCCACGACGCAGTTCATGCGCGGCACGGGCTGCGAGGATTGCCGCATGCTGGGTTATCAAGGCCGGCAAGGCATTCACGAACTGCTGCTCGTCACCGAGGCGCTGCGCCCGCTTATCATGAATCGCGCCTCGGCCTCGGCCATCGCCCAGCGGGCGCAGCAGGACGGCATGAGAACGCTCCGCACGGACGGTTGGAAAAAGGTGCAGGCCGGCATCACGACCATCGAGGAAGTCCTGCGCGTCACGCAGACCGAGGAGCATCTCAAGTCCTTGATGGATGACACGGGGACGATGTTTCTGACCAAGGCGTGAAACCCTCTCCCCCCAATGTTTGCAATGTGCTGGAGCTGTCGGCTGACCGGCGTCGGCTGTGGAGCTTTGACATTGGCGGGGACGGGGAAGCGGAGTTCGACTGCGAGCTGCCCGGCCTGCCGGGAGATCCGCTGCCGGCCCGGTTGGTGGGGAAGAACTGGCGTGCCCTCTTCAGCCCGCGCCTGAACATCGCCTGGCTGCCAGTTGGCAGTGTTTTCCTGCGTGCCGCGCAGTTTCCCAAGTGCGACCGCGCCGAACTGCACGCCATGGTGGAACTGGCGCTGGAGAAGATTTCCCCGCTTCCGGTGGCGCAAATCGTTTGGAGTCTCGAACCGGTGCCGGCCCACAGCACCGTGCCGAGCGAGATGCAGACGGTCATCGTGCTCATCGCCGCACGGCACGAGGTGGAGAAGTTTCTGGGCACGCTGGAAGGCCGGGGTTTTCTGGCGGACCGCTTGGAAGTGCCGTTCCTGCACCAGTTGCTCGCCAGCAAGATTGATGGGGATGCGGCCTGGATTTATGCCGGCCATGGCGAGCAGTCCAACACCTGCTTGCTGGCGTGGTGGTATGGCGGAGAGTTGCGCAGCCTGACGATGGTGAAGCTCTCCACGCCGGAACACTGGCGGCGCGAGCTGGGTGAAGTGCTCGCGCAGTCGGCCTGGGCGGGCGAAATGGACGGCTGGATCACCGGCCCACCGCGTTACCGGCTCGTTGCCGCGCCGGAGGATCAGGAAATCTGGCTGCCGGTGCTGCGTGATCTGGCGGATGGTATCGTGGACGTGGCCAAGCCACAGGAAACCACCGTGCTGGCGACGCAGGCGGCGCAGCGGGCCGCGCGTGGCGAGAGCCAGGCGAACCTGCTGCCGCCGGAGTTCACGGCGCGCTACCGGCAGCAGTTTGTGGACGGCGTCTGGATGCGCGGGCTGGGCGCGCTCGTGGTGCTTTATTTGTTTGGCGTCGCCCTCTTCTTCGCCGCGCTCGAATACGCGCAAAGCGAGAAGCGCGGGCTGGAGACGCAGGTCCAGCAGATCTCCGGCTCCTACACCAACGCCCTCGTCACCAAGGAGCGGATCAAGGTGCTACAGGAGCAGATCGCGCTGAAATACGCCGCCATCGAAAGCCTCAAGGCCGTCTCCGCCAAGCTGCCCGAGGGCATGACCCTCTCCGATTTCTCCTTCCAACGCGGCCGCAACGTTCTGCTTCGGGGCGTTGCGCCGGCGGAACAGATTTCCAAAATCACAGATTACAATGGGGCCTTGCAAAAAGTGGAGTTGAACGGCGCGCCGCTCTTCAGGTCCGTCAGTGCCCCGAGCATCTCCGGCAGCGGGGCCAATCCGGCTCAGATGGGCTGGTCGTTTAGCTGCGAGCTGCGTTCCGCAGAAGTCGAATGAAGACGTTTTTCGACAAGCTCAACCTCGGCGCGGCGGAGCGGCGCATTGTCGTGGGGGCGGCGCTGGTGCTCTTCGTCGTCTTGAACGCGCTGTTCATCTGGCCGCACTTCAAGGACTGGCCCAAGCTGCAAGGCGAGATCTCCCGCGCCCGGAAAACCCTCGTTGATTATCAGAAGGAAGCGGACCAGTTGCCCAAGCTCCGCCAGCGTGAGGAGGAACTCAAAGGCACCGGCGGTGCGCAGCTCGCCTCGGCGGAGATGGCGCTCGCGCTCTTGAAAATCGTCCAGCCCAAGGCCGCCGCCGCCGGCATCAATGTCACGCAATGGGATCCGCGGAAAGTCACCGGCCCCCGGGCCAGCGAGTTCTTCGAGGAGCAGACACTGCGCATCAGCTTCCAGAACACCGGCGACGCCGAGCTGCTCAAGTTCATGGTGTCGCTGGGCGAGGATAATTCCACCATCCGCATCCGTGACTTGACCGTGAAACCCGATCCCACGCAGATGAAATTGATGGGTGAACTGACCATGGTCGCGAGCTATCAGAAGGCCGCGCCCACCGGCAAGCCGCCGTCCACCGCCACTCCCAAACGTCCATGAAAACCCAACTGACGGGCCTTCTCTGCGCGGTCTTTGTCGCCACGCTCGGCGCGCAGGTGCCGCCGCCGGCCGCCCCCGCCCAAGGCAAATCCCCGGCCATCAAGCTGCCCGTTCGGCCCTTGAACCCCGTGGCTCCCGCCAATGTCAGCACGCTAGGCACCAATGGCACCCGCATCCAAACTGTTCCGGGCACCGCCGCTCCCGAGCTGCTGCCGTTGACCGGTCCGGGAAGCAATCTGATCGCCCCCCCGACGGCCAACACCAACCGCCCGCCTGCCCCCGGAGTGCTGGCCCTGCCCGGCGGTCCGGCGGGGGCGTCTGGCACCAACGCCGTGCTGCCCAAGCCCTCGCTGGAAGGCATGACCAATTCCGTCGGCGAACTCGTTCTCGACCCCACCACCACGCGCTTTCAGGCCGCGCCGCTGGAGCAGGTGATGGAGGTTTACTCCGACTTGACCGGGCGCACGGTTCTGCGCTCGCCGGCCGTGAATTTTGACCAGATCAAGATCACGCTCTACACCAAGACCCCGCTCACCCGGGCCGAGAGCATTCAAGCCATCGACAGCATCCTCGCCCTCAATTCGATTGCCGTCATCCCCACCGGCGAGAAGTTTCTCACCGTTGTGCCCATGGCCGCCGCACTGCAAGAGGCGGCGGCGTTCAACACGAACTCCATGCGCGAGCTGCCCGAGGCCAGCCAATACATCACGAAGATCATTCAGGTCACCAACGCCAAGCCCAGCGAGATCGTCGCGGCCATCCAGCCCTTTGCCAAGTTGCCCGGCGGCATCCTGCCCATCGACGCCACCGGGGTGATCGTCCTGCGCGACAACGCCATCAACATCAAGCGCATGATGGAAGTGCTCGCGAAGATCGATGTGGTGGTGCCCTCGGACGAGGAGTTCAAGGTGATCCCGATCAACTACGCGCTCGCGGCAGACGTGGCGCAGGTGCTCGGCAGCTTCACCGCGTCCGGGCCAGCGGCGGGGGGCAGCAGCACGAGTCGCACGGGCGGCTCCAGTTCCACGACCCGGCGGACTGGCAGCAGCTCGCCGTTCGGGGCGAACACGGGCCTGTCTGGCGCGACCGGCGCGACCCCGTTCGGGACCCAGCCCGGCGTGAACACTGGCATCCCTGGCGCGGCCCAGCCGGGCACCCAGCAGACGCAATTTCAGCAGCGGCTCAACCAGATCGTCAGCAACATCACCGGCGGCCGCGCCGGAGCCGCGCCCTTGCTGGGCGAGGCGCGCATCATTCCCTACGACCGGAGCAACTCCCTGCTGGTGTTGGCCAACAAGGCCGAAATGACGATGCTCACCAACCTGTTGGCGAAAATTGACGTGCCGCAGCAGCAGGTGCTCATCGAGGCGCTGATCTTCGAGACCGACATTGGCCACCAGTTGGACATCAACTTCGGCCTTGGACAGAAGACCGCCAATCCCGGGGCCAAATTCTCTGGCCGGGGCGGCATCAATTCCGTCATCAACTTCTCCACGAACACCACGGTGCTCGGCGTGGGCGCGACCACCGGTGGTTTTGGCTATCTGGCGCAAATCGGCGCGAACTGGGCGGCCGCGATCCAGATGCTGGAGAGCGATTCCCGCACCGAGGTGCTCTCCCGGCCGCGCATCCAGACCTCGCACGCCGAGGCCGCCAACATCTTCTCCGGTGGCACCACTCCTTACGTCACCGGCAGCGTCTCAGGCGCGGGCTTTGGCACCCAGCAGCAGATCCAGCAGCTCCAGATCGGCATCAGCATGTCCGTGCTGCCGCTCATCACGTCCGACGGACTCGTGGTGCTCGACATCAACCAGACCATTGAAGGCGAAAACGGCACGGTGGCCATTGATGCCAACTTGCGGGTGCCCAAAACCGTTCGGCACACCGCGCAGGCCAAGGTCGCCGTGCATGACGGTGAAACAATCATCCTTGGCGGCCTCATCCGCACGGCCAAGACCAAGAGTGTCTCCGGCGTGCCCGTGCTCAAGGACATTCCCGGCCTCGGCATGTTCTTCCGCTCCACCAGTGAGAATCCCACCCGGAAAGAACTCATGGTGCTGATCCGCCCGACCGTGCTGGCCACGCCGAAGTCCGCCTCGCTGGCAGCGCAGGCGGAACGCGCGCGTTCCTCCTCCATCCGCGCCGTGGAGCGTTCGGTGCAGGAGCAGGATGCCAAGGTGGATCGGGAAACGGAGCGGGCTGAGATCGAGCACCTGCGCAAGGAGTTGGAAAAGAAGCCCCGCACCAAGGAGCCGTTCTTCCAGTTCATGCCCGGCCGCACTCCAACCACGCCGCAGCCGGAATCGGCCGTGCCGCTCCCGGTGCCCGCACCGGCCACGGAGAAGAAGGAATCCAACGACATCTTCGAGCTGCCCCGGACCACGCCCTGAACTCCGGATCGCAGCCTTCACCGCAGAAAGCGGAGCAGTGAAAGTGCAGCCGGAAGTCGTTTGGCATACGCACGTTGCTGCGGCGTGAACACCCCCTTCCGCAGACGAATCTTCCGAAGCAATTTTGGCTTCAGAGTTCGCTGTCAACCTAGGCCGCGAAGCAGGCGGCCGGCGAAGCGCGCGAGGCGCCCGCTGAAACTGCGGTCTTCGGTGGTGGTGTGGGTGCCCACCACCGTGCGGCAGCGGAAGCAGAGCAGTTCCACCGTGCGGCTGCCGGCGGATTCCACCGCACGCTCGCGCACCGGTTGGGAGACGCGGCAGGTGGGACAGTAAAGCTCGGTGGCCTTGAGGGCGTTGAACTGCTGGCCCACGTCAGAGCTTGGCGATGACGCGCAGGATGTCGCGCAGCACCTCGACCGGGGTCTGGGTGGCGTCGATGCTGTGGACGATGTCGGGACCGTAGAAATCGAGGACGGGCTTGGTTTCGCCTTCGTAAACTTGGAGGCGGTTGCGGATGACATCGAGGTTTGCGTCGTCCAGTCGGTTATCGCGGAGGGCGCGGCGTTGGAGGCGCTGGACCATCTTGTCCATGTCCGGGCAGGTGAGGTGCAGGAGGGCGCGGACGTCGAGGGTGCCTTGCAGCATCTGGGCTTGGGCAGCATTGCGCGGGATGCCATCGAGCACGACGGTGTCGCGCTCGGGGTTGAAGCGGCCCAGCATGGTGTTGGCCTGAATGTTGTTGCGCCAAAGATCCACGGTGGCCTCGTCGGGAACGAGTTCACCCCGGCTGGAGTAATCGAGGAAGACACTGCCCAACCGGCTGTCGGCGTTGAGGTTGCGGAAGACATCGCCGCAGGCGCAGTGGTAGAAGTTCGGGATGGTGCCAAGGATCTTGCCCTGAGTTCCCTTGCCCGAACCGGGGGCTCCGAAGAGCAGTATGGTGCGCAGCTTCATGTCGGTTAGCCTTCTTGGGGGCGGAGGTGGATTTCCTGAACTTCAACGATCTGCAAAGTCTCATCCATGCTGCCACCGTTTTCCTGCGGGCAGTTCACCACGATCTCGCTCTGGCTGATGCTGACGACGCGCTTGCTCCAGTATTCCCCGCGCGGGCAGACCCACACGAGCCACATGTCGCGTTCGGCCGGGCCGGGGACGAGCTTGAAGAAGCCGGCGAACTTGGTCTCGATGAAGCGTTTGTTGATGTTGGTTTCGCCCCGGCGGAACACTGCCGGGGTAAGGCCAGCGGCTGCGGCCGTTGGCGCAGGGGCAGGGGCAGGAGCCACCGGTGCGGGTGCGGCGGCGTGGGCGACTGGTTTGGCCGTGGCGACCGGCTTGGCCTTCCCGAGTGCCATGCCTTTAGGTTTCGGATCCGCCTTGGGCGCTTCGTGGCTCTGCTTCGCGGCTTGCTCGACGGCCGTGGGCTTCTTCTCCTCCTCCGTCTTGATGGGCGGCATGATGAGGAAGGCAATCGGGGAGGCCACACCCACAAAAGGGATGGCGGCCAAGCCCATCACCAACTGCTTGGGCCGACGACGGTAAAGCGCAACTTCATAGCCCGCGTAGATAGTGGCCGCGTAAATGGCCACTAGGCTCAACCAGCCCACACCGGTGGTGAACAAGCCGGCAAAGAGGCCGGGGGACTGGGGCAGTTCAGGCTTTTCCTTCACCTCGGTGAATTTGGCGGGTGGGCGGGTGGAGATCGGAACCTCGGGCGCTTCGGCTTCACCGGCGGCGGCCCCGCCGACCCCGGCCGGAGCTTCCTCCAGCAGCAGTTCCACAAAGGCGCGAATTTTCGGGTTCTTCGCGAATTCCTTGAGCGCTTCCTGAGAAAAATTCACCCAAGGCGTGCGGGGGAGCAACTTGCCGTCCGGGGCCTTGATGACGACGCTCTTCTCGTTGGGGCCGATGGCTTCGCCGGAAAGCGTGGTGCCGTCTTTGAGCTTGTAATCCGCCGCGCAGACCGCGCCGGTCAGCCAGGCGGCGGCGAACGCGAGCGCGCAGTAGGTTGAAAGGCGTTGCATCAGGGCCCGATGTTGAACAAAAGGCCGTCTCGGGCAACCAGAAAATCCGCTGCGTGAAATTTCCGCCGCGCTGGCTGCTTCACCGTCTGAGCGCCGCTGGCGAAACGATTGACCGTGGCCGCGCGGACAGTGAAGCCACCTAAACACCGGGCGACTCCGGCTCCGTTCCAATTCCTGAGTTCCAATTCCTGAGTTGCCGAGCAGCGCGCGGTTCCCGTAGGGTGCGCCGACGTTTTTTGCGCATGAAAGTCTATATTGACGGGAAGTTTTACGACGAGGACAAGGCCAAGATTTCCGTGTTTGATCACGGTCTGCTCTATGGCGACGGCATCTTCGAGGGCATCCGCGCCTATCACGGCAAGGTGTTCAAGCTGAAGGAGCACGTCGAACGGCTCTACTATTCGGCTAAGGCCATTCTGCTCACCATCCCAATGACGCCAGCCGAGATGACCAAGGCCGTCCTCGACACCTGCCGGAAGAACAAGATCACCGACGGCTACATCCGCCTCATCATCACGCGCGGCGTGGGCACGCTGGGCTTGAACCCGAACCGCTGTAAGGCCCCCTCGGTCATCGTCATCGCCGGGAAGATCCAGCTTTACCCGCCGGAGATGTATCAGCGCGGCATGGACATAGTAACCGTGGCGACGACGCGCAACCTGCACAACGCGGTGAACCCGGCCATCAAGTCGCTCAACTACCTGAACAACATCCTCGCGAAGATCGAGGCGAACATCGCCGGGGTGGAGGAGGCCATCATGCTCAATTCCGAGGGCTACGTGGCCGAATGCACGGGGGACAACCTGTTCCTCATCAAGGGCAACGAGCTGCTCACCCCGCCGCTTTCCGCCGGAGCGCTTTACGGCATCACCCGCGGCGTGGCCATGGAACTCGGCCGCGAGCTGGGCTTGAAGATCGGCGAGCCGAACCTCACCCGTTACGATGTTTACAATGCGGATGAGTGCTTCCTCACGGGCACCGGGGCGGAGATTATTCCCGTCGTGAAGGTGGATGGCCGCGTGATCGGCACCGGCAAGCCCGGGGTGATTTCGCAGCAGCTCATCGAGAAGTATCACGCCTTGACGAAGGTGAGCGGCGAGCCAATTTGAAGGCAGCGCTTTGAACCACGGATAGACACGAATGAACACGAATTCCATCCGCCGAGAGGTTCTCATTGGCGTCGCTGGATTCGTGGTGGGCATGGTGCTTTCGCTGGCGATTTTCAGCTGGCATCCATCCGGCGTTCCCCGACTGCAAGTCGATAGTCGCGGCACAGGTTGGAACCATGTCGCGCTCCTCAGCCCCGCTGACTCCGAATTCATTGTGTTGCCGCGGCACTTAGCCGTGTCCGTCGGGACGCCGGTTCTTTCCCCTGAACTTCGCGTTCACACACTCAGCGAACCGCCGGAGCCTCGGGTGGTCGCACCACCTGTGATTTCAGTTTCAGGTCGTCATCCGTATCATTTGATCGACCTTCGTCCCGTGGCCGATCAGCCGAAGAATTAGTGTCCATTCGTGTTCATTAGTGGTTTGCCTCTCTCATGCTCTGCAACGTCTGCAAACAAAACGAAGCCAAGGTCCACCTGACGCAAATCGTCGGGGACAAGATGCAGAAGGTGGATCTCTGCGAGGCTTGCTCCAAGGAAAAGGGTGTGGGCGATCCCGCGAGCTATTCCTTGGCCGAGCTGCTTCTGGGGCAGAGCCTGCCCACGGACGAGGTCGCCCCGGAAGCTGAGGCGGCGGTGGATGTTGAGACGAAGTGCCCGACGTGCGGCTATTCGCAGGCTGACTTCAAGAAGGCCGGCCGGTTTGGCTGCTCCGATTGCTACACCACCTTTGGCGAGGGGCTCGGCACCATGCTGAAAACCATGCACAAGGGCCTGCGCCACACTGGTAAGGTGCCGGCGGCGCTCCAGCAGGCGCGCGAGGCCACCCAAAAGTTGAAGGCCCTGCAAAAGAAGCTGGAGAAGACCGTGGCGGAGGAGAACTTCGAGGAGGCGGCGCAACTGCGGGACGAAATCAAACGCCTCAAGGACAAGGTCACGGCCTGAACCCATGAACATCCACGAGTTCCTCGTCCCGCCGGCGGTCTTCTGCCAGCGCACCGGTCCCAACGACCGGATCGTCATGTCCAGCCGAGTGCGGCTGGCCCGCAACCTCCGGAAATTTCCCTTCCCCGCGTGGGCGAAGAAACCGGATCGCTTGCGGGTCTTGGAGGCCATCCAGCCTGCAGTGGAGTCGTTGCCGCAGCTGGAGCCGCGCTTCTCCTCGGCGATGGATGACCTTACGGCCTTTGACAAGCAGATCCTCGTCGAGCGCCACCTCATCAGCCGCGAGCACGCCGCCAAGGGAGCCGGCAGCGGATTGGTTTTGAACCGCGAGGAAAGCCTCTGTGTGATGATTAACGAGGAGGATCACTTGCGCATCCAGTCCTTGCGGCCCGGCTTGCAGTTGAAGGCCTGCTGGCAGGCCATTGATGCGCTGGATTCCGCGCTGGAGGCCAAGCTGGACTACGCGTTCTCCCCGGAGTTGGGCTACCTTACCGCGTGTCCCACCAACCTCGGCACGGGCATCCGCGTGAGCGCCATGCTCCACCTGCCAGGTTTGGTCTTGGCCGAGGAGATCACCCGCATCATCAACGCGGCGAACAAGCTTAACTTTGCCGTGCGCGGGCTTTACGGCGAGGGCACCGAGGCGCTCGGGAACGTCTTCCAAGTTTCCAACCAGATGACCTTGGGTGAGTCCGAGCCGCAGATCATCGAGCGCATCAGTAAGGCGCTGAACCAGATCATCGAGGAGGAGGAAAACGCGCGGAGCATCCTGCTGGAGAAGAAGCCCAAGGTGGTGCTCAACCACATCGGTCGCGCCTACGGCATCCTCGCCAACGCCCACACGATCTCCTCCAAGGAGACCATGAACCTGCTCTCGCTGCTGCGGTTGGGCATTGATCTGGGCATGTTTGGCGGGCTGGACCGCTCGCTCTGGGACGAAATCTTCCTGCTCACCCAGCCGGCTCATCTGCAAAAGCAGTTCACGGAGAAGCTCGGAGCCGACGAGCGCGACATTCACCGTGCCGACATGCTGCGCGAGCGCCTGCGCTCCGTGCCGCGCCCGCAGTCGCCCAAGTAAGCTTGGAGGAGCGCGGCGTTCACGCCGCAGCAGGGTTGGGGCACAGGAACCTCTTGTATTTGCTGGGGCACTTCGTTCGCGCGCAGCCTTCTGCGGCGTGAACGCCGCGCTCCGAGGGCCGTGCCGCGAAGTTTGAACTTTCGTCCGAGGCTGGACTTTGCCTAGTGTCCCTCCGCAAACAGCCCGTCGGTCGGCATGCGATGCCGGGACGCGGGCATGGTTTTCTGACTGATGAGCGACGGCAAACAGGCGCGAATCTTGGCGGTGGACGATACCGGGGCCTTGCACGGGGTGCTCCGCGCGGCCATCGCGCTCGACACTGGCGCGCACCTTGTGCTTACCCCCGCCGGCTTGGGTGAGGCCTTGGGCATCACCCGGCTGGAGCGGGCCACCGACCAGCCATACTCGGTGGCGTTTCTCGCGCTCTCGCCCGTGACTGCGGTGGCGGCCTTGGAAGTGGGCATGCAGATGTCCATCGAGGATGGCGAGCTTCAGTTGGTGTTTTGCCCGGCAGCCGATCACGCGGCGGCCTGGGATACCGTGCGAACCCGGTTCGGCACGCCGGATCGGGTGCTGTTGCTGCGGCAACCGGTGGACGTGCAGGAGGCCTTGGCGGTGATGCGCACGCTTTCCGCCAAGTCGGAGTTGCACCGTGATTTGCGGCTGGCGCGGGCCGAGACCGCCGCCCAGCGCCGCGATCAGGTAGCGGCCACCACGGCCGCCCAGTCTGGCTTCGCGCAGGAGGCGCAGTTTGAGCGGGCGCTGATGGACACCTTTCTGCTCAACGCCCCGGACGCAGTGTATTTCAAGGATCGCGAATCCCGGTTCGTGCGTGCCAGCTTGGCGCTCGCGCAGCGAGTCGGCTACTCGGACCCCAACGAACTGGTGGGCAAAAGCGACATGGACCTGTTTGCGGAGGCGCACGGCCTCTCGGCCTTTGGCGACGAACAGGATGTCATCCGCACCGGCCGCGCCATCTTGGGCAAGGTGGAGCAGGAGACGCTGCCTGATGGCCGCTATTGCTGGGTGCTCACCTCCAAGCTGCCGTGGCGCAATCCGGCGGGCCAGATCGTCGGCACCTTCGGCATCAGCAAGGATATCACCGCTCTCAAGCGCGCCGAGGAAGAGTTGCAGAACTCCAGCGACATGCTCCAGGCGCTGCTGGACAACATCCCCGACCGCATCTATTTCAAAAACGCCCAGTCCCGCTTCATCAAGGTGGGCAAGGCGTTGGTGAAACGGCTGGGCATGACCGCGCCGGAACAGGTCATCGGCAAAACGGACTTTGATTTCCATCCGCCTGAGCTGGCCCGGCAATTCGTCCATGATGAGGAGCACATCATGGCCACGGGCGAGGCCATCATCGGCAAGACGGAGCAGCAGATCGGCCCGGACGGCCAGCCGATCTGGGCGTCCGTGACCAAGGTGCCGGTGTATGACCGCATGGGCCAGATCGCCGGCATCATCGGCATTTCGCGTGACATCACAGCACTCAAACGGGCGGAGGATGAGCTGCACCTGAAGAACAAGGAGCTGGTCGACGCTTCCCGCGCCGCTGGCATGGCTGAAGTGGCGACCGGCGTGCTGCACAACGTCGGCAATGTGCTCAACAGCGTGAACGTCGCCGCCACGCTCGTCAGCGACATGGTTCGGCGCAGCAAGGCCGTGAACCTTGCCCGGCTGGCGGCCATGCTCAAAGAGCACGGCCACGATCTCAGCACCTTCCTCACCCGGGACGAGAAGGGTAAGCAAATCCCCGCTTACCTCGAACAGCTCGGCAAGCATTTGGCCGAGGAGCAGCAGACCCTGATGCGCGAAATGGATGAGATGCGCAAAAGCGTGGACCACATCCGCGACATCGTCGCCACCCAGCAAGGCTACGCCAAGGTGGGCGGCACCGTGGAGCCCATCGTCGCCGTGGACCTCGTCGAGATGGCCTTGCGGATGCAGCTCTCCGCGCTCACCCGCCACGACGTCACGCTCAACCGGCAGTATAGCCCGGTGCCGACCGTGCTGGCCGAGAAGCACAAGGTGCTGCAAATCCTCAACAACCTCATCCGCAACGCCAAACAGGCGATGGAGGCTAATCTCGATGGCCGGAAGCACCTCACCATCCGCATTGCGCCCAACGGCCAGGGCGGCGTCAGCATCCAAGTGCTCGACAACGGCGTGGGCATCTCCCCCGAGAATCTCGCCCGAATTTTTTCCCACGGCTTCACCACGCGCCAGAGCGGGCATGGCTTTGGCTTGCACAGCGCCGTGCTGGCGGCCAAAGAGATGGGCGGGACACTCACCGTTCACAGCGAGGGCGTGGGCAAGGGAGCGACCTTCAGCCTAGAATTGCCCGCCCAGCCCAAAGAGGATCAAAAATCTTGAGCAGCATACCTGAAAACAAGCGCGTTTTGATCGTTGATGACAACCGCGCCATCCATGAGGACTTCCGCAAGGTGCTCACCGACAGCGGCAGCTCCAGCGGGCTGGACGCCGCTGAGGAGGCCCTGTTTGGCGACACCATTGCTTCGCAGCCGAAGCGCGTCACCTTCCAGCTCGACTACGCCTCGCAGGGCCTCGAAGGCGTCGCGAAAATTCAGGAAGCCCACGCGGCGGGCAGTCCTTTTGCCATGGCCTTCGTGGATGTGCGGATGCCTCCGGGCATTGATGGCATCGAGACCACAGTGAAAATCTGGGAGGCCGCGCCGGACACCCAGATTGTCATCTGCACCGCCTACTCGGACTACTCCTGGGACGAGATGGTGGGCAAGGTGGGCTACTCGGACAAACTGGTGTTGTTGAAGAAGCCGTTCGACAACGTCGAGGTGCTCCAGCTCGCCTGTGCCTTGACCGAAAAATGGCGGCTGGGCCAGGAATCGAAGCTCAAACTGGAACAACTCGAACGCATGGTGGCCGTGCGCACCGCTGAGTTGCGCAGCACCGTGGACCTCCTCCAGCACAGCCTTACGAATTACAAGCGCACCGAGCAGCGCCTTCGTCGCAGCGAGGAACGTTTCCGGCTCATCACCGAGAACGCTGCCGACCTCATCATCGTGGTGGATGGCACCGGCCGGCCGCAATACCTCAGCCCCTCCGTGGTCCATGCGCTCGGCTACGCCGCAGAGGAGTTGCTGCGCGGCTCGCTCTTCTCGCTGGTCCACCCGGAGGACCGTGCGGACACAGTGGACATCCTCAAGTCCGCTTTGCGCCAGAGCACCGATCAAGTGCTCGAATACCGCCTCCAGCACAAGCAGGGTTACTGGCGCAAGTTCGAGGCCCACGCCAGCGTCGTGCGCGAAAGCGAGACGACCCTCACCAACCTCGTTATCGTGGGCAGGGACATCACCGAGCGCGACCGGGTAGAAAAAGAAAATTTCCGGCTGGCCATTGAGCTTCAGCGGGCCGGTGACTCTGGCAACCTCGCCGCGCTGGCCGCGGCGCTGGCCACCGAGCTGGGACCGTTGCTCGAGGTCATCCAAGAAAAAGTGCGTTTCGCCGAGGACGCTGCGCGCCAGTTGCAACCGCTCCTCCGCGCCGAGAAGGAACTGCTGGCGGCGGCCATCGCGCAACAGCTCACGCCCGAACTCCTCGCCCGGACCACGGCCGCCGACCGGGCCACCGATGTGGATTACCTCGCCGCTGAAGTGCCCAAGGCGCTGGCCGACTGCCAAAAGAAGATCGAGCGCATCGTCGATATCCTCGCCGATTTGCAGGCCAACGCCCCTGACCCAAGCCCCCCGGCTTGACAAGCCTAAGCCGCGCCGATTGAGTCGCCGCGTGCAACCCACTCGCTCCTTCGTTTTGCCGCTCAAATGCCTTGGCCAGATCCTCGGCTGGCTGGTCCTTCTCAGCGCGCTTTCCGCCACCGCCCAGCCTGCGGCTAATCCCACGGTGGCCGGCACTTGGACTTACACGCTCGACGTCTCGCTGGACACATCCGTGGATTTCACCGCTGAATTAAAGCAGGAAGGTGAAAAAGTCACTGGCACCGTGAAAGTGCAGGAGCTAGTGACGGTGATTGAGAAGGGCCGCTTCAAGGACGGCCAGCTCACGTTTGAAATTCCGCGCGAGTATGGTGGCGTGAAATTCACCTCTCGCTATCAAGGCAAGGTCACGGGCGATCAGATCAAGGGCAAGATCCTCTCCGGCGTCGCCCCGGCCGAACGCACTTACGAGTGGAACGCCAAGCGTGCCAAATCGGCGGCCAAACCCTGAGCGGACGGGCAACTTTTTCAGCTCATGTCCAAGCGCGTGCTCATTGGCGGTCTCTTCCACGAAACCCATACGTTCCTCGACGGGACCACCGGCCTTGCTGACTTCGAGGTGCGGCGCGGCGCTAAACTGCTTGCCTGCACCGGCGATGCCTCGCCGCTGGGGGGCGTCTTGGAATCCGCCCAACGCTTCGGCTGGACCGTGCTGCCGACGGCCGACTTCCGCGCCTCGCCCAGTGCCTTGGTGAAGGACGAAGTGGTCGAACGGTTTTGGTGCGAGTTTTGCAAACACGCCGAGCCGGAGCTGGCGCGCGGCGTCGATGGCATCTACCTGGTGCTCCACGGAGCGATGGTTTCCGAGTCGCTGCCGGATGTGGAAGGTGAGCTGCTCGCCCGCTTGCGTGCATTGCCCGGAGCGGAGCGGGTGCCGATCTTCGGCGTCTTCGATCTGCACGCCAACTTCACCGCGCGCATGGCGGAACACGCCAACTGCCTCGTGGCTTACCGCGAGAATCCGCACACCGATGGTCGCGAGTCCGCGCAGCGGGTCGCCGCGTTGCTCCAACGCTGCTTTGAAACCAGGCAGCTCCCGCGCCTCTGTTTTGCCTCCGTCCCGGTGATCTGGCCACCCACCGGCACCGGCACGGCGAGTGAACCGATGCGGGAGCTGGAGGCGTTGGCGCGGCGGTTGGAAACGAACCCCAACCTCTGGGCGGCCAATGTCGTGGCTGGATTCTCCTTCGCGGACACGCCGGATACGGGCGTGAGTTTCTCCGTGGTCACCACCGGCAGCGACGCCGAGGCCGGCGCCGCGCTGGCTGAACTTTCCACGCTGGCACTTCGCACTCAGGCGTTGGGCAATGTCAGTGAAGCTCCTGTGGACGAAGTGCTGGCCCGACTGCTGCCCGCTCCGCCCGGACTCACCGTCCTCGTCGAGCCGTCCGACAACATCGGCGGCGGCGCGCCCGGCGATGGCACCGGTTTGCTGCGCTCCCTGCTTCGACACCAGCTTCCCGACTGCGCGGTTGCCATCAACGATCCGGAGGCGGTTGCGCGACTGGCCTCGATCGCGGTCGGAGCGCGCGTGACCCTGCCAATCGGCGGGAAGGGCAGCCGGTTGGACGCGGGGCCGCTCGTGCTGGAGGTGGAACTATTGTCCCGCCGCAACGGCCTGTTCCAACTGGAGGACAAGCAAAGCCATCTCGCCTCAATGGCGGGCGACGCGTTTAACATGGGGCCATGCGCATTGGTGCGGCACGCTGGGGTGACGCTGCTGCTCACGAGTCGCAAGACGCCGCCGTTCGACCTCGGCCAGTGGCGCAGTCAAGGTTTGGAGCCGAAGGATTTTTCCTTCATTGGGGTGAAGGCTGCCGTGGCGCACCGTCGGGCCTACGATCCAATCGCCGCGCGGATGCTCTGGGTGGACACGCCCGGCCCTTGCACGAGCAACGTGCGCGCACTGCCCTACCGCCGCTTGCGCCGTCCGGTGTTTCCGCTGGATGCGTGAAGTCTGGGGTTCCGCTTACTCGAACTGTTTTCGAAAGCGGAGGAATTCTGCCTGCAATTCGGCCACGGTGGCCTTTAGCGTGGCGACTTCGCTTTCCAGATTTTCCAGCCTACCCGGCGTCGGTGCGGGCGGGGCAACCGATGGCGTGAACGGGACGGATGGATCTTCCAGCCCCGGTTCCCCGGACAACAGTTGCACAAAGCGCCGCTCCTTCTGTCCGGGGCGGGGTTCGAGCATGCGCACCAGCGGGGCATCTCCGGCGGCGAGCGCCGCGAGGGCGGTCTCCAGCTCGGCGATGGACTCGCACGGGTGCAGGCGCTCGGTGCGGATGCGCAGTTCTCCGGGCGTTTGCGGGCCGCGCAGGAGGAGCACGCAGAGCAGGGCTACTTCGCCGGGATTCAACTCAAAGACACTCAACAGATTGTGGCGGAACTTTTCCACGCGTGCGCCTGCACCCCACACTTTCGTGGCGAGCTGCTTGCCGCGCAGGTCATCCAGACCGAGGGCGACTTCCTGCTCGCTGAAATGCACCACGGGATCGCGGTTGGTGGACTGGTTACACGCCGTGGTCACGGCAAGGAGTGAGAGCGGATAAACATCCGGCGTGGTGCGCTCCTTCTCGATCAGGCAGCCGAGGATGCGGGTTTCAACAGGGGACAAGATCAATGCCATGCGGCCTTTTAGCACTTGAGCGGCCGGGTCTCAAACTTATACCTGCCCAGCCGCTGGCTTGCGAGTTGACTCAGATTAAATGTTACCGGGGCGGGGAGTTGGACGAGGTGTCCGACGATACGTTGACTCAGATTCGTGGTTACCCAAGCCCCGAACATGAGTCTGTCCGCCAAACGCGAGGCCCTGGCCCGCATTCACGGCCGTTACGGCCGCGCCGGTCGGCCGCACAAGTCGCGCATCCTCGATGAGTTTTGCGCCACCTGCGGCTATCATCGCAAGGCCGCCCTGCGGCTGCTGAACCGTCCCATGCCCACTGGGCCGCTCAAACGCTCGGGCCCCAAGCGCACCTACGAGCCAGCGCAGGTGCTGCCTGTGCTCAAGGCCATCTGGCTGGCCAGCGAGCAGCCCTGCAGCAAACTCCTGAAGGCGGCGCTGCCCCACTGGCTGGCCCATCACCAACGGCGCACCGCACCCTTGTCTGAGGCTTTTAAGGAAAAACTCCTCCAGATCAGTCCGGCGCAGATCGACCGGCTCCTGCGGCCCGCTCGGGTGCAGCATCCCAAGAAGGGCCTCCCCACCACGCGGCCCGGCACGCTGCCGCTGCGCCAGTCTGTGCCCACCCGCGGGGGGCCGCCCGACACCACGCGGCCCGGCTCCGTCGAGGCCGACACCGTGGCGCATTGCGACGACTCCACGGAGTGGTGACTATGTCAATTCCCTCACGTTCACCGAGCTTTACAGCGGGTGGACGGAGAACCGCGCCGTCTGGAACAAGAGTGCCGAGGCCGTGCTCGTGCAGGAGCTGGAGCTGGAGCTGGTGGTGCCCTATGAGATGAAGAACTTCCACACCGACAACGGGGGCGAGTTCCTCAACTGGGCGCTGCACCGGCACCTGACGGGGCGGCCGATGCAGCTGCCTTGGACGCGCAGCCGGGCCTACCGCAAGACGACAATGCGCACTGCGAGCAGAAGAACTGGACGCATGTTCGGCAGCGCTTTGGCCACGAGCGCTTCGGCCATCCTGAGCTGGTGCCGCTGATGAACGAGCTGTATGCCAAGGAATGGAGCCAGTTCACCAACCACTTCAAGCCGACGTTCAAGCTCCTGAAGCGTGAGAAGAAGGAGGGCAAGACCAAGCGGGTCTACGAGCCGACCCCGCGCACGCCCTATGAGCGGCTGCTGGCGAGCCCGGACCTCCCGGAGGCGACGAAGGCCAGGCTGCGGGCACAACACGCTGGGTTGGATCCCTACGAGCTGAAGAAAAGCATTGAGGCCAAGCTGGGGAGATTCTTCACTGCGTTGGGTAACTTGGATCGTGAGTCAACGAAGACCTGACGGTCCCCAGCTCCCGGTAACATTTAGCCGTGAGTCAATACGGCTTGTGTGTCGCACGCTTGCCTTCACCCTGAGCCGTGTGTTTAGTTGCCCGCCACATGCCGCCCGCCGCCACGCCGTCGCGCCCCACCCAGAGCGCGGAAGATTACTTGGAGCGTATCCATGAGTTGATGGAGGAGAAGCAGTGCGCGCGTGTTGCGGACATTGCCTCCTCGCTCAACGTCAGCCAGGCCAGCGTCACCAGCATGGTTCAGAAGCTTGCCGAACAGGGTTACCTCAACTACCAGAAGTATCGCCGAGGACCTGGGCTATCCCTGACAAAAAAAGGTCTTGTCGTAGCCCGCCGCATTCGGCAACGGCACGCCACGCTCTCACGATTCTTTTCCCTCCTCGGTTTGGACCCGGCCACCCAGCAGGCCGACATCGAGGGTATCGAACATCATCTCAGCCCCGACACGGTGGCGTGCCTGGCGGATCTGGCGGAATTTTTTGAGCACAACCCAGCGGTGCTGGAGCAATTCTCCAAGTCCCGGGCACGGGTTCAAAACCCGTGACGCCACACTCCCCCCGCACGCCCATTCCGTGGGATCGGCTAACCGTCCTGGCGGAAGAGGAGGTGTGCGCCACGATTGCGGATCTGCCGGCGGAACTCCGTGCCCGCGCCGAGTCGCTGCCCGTGCTTTACGAACGGGTGCCCAGCGAGGATCTGCTGACCGATGGAGTCACCCCGGACACGCTGGGGCTTTTCGTGGGCGAAGACTTTCCGCATGGGGAGGGCGGGCCCCTGCCACTGCCGCCGCAAATTATCCTGTTCCTGGATAACCTGTGGGACTTTTCCGGAGCAGATGAGGAGGTGTTTCTCGATGAAGTCCGCGTCACCTACGGCCACGAACTGGGCCACTACCTCGGGTTGAGTGAGGAGGAATTGGACGAGCGCGGGTTGTTGTGAGCGGAGCGCCGGTCTCCGCCCCGGCGTGCTCGCGGGCAGTTTCGTAACGGAATCACAACGCTCGGGTCGGAGTCCGGCGCTCCACCTATCACGCCTCGATAAACTTGATCGAGCGCGCCTTCTCCGACCGTTTGCGGGCGTTCTCATCAAGCACCTTCTTGCGGAGGCGAAGATTCTTGGGCGTGGCCTCGACGTATTCATCCACGTCGATGTATTCGAGGGCGCGCTCCAAACTCAGCTTCATGGGCGGCGCGAGCTGGATGCCCTTGCCGTCGCCGCCGGACCGCATGTTGTTGAGCTTCTTTTCCCGCACCGGGTTGACCATGAGGTCGGTGTCGCGGGCGTTTTCGCCGACGATCATGCCGACATAAATTGCGTCGCCGGGCTCGACCATGAGCTTGCCGCGTTCCTGCACCATGTTGAGCGCGTAGGGGGTGGCTTCGCCGTTGTCCATCGAGACCAGCGAACCGTTCTTGCGGGCGGGGATTTCGCCGCGGTCCTCGCCGTATTCGTGGAAGAGGTGGCTCATCACGCCCATGCCCTTGGTCATGTTCACGAGGTCGGTCTCGAAGCCGATCAGGCCGCGCATGGGCACGAGCGCCTCGACGGACACCGTGTTGGCGACGTGATTCATGTTGGTGATCTGCGCCTTGCGGGTGGAGAGCGTCTCCATGATGGCGCCGAGATTCTCATTCGGGATTTCGACGTAGAGCTTCTCGATGGGTTCGAGGGAGGTGTCGTCCGGGCCTTTTTTCCAGAGCACCTCGGGCCGGGACACGAGGACTTCGTGGCCTTCACGGCGCATCTGCTCGACGAGGATGGCGATCTGCATTTCGCCCCGGCCGGAGACGGCGAAGATCTTCGGGTCACTCGTCTGCGCGATGCGCAGGGCGACGTTGGTGCGGATTTCCTTAACGAGGCGGTCCCAGATGTGGCGCGCGGTGACGAGCTTGCCGTCCTGGCCGGCGAGCGGGCCGTCGTTGACCGCGAACTCCATCTGAATGGTCGGCGGATCAATCGGGATGTAGGGAATGGCCGGGCGGGCCTCGGAATCGCAAATCGTTTCGCCAATGAAGACATCCTCGAAGCCGGTGAGGCCGACAATGTCACCGGCGTGCGCCTCCTGCACCTCGATGCGCTTCATGCCCTCGAAGTGGAAGATCATCGTGATCTTGCCCTTGGTAATGCGGCCGTCGCCGTGGCGGCAGATGGCGGGCTCGCCTACCTTCACCTTGCCCTCGACGATCTTGCCGAAGGCGATCCGGCCGAGGTAATCGGAGTAATCCAAGTTCGCCACGAGCACCTGAAAGCCGTCGCCGGCCTTGGCGCGCGGGGGCGGGATGTGCTTCACGATGGCGTCGAAGAGCGGCTCCATCGTGCCGCTGACGTGTTCGAGTTCGACCTTGGCGTAACCATCCTTGGCCGAGCAGTAGATGAACGGGAAATCCAGTTGCTCGTCGGTCGCGTTGAGCGACATGAACAGCTCGAACACCAAATCCAGCACCTTTTTGGGCGTGGCGTTGGCGCGGTCAATCTTGTTGATGACCACGATGGGCTTGGCCCCGGCTTCGAGCGCCTTGCGCAGCACGAAGCGCGTCTGCGCCTGCGGGCCGTCGGTGGAGTCCACCACGAGCAGCACGCCGTCGATCATGTTCATGATGCGCTCCACCTCGCCGCCGAAGTCGGCGTGGCCCGGAGTGTCCACGATGTTGATGTGGTAGTTCTTGTATTTGAACGCGGCGTTCTTGGCCTTGATCGTGATGCCCTTTTCCTTCTCAAGGTCCATCGAGTCCATCAGGCGCTCTTCCGACGACTCATGCTGGTTGGCGCGGAACGTGCCGGATTGTTTCAGGAGGCAGTCCACGAGCGTGGTTTTGCCGTGGTCCACGTGCGCGATGATGGCGATGTTGCGAATGTGCTGCATATCAAAAGCTGTTACCGGCGTGTCCATAGTGCAAGTGACCAACCCACGCAGCGAAAGCCAACGGAAGTGCAGGCGGTCACCGGGCGCGGGAATCTGCCGGGCCGCGCACTATGCCGGGCGGCAGAGAAAGGTCAAGCGGCGGTTCTGAGTTTGGTGAGTGTGACAAGCTGAGGGACCGACTCTGGCGGGCGGACCACGGAGCCATGCAGCCCGTCGGCTGCTCCGGTCTGAAGCCATGCCCCGTGGGTTCAGCCAAGGCCAAGAAACTTGTCCCGGCCCGCCACCAACGCCGCCATCTTGCGATCCGCCACGCTGCGGGAGAGCATCCAGAATCCACAGTCGGGATGCACCCAGCGCACGCGTTCGGCTCCCAGCACCTTCACGGCATGGGCAAGGCGGGCGGCGATGAGATCAGGCGATTCGACCTCGTTGTCCTTGATGTCCACGACCCCGAGGCCCAGGGCGATGCCGGGGCGAAGCTCACGGAACACCTCCAACTCGTCGTAGCCTCGCCGGGCAAATTCCAAGACGAGATGATCCACGTCGAGGCGGTTGAGGAAGGGCAGGAGATTGCGCCAATATCCTTTCTGGATGCTCTGCCCGCCGTAGTTGCCGAAGCAGAGATGCAGCCCCTTCTGCCCGCGCACCGCTTGGAGGACGTGGTTGATCGGCTCGTGCGCCCAGTCCGCGTCCTCCGGGTGCCCGGTGAGATTGGCTTCGTCCACCTGCACGACGGCGGCGTCAATATCCGCCACCTGCCGGCGCAGCACTTCGGCCAGGGCCATGGTGAGCGCGCGGGTATCCGGGTAAAACACGTTCACCAGCGTCTTGGCCAGCATGTAGGGCGAAGTCAGCGTGAACTTCAGCGGCCGGGAAGTGAGCCCCTTCACCGCCTGCCAGGCCGCCGGGAGGTTCAGCGTGCCTTCGCCCACCGGAGCCCGCACCACGCCGGCCGGCTGCGTGCGGAACTTCATGCCGGGTGCCGACCGGAACTTGAACAACTCCTCGCGCGACAGACCCGGGTCGATGCCGGTCATCGGCCGGATAAAATAGTCGATCATCCCATTGGTCTCGGGGTGATTCACATCAAACCGGGACAGCTCCCCGTCCGCGATGACGTCCAACCCGGCGAGTTCCTGGGTCTTGAGCACCACTAGGATGGCATCGCGCAACGCGTTAGCCGTGGGGAAGGCGGCGAGCCACGCCGGGACCGGATAACTGCCGACGACGGTGGTCTGAATGGCGGGCGTGGACATGTCGCGATAACACCGCCTGCGGGTCGGGCTGGAAAGCCAAATCAGCTTGTAGCACGCGGTGCCGCAGCGGATTTCACGGTTGACGCTTGGCTTCAGCGGCCCGTAGGCTTTTCTAATAACTGCTAGGCTGCGTGTCGCACGTCCGGCGGAAAGCTCTCATGGCCGAAGGTTATTGCGTCAAATGCAAGGCGAAGAAGGAAATCACCGACGGCGTTGAAGAGGTGATGAAGAACGGGCGCAAGGCCATCAAGGGTCGGTGCCCCGCCTGCGGCACGGTGATGTTCAAGATTTTGGGTGGCAAGGCGGCTGCCTCGGCCGTTCCCCCGTCGGCTTCGGAGCCGCCCGCTGCCACTCCACCCGCAGCCTGATCGGTCGGTTATTTCCCCCCAATTCTCATGGCCCAGCAACTTGCCTACGTCATTGTCACGCCTTACACCCTGGCCAAATCCCGCACTGGCGGCATTTTGGCCCGGTTGATCAGCCGCACGGGTTTGGAACTCGTCGCCGCCCGCCTCTTTGGCGCGCGGCAGGAGCTGGTCGAGGAATACTCCAAGGTGGTCATCTCGGCGGCGGACCCGCAGGACCGGGGCGTGCAGCAGCTCATCCACGATTACATCGTTCGTGAATTGGGGCCGGACCCGAAGTCCGGCCGCCGTCGCCGGTGCATGATGCTCCTGTTCAAGGGCGAGGACGCCGTGCGCAAGATCCGCGCGGTGGTCGGCAACATCAGCCACACCAGCCGCACGGGTGAAACCATCCGCGACACGTTCGGGGACTACGTTCTCGATGAGCACGGGCAGGTGCGCTACTTCGAGCCCGCCGTGCTCGCCGCGCCGAATGCCGACGAGGCCAATCAGAAGCTCAAGCTCTGGGCGCGTTATTCCGATGCCGATGGCGGCATCCTCGATGATTGCGTCGAGCATCCCACCGATGTGCCGGTGGAGCGCACGTTGGTTCTCATCAAGCCGGACAATTTCCGCTTTGCCACCGGCCGCCCGGGCAACGTCATCGACTTCTTCAGCCGCACCGGCCTTTACATCGTCGGCATCCGCGTGCTCCACATGAGCACGGCGCAGGCGATGGAGTTTTACGGCCCGGTGAAGGACTTCCTCCGCACCAAGCTCAAGGGGGTGATCGCTGCCAAGGCCAAGGCCGTCCTCGAAAAGGATCCCAGCATCGGCTTCACCATCCCGCCGGAAGCCGAGGCCAAGCTCGCCGACATCCTCGGCCCCGTCTTTGGCGACAACCAGTTTGACAACATCGTGCGCTTCATGTGCGGTCGTTCGGAGTCGGAATGCTCGCCGGACCAGCTCGCCGAACCTGGCACCGAGAAGTGCATCGCGCTGGTTTACGAAGGGCAGAACGCCGTCGCCAAAATCCGCGACGTGCTCGGCCCCACGGACCCGGCCAAGGCTCCTCCCGGTTCCATCCGCCGCGAGTTTGGCTCGAACATCATGGTCAACGCCGCCCACGCCAGCGATGCCCCGGACAGCGCCCGCCGCGAACTCGGCATCGTCAAGGTCGAGGCCAACGATTTAAAACGCGTCGTCGAGCAGTTCTGCGGCAGTTTGTGAACGAAGCGCCGGTGTTCAACCGGCGTGCTCGCGTCTCCCTTTCGCAGGCGGCTTGTGCAGGTTGGACACCTGCGCTCCATGCGCTACTCTCCCGCCATGAAACTCGCGCTCACGCTCATCCTCGCCGTGCTCACCCAGCTCGCTGCCGCCCAGTCCAAGCCGCTCGCCGACATCCCGCTCAAGGATATCAACGGCAAGGACACCTCGCTGAAGGCCTATGCCGGCAAGGCGCTCCTCATCGTCAACGTCGCCTCCCAGTGTGGGGCCACCCCGCAATACGGCGGTCTCGAAGTGCTCCACAAGCAATACGGTCCGCGCGGTTTCACGGTGCTTGGCTTCCCCTGCAACGACTTCGGCGCGCAGGAGCCGGGCAGCCCGGCCGAGATCAAGGAATTCTGCACCACGAACTACAAAGTCACCTTCCCGCTCTTTGCCAAAGTCCACATTGCCGACGGGCCTGAACAGCACCCGCTCTTCACCGCGCTCACCGGCAAAGACTCCCCGCACCCCGGCCGCGTGACTTGGAACTTCAGCAAATTCCTCGTGGGCCGCGACGGCAAGCTCGTCGCGCGCTTCGACACCGGCACCGAGCCGGATGACGCGGCGCTCGTGAAGGCCATCGAGAAGGCGCTGGCGGCGAAGTGAGCCTTCGCCTTGCACCCGCTCCCCGCCCGCGTTAAGAAAGCCCGCCGCTGGCTCGTGCCTTTGCTGGGACTGCTGGTGGTCGCCCTGATGCTTTACCGCTTCGAGCACAGCCAAGTTTATCATCCGACCCGCGACTCGGAATACACGCCCGACGACGTGGGCCGCCCTGCGGAGGACGTCTGGCTGAAGACAGCCGACGGTGTGCGCCTCCACGCCTGGTTCTTCGCAGCGGAAAAGTCCTCGCCTCGCGCCAAGTTCGTGATGCTTTTCTGCCACGGCAATGGCGGCAACCTCACCTCGCGTCCCGGCTACTACCGCGCGATTCTCGAAACCGGCGTCAACCTCCTCACCTTCGACTACCGTGGCTACGGTCGCAGCGACGGCGAGCCGAGCGAAGCCGGCACTTACACCGACGCCGAGGCAGCCTACCAGTGGCTCCGCACGCGCGGCTTTGCGCCGGAGCACATCCTCGTCTGGGGCGAGTCGCTGGGGGGTGGCATCGCCAGCCACGTCGCCGCCACCGAACACGTCGGCGGCCTCATGCTGCAAAGCACCTTCACGAGCATTCCGGACATTGGCGCAGAGGTTTTCCCCTGGCTGCCGGTGAAACTCATCAGCCGCATCAAATACGACACGCACAGCCGCCTGCCGCATCTCAAGTGTCCGGTCGTCGTCATGCACAGTCGGGCGGACACCACCATTCGCTTCGGTCACGGCGAGCGGAACTTCGCTGCCGCGCGTGAGCCAAAGGCGTTCGTCGAAATCGGCGGCGACCATAACGACGCCCTCCTCGCCAACCGCTCCGCCTACGTGGCCGGGGCTGAGCGGTTGGTGCGACTGGCCGAAAGCGCGCAGGTAAGAAAGCGGGAGAGTGAGAACTGAATCCGAACTCCGATGTTTGCGCTCCGAGGGAGCAACGCCCCGGGCTAGCTTGTGTGAGGCTCTCGGCCTTGGACCAGCGGGAGCGCGGCGTGCGCCCACGGCGCGAGGGATGAAGCCGACGGTCGCATCGGGATTCGCGATTGCCATCTCCACCTCCCTGTAACTCGCTTGCACACGTGGATGTCTGCGCTACAATACACGGCGGCGCGCAATTAACTGTCAAAGACCCGCAACAACTCTTATGAACACAGCCTCGCCCCGCCCCGCCCGCAGTGCCTTCACTCTCATCGAACTCCTCGTCGTGATCGCCATCATCGCGATTCTGGCGGGGATGCTTCTGCCGGCATTGGGGAAAGCCAAATCCAAGGCCCACGATCTTGCCTGCAGGAACAACCTCAAAACTCTGGCGATGGCCGCCATGCTTTATGGCCAAGACTATGACGACATCACTCCCATCACCTACGGGACGGCCGCGGTCATCGGCACCTCGAACATTTGGTATCGGTCGCTTGGCTACTACGCTGGCAAAGCAGGCGACCTAGCGGCCGGACGAGCCGGCAAGGTTTTCGAGTGTCCGGGCTTCAAGCCGATCGCCTCGCAGAGCACCGCCGGCTTCATCACGAGCTTGGGGATTTGTTACGGGCAAAACCGCTACCTGACCCAGTTGCCGAACGCGGCGGTGCGTTTCGCCACGATTGATGATCCCACGGACACCCAGATCCACGCCGACACTGACGGCTACAACGCGGTCAACTATCAGGACAACCTCGCCACTTTCCCCGTAGGCATCAACACCACTCTCTACCGGCACAATGGCGGCTACGAAACGAGCAGCATGGGAAATCAATACACCCGGCCGGTGCCGACGGGTATGGGCTTGTCGCAAGGCCCGCGCTCCGGCACGGCCAACTTGAACTGGGTTGACGGCCACGTCTCCAGCCTGAAGTGGACCAACAATATCACGCGACTGTTTACCATTCAGCGGGACTGAGCGCTCGCCGCCCTTCCCGCCGGCAAGCCCGCGGCGCGGCTTGTCATCATCAGCTTCAAACACGACGTGTGCGTGGAGGCGAAGAAGCTCTTCCTGTAATTTCGGTGCTGTTCCTGGCCAGCTTCAAGCAGGACAAAGCCACCAGCGCATGGTCGCCCACAGCGGAGGAGTTGATTAAGCGATCAAAAGCCATCGGACTGGGCTGCCTTAACCTCCCCCGGTTGAGCACGTTTCGGTTCTGCGACAGTTCCCTCCGTACCAGCCGGCTGGCCGATGGCATCGCGGACACCGAAGAGGCCGGACGCATGACAGGCCCCCCTCCATCCTCACCTCGCACTGTCGGCCACCAAATCCGTGTTCATCTGTCCATCCGTGGTTAAACTCACCCTCATGAAACTGACCGCTTTGCTTTTGCTTCTGCTCGGCTTCGTCGCCAAGACTTCCGCCGTGGACATCATCGCGCACCGGGGCGCTTCGCACGATGCGCCGGAAAACACGCTCGCCGCCTTCAAGCTCGGCTGGCAGCAGCAGGCTGACGCGGTCGAGTTGGACATCTGGCTGACCAAGGACGGCAAAATCATCGTCTCCCACGACACGGACACCAAACGCGCTACCGGCATCGCGAAGAAAATTCCCGAGAGCACACTGGCCGAGTTGCGCGCGCTCGAAGCCGGCTCCTGGAAAGACCCGAAGTGGAAGGGCGAGAAACTGCCCACCCTCACCGAGGTGCTGGCGCTTATCCCTGCCGGCAAGCGTCTGGTCATCGAAATCAAGTGTGGTCCCGAGGTGCTGCCCGAGCTGGAGCGCGACCTCAAGGTGTCTGGCAAGCCCGCGTCGCAGCTCGTCATCATCAGCTTCAGCCACCCGGTGTGCGCGGAGGCCAAAAAGCTCTTCCCCAAGATCCCCGTGCTGTTTCTCTCGAGTTTCAAGCAGGACAAGGCCACGGGCGCGTGGTCGCCGACGCCGGAGTCGTTGATTGCGAAAGCCAAATCCGCCGGGCTGGATGGCCTCAACCTCGCCTTCAAAGGCCCGCTCGATGCCGCGTTCGTGAAACAGACCCACGCGGCGGGGCTGAAGTTCTACGTGTGGACCGTCAACGATGTCGAAATCGCGCGGAAGCTGCTGGCCGCCGGGGCCGACGGCATCACCACTGATCGTCCAGAATGGTTGCGGGCCCAGTTGCGCTGACGGACGAACAACTTCGCACTACCAATTTTCACTCGATTCCCTTCCCCTCCCCGCAACATGAACACGATTCTGCTCGGCAACAGTTCCCTCCGCGTCAGCCGGCTCGCCTATGGCTGCTGGCGCATCGCGGACACCGAAGAGGCCGGGCGCACGATCGGCCGCAATGCCATCCTCGCGGCCTACGAGGCGGGCTACACGCTGTTCGACCACGCGGACATCTACTGCGCGGGCCGGGCGGAGAAGGCGTTTGGCGACGTGCTGCGCGAAGTTTCGGGCATGCGGGAACGCGTGTGCATTGCCACCAAGTGCGGCATTCGCCTCGCCGGGGAGCCGCTGCTGGAGGCCCCGGTCCGCTATGATTTCTCCGCCGCGCACATCACCTGGAGCTGTGAGCAGTCGCTGCGCCGGCTGGGGGTGGAGACAATTGACCTTTACCAACTGCACCGCCCCGACTGGCTGATGAATCCGCAGGAGGTCGCCGTCGCCTTCACCCAGTTGCGCCAGCAAGGCAAGGTGCGGGAGTTTGGCGTGAGCAATTTCCGGCCGTCGCAGCTCACCGCTTTGCAGCGCGCGCTGGCCTTTCCGCTCATCACCAACCAGGTGGAAATCAGCCTCGCGAACCTCAACTGCTTCACGGACGGCACGCTGGATCAGTGCCTCGCCGAGCACATCACGCCCATGGCATGGAGCCCGTTGGCGGGCGGCTTGCTGGCCGAGGGCGCGCGGCGGCTCCTGCCGAGCCAGGAAGGTTATCGCGTGGAGCGCATCGTGGTGGAACTGGATCTCATGGCCCGCGCGCGGGGGGCCACCCGGGGCAGTCTTGCGCTGGCGTGGCTCCTCAAGCATCCCGCCGGCATCGTGCCGATCGTCGGCTCCACCAAGCCCGAGAAAATTCGCGACGCGGTCAACGCCCCGCGCTTCGAGTTCACGCGCGAGGAATGGTATCGCCTGCTGGAGCTTGCTCGCGGCGAGCGGCTGCCGTAGGCCGTGGCGGCAACCGCCGCCGCATCATTTCTTCGCCGGCTTGACCAGATTTTCGGATTGCTTGATCGCCAGCACCTCGGGCTCGACGCCCACCTTCACCCCGTCCTTGGGAATCGGCTGATCGAGCGTCCACAGCACGCCTTGCGTCACGAGCCGTTGATAATCCTCGCGGCCCCAATGGATGTGGAAGTGGATGCCCACGTAGCCGAAGGAGCGACCGCCATCCGGCCGCTGCCAGGCCCAGCAGGCCACCTCGTCATTGTCCTCCACCCGCGCGGTGAGCAGCGGCGTAAAGCCCGGTGCGCCGCGTTGCAGGTCGAGCCGGTAGTAAAACTCGTCATGCACGCGGAAGTTCCGGAGGCCGCTCGCCACCGGATGCTGCGGGCTGGCCACGGTGACATCGGTTTCAAGCACCTTGTATTTGCGCTGCGGGCCACCGCGCGTTCCTCCGAGCAGTTCGAGCTGGCCCTGGATGTATTTCTCATCCTTCGCCCCGACGCTCCAGTGCAGTGCGACCAACCCGCCCTTGCGAGCTGCGAGCCGCTTGAAGGCCTCGTGGCGCGCAGGGTTCATCTGCATGAACTGCGCGCCCTGCGTGACCAGCAGGACGACGCCATCGGCCTTGTCCAGCAAGGCTGGGCCATCCGCCCAAGGCTCGTCGGCCCGCACGATAGTCGACTGCACGGCGGGGAAGGGTTTTAGCAACCGCTCCACAATGCGCGCCCCCGGCATGAACTCGTGCGTGCCCGGCGGGTGGCCATCCGGCCCTTGCCCGATGATCAGCAGGCGCTTGGGCTCCGCCGCCCGGGTGGAAGCCGCCAGCACGCCCAACGCGAGGGCGAGGAGCCATGCCCAGCGAGCGGGCAGGGCGAGGGTCTGTGGTTTGTAACCAAGCGATGCCGGGCGAAGTCCATTCATGCGAAGATTCCAGTTCAGTGCTTCCCCCCATGAAACGCCTCACCCTGCTTGTTGTCACGTCCGCTTTGCTTTCACTTGCCGCCACCGCGCGCGCAGACGTGAAGCTGCCCGCCATCTTTGGCAACCACATGGTGCTCCAGCGCTACACTGTTGTTCCCGTCTGGGGCACCGCTGCGCCGGGGGAGGAAGTCACCGTGGCCATCGCGGGTCAGACCGCGAACACGAAGGCCGGTGCGGATGGCAAGTGGTCGGTGAAGCTCACCAAGCTGGCCGCCGACGGTCCGCACACATTGACGGTGAAAGGGAAGAACACCGTGACGTTCTCCGACGTGCTCGTGGGCGAGGTGTGGTTGGGCTCCGGTCAGTCGAACATGGCGATGACCGTGAACCGCGCAAAGGATTACGAGCAAGAGCAGGTGGCGGCGAAGCTCCCCGAGGTTCGCATGTTCATCGAGTCTTCCGGAGCAGCCACCACGGCTCAGACCGAGGGCAAGGGCGAGTGGGTGGTGTGTTCTCCCGAGACCGTCGGGCGGTTCTCCGCCACCGCGTTCTTCTTCGGACGGGAGATTCAGCGCACGCTCAAGGTGCCCGTAGGGCTCATCAATTCCTCCGTTGGTGGCACGCCCATCGAGTCGTGGATTGCGCCCGAGGCCCAGAAGGCATCGCCGGAGTTGAAGGGATTCTTTGAGGGGCAGAAACAGGCCACGAAGGATTTCGATCCCGGCAAGGCCAAGGCGAAGTTTGAGCAGGATCAGGCCAAGTGGAAGGAAGCTGCGAGGAAGGCGAAGGCTGAGGGCAAGCCTGCGCCGAAGGCCCCGCGCGATCCGGTGGCGTTGAACGAGCGGAAGGGCAACGTGGGCGGCCTCTTCAACGGCAAGATTGCCCCGCTCATTCCCTACGCCATCCGCGGCGCGCTGTGGTATCAAGGCGAGGCGAACTCGACGCCGGACAAGGCTCCGTTCTATCAGGCGCAGCTCACCCTGTTGGTCAACGACTGGCGCGCACGCTGGGGCTACGACTTTCCGTTCGCGTGGGTGCAGTTGCCGAACTTTGGCGGTGCGGGCCGCGATTGGCCGGCTGTGCGCGAAGCCATGCTCAAGACGCTGGCGCTCAAGGGCACCGGCATGGCCATCACCATCGACATTGGCGAGGAGAAGGACATCCATCCCAAGAACAAACAGGACGTGGGACGGCGGCTCGCCGCCTGGGCGCTCGGCACCGTGTATGGGCAAAAAATCGCCACCAGCGGGCCGCTGCCCGCTAGGCATCAGGTGCGCGGCAGTGAAGTGCTGTTGAGCTTCAAGCACACGGACGGCGGTCTGGTGGCCAAGGGGGGCGAGTTGAAGGGCTTCGTCGTTGCCGGTGAGGACAAGCAGTGGAAGTCCGCTCGTGCGCGCATCGAAGGTGACAAGGTCATCGTTTCCAGCACCGACGTGAAGCAACCCGTCGCCGCGCGTTACGGGTGGGAGAACTGGCCGACCTGCAACCTCTACAACGGCGCCGGCCTCCCTGCCTCGCCCTTCCGCACGGACGATTGGAAGTAAGCCGCGGCCCGGGCTGTAGCCGCCGGCGTGCGGAGGCGGCCACACTTTCTTCCGTGCTGGGTTCCCGGTGAATTGATTCCCCAGCACTCCGTCGGTAACGCACCAGTCACCTTATGAAGAAGAGTCTCCTCGCCTGTTTGGCCGCCGGGTTGTGCCTTGTCACCGCTGGCCGGGCCGCCGCGCCTGTCCCTCCTGCGCCCGATCCAATCCGCATCATCATCGAGTGTGAGGACATGAAGGGCGTGGCTCAGGATCGTTTCGGCCCGGGCAAGGGCTGGCAGGTTGGGCGCTGGGGACATGACCTGTATCAAAACATGATTTTTGGCGGCGTCTGGGCCAGTCGGCTGCGCAATGCCATGGCGGACGAGACCGACGCACCAGCCGAAGTCACAGCCGACATCGAGGTGCCCACCAACGGCACTTACAAGGTCTGGGCCAAGTATGAGTGTCCGCCGTTCTTCAACTACGCCTTTGCCATTCGCATCACGCCAGCGGCTGGCGGCCAGGCAGTTTTCCAGAAAACCTATGGCCTGCGCGAGGCGGCCAAGCACTATTGCTTCACCTCCAAGCTCACCAGCGGCGACCTCTACTGGAACTGGGGACTGGATCACGACGCTGCCGAGGGCTACGAGGCCACGCTCGCCAAGGGTCGTTACCGCGTGACGCTCGCTAAGGCGAAGAATCCTGAGCCCAAGGGCGCGCGTTCCATTGACGCCATCCTCATCACCTCCGACCTCGCACCGCTCTCCGCACCGAAGTTCCCGCGCTACCCGTTGCTCGATGAGTTGCGCCGCGCCAACCACGTCTATTTCCGCTTCCGCAATCCCAAGTCCGCCGCCGGACCGATCAAAATCGTTTGGAACCACTGGGGCCACCGGCCCAACGACTACTATGTCGCCCAGTATCGCGAGCAGGTGAAGTTTCACGACGCGGCGGGCAAGGTGCTCGAAGGCGGCAAGAATGGCGACTGGCCCACGCCCATCGCGCCCGGCGAAGCCTCCCCGTGGTATGACCTCGGCCCCACGATGAACACGGAGAGCACGTCGCCGTATTCCATTCAGGCGCTGGCCCCCGATGCGAAGCCCGGCAGCCCCCGGAAGCCCGCTGGTTCCAGCGAGCCGTTCGCCGTGGACCTTGCGACGGGTCCGAGCACGGCGAAGATCGTGAAGTCCTTCGAGCTGGGCGCAGGCGAAACCGCGCTCACGCTGCTCGTCCAGCCGGACTTGCACCGCGCCGAGGGCGTCAAGCACACGCTTAAGCTCACCGATGTTTATCGCGCCGTGACGCGTGAGCTGGATGACACGCCCCGGCTCGGGCCGATTCCTAAGAAGCTTCGCCTCTTCGCCGGCACCGGCTCCATTGGCGCGGGCGATGCCGACATGGCAGTGGAACTGGCCTTCCGCGAAGCCGTCGGTTTGAACACGTTGCCAGCCAACCTGAATCCGAAGGCCGTTCCCCGGATGCTCGAACTGGCCAAGGCGCGCGGCTCGATCATTGAGCGTTCGTTGAGCTACCATCACACGCAGGACCCTGCGGTCATCACCAAATGGGTGCGCGAGGGCGGCGCGGAGAACCAGTTCCACTACGTCTCCTACGGCGATGAAATCGGACTGCCCGCCGTGGACATCAAGAACCCGGCCAAGGTCGAGGCCTTCCGCGAGTATTTGAAAAAGCACGGCGAAACCCCCGCCCGCCTGGGCCTCGCGAGCTGGGACGACGTGAAGCCGCTCGCCGCCATGTCGGCCAATGTCGCCGTGCAAATTGGCGTGTTGCCCAAGGAGCAACAGGACAACCCCGCCAGCCTCGCGAAGCTCAAGCGGCTCTACTGGCACAGCGCGGAGTTCCGCACCGCGCAGGGCATCGCGTCGTTCGTGGACAAGACCGCCGCCATCCGTCACGAACTGGGCAGCGACGTCCACACCACGGCCAATCTGGGCGGCATGCACCCGTTTTACTGGATGCACCAATCCTCCTTCATCGAGGCCTTCAAGCACGGGGCGATGACGCTGGCGTGGACGGAGGACTACACTTACTGCCAGCCGGAGGGATCGCGCCTCGTGGTGGATTTCGAGGCCGCCTACCTGCGCAAAGGCGCGAGTTACCGCAACCAGCCGATGATGTATTACTGCATGCCGCACTGGCCCGGCAACACGCCGGAGTATCTGCTTCAGTGTGCGGTGATGGAGTGGGGGCAAAACGTGAAAGACCTCGATTTCTTCTGGGCCAGCCCCGATGCCTTCAGCACCGAGAACTACGTCACCTATCGCGGGGGGATGCCGATTTGGAAAACACTCCGCACCATCTCCGGCATGGCCGGTCTGCTCGAAGACCACTTGATCCCCGCGCGCACCGAACCAGCCAAGATTGCCGTGCTGCTGAGCGAGGCCAGCGACGTGTGGGAACTCAACGGCAAGAGCCAAGGCGCCGTGGTTCCCGGCAGCGAGGAGACGAACATTTCGCAGGAGGAGCGCAAGGCCCTCTGGTATGCGCTGCGCAACGCCGGCCATCGGGTGGACTTCGTGACCGAGGCCGATTGCGCTGATGGCTTGCTCAAGGATTACGCCACGCTCTACGTCTGCGGGCGCAATTTGCAACGCAGCGCCGCCGCCGCCATCAAGACGTGGGTCGCCGCCGGCGGCACGGTGGTCGCCACCGCCGGTGCCGCGCGCAAGGACGAGTTCGACGAGCCGTTGACCGAGCTGGACGCCGTCTTCGGCCGGGGCGCGGCGAAGGTCAGCACATTGTTCAAAGGCCCGATCCGCGCCCGACTCGAACTGCTTTTCGAGAAGCCGCTGGACCAGATCAGACTCACCGACGGACGCACCGTGAAAGCCTTGTGCAGTCGCGAGGAGTTCACGCCCGCCGCTGCCGCCACCGTGCTGGGCAGGTTTGCCAACGGCCAGCCGGCCTGGATTTCACACGCTTCCGGCAAGGGCCGCGCCTTCTACCTCGGCGCGCTGCCGGGACAGGCGTATTTGCAACCCGCCATCCCGTTCAGCCCGATGGGCAAGGGCGGCTCGCAGGCCAGCCCGTGGATGCTGGAGCCTGTGGACTTCGATGCCACTGCGGCCAGTGTGATTCTGGAGCCGCTCAAGCTCGCTGGGATCACGCCTGACACGCTGGCCAGCGCCCGGGGCGTGGCCATCAACCGCCTTAAGTCGCCCAAGTCCACGCTGCTGACGCTGATCAATCTGGCGCAGCAAAAGGATGGCAACCGCAAGAACTTGGAAATCCGCGTCGCCAACGTGGCTTCGGCACGCCGCGCGTGGTCTTGTTTTTACACCAAAGGCTCCCT